>CAZUDX010000004.1:0-63072 GCA_964618695.1 uncultured Candidatus Bathyarchaeia archaeon | reverse complement strand
AAGGCACTAGAGAACTACTCGAAAGCACTAGAATGGTCTGAGAACACTAAACAATTCCATGAGTTAGGAAGTACATATCACCAAATCGGCAGGGTATACGAAGAGCAGAGAGCTTGGAACAAGGCACTAGAGAACTACTCGAAAGCACTAGAATGGAAACAGAACACTAAACAATTCCATAAGTTAGGAAGTACATATCACCAAATCGGCATGGTATACGAAGAGCAGAGAAATTGGGAAAAGGCACTAGAAAACTATAGAACCTCATTACGCTATTACGAAAGTTGCGCCCCCGAAAGCCCTGAAATAGAGATTGTGAAAGAATCAATTAGAAGGACTGAAGAAACAAGAAGTTAGCAAGGGGATAATTCAATACTGCTACTTGAGGAATAGAAGAATCTTCTATACAATAACACTAAGGCATTGATATTTGTAGAGAAAGAGTATTTGCTGGAAGAAAGGGATGCAAAAATAGATTAATAACTTCGGGATGTATCGCCAGCTAAAATATCAGTTAATAAACCTTTTTCAGCCTACTTTGCTTTAATTGGCTCTTTCAGGTCACAAGGAATGTAAATTGTTTGTTCTGCAAGGAGGGCGCCCATTAATTTGCAGAAGAAGCGCCCTTCCAACTTGGTGAAATGTTTACAAGATTTACATACACTTTCCGTTTTGGAAAATTTCGCCAGCACAGTTTGCTCAGTCATTAAGTTCCCTGTTTTCGTTCACACTAAAAATCCTTTCGCAACGCAGACGAGAAGAACTATTTCAGGTAACAATTAAGCCTTAATGATAAGCAACTAGGGGTTAAATTTTAACCCCAAAACCCAACATCTTTCTACCTCTTACTATCTCTCACACAAAAAGAAAAATTGGAAATTAGAAAAAAATACTCGCGCGCATTTTTCCTCAGAGTGACTTCGGAGCCAGCGTTTGTGGATATGTGTCGGAGGGAAATTCTACATGCAGCAACAACAAAAGTCCCAAGATTGTGGTGTGCCACCTACGGTCATCATCACCCCACCCCCCGTCGATATCTTGGCTTGCTATAACTAGTTCAATAAAGGAATCGTCGATTAACTCCCTCTGTCCCGCCAAACAGAGAAACGCTGCGGCTTCTAGCTCCAAGTCAGTTACAATAGGGTCAGTGTTGATCAATAACGCGAACGCAAGAAAAAGAGGGGAAAGATATCTGACGATGTCGCCAGGATCATTCTACTAGAGTCATGTCTTGTCCGCAGCAGACTAGGGTGCCAAAACTTGCTTCTATCACTTCCACTTTGTTTCCGCATATCTCGCAGAGGTAGATTTGTCCTTTCTCAGTCAAATTTACACCTCCTTTTCACACAGACACTCAGTAGTTTTCGCACCAAACTTCGAAGTAGCTTCTCGCGTGATCGCAGACCGGGCACCTTTCAGGAGCTTCGCTGCCCTCGTATACGTGACCGCAGTTTCTGCACTTCCATTTGATAGGCTTGTCTTTTTTGAAGACTTTCCCTTGCTTAACGTTTGCCAACAGTTTCAGGTACCTCCTTTCATGCTGCTGCTCCACTTTAGCAACCATACGGAAAGTATTAGCTACTTCCTTGAACCCTTCTTCGTCTGCCACCTCAGCAAAGTTCGGATAAAGGGTTCCCCACTCTAGTTTCTCTCCGTCTGCTGCTTCCTTCAGATTCACCGCTGTTGTCCCTATTACTCCTGCAGGATAAGCTGCCGTAATCTCCACCATTCCGCCTTTCAGCAGTTTAAAGAAGAGTTCAGCATGTTCTTTCTCGTTGTCGGCTGTTTCTGTGAAAATAGCTGATATCTGCTCGTATCCTTCCTTTTTTGCTTTGCTTGCAAAGAAAGTGTATCTGTTTCTAGCTTGAGATTCACCCGCAAATGACGCTAACAGATTCTTCTCAGTTCGACTTCCTTTCAATTCCATATTTAAAACCTCACTAAATTGAAAAATGCCACATCAAACACACTCTTAAACCTATCTGAAAAATCGAAAAGCAGTTGGCGGATGCCACAACAAAATTATTGATGGTTAATCTACTCAGCTTTTGTCTACAAGTTCAGCTTCTTTCACACGAAGAACGCCCGTGTAGTCTTCATAGGTTGTCTCACTCTGCAGAATCTTAATGCGTTTCTTAAAAAATGGAGCGTCAAGAACTAAAGTCTCGTATTCGCCGCCCTCACCCACCAAAGAAATCCCATATTCCTCATGAAGTTCCACAAGCTTCTCCAAAGTTGCAGAGTTAATTTCTCTTCCCAGCCAGCTCTGATCAAAACCGTAGGCGTATACCCCCACGAATATAGCCTTAAAACCTAATTCAATCATCTCCCTCAGAAGCTCTAAGGGGTCTTCATGCCAAAGGGGCGTAACCGATTTGAGGTTTAACTCTTGGCATATCCTCTCGATTCGTTCCTTCTGATAACTCGATGAAACTGCCCCAGATACGACGCCCTCAACATCGAGTGACGCAAGCAACTTCTTGAGGTCATCTAATTCTTTTTCTTTGATTCCAGCGGTTTCAGCTTTCACCAAAGGAATTCCAACTGCTCCAGAAAGATGGTCTGTCAGGTGAATGTTGGGAAAATGGAACATGTAGCTGTCAGACCTTTTCGGAATCATTGTAGCTAAAACTTCCACATCGTGACCTAACTTTTGGGCTCGATAAAGAGCCAAGACAGAATCCTTGCCGCCAGTAACTAATGCAGCTACATGCATATTCTACGCACTCGAAATTAGATTTTTAGTTCTTCTCAAAGCTTCTTTGCTTTTTCAACTAAAGCCTGCGTCTTCTCTTCCCACTCCTTCAGTCCCTGAGGTGAAGAAGGATAATTTCTGTACAAAGCTTTGATTTCTTTCATGATTTTGGCTGTAGCATTCAATTTTCTGAGAAGAGACAGACTTCCAAGCCCCTTGAAAAGCCGACTTGTCTTCTCAGTTATGTTCAGTTTTAGGTCTTCGCCCATGCTCGCCTTGAGCAGGTCATCGTCAGTGATCAAATGATGAGCCATGCCATAGTTCATTTCTTTGTTTGTTAACCGCTGAAGAAGCATGCGGAACATGTCAAGTCCCGCCTGTTTAGCGCCATACAATTCCATGAACATACCATTATAAGGCCAAAGGGCTTCTCGGCTCACATCCCCATTTTCCAGCGCTTTGATGATCACTTCTCCCGCTTTCACTCCGCCCATCATTGAAGAACCAATTCCGCCCCCGTGAATCGGATTAACTTGACAAGCAGCATCGCCGATAATGATAATCCCATTTCCCACCATGGGACTTATGGGTCTCCGAGTTGGAACAAGACCTCCACCACCAGTCAAAGCCCGCGAACCCTTGAAAAAGGGCATCGACAAAATCAGTTCATTATAAAGGTCTTTTGGGTTAGGAAATCCTTCTGTCATAGCTACCCCCAAACCCACATTAACAGTGGTTGAACTTTTAGGAAAAATCCAGTAATATCCTCCAGGAACACGCGTCAAGTCCAAGTAGATTCTACAGAAACCGGCGTCAACAATCGGCTCTTTCACCTCACGAATTTCTCGGTAACAAACCTCAACATCTTCATCTTTGACTTCGTTTTCGATGCCGAATTCGGGAGGGAGCTTTTTTCTCAAAACCGCTGAATGTCCACTTGCATCCACTACAACTTTGGCAGAAAAATCAATTTTTTCGCCTGTTTTAAGGTCTTTAGCTAAAACGCCGACAACATACCCGTCTTTTATGATTGGTTCTGTGACAACTGTTGAGTCAATCAAGGTTGCTCCAGCATCTTTTGCCTCTTTCAATAGTCTTTGACCGAAAAGTTGGCGGTTAACCAAGTAACCGTGAACGCCTTCCCCCTTGACTGTGACAACGGTCTTCATGTCCGGCGAATAAACTTTGATGCCGTCAATTTTTTGTTCAAGTTCCTCTCCTGAAGGATGCGCTATGCCAATGTTGTCAAAGTGATGTTTTCCTATTGCGTCACCGCAGACCTTGTCTCCTATATCCTGTTTTGCTTTGCGGTCTATCATGCAGACCTTAAATCCCGCTTTGGTAACAGTTTTAGCTGCCAAGCATCCTCCGCTTCCGGCGCCAATGACAACAACATCGTAAATCTTCAAGGATATTCTCACCAACAGTCCTTATTGGGTTATTTTTGGCTGAAAAGAGCTTCATAACCTTTACTATACATAGAGAATTTGTGACGGTTAAATTTGTCTGTTAATTTTGTCATCAATGTTTTGAACTACAGCTAATCAAGCTTTCAGCGGTTACATCCAATTTTGATAATTCTGTTCTTCCCACACTCTGGTGACTTCGACGTGAACTTCTTTCACGTAACGGTCTGCATTGTAGAAATTGAGATACCAGACCATGTCAACGTTTTCCGGGTCTACACTCCATTTGACGACGCCGTCATCTGTCTCACAAACCCATCGTTGAATCGTCCCGAATGGCATCCCGTTTATTCGGCATGGAAACCATCCAAGAGTGTCTTCAAACATCACTGCTGAGTATGGAGTCCACTTTATGCTGCCCTTTGAAACACTTATTTTCACTTCAAATAAGAATGTTGGATCAGGCAGATAGAATGCTCTGAACATAACCGATTCGCCACCGATTTTAAAGGTGTTAGTATACACGACCTCCCTTTTCTCTGTGTATGCCAGAGCATACATCACGCCACCAAGGCTTCCAAAAACTATCAGAAAACTAAGCACGCCAATCTTAAACGCGTTTACCTTCTTCATCTCTTCATCAACCGCGCAGTTATTGTCCAAAAAAATATTACTTGTTGTGATGTGATGGATGCGACAGACAACTAAACTGACTAGCAGTTTTTGTCGCATTTGTCTGTTTTGAACTTGTCCCAGCAGTGCACTATGTCCCGCACGAGTTCTGGTTGGAGGTTGTAAAAGTCGTTTATTTTTCCCTCTGGGAAATACATTCGGATACTGACTTCCCGTCCAAGCCTGTCCATGTTTAACATGCTTGCTTCTGGCTTCTTTGGAAGGACATCTTTGTATTTTTCGTAAAATTTCTCGATTGTTGGCTTGATGCAATCCTCGATCATCTGCTTGTTTGTTCTGTTTTCGAGATGAGGAAAGCCCATTTTGAAGGAGTAATCGATTATGTCTTTTTTTCCAGAATAGTTGAGGATGATGCTGTCCAAAACTTTCCTGTTCGGTATTTCAGTGATGTTGTAGGCGGGAGTGTATATTTTGGTGTAGTTGATTGTTATCTCTTTCACCTCGCCCTCAACGTCTCCGATCTTCACGTAGTCTCTCACCATAAACGGTCTCGAAACCATAAGGTAGAGACCAGCCAAGAAGTTACCTACCGTCTGGGTGGAGGCAAAGCCTATGGCTGCGCCTGTCAGAGCTGAGATGCTGAGGAACCATTCTATGGGAAAATTGAATAGAGTTAGGAGAGCAACAACACCACCAGCGAAGACGATGATTCTAGCAATTAGCTTCAGGATGTTTACGGCGTGAGGCTCCATATCCAATCTTTTTCCGTAACGCGATAATGCCCTGCGAACCAACCTGTCGACAACGAAAGTAATGGCGAATATAATTAAAGCTATCACAACAAGCCTAAGATTTGCCATCGATAGAAGGTCACCATTCAACAGGACACCTGAAAACATAATATTCACAGCATGCAGGCAACTGAAACCGCACTGTTAGAAAAAAACCTTTCTATTTGCTAGCGAGTGCAAAAACAAGAAAAGATAAGAGGCTCGAACAGACAAAAAACAAATTAGCCGAGAGACTAAACAATGCAAAGAACTAATCGAGTGAAAACTTGGGAAGAATTTAAGGCGTTAGCCTTAGAGAAGAAGCCTAAGAGCATTGTCTATGTTATTGCTCAGAGCATCCCCGCCAAGAACCTAACCAGTCTAAAGCTGATTCTGCCCGTCGAAGGCGCTCAGTACATCTTCACCGACTCCGCCCAAGGCGACAAACTGCGAAGAACAGGAATCCCAATTCAAACCGACAAGAAGGGAAACCGCTTCCTCACAGACGAAGAAGTGAAAAAATTTCTCAAAACACAACTCCAAATAAACAATCTACAAATCTTCTCATACTGGACAGCCTAAACAAAATATAATGACTTTACTCCAAAAAATGGAAAACAAAAAAGAAGATGGTTTGTCGGGTTTTAGGCCCGAGGACTCAAGCCCGACACGGCACGTATGCTGCGGATTTTGTTTTGTGGTTAGGGGCGAAGTTAAGGTTGCGGTGTGAACATTGATAGCAAGGTTTCGGTGTGAACGACGTTTGGATGTTGCTCTACCATCTCGTAGATGATCTTTGTTAGCTTTTCGGAACTTTCTGCTTCTATTATCGCTATAGCATCGAATCTACCCAATACAGAGCTAGCCATCTTCACGCCCTTGATTCGCCTTGAACTCACAATCTCCTCCGAACTTCCAGGCTTCATCGTCAAGAGGACGAAAGCCCTTATTGTCTTGCGGCGAAGATCCTTTTTTGATGACAACTGAAGTCTCTCCTTTTAGAACAGAGTTATCGAAGTCTCGGTGTGGACAATGTTTGGGTCTTTTTCAATTACCTTGTATACGAACTCGTTGAGTGTTTCGAGGTCAGGGGCTTCTAAGACAACTATGACATCGTGTCGACCGTAAACAGAGTCTGCGTGCAGAACGTTTTTGAAACGCATTCGGATGGATTTGACGACGTCTTCGGATGTTCCAGGCCTCGTTTCTATCAGTATATATGCTTTCATATCTATTCACCTCTCTCCTCATTCTCTTTTTTAGTAGTCTAAATATTTCATTATTTCCCACGGAGTGACATAAAGGCAATACTGGTTCCAGTCATTAGTCTTGTAGTCGATGAAAGCATCGAATATGTGGCTTCCAAGAGTCTTATGAACTACCTCGTCACTCATCATCGATTCAAGAGCGTCTTTCAACGTTGTTGGTAACTCCTTAATTCCAAGAACCCTTCTTCTCTCCGCGCTCAGCTCATATACATCCTCGTCAACAGGGTCGCCGGGATCAATTTTCTTCTTTATCCCATCAAGTCCAGCCATGAGGATACACGAAAACGCTAGGTATGTGTTGCAGGATGGATCAGCGGAACGAAATTCGGCGCGTTTGGCTGAGGCGAACTGGGGACCCTTGAAGTATACTGGAACTCGTACCATTGCTGACCGGTTTCGGCGAGACCACATTATGTAAATGGGAGCCTCAAAACCGGGAACAAGTCGTTTGTAGGAGTTCACTGTGGGGCAACTTACAGCGGTTATGGCTCTGGCGTGTTCTAGTAGGCCTCCGATGAAGTATCTTCCCGTTTGGCTAAGCTCAGCATACTCATCTTTCTCGTCATACATTATGTTTTTTCTGCCCTTCCACAGAGAAGCATGAACGTGCATGCCGCTGGCGTTGTCAAGGTAAACTGGTTTAGGCATGAAGGTAGCGATTAATCCATGTTTCTTTGCCACGTTTTTGGCAA
This sequence comes from uncultured Candidatus Bathyarchaeia archaeon, assembly GCA_964618695.1. Classification (GTDB taxonomy): domain Archaea; phylum Thermoproteota; class Bathyarchaeia; order Bathyarchaeales; family Bathyarchaeaceae; genus Bathyarchaeum. The sequence continues at coordinate 55,608 of CAZUDX010000004.1, read as the reverse complement.
TGAACTTGTAGTAAAGTGTCCTGTCAGCGGTTTTCACCAAATCTCCGTATTTGAAGTCTATCTCAATCTGCCCTGCTGTAGCAACCTCGTGGTGGTGCATCTCAATTTCTGTGTCAAAGCTTTCTTCCAATATTGAAGCAACTTCGTTGCGGTACTCTACAGTTGTGTCCTCTGGCGGCGGCCTGAAATAAGCCTCCTTTGGCCTTAAAGTGTGGTTTCCTGGTGTGGTTTCTGGGGATTTAGGTACAACTCGTGGTGCACCCCAAGAGTCTCCTGCGCCGCCTTTTGGGCTGACCCACATGTCCCAAACAAGATTTGTGGGGTCGATGGAACTGAAGACGAAATATTCCAGTTCCGGACCGAAGAAGCCTGTGTAACCCATATTTGCTGCTGCCTTGACTGCTCCCTTTGCCACGTACCCTCTTGGGTCCACGTCTGAGGGCTCCGTGCCTCCGAAAGCCTCGTAGACGTCTCCGAGAATTATGGCGCTCTTCTGTCTTTCATCAGTTGTCCAAGGTAAGATAGCTAATGTCTCAGGGTCTGGTTTGAGAATCATGTCGGATTCTTCGATGGTTTTGAAGCCTCGTACAGATGATCCGTCGAAGCCGATTCCAGCGGTTAGGGCTTGTCCCTCCGTGTAGGTTTTTGCGGGTATCACCACATCCTGCATTAGACCTCGGATGTCTACGAAGGCTGAGTGTACCCAGCGGATTTTGTTTTTCTTTAAGGATTCTACGGCTGTTTTTGTAGCCTCCATGTTATACACCTTTTATTCAGCTTAAACACAGAATATTACATGTTTGTATATAAATGTTTCTAATAAACTGAAGGAAAGCTTATATATATCTTTGTTTAATGAACAAGTGTTCATGACGTGATTAAACCACAGCAAATTAAATGATGCCAAACAATTTAGGAGGAAATGAAACTGAATTATAATTCACCTCATAAAGTGGATGAAGTCGACCGCAAGATTATCCGTTTATTACAGGAGGACTCGAGAAAAAGCTTCAACAAGATAGCTGAGAGTTTAGGGATAGCTGTTGGAACAGCCTACAACAGGGTCAAGAACTTAGAGGACATGGGTATCCTGAAAAGCTACACAATAATTTTGGATCCCACTAAACTCGGATACGGGTTGACGGCTCTCATACTTATTCAAGCTGACGGGCGGTATCTCCCCGAAGTTGAGAAAGAACTTGCCCAATTAGATGAGGTTATATCCATCTATGACATCACTGGAGACTACGACGTAGCAGTTGTCGCGAGATTTCAGAACAGAGTTACACTCAACAGCTTTATCAAATCCACTTTGAAGATGCCTCACGTAAGCAAAACAGTAACAAACGTTGTGCTCAATGTCGTAAAGGAAGATTTCAGGGTAAAAGTGTAAACCACGAAGGCTTTGTAGCTATCCAAAATTTCTTCTATCCTAATCTTCGATAAATGGCTGTAAATAAGAAAAAGCCTGCTGCAGTGAACACTATTACTCCACTTGTTGCTACATCGTAGATTGCTGAAAGCAGTATACCTGTGACCATGCTGAGAATCCCGAAGCTTATAGCCACCAGCGTTGTTCCTTTAAAAGAAAGATTCAGCTGAAGAGCAGCTAGTCCTGGAAGAACCAAGAGAGCGACAACAAGAATCACCCCAATCACTTTTATAGAAAGCACAATTGTAATCGCTACCAGCAAATTGAAAGCTAACGACAGCATCCTAACAGGGATGCCCATCAACCTTGCGTCTTCCTCGTCAAAGGTCATGGAAAGAAGTTCCTTGTAAAAAACTCCCAGAATAAGTATCGTTGATATTCCAAGAATAGACACTATGATGAGGTCGGTTTGGTCGATCGTGAGAATTGAGCCGAAGAGAAAACTGAAAAGTTCAACGTTGAATCCGCCAGCCAAACTGATTACTATCAATCCTGTAGAAAATCCTATTGTCATTATCACGGCTATGGCAGAGTCAGATTGTGCTAAACCTCTTTTTCTCATGTAAGATATGCCCAAGACGGATAGAATCGAGGTAGCCAAAGCAGTCAAGAGTGGGTTAATGCCCAGAAACAATCCCAAAGCTATTCCTCCAAAGGCAGTGTGCGCTATTCCATCGCCTATCATGGCTTCCTTCCTCAGTATCAGAAAGAGACCGACCCAAGCACAAGCCAAGGCTGCTATGGTTCCGCCTAAGAGTGCATTCTGGAAGAACTGGAAACCAAGAAGTCTGAAAATGTCGATTAACTCATTCATCTTCGAAAGTCCGCTCACATTCGTGTTTGTGGAAGACAAAGTGGAAGTGTTCGCCGTAAGCTTCTCTCAGAACCTTCTCTGGTTCCAAACCTTCAGTTATCTCCGCCAGATTAACCCAGCGGTTCATGCACATAACCTTAGACATTCGACAAAAAACTGCTGTTAAGTCATGGGTAACTAAGAGGATGGTGATGCCCTTCACAAGGTTGAGGTCGCTAAGCTTCTTGTAGAATTTCTCTTGAGTCTTAGCGTCCACGCCAACCACAGGCTCATCCAAAAAAATTATTTCAGGCTTCCTCACCAGAGCTTTAGCCACGAAGACCCGCTGTTTCTGTCCTCCAGAAAGTTGCCCAATCCTTCTGTCTGAAATGCCAGATAATCCCATGAAATGGAGGGATTCATCCACTGCATTCCAATCCTCCTGCTTCAATGTTCTTCCAATATTTTTTCGGTTCACCCTGCCAAGAGCTACTAGTTCTCTCACAGATAATGGAAAATGAGGATCGAAGCTTGTGGCATTTTGGGGCACGTAAGCAACTTTTTCCCAGTGCGAGAAGGATTCTATGTCCTGACCGAATAGACGGATGGTTCCTTTGGTTCTAGGCAGGAGATTTAGGAGAGCTAGAATAAGAGTGGTCTTGCCTCCCCCATTCGGACCCACTATGCCGACATAGTCTCCTTGCTGAATCGTGAAATTGGCGTCTTCGATAACTGGAAAATTAGACCTAGTTACATGGAGGTTGGAAACTTCCAACACTGGATATTTTTGGTCCATGACGCCCGATTGAATATTCTCTAACATTTTATTTCAACTTTACCTTCTTCTAATGAAGCTTCTAGTCCTATCTTTAGGTTTTCCAAGTTTTTTTCCTGTTGTTCAAAGTAATCTAAACCGTCCATTGGACCGAGCATAAAATAGAGTTTCAGAATTTGGACATTATGTCCGGTTCGGGTCTTCAAGGCATTTTTGAGGGTTTGGGCGGATTCGTCTGGGTAAACTGGGTCCACATACACAACGTAGGTCTCATGTTCCATCATCAGTTCTACAAGGTTTGCGTACACTGAGGCGCTTGGCTGCTCGTCTGCGGAGATGCCGATAACCCCATGCTGTTCGAAGCCGTACCTGTCAGCTAGATATCCGAAGGCTGAGTGGGAGACAAAAATTTCTTCCTTCTGTTTAGCTGCGAGTTCGTTCATGTATCTGTCGTCAAGTTCTTCGAATCTTTCCTCCAGGTTTTGCCATCGCTCAGTATAGTAATCCGCGTGAGTTGGGTCTTTCTCGACCAGAGCCTCGTATATTTTTTGAGCTTGCTGTTTTGCGATGAAGGGGCTTATCCAAGTGTGAGGGTCATCAGATCCTTCATGCTCGTGGTCATCGTTTTTTGATTCAGCCTCAAGAAGTTCTATTCCCTCGGTGGTTTCTACGATAATTTTGTCGCTTGAATCGATTATGGAGAGTATGTCGTCTTCGAACCAGTGGTCGAGGGTTGCTCCGTTGTAGATTAGCAAATCAGCCTCGTCTACTGCTAAGATATCAGAGATGGCTGGCTGCCAAGAGTGTACCTCCAAGTTGTCGGGTATGAGCTGCCGGACACTCACTTCCTCTCCACCGATCTCTTGGGCGAAGAAGGCGAGAGGATATATGGTGGCTACGACTTTTAACCTGTCAACTTCCGTTTCCTCATGGAGAATAGGGTAGAAAGCCGCAGAAACAATCAGGATTGAAACAATTGTGGTTGTTGCAGTCACAAAGATTTTCTGGCGTTTGTTCATATCTCTAAACCTTTTTCGCCATTTAGTTTGTGTAACAAAGAACTTTATTAAAGTTTTGCCGTTTTTTAATAAAATATATTTAAATGTATGTACATATTTTAATAACTTGGTGCTCAACGTGACTGTTATAAGCATTTCAGTTCCAGAAAAACTCCTAGAGCGAGTGGAGAACTCCATCAGAGAGCAGGGGTTCGCTAATAGGTCAGAGATAGTTAGGCAAGCTTTGAGGACGTTCATTATGGAGAGTAGAAGCCTCAGGGAACTTGAGGGGGAAATCGCGGCATCCATAACAATAATATACAGAAGAGAAGCAACGAAGGGACAGATATCCGAAATTCAACACAGTTTTGGCGATATAATTTCAACTTTTCTTCACGCTCACATAGACGAAGACTACTGTCTAGAGGTAATCGTGGTAAAAGGAGAAGCACAAAACATAAGAAAACTGGTGGACGCCTTCCAAACCAATGAACAAATCAACCAAATCAAAGTTTCCTTACTAAAAACACCAAAAAAGCTAACAGCATAAAAAAATATGTAATTGGATTCCTATGGTACAAAAACAGCTGCCGCGAGTGCTGTTGTCCATAACCCATTCTTGTCCCCAGTGGCGGATTGTGTTATGTTAGTTGTTTTGATTATTAGTCCGCTGGTTTTGAATAGTTGTTTTCTTTCGTCCCAAGCAGTTTCGGGGTCAAATTTTAGTCCCATGGTTGTAGCCAGCATTGTTGCAGCCAAATCCTCAGAATAATTCCCAGCCATCTCATCGGTCTGTCCAAAGGAGTGGTGTTCAGAAAGGTACCCGTAACTGTCTTTGGTTGATGGAAATGCGGCACCTATTGACGCTGCAATGAGCATCTGTGGCTCATTGGTTGAGTTCTTGGACATGACAACAAAAATAATTTCTCCAGGTTTCAGCATCTTTAAGCCCTGTTCCTTTGAGATGCGTTTGCATCCGGGCGGTATTATGCTAGAAACACTAACTATGTTATACTGATGGATTTTGGCACTTCTCAAAGCTAACTCAAAAGACTGTAAGCAATCTTTGTGTTTGCCAACACCCTTAGTTAAGAAAAAAAATCTCGGAATCATGTCGAATTAGGTTACAACACAAGGTTATTAGGTTTTTGCTATTGCTGTTGCAAATCAAAGTTCGGGAATGGTAGCCCGGGGGAGATTCGAACTCCCGTCGAAGGCTCCAAAGGCCTCCATGATTGCCGCTACACCACCGGGCTAATAGGGGTTCTCTAAACTACGTTCTCTGGTATAATTTCTCTTTAATATTAACCTTAACTCTCAAAACACAATTCCCTGAAAAAGGGACGAAACAATATCTTGGTTTGCGGTTCGTGAAAATCTGGGGTTTATTCTGTTTCGCTTTCTTCTTTTGCTTCCCCGATCACTTCTGCTTCTGCGCTTCGTCTGCTGATTCTAGTTACTTTGATTCGCACTTTGTCTCCGGGTTTGGTGTTAGGAATGAAGACCACTAATCCTTCGATTCTTGTTATTCCTTCTCCTCGGCGGCTCGTCTCTTGAATTTCTACGTCGTATTCTTTTCCCATCTCAACTGGCTTTGGAGGAATCCTTCGATCAAAACCTCTTCGTTCATATGGCATTCTTTTAACCTCTTGGTTATCATATAGAAAAAAGCCTACAGGACTGTTAAGGTTCCGTATTTTCCAGAGTTTAGTTGAAGCTCTCCTCTAAAGGATTTGATGTATCCATTCTCGATTTTTACTCTGTCGTCGACGTTAACTTGGTCAATCTGTTCGTTCCACAGGGTTAATGTTATGGTGCCGGTTTCGTCTTCTATTGTGGCATCGGCTACTCTGTAGGTTTCGTTTGTGTATCTTGATCGAACTTCGCGGGTTTCTGATTTTTGGATCACCTTTGCTTCAATGTCTATTCTTCGCATTCCATCTCTGAGTTCATTAATTTTCAAATCTTTCTTCCTCTCGTTTTGTTTGAAGCCGCCAAAATGAACCAGCTCGTAATCAAACGATTTGCTCCGTTTTGTTGGCTAGTGAATTGAAGGAGATTAAGGTCAAATATAAGTTTTACCGCCTAACATTCAAGGTTTCTACAAGCCGTTTACAGGTAATTCGGGCTGTTAAAGACGTTCATTTCTTCATTCCTAAGGACTTTGCAAGAAGGCCAAATAGGGTATTGTTTAGAAACCGAAGAATAATCTCAGGAAGAATCTTATGCCGAAGGCAACTGTTGCGATGGTTGCAGCTTTCCCCCAAGTTGTCTCCTTCAAAACGCGCACTACAACGGCGCCGAGAACGGCTATCCAAATTTCTCCTATTAATGGGACATATAGCCACACTTGGTAAGCCAGAAGGGGACCCCAAACCGCGTTGAGCATAGCGTTAAAGGCGTCAGCATCCAATGGGACTTGCAGCATTGGTAGGCTTGCGAGGGGAATTGTGTTCAAGAGGGTATAGACGACGGTGGCTATGAAAGCATGTCCGAAGATGACGAAGAAAACATTCCATCGTCCAAGGTCTTCGTGGAAAAGTTTTCCGACTATTATCAGAATGCCTGCCCACAAAACCCAATTTATGGCAGAGTTTATCAGAACCTGAATTACAACAGTTAATATTACTACGTTAAATTCTCCTGTTATGAGGGGGGAAGCGAACTTTCTGAAAAACAAGCCGTCAACTTTCATGGTTGCGTTAGCCGATTCTGACCAATCTAAACTGAATTCTAGTCCAGTTATGCTTTGCCAGTCTGGTGAATTGGTTGTAGTCCAACCTTGATCTGGTCCGACGTTGAGGGTTGTGTTTACCCATTCTCCGTTTGCTCCTAAGAGGTTAGTTATTTCTGTTTCAAAGTAGCTGTCTTCGTTGCCAGAGAACAGTTTCAGTTTACCTGAACTGGGCGATTCATTTTCATGTGTCCATTTGATCCAGAAGAACAGTTCTGTGTAGCCGTTCTCTGAACTGTTGACGGATTCAATATCGGTTATTTTCATCCATATGCCTGCTTCGTCTACAACTGAAGATGTTATGCTGTGGTTGCCATCTGTGTTTCCCATTTGGTAATCTGTTTCGTCTATTGCGAGTGCCCCATTGGAGGTCCAGTTGTGTAAGTTTGTGAGTGATTCGCTCCATTCATCGTTTTGTGGCATTCTGTTTTCTATTGAAAGCTTCGACGCGAGGACGTATTGTGAAACTACCATGGAGGCTACTATCAGAGCTATGACTAGGAGGACTCCTTTGAAGTCAGGTTTTTCAATTATTTTTCGAAAAGCCTTAACTGGAGAATATAGGACCTCAAGTACTTCTCGACCAACCAACTTTCGTGCAGTCTCCACAACAATCAATTGTTTTTTGCATGAATTTCTGATTAGCTAAAGGAATTCCCTAACCTCCTAATAACTGTTAACATCCCCTGTTTAATTGCCCAAAGTTGCCTCAAATTAGTAAGCATAACCGCGTCTAAGAGACCTATTTCGAGTTTGTCATAAATCATATAATGGGAAAAAGTTCATTAAGTTCTAGCAAGTAGGTAAATGCTAAGGGAAGATTGGTTAGTTAATGGCTCAATCAAGTGCAATGTGTTTTTGCATTATTGGCGTAGAGTTTCGTAGAACTTTTGTTGTGATGAACTTTGCTTAGTCGTTTGAAAGCTGCAATTAAACGCGTTCGAATGTACCTTAAAATCACTGGGATGGGACCGATAGCGAGAAGGTATTTTGTCAAGAACGGGTTTGACGGTTCCATGACTATGCTGGGGATAATTGTTGGTTCATGGGTTTTAGATGCAACAGCAGAGTATGTTGTAACTGCTGGTTTGGGTGCTTGCTTAGCAATGGGAATTTCAGGATTATTCGGGGCTTACATGACTGAAAGGGCTGAAAGGAAACGAGACCTCAAAGACCTTGAATGCGCGATGATAACGAAACTTGATGATTCCGTTATAACCGACGCCTCCTCATTCGTTTCTTTTTTCGCAGCTGTCGTTGACGGAGGCTCACCCATTTTAACCGCGCTCGTTTCTTTGATGCCATTTATACTTTCTTTGATTGGGTGGCTTGAAGCTGGAAGCGCTTACATTCCTTCCTTCATAGTAACAATGGTCACTCTGTTTATTCTTGGAATGTATCTAGGAAAAATAGCTAAAGAAAATGCATTACTCTACGGAATCCAAACATTAATAGCCGGCATAGCAACCATAACAATTGCATTCCTGCTAGGAGCAGCATAACAAAGAAGTTAAACCTTAACACACACGCAAATCATATTTGAAGACTAATAACAGCAGTATGTTGAAAACAAAATTTTTTCAGAAAAAAACAGCAAACCAACTTTTCAACCATCAAAAGCTTACATCCATTTTTTGAGCCACCAGAGCATCTTTTCGGGGTGTTCTCCAAAATATTGGTAACCTTGAAATCTGTGGTTCAGTTTTTCAATCCAAAAGAGTTCCTTTTCGGTTGGCGTGTTTTCGTAGAAGACTAGTATGTCGTTTAGTTCTGTCCATGGGTCATTTCTTGTTTGAACATACAATGTTGGCACTTTAATGTCTTTAACAAACTTGGCTGGCGACATATCTTCCAAGCGGTATTTGCTTTGCAAGTTAACAAATATTTTAATCAAGGGAAACAGCAGTGTGGCTACAAAAAGAGTTAGTCGTCTTCGTAAATATGTGCGCACAAACACTTCCATAGAAATCGGCTGAACAGCAACCAAACATTTAACATTTTCAAACTTTTTGGGCTGTTTACTCATAGCAATAATTGTCGAGTTTGCTCCCATACAAAAACTGACAAAACCCACTTCCTTATCTCGCAAACTTTCGCTACTTTGAATGTAATCCATCGCTGCCACAACATCCTGATATTCTTCTAAGCCTATTCCCGCTTTGCCGCCATTCGGACTTGGGTCACTTTCGCCATGGTTACGAAAATCAAACATCAAAACTCCGAAGCCTTCATTGTGCAAATGTCTAGCGACTTTCAAAAATTCGATCTCTTCATTGTAAAGTTTAGAAAAACTACTAAACTCTTTAGTGGACCCATACTTGGTCAATCCCCCAACATGAGTGATAATTATCAACTTGTTTGATTTGGCGGGTATGAGCCACCCCTTTATGTTAACCCCGTCTGCTGTCCTGAATTCTACGTTTTGGTAATCCATTCCATACTCTTTTGGCGTTTTTGGCACAGGTTGCCTATCCAAGTAGATGACTGTTCTTGAAAGAAAATAGCAAATCGCCACATAAACAAAGATTACCACCGCTAGCGGAACAAGAATGATTGTCAGCATGGACTTCCTAATTACCTTCTTTTGGATTTCTATTAAAACTTAACGCCACAAATAAACTTCTTCTAGAAACCCATTCAGTCCTGAACTTATCTTACATTCTGGCGAATCTGTCTTGTGGCGTTCTTACTTCTTCAACGATTCTTTTTCCAGCTGCAACCTCGTCAACGGAGTGAATAGTGGCTCCCATTTCTTCCACTTTCTTCTTGATCTCCTCAAAACTAATCGAGTTTCCAGCAATGATGACCTTCGCATTTTCAACTTGCTGGTCTATCTCATAGATAATTACGTTTACCCCTTCCACGCCTTCGAGGTGACTGAGAACTTCAGAAAGTTCAACAACGCTGGGTTTATGGGGTTTCAAGACGTCTAGGACGAGTCTTCGTATCATTTTAGAACGACGGGATTATAGTCTAAGCGCGCGTATTTAACTATTCCTCAACAGCAGTTCATAACAGCTGATAATATCATGCTGCCATTCTTATCCAAGAGCAGATTTCTTCGATTGTCGGATATTCATCCTTAGAAATTTTGCCCTGATCAACATAAGTTTTTGCGATTTTGCCTACCTTACTGCTGAGCTGAATCAAATCCTGATTCGCCAGTTCCTTTCTTGACTTTATTCCAGCTTCTATAAGCAATTCAGCATCACCGTCATCTACGCCTGGAACCATCATTAGCTGAGCCGTTGCCTGAAAGTTCTCCGCCATCTCTTGAGACAACCGCGTTTTCTCTCCGATAACAGCTGGATCAGTTGTAATAAATTCGCCAACAGATGTCACTCCAAGCTCTTTCAACTCTTTCCCCAAAGCCGGTCCAATCCCCTTTATCTCCTCAGGATTATCACGGCTCTTCAACTTGGCTTGAATCGGCACTATTTTTCCCTCAATTTTTTCAAGACCGAGTTTAATCTCTTCCAGCTCTGCTTTCTGCATGTTCAAAGCTGTGGCATTAGCTTCACTTAACCGCCTAACTCTTCTCACGACTGCACCTTGCTTTTTCAAATCAGCGGACAACTTTTCTCCAGTTTCATTTGCTTTATTCTCAATAAGGGCGCCCAAATCCCGACTAGACTTTTTTATCGCTCTTCCATGACTTCCAAGAAGAGCAAGTGTTTCTTTGTTAGCTTCTTCAAGGTTTGAATTTATTTCATTGAAAAACTTCCGATTTGTCTTTCGGTTGTAGTCCAACTGCTCAGTCATCTCCGTCGTTGTAGCCTCTTGGGTCTTACTAAGAGCCGCCAAGTCACCCTCTACATTCGACAACATCTCAAGGATTTCAGGGTCAGGCGGTTGTTTACCGAATGCGAATAAGCAGGTGACACCTAGAAGTAGGAATGTTATAATTATGGATATCCCCAGATAAACATCTACACTGAGGTCGCCGAACACGCTGTTTAATAGGTCTCCGATGAGATAAGGTCTCACGATGAAACCTGATCCCTCGTTTATTAATTGGACAACCATTGCAACGGAAGCCAAAACCGCGAGGAAAGTTGCGAAAACCGATATCCAGATAATTATTTCTCTTTTTGAGACCATTGGTGCATAACCTCGCCTCTGTAATATGCCGTAATCATGAAATAAGGTTTTTGAGAGTTAAATCAGGCAATATCAACGAAACTAATCTGGGTTTCAGAGCCCGTGCTTGAGCCTCCGGTAAGTGTTGTAGTCGACATACTCCAAGTTTTCGTTTTCAATCTGATGGCGAACCGTAAACTTCTGCCGCTGCCTCTTCTCAACTATCTGACTGGTAGTCAACAGAGAGTAGGCATCACTTCCAGCCCCAGATCCGTAACTGACGATAATTATTCGCTCATCGGGTTTAGCAATATCTAGGGCAGCCGCCAAACCGATTGGGGAAGACCCAGAATATGTGTTGCCAAACTTTGCCACCTTCAGGCTCGGTGCATACTGTTCCTCTTTGAATCCTAGTTGACGGGCAACTTTAACTGGAAATCCGATGTTCGGCTGGTGAGAAACGAAATAACTCACATCGGACACTTGAAGATTAAGTTGTTCCATGAGGGTTTTGCATGCCTTTAGAACGTGCTTGAAGTAGGCAGGTTCACCGGTGAATCGTCCTCCATGTCTGGGGTACGCTTCTTGGTCTCTTCTCCAAAAGTCCGGTGTGTCTGAAGTGCAGGAATACCAGCCCTCCAGTTCAGCTATAACGTCATGCTTGCCGAAGATGAATGCGGAGCCGCCGAAACCCACGAAGAGGTCCAGCTCTCCGCCAAGTTCGTTTCTGGGGGCGGCTTGAGAGTTGTCTGCTCCTATAGACATGGCGTAGTCTGTGTGGGCTTGGGGATAATGAACTAGAGCGGCTGCGTCTTTGAACATGCTCGTAGCTGATTTGCAGGCAAACCTTGTGTCAATGGCGTCCACGCTTTGGACACCGTCAGCTTTCTCTTCTTTACCTAGTTTCAGAACTTGGGATACTTTGGAGGCTATGGGTTTGACTGCGTATGGGTTTGATTCTGAGCCGACATAAACTTTGCCGATGAGTGCTTTGTCTACTCCAGAATGAATCAAAGCCATTTTTCCAGCCTCAACTGCTGCTGTAACAGCGTCTTCATCGATGAAAGGCACAGAACGTTCCATCGTTCCCTCTTTTATTCGGAATTTTGAGGTGTAGACTCCATAACCAACTATTCCAGGTGTTTCATACTCCTTCTTTGGTTTCGCCACTTTGTATTCCTGATGTGGATAGTAGCCGTCTGCAAGAGTGAAAGCGAGGGAGATTGTTGGAACAATGTCGCTTTCTCCTACGGCGTACCTTCTTCGAAACCTTGGAACAACATCTTTGCCCTCAAAAGAGGCAGTATCAACTCTGTCCTTAAGCAATAGATCGGTTATTCTTCCTGGGACCATCGTTTTTCCGTCGTGAAATGAAACAACGCCGTAAATGTAAGATCCCATCTTGACGAACTTGTTTGTGGGTTGGCAAACGAGGGTGGAGACTTCCAATTTACCCTGATCATAGAAGAAGTCTATGTCTTGCATCTTTCCGAAGCTCTTTCTTCCACAGCTACCACAGTAATCTTTGCCTCTGAAGTATTCTTTTCCGCAGAGGGTACATCTGCTGCCTCGCAGTCTGTCCCCTATGTAGGAGACCCTTCTTTCGATAGGTTCGCTGCTCATCTTAATTCCTCCCCAAAATATGTAGGTAGGCTTTTGTGCCAAAACCTTCCAACTCTGAGACACAACCCAGTGTAGGCGTGTCTCCGTTCACTTTCACTTGTCGGTTACCAGCTTTTCCCATAATCTGCTTTGTAACCTCAAAGATTTGTGCTCCTCCGGTGGCTCCTAGGGGATTCCCGTCAGCCTTGAGTCCTCCGTTCCCGTTTACAATAAGCTTGTTTCCTTCAATCTCGTAATAGCCACAATATTCTTGGCAGCTGTTGTAGACGTCAAGCCAAGCCTTCCCTCGCTTAGCGAAGCCTAGGTCTTCTAGAGATATCATCTCCAAGAGCGTGGATTGGTCGTAGAGTTCGGCTAACTGAATGTCGCCTATGTTAACTTTAGCCTGTTTGAGGGCAGCTTGCATAGCTAAAGTGCTGGCTACGAACCCTGTTCTTTCTTCCCGTGAAGGAAAGGTGATGTAGTCAGTGGCTGAAGACGAACCCAACACGTAAACTGGATTACCTGAACAACTCTTAGCGGTCTCTGGACTTGTCAGAATCAAGGCTGAGGCTCCGTCAGAGATAGGAGCGAAATCAAAGAGTCCCAAAGACTTGCAGGCATTAGTCCGCGCCTTCAGGACGCTATCCACTGTTATTGCACGCGTATATTGAGCGTATGGGTTTTCGGTGGCGTTTTGGTGATTTTTGACGGATATCTGAGCTAAAGCTAGGTTGAATTTTTCGAGTTGCTCTCCTGAGATTCCATATTTTTTGATGTAGCCTCTGAAAAGAAGTTCGTGGTTTGCTTCAGGTGTGCATCCTGCGTAGTAGCTCCATGGGTCCTCTAGGAGCATGAGGTCGTCTCTTATTTTGTCCCAGCGGTCAGTCATTTTCTCCACCCCACCCACCAAGACGATGTCGTATTTTCCTGATTGAACTGCGTGACAGGCGTTAAGGAGTGCGGAACTGAAAGACCTCACTTTTTCCATGGGAACATGAAGTTCCAGAAGTTCAGAAAGGAAGCCCTCTTCTAAGCCGATTTTGTTTGTGATTTGAAGGAAATAATCTGAGAAGTAGCAGGCGTCTAAATCGTTTCGTGTTACGCCTGCAGAATCTAGAGCCTGAAGTCCAGCCTCTTCTATCAGTTTTTCTGGGTCTCTTTCGTAATGTTCTCCGAATTTTGTCCTGCCAACTCCGATTATGGCAGGGTTTTGTGATTTCATAAATTCAACGTCCTTTTAACAGGAATTCTATTTCTGGAATTATCCTCCTTAATAGAGTTACTGCTTTCTCGGAAAAGAGGCAAAACATATTATGTTCAGGTTTTGCGCTGGATTATCTTCTTGGAGACTGTTTTTGGTCAGAAATTTAGAGGGAAAAATTTGTGATAGGTTGACAAATCCTTTATCTGGTAGCCTGTGGTTATCGTAGGATACCTTGGTGACGTTTTATGTTGGCAGCTTCCATTGTCGCCCTGATTGCGGGAATGTTGTTTCAGCCATCTGGACTAACCGAGATTCTTTTTTCCATAATCTCTTTCGCCATAATTTTTGTTGTCTTGTCTGTCGTCTTTTATTTAGCGGGCAGAATTGTGGTTGGAGGACGGAGAGCCCTCTTCAAGGATGCTTTTGCCATTTCTGTTCTCGGAACCCTCGTGTTGATTGTCTGCCTTTCAATTTTTAGTCTGGAAATTGCCATAATTCTCTCTTTAGTCGCTTGGTTGCTTTTAGTTAGACACTACTATGAAACGGGGTTGTTGGGTTCCATAGCAGTGGGAATAGTGTCAGTGATCGTTGCAGTGGTTATTCTGATTGTTTTAAGTGTCCTTTTGGGGATTTCAACAGCGCTTTTCAGGTGGTTGCCATTTTTATCAATAGTTTAACTTTGGAAGCAGTGAGGAAAAAACAGTGGACCCGAAAAAAAGAACAATTATTCTCGGTTTAGTTTTTCTCTTGTTACTGATACCAGCGTACTTGGAGAACACTTCTTTTTTCAGGAGTTCAGGAAACGTTTTTGAGAATCCAATCTTTGCTGTTGGGTTTATTTTCATTCACAATGTTCTGGTGATCTCTCTTATATTGCTGGGAATGACGTTCTATGTTGGGCTTGTCTTAACTTTCATGCCTAAGAGAAAAATAGAATACGTGGTTCTCCATAACCCCCGCATATTTGCTTTTGTTTTCACCATAATGATCATTCTGTTAAGCATCCTCAGGGCAAGCATGCTGGTTTACGGTCAAGTTTTCGTGAACACCTTGTTTTTTGTCATTCTTTTGAGCATGCCAAACGCTATCATTGAAGGATACGGGATTTTCCAGACAATTGCGAGAACTTTGAAGAGAAAAATGACCTTGAAAGCCCTTGCGGGTATCTACTTGCTTTTCTTCATAGCAGCGGTCATAGAGGTAGGCTACGTCTATCTTTTGATGGCAATTGTGTGAAACGACTTTGCCCAATGTAGATGGGCGATGTTTTACCGAAAAAATTTAAGCACCAAACTTCAATTGTTGTTTAAGATGATTTTTGGAGGAAAGTGTTTTGAGACTTTTTCATCATGCCACAGACGAAGAAATTAAGAACGGTTTGACCACCGACATTTACTTCTCCAGAACAAAACAGATTATTGAAGCAAAAAAGTTGGACAAGCTTAATGCTTTGGCAGAGGTTACGGTTGGCAAGCTTCCGGGCGGCTGGCCTTGGGGCGTCCTCTGCGGAATAGAAGAGATGGCTCGCCTGTTCGACGGTGTGCCAGTGGATGTTTATGCCATGCCGGAGGGAAGCATCTTCTACTCAACCGACTGCAGGGGCGTTAGAGAACCAGTCATGTTCATTGAAGGCGCCTACGGAGAATATTGTATCTTGGAGACTCCCATGTTAGGTCTCATATGTCAAGCTTCTGGAGCGACTACACGGGCGGGTAGGATAAAGAAGGCTGCTGGCGAAAAGGCTGTTGTTGCTTTTGGTATTCGCCGTATGCATCCAGCGTTGTCTCCCATGCTTGACCGAGCAGCATACATTGGGGGTTTTGACGGCGTCTCAAGCTTGAAAGGAGCTGAAATCATCGGGGAGAAGCCGATGGGAACGATGCCTCACGCTCTAATAATCATGTTCGGAGACCAAGTTAAAGCTTGGAGAGCGTTTGACGAGGTAATTTCTCCGGCTGTTGCCAGAGTTGCTTTGGTGGACACTTATTGCGACGAGAAGATGGAGGCGGTAATGGCTGCTGAAGCCTTGAAGGACCGGCTGTATGGTGTGAGGTTGGATACTCCGGGGTCGAGGAGAGGAAACTTTGTTGATATAATTAGAGAGGTTCGTTGGGAGTTAGATGTGAGAGGCTACAAAGATGTTAAGATTTTCGTTTCGGGAGGTCTTGATGAGGAGAAGGTTAAGGTTCTGAGTGATGCTGGTGCAGAGGCTTTCGGTGTAGGAACTTCTGTCAGTAATGCGCCTACCGTGGATTTTGCCATGGACATTATTGAGCTGGAGGGGCGGCTTGTGGCTAAAAGGGGTAAACTGGGTGGGAAAAAGCAGGTTTGGAGATGCCCAGAATGCTTGGTTGACACAGTGCTTCCTTTCAATTCGCCCAAACCCACATGCCCAGAGTGCGGAGGGGAAACAACGCCGATGCTGAAACCTCTTGTTAAACAGGGGAAAATTGTTGCAGAACTGCCGAAGCCAAAAGAAATACGGCGTTATGTCTTGGAACAGATAGAGAAACTTTCAATCTAAAAACGGGGAAACTGAGTCTGCTCATTTGAATTGTTCAGTGATTATCATGGTTGTTGTGAGAAAGACGTCTGGCAGAACTCTGAGTTTGTCGGTTAAGAATTTGTCCAGCTGAGATATATCCTCAACCTTCACCTTTATTACAGCATCATTTTCTCCAATCACAAGATTCGCTTCTACTACTTCCTTGAATTCAGAGACTTCTTTTAGGAATTCCCTCTCTGAACCCGACTTCACCGTAATCAGAATATAGGCAAGCAAACCATCTCACCATCCATCTTGATTTCACATTATTTTCAGCAGAACTTAACCTTTTTGGGACAAGAGAAGGCTAGATTTGTTATCCTAGGTTTTTGGAAAAAAGGCTGTTTTCAACAATGAAGTATTATTAGTCTCCTAATATGATCAGGCTGTTTTTCTTCTTGCTTCTGTTATGAGGTCGGTGAGGGCTGCGAAGGCTTTGCTTACGTTCTGTTTTGTGTCTATTTATTATACTTGTTCTTTTATGAAAAATTTTCTAAATTCATGATGACCCATACGTGTCAAACTGTCAACTAGTCTATTTACGGAAATCCTGATTTCCTGAGGGGGTCTTTTCGTGGTTATAATTTCAAGTATATCGCTGATTTTTTCTTTCGATAACATAGGCAACATCGCGTATTGATCACCTCTAATCAGCAAATCCAATATTCTCAAAACTTCGGAAGAATAGTCGCTAGCATATTCAGGAAGTTTTTTTATAATCTCTGTAGCAAAATCCATTATTCCCTCAGTAATCTCCAGGGTAATACATAATTGAGAAATTGCAGACTTTTTGTCAAAAGGACTGTTGATAAACCAAAATCCAAACATCTTCAGCTCTTTTGCAAATTGTTTTCGTTCGGTTTCATTCATTTTTCTTGCTTCTTCTATTCTCCACTTCCATATATTCAAACATCTTTCCATTATTCTTTTTTTGACTTTTATGTCAGTTTCCTCTTTTTGGATATTGTCTAAGACTTTTCCAATGAACCATATTGCGTGTTCGTTGGCTTGATACTGCCTCATTTTAAAGAATTTAGTTGTCAATGAATCGTTTCCCAAGTCCTCCAGTCCTCGAAGATAAGCAAGCATGAGATGCTCTGCCAGTTTCGACTTTGCATTTTGTGAGATTTTAGGACTGTTTAACTTATTGATTGCATTGCGATATTCATTCTTCATTTTGGAATAGACCGAGTCATAGAATCTGGCGTATTTTATGTACGCTTCCCATGTGGCTCTGGATAAAGCTCTAAATTCCGCCTCTTTTGGGAAAATATTTGACAGTTGTCTTTCCGTCCAATCACTGTTTAAATAAAACAGATTTGGAAGATAGAACCCATAAACTGCTCTGATTGTCTGTGTAGGCTCGTAATCGGGATTCAAGTGCAACTCAAGCAGTTCTTTAACTTCTGGAACCATTTTATCTACAACTTCTGGCGAACTGATGTGGTTTGCACACCACAATGCATAGAGAACTAAAGCATGAATGGCTTTTCCTCTAACAGTGTTTAATGAAAGAGTGAAAGGATCCATGTTTTCTCCTACGTGTTTGTTTTCATAAGTTTGATCAGGTTCATTGTCCTTAAGAAGAATTCTTATTAAATCCAAAACAGATGTTCGGAATTCAATAGGGAGAAAATTATTGTTACGTAACCCTTCTTCCAAAATGTCACAAACAGCGCTTTTAACAGTTTTAAAATCATACAAATCATCTTCAGTAGGAAAGGTCTTGTTTTCTAAGGTTTCTAGAATATCTTTACAAAGTGTAATTATTTGGTTCCAATCAAAATTGTTACCTTTTTTGATAGCATCTCGATATCCTTCTAAAAAGTGGTAGATGTACACTGGTGATAATTCTCTAATATTTTTACTGATTGAAACATATTTTTTGGGATCATCAGAAATTACTTTACCCATTATTCCGCCAAGAGCTTCTTTGGTTGGTGAAAAATGCTTCTTAGATGGTTTCCACGTCCTAAGGAAATCCAGAAGTTCTTCTTGTGATTTCTTCTTGAATTCTTCTTCACTTATTGGAGATGTTGAACCTACAACTATAGGTCCGTGGTAAGAAAGATAGTCAGGGTGGTCTAGTTCTCCATATTGTGTCAAAAACTTTTTCATTTTTTCTTTCCAGTTAGCAGGAATATGATCCCGTATTGGATACAATGCCAGCCTTTGCCAGCGAGATTTGTAATCCATTTTTTCCTCTTCTGTAGGAGGATTTCCAGTTCTATCTTTGTAGTTTAATTCAAACCTTCCTAAATCAGGTCCTTCCTCAATTCTTTCTAGGATTTTTTCTTTAATTTCTTCTGGTAGTTTTTGATATTGGTCTTGCAGTAAGTGATACCTTTCATGGTATAGATCACTATTTTCAAAAATTTCTTTCCCAGATAAGAACTGCTGAATTTCTGTTTTGAGTAAATCTGGGAATTTGTTCATTAAGTGTAATTCTATTCTTCTGAAAATTGAAAAAACATATTTTGATAGTGTGTCATAACCGCTTCTAAAACTCTCATCGTTAACAACTGCAACCTTTTCAAGATTGTCGCGAATTGCTGATACTAAATTGTTCTTCACTCCTCTGTCAAAATTTTGTGACGACTCTTCAATTGCTGGTCTCCAGATACGAGAAAAGTCAACTCGAACATCATCCTCATGGGTTTTTTCAAGCGCAATTGCCTTAGATAATTTCTTACACAAAATCTCTAAAACTTTGTTAGGTTCCTTCGCAAAAACTAATGGGACAATTTTAATTAGAATTTGACTATATGCCCAAGAATTAAAAAGAGGTTCAGTTTCTCTGGAAAAAACGGCCATTTCTTTATCCTGAAGTTTAACATCAAGAAGAGTAACCAACAAATCCAATGCAGGCGCTACTTCATCGTCGTTGATGAGCTTTACAATTAATTCTCCTATTTTTTCTGGAATGAGTGTGCGGTAGGGATTAACTATCCATCTCTTAGCCAAAGGAACTATTTCTTTAGCAAAATTTGAAGGCATTTGGAGACCGCAATTGATCAAGTCGAGATGCACTCCAACGTTATCAGTCTTTGGAATCTTTTTAATTATTCCAATTACTTCTTCTGGTTTAATTCCTGAGATTTTGATCAAATACTTGGATAACGGCCAATTTGGAAATTTTACGTAATTTCCTTCTTTGATGGTTTCTGGAATATTTGAAAAAAATCCTTGTGAAGAAAGAGGCTGAAGCCAGTCTGGAGAAGTAAGGCTGGAAAAAAAGTATTCAACGTGAGATGGGTGTTTAAGTAATCCCGATAGTTTTTTAACATCGTCTTGTTGAGGAGATTGAATACTCAATAATTTATCTAATTCGTCCAATGTAACAGGTATTGACTCTATAAATTTGTTCAATATTGTTTCAAATTCTGCAAGCTTGGTTTCAAACTCTTCCTCAATAGCAGGTTCACCATGATGTGAAATTTTTACAAAATAGTTATGGATGTCTACCCATTTTTTAATGAGAAAATTTGTCTCTTCTTCAGCTGGTAAAGGTAACAAATCGGAGTTTTCTACGAATTTCTTTTCAATTTTGGTTTTGAGATTTTCTTCGTTCGATAATTCTTGTGGTATGTTGGCTTTCTGAAAAATGATCCTTGTAACTTCTCTTAGTGAGTGGGCTGATTGCGAATATCTGTCAGGATTATCACGATCACTTAATACATTCAAAGCGCCTAAATAAATATCCACAGCCTTTTGGTCTATTCTTGCCAATTTCAAAGCAATTTTTTGCTGCCTGAGTGATAATGGCGTAATTAACATAACCCCCTTCTTCATTATTACTAATCTGGTTAATAGATAATATTAAACTTAATATTGGTCTTATTATTGAACGTCATTTTTCCATTTCATGTGAAACTAATACCATTTTGTATGTTAAGCTATTTTTTTCTGGCTTCTGTTATGAGGTCGGTGAGGGCTGCGAAGGCTTTGCTGACGTCTTCCATGGCTAACACGATTATCGTTTCTGTGTAGCAACTCATGGTCTCTTCTATGTTGATGTGGCGTCTCGAAACCGCATTATAAAAAGCCTGAACACACCCGGGAGTCTCTATAATCTCGTCTGGACTGCGAATGATAACAGTTGCCAGATTCTGCTTCGTATCAATCACACTCTTTTCGGTGAAGACAGTGCAGATTTTGCGGAAAGAAAGCAGATCCGAAATCAGAGTAACCACGGATATTCCTTCTATGACTTGGAGAAACTCTCCGGAAAAACGGGCTACAGTCTTCCTTATCTTTTCCAAGTTCTCTTTCGTCTTCTCCACAGAAACCTTAGCCATGTCAGTTCGAATGTTCAGGACGCTTCCCGCCACGACACGTGTTATTTTTCCCTGCAAAATCGTGTAGTTCGCCTTAGCCCGCTTAACTGCGGTTATGACGCTTTCGATGTTAACGTTTTGGTCTACGGCTGTTTTGACTTTGGGCAGCAACATTCTGGCTATGGCGCTGTAGTTTCCGTAGTCTCTCTGCAGGGCGTCCTGTAGGGAGAGGTCTTCGTCTATGAGGGTTTGCACGGTTTTTGAGATTGAATTGACCATTTCTGGTCACTTCTGCTTAATTTACATTAATATTGACCAAAATCTATATAAGCTTATCTGAACATGAAACGCTGAAACTGGGAAAACCAATGAAAGACACGATAATATTAGCCTATTCCGGCGGACTGGACACATCCGTCCTGATAAAATGGTTACAAGAAAAATACAAAGCCGACATAATAACGGTTACCATGGAGTTGGGGCAACAGATCGACCTGAAAAAGGTTGAAGAGAAAGCCCACAACCTAGGCGTCAAAAAACACTACTCAATTGACGCTGAAGAAGAGTTCGTAATCAAACACGTCTTTCCAGCCATAAAAGCAAACGCCCTATACGAAGGAAAATACCCCATAAGCACAGCCTTAGGACGCCCACTAATCGCATCAAAGATGGTTGAAATCGCGCAAAAGGAAGGTGCCATAGCAGTCGCTCACGGCTGCACAGGAAAGGGCAACGATCAAGTCCGCTTCGACGTGACAATCAAGTCCCTTGCGCCGAACCTCAAGGTGATGGCTCCAGTTAGAGAGTGGGAACTATCACGAGAAGAAGAAATCAAATACGCAAAAGAAAAAGGCATCCCCATACCCCACCTATCCGACCCCTACAGCATAGACCAAAACATCTGGGGACGATCCATAGAGTGCGGATGCCTAGAAAACCCAGAACAGGAACCGCCGGAAGAGATTTACGAATGGACAGTTTCTCCCGAAAAAGCACCCGACAAACCCGAATACATCACAATCAAATTTGAGGACGGCGTCCCCTGCGCCCTGAACGGCGAGAAGCTGAATCCCGTAGCCTTAATCGAGAAAGTGAACAAGATCGCGGGGAAGCATGGAGTTGGACGCATCGACCACGTAGAGGACAGGCTGGTTGGAATCAAATCCCGAGAAATATACGAGTGCCCAGCCGCCCTCGTAATACTGGAAGCCCACAAAGACTTGGAGAAACTGGTTCTAACACGCCACGAACTCATGTTCAAACAGCAGGTCGACGAAAAGTGGACTTTCCTAGGTTACACAGGCTTGTGGATAGACCCGCTACGAGAGGCGCTTGAAGTCTTCATCAACAAAACTCAGGAACGCGTCTGCGGCGAAGTGAAAATGAAACTTTACAAAGGAAACGCTCATGTTGTAGGGCGCTCCTCACCCATGTCACTCTACGACAAAAATCTGGCAACATACGACGTCAAAACATCGTTTGATCAGTCCCATTCTGAAGGCTTCATAGAACTGTGGGGACTACCCACCAAAGTAGCCAATATGCTGAAAGAGAAGGTGAAAAAAGAAGAGAAAAGTTAACCGAGACGGACGGGTGATGCTGTCCGTTGCGGTAAAAAGCTGTTGAAGGTGGTTAAATTTGTCCAAACTGTTGCGTGGAGGAAGAATAGGGTCTGTGCGAAAGGATGTGGTCGAGTTCACTTCATCCATAAAAAGCGACAAGAAGCTACTGGAAGCAGTAATAAAAATCAACAAAGCCCACGTAACCATGCTGATGGAGCAGAAGATAATCGATTGGCAAAAAGGCGCCAAACTTCTTCAAGCCCTTAACGAAATTGCCTCCAAAATGAAGCTAGACCCATCCGTCGAGGACGTTCACCTAGCCGTCGAAGAGGAAGTCAACAAGAAAGTCGGCGTTGAGACTGGCGGAAACCTGCACATAGGAAAAAGCAGGAACGATCAAGTGGCGACAGCCATCAGGATGGCACTTCGAATAAATCTTCTTGAACTAATGAAGCTTGTAGTTAAGCTGCAGGATTCTTTAATCGAGTTGGCTGAAAAGCATGTTGAAACGTTGGTGCCGGGTTATACTCATCTTCATCCAGCCCAGCCCGTCACCTTCGCCCATTACATCCTCTCCTATGTAGACATGTTAGAAAGGGACCTGAAGAGGCTGGAAGAGACGCTTCCCCGAGTCAACTTGTGTCCCATGGGAGCAGGAGCCATAGCAACCACAAGCTTCCCGATTAACCGAGACAAGACCGCTGAACTGCTAGGCTTCGACAAAGTCCTAGAAAACTCCATCGACGCTGTAGGCAGCCGCGACTTCATCCTAGAAACCTTAGCCAACCTAACGTTAGCTGCCGTTGACATCAGCAGAATGGCAGAAGACCTGATCATCTGGAGTTCCCCTGATTTCGGAATAATCGAGCTTCCTGAAAGCTTCGCGTTCACAAGCAGTATAATGCCCCAGAAAAAGAACCCAGATGTCCTAGAGGTTATAAGGGCGAGGATGAGCCAAGTTCTCGGCAACTTTGTCACATCAGCAACCACCATGAAGGCGCTGCCATCAGGCTATAATTTGGACTTTCAAGAGATTACCCCCAAGCTATGGGAATCCCTTGAAACAGTTGCAGGTTCAGTGAATATGCTCACTAAACTCGTCAAAAACTTGAATGTATCCAAGGACGTTTTCAGTAAATCGGTTCTCAAGTTTTCAACTACAACAGAACTAGCCAATGTGCTTGTTAAGAAGTATAACGTTCCCTTCAGGACATCCCACAAAATAGTTGGTTCGCTAGTCAAAACCCTGTTAGACAAAGAAATGACACTTGCTGACCTGACACCTGAAGTGCTACAGAAAGCCGCCAAAGATTCCGCGGGTCTCACTTTGAAGGTCAAACTGGAGGACATCAAAGAATCTGTTGACCCCAAGAAATTTGTTGAAAGCCACAAAGCCAAAGGCGGTCCAGCTCCAGCAGAAGCCAAGAGGATGCTCAAAAACCGAAAACAGCTGGCTGCTCAGTCAAAAATGAGCCTGAAAGAAAAAACAACCAAGTTAGAGGAAGCTGACAACCAGTTAAATTCTGTGGTTCAGCGTTACTCATCTTCAAAATCAGGGAAACACGAGAAGTAATGTAGGTATAAACTGTGAAAGAAAAAGACAACACCTCAAAAACTGGAAAAGCCGTATTAGTTTTGGAAGACGGCTCCACCTTTTTGGGTCATGGCTTCGGCGCAACGAAGAAGGTTTCAGGCGAAATCGTCTTCTCCACTTCCATGGTTGGATATCCCGAATCCCTGACAGACCCCTCGTACAAAGGACAAATCTTAACGTTCACTTATCCTCTGGTTGGAAACTATGGAGTCCCATCCTACGACAAGGAGAAGGGCGTCCTCAAATACTTCGAATCCAACGACATCAAAGTAACAGGCTTCGTCATCCACGAACTATGCAAACAACCTTACCACTGGGCATCCACCCGAACATTAGATGAATGGCTCAAAAGCGAAGATGTGCCAGGCATATACGGCATTGACACCCGAAAACTCACCAAAAAACTTAGAGTAAAGGGTGTTATGCTGGGAATTTTAGAAGTTTGCGAGGAAGATGAGGAACCTAACCTAGAAAAACTTGTGAAAGAAGTAGAGACGGTTCAGGACCCCAACTTCACAGACCTCGCAAAACAGGTAACCGTAAAGGAGCCAATGCGCTACGAAGCTGGAGGAAACAAGCTGGCAGTAGTGATTGACTGCGGCGTCAAATATGGAATTCTCCGCAACCTCCTACGAAGAGGCTTCGACGTAGTGAGGGCGCCTTATGACTTTTCGGCAGAACAAATTCTGGACCTCAAGCCTGACGGCGTGATAATAAGTAACGGTCCTGGGGACCCTAAACAGTGCGTAAAAACCGTTGAAGCTGTCAGGGAACTCTTGGACAGAGATATGCCGATGATGGGCGTGTGCCTTGGAACCCAGATATTAGCATTGGCAGTGGGTGGGGATACTTACAAGCTGAAGTATGGTCACCGTTCCCAGAACCAGCCTGCCCTTGACTTGGAGACGGGACGGTGCTACATTACTACCCAGAATCATGGCTACACCGTACAAAGAGATTCCATAAAAGAAACGGGCTTGACGGAGTGGTTCATGAACGTCAACGACAAAACAGTTGAAGGCGTAAAACACAAAACCAAACCAGCCTTTGCGCTTCAGTGGCACCCCGAAGCATCGCCTGGACCCTATGATACCGAGTTCCTGTTTGACCGATTCCAGAAACTCGCGGAGGCAAAATGAGTTGCCCAAGTTTGACTGGATAAAAAAGGTCATAGTTTTGGGCAGTGGTGCAATCAAGATTGGCGAAGCCGCAGAATTCGATTACTCTGGAAGCCAATGCTTGAAGGCTCTTCGTGAGGAAGGGATAGAGACTGTTCTGGTTAACCCAAACATAGCAACAATCCAAACTGACCCCCGGCTGGCAGGAAAAGTTTACCTGTTGCCTGTAACGCCCGAATTCGTTGAAGAGGTCATAGCAAAAGAACTCCCAGACGCGATTATGTTGAGTTTTGGGGGACAGACTGCCCTAAATTGTGGAGTGCAACTTGCCAAAAGGGGAATTCTCGAGAAATATGGTGTTAAAGTTTTGGGAACTCCAGTCCAGACAATAGAGGACACTGAAGACAGGGAATTGTTTAGGCAGTCCATGATTAAGGCTGATGTTGCAATTGCCAAGAGCAAATCCGCTAGCTCATTGAAAGAGGCTATCAAAGTTGCAAAGGAAATCGGTTATCCAGTTATTGTCCGTGTGGCTTATACGTTGGGCGGTAAAGGCTCAGGCGTAGCCCGAAACGAGAAGGAACTGAAAGATATTGTCTGCCGCGCTTTGGGTATGAGCATGATTTCTCAAGTGCTCGTCGAAGAGTATTTGGGTCACTGGAAAGAGATCGAGTATGAGGTTATGCGGGATTACGACGACAACTGCATAATCGTATGTAACATGGAAAACTTTGATCCCATGGGCGTCCACACGGGCGACTCCATAGTAATTGCACCCTCTCAAACTCTCTCCAACCGAGAATATCACATTCTCCGTTCAGCATCAATAAAGGCGATACGAAGCCTAGGCGTAATCGGCGAATGCAACATCCAGTGGGCGCTGAATAAGGAATCAGAAGAAATTCGCGCCATAGAAGTTAACGCTCGACTGTCACGAAGCTCAGCCTTGGCAAGCAAAGCAACAGGCTACCCCATCGCGTACATAGCAGCTAAACTGTGTATCGGTTACACGCTGCCAGAGTTGCTGAACAAGGTAACTGGAGTAACAACAGCCTGCTTTGAGCCTGCTCTCGATTACCTTGTTGTTAAATATCCGCGCTGGGACTTGCAGAAGTTCAGAAACGTGGACAGGCATATTGGTCCTCAGATGAAGTCTGTTGGAGAAGTTATGGGCATAGGAAGATGCTTCGAGGAAGCGTTGCAGAAAGCTATCCGCATGTTAGACATTGGAAAGGTTGGATTGGTCTGTAACTCTGGCGAAGACGAAACCGAACCTGTAGAAGCAATAGAGGATGTTTTAGCTTACCCCACGGACCAGAGGCTCTTTAAGATAGTTAAGGCTTTGAAGCAAGGCATTTCAGTCAAAGAAATATACGAACTGAGTGGTATTGACCCATTCTTTCTCTACAAAATCAAAAACGTCATCGACGCAGAACAGAAACTGCGTACAATAAATCAACAGGACAGCGCCTTCTTGGATACTGTCAAAGAGGCTAAGCGCCTCGGATTTTCAGACAAACAAATTGCCATCTGCCGCGACACAGACGAATTTGCAATACGCAAACTACGAAAAGAAGCGAATATAATTCCCGCGGTTAAACAGATAGACACCCTTGCCGCTGAATGGCCAGCACAAACCAATTATCTATACTTGACTTATGGCGGAAACGAGGACGACATCGATTTTTCGTCAGGTACCAAGAAAGTTATGGTTCTGGGAGCTGGTGTCTTCAGAATAGGGTCCAGCGTGGAATTTGACTGGTGCGGAGTCAACACTATCTGGGCTCTCAAAAAGAACGGCATTGAAGAAGCTATAATGGTTAACTATAACCCTGAAACGGTTTCCACAGACTATGACATGTCAGACAAGCTCTACTTTGAAGAACTGACTTTGGAGCGGATTTTGGACATATACGACAAGGAAAATCCTCTAGGCGTTATAGCGAGTGTAGGTGGACAGATTCCTAACAACCTAGCCTTGAAGTTGTCTAACGCGGGAGTGAACCTGCTGGGAACGTCGGGGGAGAGCATAGACAGGGCAGAAGACAGAACAAAATTCAGTGCACTATTAGATCAGCTTAATATTCCTCAGCCAGAATGGAGCGACCTGTCAACAAAACGGGACATCAAAAAGTTCGCTTCGAAAGTCGGTTACCCCGTTCTCATTCGCCCCAGCTACGTCCTATCAGGGTCTGCAATGAGAGTTGCCTACACCGAAAACGAACTGACAAACTACCTTAAACTGGCAGCCAAAGTTTCACGGGAACATCCTGCAGTAATCACGAAGTTCATAGAGAACGCCAAAGAGGTTGAGGTTGACGGAGTCTACGACGGCGAAGACAATATCATAGGCGCCATAATCGAACATGTTGAGAACGCTGGAGTTCACAGCGGCGACGCAACCATGGGAATTCCAACCTTAACATTGGATAGCGACGTGTTGAGAACCGTTCAAGACTACACTTACAAGATAGTGAAAGCCCTAGAAATCAAAGGACCCTACAACATTCAGTATCTCGTAAAAAACGGGTTAGTCTACGTTATCGAATGCAACCTTCGTGCTTCGAGGTCTATGCCTTACGTAAGCAAAACCCGAGGAGTCAACATGATAGAACTTGCCACCTTGGCTATGCTGGGCAAAAAATTCAGAGATGTTGGGGTCACCGATTTGCCAGAAATCACTCACTGTGGAGTGAAAGTTCCTCAGTTCAGTTTCATGCGTTTAAGTGGAGCCGACCCAGTTCTTGGAGTTGAGATGCTCAGCACCGGAGAAGTAGCATGTATAGGAGAAAACTTCACAGACGCTCTATCAAAGGCAATGCAGTCAGCCGAATTCAAGATGCCACCTGAAGGCGGCTCGGTGCTAATAACTGTTGGCGGAAAAGAACTGAAGAAGAAGGTTGTGCCAGTGGGAAAGGCGCTGAGGAAGATGGGGTACAAAATCTACGCCACGGAACATACTGCTGAGGCTCTGCGGAACGCAGGAGTAAACAACATTTCAGTTCTGCACAAAGTCAGAGAGGTTGGACAGAAACCCAACATCGTTGATTACCTTCAGGAAGGAAAGATCGACATGGTAGTCAACATTCCCATGGCGAACCATTCAGGAACCATCTCTGAAGTCTTGAAGGACGAATACACCATCCGCAGGCTAGCCATCGAATTCAACATCCCAGTAGTAACAAATCTGGAGTTGGCTACAGCGCTCACCAAAATGTTGGAGCAGCGGGAAGCCAACAAGTTTGACATCCGCTCTCTAAACGAGTACATGGACAGTTTACCGCGGAAGTTCTGGTGAATCGTCTGGTGATTTCTTTCTTCTGAAGCTAAACCTGCGAAACTTCAGTTTTGCTGTCAAGATTTTTTCTGTACCAAAAAGCCTAGCGGCTACGTAAAGAACTATAACAGTGAAGATTGTCATGTAGACGATTCCTCCGATGGCTGTGAGGTAGTCTCCGGTGAAAGTTACTCTGGAAGCCAACATAGGATGCGTGAAGGGTATGGCGAGCAATATGACAGACAATGGGAAGGGCAAGGCGGAGATGTCAGTGAACAACGTAAAGATCATGGGAAAAACGAATAGGATGGAAAGGGGACCCACAAGGGCTTGAGCGCCCCTCACGTCCTCGGCGAAAACAGACAACGAAATCGCCAACGCTAAGGCTGAGAGCAATGCCATAAAGAGAGAGAGCCCCATTACCAAGTATGATAAGAATGTGGGCGCCAACCCTATAGCCGCGAGGTCTACTCCACCTCCAGTTGGTATAGCACCCGTGAATGAACTCATGTAGTAACTGAAACCAATCAGATAGGCTATGGCGCCGACCACAGCCACAATAATTGACCCAGTCAGTTTTCCCGCCAAGATCATGAACCGATTAATAGGCAACGTTAGCAAGGTTTCAAGGGTTTTCTCCTCTTTCTCTGAAGCCACAGCCGTTGCTGCGAGTTGCATGGAAAAGATGAGAAGCATCATTATTCCTACAGGTATGATAGTGGACTGGGATATCACCAAGCCGACGAGAATCGAGGGGTTGACATCTACGCCTTTCCCGTTTATTATTGACTTCTCTGACATAGCTATGGGATTCAAAACTGTTTCCGTGGGTTCAGAAAACTTTTCGCCGATTCTTTGGTCAATAATGGTGCTTTCGAAGAGGTTCACCAGAGAGCTGACCGCAGAGGAAGTTGTAGCCTCTGATATGCCTCCTCCTCTGAATGGCGCGTAAACTTCCAGTTCCGATGTTTTTCCATCAGTTATGTTCTGACTGAAGCCTGAAGGTATTATTATAAGACCCGTGAAGTTTGATTCCTGAACATACTTGAAGGCTTCGGTGAGGTCAGATTCTTCTATTTCAACAATTTTTGCATTCCAACTTGTCAGATTATTCTTGAGGCTTTCAGCAACGGGACCTCCATCAAGATCCATCACTGCCACCGAAGTTTCTCCCCTACTTTTTTCTGCTGCTTGCATGGAAGTTTGAACAGCAAAACCCATGAGCGGAAACATTATCAGAGGAATGATAATCATTGGAAGAAGAATTTTTGGATCTCTAACTAGCTCCTTAACTTCCTTCACAACAATGTTAAACAAGCCCTTAAGCAAAACCAACCACCTCCCCAAACACATCCTCAAGGTTAACCGCCTTGTACTTGGTTTTAAGCTCCTCCGGAGAGCCCTTGGCTACAACTCTGCCCTTGTTTACGAGAGCCACTCGGTCACAAAGGTACTCCACTTCCAACATGTTGTGACTCGAAAGAAGCACTGTAACTCCATGCTCCTCCACGTACCGTTTAATGATCCCTCTCACATGGACAGAATGGAGAACATCCAATCCGCTTGTAGGCTCATCTAAAACTGCAAGTTTAGGCTTGGTCATGAGAGCCCTTGCCACAAGAAGCCGCCTTTTCATACCCTTGCTATATCCTTTCACTTTGTCCTTGAGTCGTTCTCCTAACCCAGAAATTTCAGAAGCCGCATTAACCAACTCTCTTACAGCATCTTTATCGTTAGCCCTGAAGCTTGCCATGAACTTCAAATATTCGTTGCCTGAAAGATTCTTGTAGGCGCCAGCTTCTTCAGGAAGATAACTTATGAGGTTACGAACCTTTGCGGCTTCTTCAACCACGTCATGACCGAAAACATTTACTGTGCCTGAAGTTGGCAACAGCAAAGTAGATGTGATTCTGAGGGCAGTTGTTTTACCTGCACCATTGAGACCGATGAGACCAAAAATTTCTCCCTCTTCTATAGTGAAACTTAAGCCGTCAAGGGCTCTGACTGTTCCAAAAACTTTCACGAGGTCTTTTGCTTCAACCGCAACGCTCACAGAAACATCTCTCCCTACCCTGATCAAATTAGAGGAGCATCTTCAATAAATCTGCTTTTGTCACGATGCCTACAACTTTGCCTTTCGTAGTAATCAAGACCGCTGGATACACCTGTAAGAGACCTGAGATTAAAGGCAACGGAGCATCCTCGCCAACCTGAGGGAAAGCCTCCTCCATAACTTCGCCAACTGGTAACTTGGATATTTGGGACAGGTCTTTGCCTGCAGAGACCTTTCCTATGATTGTTTTTTCTGATATGCTTCCGACAGAGTGTTCTCCGTCAAAGACCGGAAGCTGAGAATACCCGCGTTCAGCCATCGTCTGAACTGCTTTTGACACTGGATCGCTCTTTTGAACCCCGATAACTTCGTTGTGAAGCACTTCTTCAGCCAGAACCTCAGTTTCTGTCTGGAGCCGTTCCAATGCGTCAAATATGGCTTTGACTTTGGTGTACGAAGGATCGATTTTCTGGGATTCCAGTTTTGCAATTAAGGACTGGCTTACCCCCGCCAACATTGCAAGTTTTTGTTGGGTCAGCCCTACCATTCTTCGTCTTTTTCCAACCTCTTCGAGTGAAGGCAACATGAGGTTACGTTTGTGGGGAGGGTTTAAATTCTTTTTGGAATAATAATTTCAGTAAAATATTAAAGGCATAATTATGTTGCTATGTTTCATACCTTAATGGGTATAGGAGCTTACGAAAAATGGCAATTTCAAAAAAAGGCAACGGACGAACGATAGCGGAAATTAATCAGAAAATAAAAACGGGCAACGCTCAGGTTTTGACAGCTGAAGAGATGAAAAAGTTAGTGGAGAGCAGCGGGGTAGAAGTGGCTTACAAGGAGGTTGACGTGGTTACGACGGGAACCTTCGGAGCCATGTGTTCTTCAGGAGCAGTGATAAACGTCGGACATGCTGACCCTCCAATAAAAATTCAGAGGGCATGGCTAAACGATGTTGAAGTCAGCCATCCCGGCGCGGCTGTTGACCTGTACATAGGCGCTAGCCAGATGTCCGAAACTCAGCCTTACGAGTATGGAGGTGGACATGTTATAGAGGATTTGATCGCTGGCAAAGAGGTTGAATTAAGGGCAACTGCTTACGGAACAGACTGTTATCCAAGGACCAAACTGAATACGACAATCACAAAAGATGACTTGAACCAGTGCTATTTGCTGAACTTCCGCAACTGTTACCAACGTTACGTCTGTGCCACAAACAGCCGCGACGAAACCATCTACACTTACATGGGAAAGCTTTTGCCAAGATTCAGAAATGCCACGTACTCAGGAGCTGGAGCCCTCAATCCCCTAATGAACGACCCAGACTACGAAACCATAGGGATTGGAACCCGCATATTCTTGGGAGGAGCACAAGGCTATGTTATAGGCGAAGGCACACAACATGACCCCAACAACAGATTTGGCACCATCATGGTTCGTGGAGACTGCAAAAAGATGAGTATAGAATTCATTCGTGGAGCAGCATTCACAAAGTACGGCACAACCCTCTATGTTGGCATGGGGATACCCATTCCAATTCTTAACGAAGGAATAGCTAAGAAGACGGCGTTACTGGATGAAGAGATTTACACGGAGATTATTGATTATGGAGTTCCCCGCAGAGGACGCCCCAAACTTGGCAAAGTTAACTATAAACAATTGAAGTCGGGCAAAGTAACCATCAACGGCAACAGAGTTAAGGTGAGTTCCCTCTCCAGCTTGAAGACTGCGAGGAAAATCGCAGGAACACTGAAGTCATGGATTGAAAATGCCCAGTTTTTCCTGTCTGCTCCCGCAGAGAATCTACCAACTGACACAGTTTGTAATCCTATGAGACAGACCGAGGAAATCTCTTTTGTAAGCGGCGTGACCCATGCTGCTGTCACCTGCAGGGATGACGAAGATATCGAGGCGGTTGCCCAGCGAATCATAAACAAATCGGTTAACCACGTTGTCGTAGTAAACAAAAATGGAGAAATCAAGGGAATAGTGACTTCTTGGGACGTTACCCGAGCCGTTGCCGAAGGAAAAAACAGGCTCGACGACATAATCACCAAAAAAGTAGTGACAACAAAACCAGAGGAGACTTTGGAAGCGGCTTCAAGAAAGATGGCGCAGAATCACATTTCTGCTTTGCCCGTGGTAGATCGGGACAAGAAGGTTGTGGGACTCATAACTTCGGAGGACATAGCTAAACTGAGGGGAAGGTGAAGAAAGTGGATAGGATTCTTTTAAGATTCTCTGAGGAAATCGTTGAGAAGCCAATAACTGCAGACGTTATTCTTGAACTGGGAATAAAAATAAGGATAGTAACTGCCACAGTTGATTCCCATGGCGGAGATATTCTGGTAGAGGTGCCTAAAATTCACCTTGAAAAGATTGTTAAAGCCTTCAGGGATAAGGGTGTAATCGTTACCTTTCCAAAGCTGATTGAAGTAGACTGCGACAAATGCATTGACTGTGGCGCATGTTACGCTCTCTGTCCGGTGGATGCCATATCTTTCGATGAGAATTATTCTGTAGTTTTCGACGAAAACACGTGTATAGGCAGTCCCTGCGGTTTATGCGTCAACGCTTGTCCTGCTAGAGCCATAAGACTTGTTGAACAGCACCGTAGCAATCAAAAATGAAACCAAAAAACCTCCATAAACGCACTTTTCGCATCAAAGAATCAAACTGCACAGTAATATCAGACCAAAAAAGCGCTATCAAGAAGGCTAAATCTTCGATAAAGCATCACCGCAAACTGCTTGAAAAATACGTCAAGGACCATCCAGAATTTCTATATAGTCTCCAGCCAGTTCCCGTGGAGGATGGACCTAGAGTTGTCCAGTTGATGGCTGAAGCTGCCTTGAAGGCTAATGTTGGACCAATGGCTGCTGTTGCCGGAGTGTTAGCTGACCTAGCAGTTGAAGAGATGATTCAGGCTGAAAGTAAGGTTGCTGTAGTGGAGAATGGTGGAGAAGTCTCCGCCATTTCAGATCAGCCCATCGATATTGCTCTGGCGGCTGGTGATGCTCCCCTTTCAAGGGAGATGGGGTTCAGGTTAAAGGAGTTTCCTGTTGGAGTAGCTACGAGTTCAGGGTTGTTTAGTCATGCTTTGAGTTTTGGGGAGGCAGAAGCTGTGACGATTTTTGCTGTTAACGCTGGGGTTGCTGATGCTGCGGCTACGGCTGTGGCAAACCTGATAAAAGGAGATGATGTTCGCGGCGTAATCAAAGAGGGAATGGATCAAGCTTTAGCTATAGACGGAGTGAAAGGAGTTTTTATTCTGTACAAGGGTGTCGTGGGAAAAGCTGGACAGGTCCCAGAACTGATAAAAGTGAATCCCCAAGAAAAGTAACATATCCACTGTCTGCAGTGAATCAGGTTTCCAGAAAAAAGCTGTTTTCAACAATACGCTGTTATTAGGCTCCTAATATGAACGAGAAAATGGTGCGGCTGTGGGGATACTGTTTTTATTGGAAACGTAAATAGGTGTGATCGCACTAATAGGGTGAACATCCAAAACAATTGGGGAAAACTTGATGGTTTGGCTGCTTAGAAAATGCGTAAAGTGCGAAAAGTATACGCTGAACCATAAAAGCTGTCCCAGTTGTGGAGGCAACTTGCGCATACCGCATCCAGCCAAGTTTTCGCCTGAAGACAAGTACGCAAAATATAGACGCGCAATGAGAGGTTTAAGTCAAAATGAAAAAAACAGTCATTGAAGAACTTAGAAGAATCGAACTGAAAAACCCAATTCTGATAGAAGGATTTCCAGGCTTAGGCATGGTGGGAAGCATAGCCACCCAATACCTAGCAAAACAACTGAAAGCACAAAAACTAGCAATCCTATATTCTCCTCACTTTCCATACCATGTTATCGTCGACGAAAAAGGAGGAGCCAGACTTCTCCGCGGAGATTTTTATTTCTTGAAAAACGAAACCGGAGAAAACGACTTCATCTTCTTAACCGGAGACAGCCAACCCCAGACTATAGAGGGACAATTTGAGGTAGCAAACGCTATTCTTGACTTTGCTGAAGAGAAAAAAGTTAAAACCGTAATAACAATCGGCGGATATAGAAACGAAGCTGAAGACAGCCCAAAAGTAGTTGCAGTGTCCACAAATCCAGACCTCTACAAAAAAGCTTTGAAAGCCAAGGCAGTTTCCAGCGACGAAGGAACCCCTATCGTCGGCACAGCAGGTTTGCTCATAGGACTAGCAAAATTCAGAAAAATCGATGCGATTTGTCTTTTGGGGGAAACTCGCGGTTATTTGCCTGATCCGAAGACGGCGAAGAGTGTTATCAAGATTCTGCAGGGAATCCTCGGTGTCAAGGTTGATTTGAAAGGTTTAGATAAGGAGATAGAGCGGTCTAAAGAGATACTGGATCGAATGCGGGATATTGAGAAGAGACGACTTAAGTACATGCAGAAGATGCGCAGGGTGGAAGAGGAGCGAATCACATACATCTCTTAAGGCGCACGATTAGTCATAATTGACTTTATAGATACACACCACTGGCAAAAAGGATCCCGATGGATCGTATATGAAATTGTTCACTGCTGTTTCCGATGTCTGCGAGAAATATCCGTAGGGAGGGCCTTGGAAATGTTCTAGCTCTATCTCTGAGTAACCTAAACCAATCATTTCTCTTGCATAATGCAACAGTTTGTACATTGTCGTGTTCATTCCCAACGGGTTCTCCACTATCTCGTCATCGTCTTGGCTCCCGTCTTCATTCAGATCCGTCCAATCTATTCCCAGAGTTAAGTTTCCGTATAAGGTGTCGTCCAATCCACCAATCCGCGCCATCCACCTCCACTTCCCTTCATCAGCATATACTGCATCGGAACCGTCTTCTGTAAAGGTCGAGAAAACCAGAACGTAATCTACATCGTATCTTTCCATAATCTTAATGGCTTCGGTTTCATTTGACATAAACGTTTTTCCAATCATGCCTATTTGTGTGCTATTTATTGTGCCGTTATCTGCAAGGGTTGTTTTGTTGGCAATGTTTGTGATCCAGTAGCCGTAGTCCCACCAGCTCATCACCACAGCATCGGGTGGCAGATTGACCCGCATCCAGTTGAGGGCATCAAACCAGTCTCTAATTGGTACAGAAGGCTTAACAGGTAAACTCGCGGCAGCAATAGTTGTAGGTGAATACGCGCGATTTATGACTCTAGGATAATCTAATTGCGTAGCTGGCAAGACAAAGGTAACCATCAATAAGAGAAACATCAAGATAACAAAGGCAGCACTGAATTCTTTCCCCACACGAGACTTGAAACGCATTTTACGCCTAGGAATTATAGAACCTTCCCGCAGAATAGTAACAAAGGGTCTGACCAACTGCACCAAAGCTAACGCCCACAAGATACTGATGGCTGGAGCCAAGAGCAAACTTAACCGAACCATCGAACCCGCAAAATAGATGGCTGTCAACCCGAAGATCGTGAGAAAAATGTTGCGGTTTGTGGGATTCTGCACAGCAAAGAACAAACCAACAGGAATGAAGAGAATTCCTACGCCAATATCATAGTAAAATGATCCCCACGTGGCAGGTCTATGTTCCTGCACCGACTGCACAAGTTGCGATATAGTGCCTCCACCTAACCGTTCAGAGGGCCAAAGAACCGAAATGAATTTTCTACCTAGAGATCCAATTAAACCAAAGTATGAAAGCCCAACAAACAAGACAACAGCAACGGCTAAGAAACCAAATACAAAAAGAATCTTATTTCTACTGGTTTTGATGTGGCTTGAAATTTCAAAGATACTCAACAAAAGAAACATTCCAGCCACAGCCATGACCGTAGGCTCCTGCAGGAACCTGAAGCCCAGCTTCGGCACGTTTGCAGCTATGAAAAGGGAGATGCCAAACACTGTGCTGTATGATACCAAGAGACGAGTTGAATACCGCCGCAGCA
The DNA here is from genome assembly GCA_964618695.1 of uncultured Candidatus Bathyarchaeia archaeon. Lineage (GTDB taxonomy): Archaea > Thermoproteota > Bathyarchaeia > Bathyarchaeales > Bathyarchaeaceae > Bathyarchaeum. The sequence goes on along the minus strand of CAZUDX010000004.1, from coordinate 19,640 downwards.
AGATCATAACAAGCACGAAAACCAATGTCATTCCAAGGGGATACCGCGCTGCTCCCCAAGAAGAAAAGAGATAACCCAACGATATCCCACCAGCGACTCCATAGAGTACGCTGTCTCTAAGAGGCCTCTCGGGATCGAGAGACCTTAGGAAGAAGAAGATGAACAAGAGGATACCGAAGATTCCAACAGTTTCATCGTCGAAGAAACCAAGAGAAGTACGACCAATATGCGATGAGTTTAGGGCTAAAAAGAAAGCTGAAAAAAGACCCACTTCTTTGCCGCCAATGTCTCTTCCCACAAAGTAGATCACTAAAACGGTGAACACCGCCATAATCACTGGAAAAATTATGCAGAAATTGAAAACTGGATCAACAGTTAGAGGATGGTAAACATCAGAGTGCAGGATTGGCCCCGGAGCAAGATTCAACGCGTTGGCTATCTGATAGAAGAAAGCCGCTGTTGCTGCTAGACCCGGAAACAAACCTTCTCCATAGTTGATTCCTTGAGGATACCAGCTCATAGTGTCTGTCCATGATGTCCAAGCGAAGAATCCGTTATCAACCATTTGCCTAGTTAAACGGTAATGAACGTGGGGGTCAAATTCTGAAAGCTGAAAACCCCAACGGATTGGAAGCAGTCTGACTAATGCAGCTATAACAAGAATGAGGATAAGCAAAGATATGTGCATCAGAGAAGAATGCGATATGTTTAAACGAAGAACTCCAATCTTCGTTAAGAAATTAACCAGTTTCTCTTTGCTAAACAATTTACTGATCTTCACTGCAAACCCTTCTCTCGTCAATGAAAGCAATGAAACCCATTATATCTGTTGTGGTTTTCATCGTTATACCCACCTTCTTTGAGAGAAGAGATATTTTAACTTTTAAACCTGTTTCTCAAAAAGGGACGGGAAAAATAGTGGCTTGAATGCAAAAAACGTAGCTTAGAAAGTCGCTTCGTCCCATCAATTACATAAATCGACTATTTCCGTTTGATAACCTTCGGAACGTATATGTTACAGCCTCCGCACATGGGGCATTGCCTAGGCTCAATTTTGCTTTCGTCAACCCATTTATACCCACATTTCAAGCATATCCAATCTGCCAAGTTTCTTCACACCCTCGTCTCGGTATCTGAGTTTGGAACACTTAATATTTTCCATCAAAACGAAGCATTTGCATTATTGAAGAAGCGGCTGCCTTCGGGTCTTTATCTTCTACCCGTTTGGTCTGCAGATTTGACTTCCACTTTTTTCGGTACAAAAGATATTTTGTTGCCGCAATCAGGACATTTACCGTCGTGAGCCTGAATTATCTCATCTGGAGGCTTCAATTCTGAGCCTTCGTAGAGTATATAACCGCATTTTTCGCAAATTACCTGTTGGGGCAAGATCTCACAGCCGTTGCAGGACGAAATAGAACCGATACAAACTATTTATATATTGCGACAAATTGCAAACCACTCAGTTTCAATGGCTTTCTCATTTTTTGCTGAACTCCTTACCAGATTTTAGCTAAAACTCTTTTTTTGGGAATTGAAATGGGTGTCGTTAGTAAATCATTTATTAGCGTTTTTGGCGTCTGAAGAAGAATAGAAAAGGGTGCGCCGATGGAAAAATACACACTTATAATCACCGAAAAACCAGACGCTGCCAAAAGAATAGCAGAAGCCCTAGACAGGCAAGGGAAGCCCAAGAAGCTTAAAGAAAACGGCGTACCCTATTTTGTTGCTAAGAGGGACCGGGAACTCGTTGTTGTTCCTGCTCTCGGACACCTCTACACAATCACTCAAGAAAGAGGAAAAAGAGACTATTATCCAGTCTTTAACTTCAAGTGGGCACCGCGACACTTGGCAGAGAGAGGTGCCAAAGGCATCCGCGTGTGGCTTGAAACAATTTCGAAGCTGTCCAAGGATGCGGACGAGTTTGTGGCAGCTTGCGACTATGACCTTGAAGGAAGTCTCATAGCTTACTGCATACTGAAGTTCGCCTGCGGTAACAAGGAAGATTCAGCAAAAAGAATGAAATTCTCTACTCTCATGAAAAGCGAGTTGGAAAAAGCCTACGAAGAGCCTCTTCCTCACCTCGATTTCGCCTTAATAGAAGCCGGAAGAACCAGACACGAAGTGGATTGGCTCTACGGCATAAACCTTTCACGAGCATTAACTTTGGCAGCTCGCCGCTGGAGCGGCAAATATTCCACTTTGAGTACGGGACGGGTGCAGGGTCCCACACTCAAGTTTCTGACTACAAGAGAGAAGGCGATCCGCAGCTTTGTGCCAACTCCATACTGGGAGATAAAAGCTGAGGTTGAAATCTTAAACTCGGTCTACGAGGCGGAATATGAGAAAAAGCGGATCGAAACGAAGAGAGAAGCAGAAGCTGTTGTGCGAGCCTGTGGAGGCAAAACTGGAGAAGTTGTGAAAGTTTATGTGAAAAAGGTTCGTCAGAAGCCTCCTGTCCCATTCGACGTAGGCACGTTGCAGCGGGAGGCTTACAGCTTCTTCGGATACACTCCTAGGCGCACCTTAGGAATCGCTCAGTGCCTCTATCTCGACGCATTAATCTCATACCCAAGAACAAGTAGCCAGAAACTGCCGTCTATAATAGACTACAAAAAAATCCTCAACTCCCTTAAAAGAAAAGCCACATACCAAAAACTAGCATCAAAACTTCTGGAAAAGGAAGAGTTGAAACCTCGAGAGGGCATTAAAGAAGACCCCGCTCATCCGGCTGTGTATCCTACTGGAAACCTGCCGAAAAAGCCTTTGAGAATACCTGAGAGGAGGGTTTGGGACCTTATTGTTAGGCGTTTCATGGCTGCTTTTGGGGAGGAGGCGCTCAAAGAGAGCTTAAAGGTGCGTGTAGAGGTGGATGGTCACAGTTTCTTTTTGAGGAGTAGACGGATTCTTAAGGAAGGCTGGATGGAGTTCTACAAGCCTTACATCAGAGTTGAAGAAGTGCTTTTGCCCTCCATCAAAGAAGGCGATAGTGTTCGTCTAAAGCGGGTGATATCGGAAGACAGGTTCACAAGTCCACCGTCTCGATACAATCCAAGCAGTCTACTAAAGGAGATGGAGGAACTTGGAATTGGAACCAAAGCAACTAGAGCAGACATCATCCAGACACTTTACAACCGCGGCTACGTCAGAGACGAAAGAATTATGGTAACTGAACTGGGCTTCGACGTCAATGATGTTCTCGGCAGGTATGCCCCTGCTGTGACCTCGGCAAAACTCACCAAAGAACTTGAGAGTAAAATGGAACAAATCCAAAACAAAAGAGAGACAAGAGAAAACGTTCTCGAGGAAGTCGTTGAACAGCTGAAATCCCAGTTGGAACAATTCAAAGAAAACGAAAAGCCTATAGGCGAAGCTTTGAGCAAGGCAATCAAAAGAGCGCGAACGCAGGAACGGATTGTTGGAAAATGCCCGAATTGCGGCACAGGCAACCTGACGATTATCTATTCGCGAAAGACGGGAAAGCGCTTCATAGGCTGCACCAACTACTTCAATGGTCTCTGCAAAACATCTTTTCCTCTTCCCCAACGTGGAACCGTCAAACCCATTGGCAACAACTGTAAAACATGCGGATGGCCTCAGGTGCTGGTGTGGGTCAGAGGCAAAAAGCCTTGGAGACTGTGCTTTAATCCCAATTGTTCTCTCAAGAAAAAGGGAAGGAAAAAACAATGAAGTGCATGGTCTGCGACAGAGAAGCCTCAACGAAATACTGTGAAATCCACGAGAAAGCTCATCAAAATGTTGTTCAGAAATTTGAAGATTGGAAAAAGGCACTAAACATTTCTTGGAAGGAATATTTGAAAGAAGTTGCGGAGAACGGATTCACAGGCTCATGGGCAAAAGAAGTTGCAATACAGTTGCTTTCTGAACAATAATTATTGAACTTATGTTTTTGTTGTTTTGTGGTTTCCAGTTGGAAATCCTTGATGCAAAGTTTTCTGAAGGATTAGGGTGTTAATTTGTGTTGCTTTTGGTTTTTTCCATAACATTAAAATCGCATTATTCCCCTTTATTTGGTTAAATTCTGGGGGATTACTGATGACAAAAAAGTCCGAAGCCACAAAAAACAGAATGTCCCGCCTTCTTCTGGAATACCTGAAAGACTCCAGCAGAAGCGACAGAGAATTAGCTAAAGTGTTAGGAGTTTCACAACCAACCATATCAAGGATGAAACGCAGACTTTTAACTGAAGGGTTGGTGAGACATTTTTCTGCAATCCCAGATTTTGGTAAAATGGGATACGAAATTATGGCATTTTCTTGTGTTAAATTCAAGATGGAAGAGTTAAAGGAAATTCAAGAAAAAGCAAAAGAATGGGCACAAAATCCTTCCATACTATTTACTTCAAGGGCTCAAGGCATGGGAATGGACGCTGTAACAATATCTTTACACAAAAATTACGTAGAATACACAAAGTTTCTGGAAAAAAACAAGGAAATATGGGGGCATCTTATGCACGACGTTCATTTCATGCTCGTTGACCTTAAAGGAGACATCACCAAACCTTTCTCCTTGAAATACTTAGCAGAACAACAGCAAACATGAAAGATTAACAACCTTCCCATTCAAAAGTAGTTTTAGTGCACCGTCCCAAATCCAGAGTTTTTGAATTTTAAAGGAATATTTAAAAGCAGTTGTTGAGAATGCATAAACAGGCTCTTGGGCAAGAGAATGAGCAGAAGAACTGTTGAAAAACAAGGATGGATGAAACATGTCGAAGTGGTTTAGAAAACAAATTTCCTCCCTTGCCTTTTCGTTGCAGAAATCCTACGAGAGAGCACTGACGGCTAAGCCCTCTGTCTTCATTTTTGCAATTTCGGTTGTCGGTGCCGCCCTCTTCCTTTTGGGAGGAGGAATCTACGACCTCCTGATCAAACCTATTGTGGCAATCGTTGCTTCTGGTGGAAGAATTATCACTTTTTATCCTTATGGCATAACTGAACAGTTCCTCTTAGAAAGCATAATCATTATGCTCTTCTACGCTATAGGAGTCGCGGGCTTCATCATAGCACACAGAAGCACAAAGTACGCGTCTAACCCCCGCCAAGCATACAGATTCCTTCTGATTGGTTGTGCATTACTCATCATAGCCTATGTTCTAGTGGAACAGAGATTAACCTCTAGATTCGGCTAACCCCTAGACAAGCTGCACACCAAAAACGAAGCGTCAGCTTTTCTTCCCCTTATTTTTCATACTCAAAAGAGCCGCTCCCAAATTCGTTATCAAGTGCATTGGGATTGTAATCAAAAGAATTATCACAGCCGATAACAATGAAGGGGGCGAAATCGGAATCGAAAAAAGGAAAGCTCCCAAAATAAAATCAATCTGATCCGCTACTGGAAGGGAACTCCCGGGAGAACGGTTTAAGCGCCGCTTAACGAAAGATTCTACGAGGTCGCCTGTTAAAGCACCTAGAGACAGCACAAACCCAAGGAATACGTCGTACTGGAACCGAGAGTCATATTGAATAAGAACATTCTCAAAGAGGAGAGTCTGAACTAAACCAACCAACGTTCCCACAACAAGACCCGCCAAGAAACCCCTAAACGTCTTGTGGGAACCAAGGAAAGGTTTTCCATCAAAGAAGGTCTTGCCGAAATCCATTGGTTGACCACCACCGAAAATCACAGGAGCCGCATTTGCACAGTAGGCTGGGAAGATAAACCAGAGGGCGACAGCGATGTCAATTATTGTTACAGCCATGTTCTGTCATCCATTATTTTATCTGGGAGAAAATAACTTTAGCGCCTGTAATCGCTTATTCCTGTGCTTTCTATCTTGACATAACAGGAACCTAATCCTTTGATTTTCGGGTGTTTCTCACGAAGCACCTTTATGACCCTTGTTTGACCCGTTTGTTTCATATCAAGCACCACTTCCGACCAATAGTTCAGAACTCGTGTCGCCACAGGTTTCATTTCAATCTTTTCTCCAAGAGGAACACTCCTCACTTGGCTAACAACGATAACCGCCACTTCACAAGTTTTAGCTATTTGAGTCAAAACAGCCAGTTGCCTATTCAACTCACGATTCGAAGCAAAAGCTTCTTTCGGATTGTCAAGTCCAACACGATACAATGAAGTGATGGTGTCGACGATAATCAGCCCAAATTTTCTTGTTATAATCTTTTCAAGGTTATCAAAACTTTTGACCTGTTCCTGAAACGTTGTTGGTCTCATTACAATTATTAGGGGAGAAATTTCCTCGTAATCGTATTCAGCTATCTGTGACAGCCGTTCAGAAGAAAGAGTTCCATCCGCATCTATGAAGAGAGACTTGTAGCCTCTCCGCGCACAATTCACTGCGCACTGAAGAGCAAGAGATGTTTTTCCTGTCTCCGCCTCTCCATATACGAGTGAGACGGTGCCAGCAGGGAATCCTCCTCCTAACAGTTTGTCAAGCGAAATGCAACCTGTTGGAACGAAATTCTGCAATATCCTTACACAAGAAGCGAAGTATCCCATAGTAATTATAAGCCTTCTCTCTGCGAAAGAGCATTAGTAAAAAAACTTTCGCAACATATTTAAGAGCAAAAGAAAGACAGGAGAAAGACGCAGGGTTCAAACTTATGTATACACTCATCTCTCCATCTTCTGATCAGTTGTCTTTGTGGAACGCGGAAAGTGTAACCAAATGAAAACAAAAATTGCAGTCGCAACTGTTTCAGGAAGAGCCTATTACGAACTGGTGAACGAACTTAAAAGAAAGAAGCTATCCTTCTTGAGTTTGAAGCCTTGGGATTCTGTTCCGTTGTATATCAAAGTAGTTATAACCACGAAAGAGGAGAGCCATCAGGTTTCACATCCTAAACTATTACTGTTTGAGCAAGGATCAAACCCTGAATCTGTTGTGGACGAAGCAATTCTGATCGTTCAGGGAAAAAGAAATTACGAAAAAGTTGTTGTCGGAGTGGACACGGGCAAAACATACGGCATAGCCATCCTAGGTGATAACAAAGTCTTAGAAACCCTAACATCTTCAAACATAGAAAAAACAGTTAGCCACATTGTAGACACAATAAAGAGGTTTCCAGCCACGATGAAACTAGTGCGCGTGGGTAACGGACCGCCCGAATATACAAAAAATTTGCTCAGTTCATTGGATGAAGAATTACCCGAAGATACTTTGATGGAGATAGTGAGCGAGTCGGGAACAAGCCGCCTCGTGAACAATTCTATAAACAGGAGAGGATTAAGGGATACTGTCTCCGCAATAGAAATCGCGGGAAGAAACGGTCACACCTTTTCAAGGAAGAATGTACAATGAAACAAGTGATTGCGAAAGGCAAGACTTTGCTGGTTGACGGTCCAGCTTCCGTGAATCTTCTCTCCGGAAACGTAAGTGTTCTAGGGGCGCCCCTTCGAATCAACGAGAAACTTATAATCAGGGAAGGAAAACGCTTGCCCTTATGGGTGAAAACTAGGGCTACTCTTGAATTGAGGCTGGGCGCAGGAGCTTCTTCCAATGAAGTTGACGCGGGAAATGTTCCTTCCTCATGGGAGAATGCCGCAAAGGAGGTTTTGTCCTTGAAGAAACCAGTAACCGTCATGGTTATAGGGGGAGTTGACTCGGGCAAAACAAGCTTCTGCACCTTTCTTGCAAATGAGGCGGTCATGAAGAACTTTAGGACGGGTGTTATTGACGCCGATTTAGGGCAGTCTGATGTGGGACCGCCTTCAACTGTTGGGTTCAATTTCGTAACTGAGCCAATGAAAGACCTTTTCGAGATTGATGCTGAAGATGTTGTTTTTGTTGGGTCAACTAGTCCAAGCAGGGCACTAAACAGGGTCATTGAGGGTTTGATTCAGCTTAAAAACAGGGCAATGGAGGCAGGTGCAGAGTTTATTGTTATAAACACCGACGGTTGGGTTGAAGGCGAAGAAGCAACCACATACAAGACGCGGTTGGTGAAAAAAATCTCTCCCAGCGCGGTTGTGGCAATGCAAAGAGGAAACAATTTAGACCCACTTGTAAACGCTTTGCGTGACACCAAGGTTCTTGCTGTAGATTCTCCGCAGTTTATTCAGCAAAGAAGTAGAGAAAAAAGGAAAGTTTTACGCGAGTTGGGTTACAAGAAGTATCTGAAAAGAGCCAAGCTGCAGTCTCTTTCTCTTAATTGGGTCAAAGTTAAGGATTCACTTTTTGGAGCTGGTGGTCCACTGCCGTATCAGCGGTTGGAAAAATTGGCGAAGCTTCTGGGAACTAGACCAATCTACTGCGAGGAAACCAGCGATGGCATCTTCGCTGTCTTGCATAGAAGTAAAGCGGTCACTGAAGAGCAGATTAAAGACGCTGAAGAAGAGTTCGGCAAAAAGGTTAAAGTTATCAGAGAAGGAGACGAGGAGGGCTTGCTTGTGGGGCTGAAAGATGAAGAGAGTAACTTTCTTGGAATCGGAATCCTGCAAGGAGTTGACTATAAACGAAGAGCCTTGAAGGTCTATACCTCTGCGGTAAGCGAGAAAGTGTCTATGCTGTGCTTCGGTCAGATAAAACTGGACAAAAACTGCAGGGAAATCGGTTTAAGTACAGTCTACTCCAACTACCTCTTGTAAAACTTAACGTTATTCTAGTCTTCTGTTTGCCTAGAAGGGCATAAGGCGTTGATTGGGCAAATTTTGCATAGCGGCTTTCTTGCTTTACAGAATTTTCTGCCATGAGAAATGACCGTCAAGTGAACTGTGAGATAGTCTTCTGGCGAGTAGAGGCTTTCAAGAGCTTTGCGCACACCCTCGTAATCAGCTTTTTCTGGAACTAGCCCCAATCTTTTCGAAACCCGATTAACATGGGTGTCCACGGGAATTGTTGGTTTTCTAGCACAGAAAAGGAGAACAATGTCTGCGGTTTTTGGTCCTACTCCAGGAAGGGTTAGAAGGGTCTTACGCGCATCTTTGAAGGGCATTGAATAGATAAAATCTAATGAACCGTTGTGTTGCTCTAAAATCATGTTTGAGATTGCTTTTATGACTCTAGCTTTGTTTCTGTAAAGCCCCCCAACTCTTATAGCATCCTCAACATCCTCAACTTTAGCCTTTGACAGTGTCTCCGGGGTTATGGAATATCTTCTTGAGAGGCTTCTGAAGGCTCTAGCAGTATTTCTGTCGGCAGTGGCTTGAGAAAGCACAGTTAAAACAAGGGTTCTGAAAGGGTCTCTGTTCGAGCTTGCCCATGAAGGAAGAGAGAAGTTGTTTCGAAGAATGCGCAAGATTTCTTCAGCTCTTTTCTGCAAGGACAGTTCCCTCCTAGTTTGAAAATACTAAATAGAAGGTTAACAAAGCTATAAATAGGCACGGAGAAGGCGCGGTTGTCACGGGCAAAGATTGTCAAAGAAACAATTGTTGAAAGAGACACGTCTTTTTTTGCCGTTTACCTTGAAACAGAAAACTCGGGTTTATTACTTATGAGCGAGGGTGAAGATCGGCTGGGCACCCTAGCGGTTGCATTGCCTCAACCCCAGAAACTGGTTGGTCCGCCTCTCTCCTCAATCTTGCTTGGAGACAGGAACACAATGATTGCCCGCGTGTTAGCCGAACTCCTAGCCAAAAACACGAAAAAAATCGCTTTAGTCTCAGTTTTCATAAAAACCCTTGGCGAACAAGAAGCAGCCCCAATCCTTCGGAAACTCATGGAAAAGACCCTCAAAAAAGAAGAAAAAGAATAAATCAAGTTCTTTTGAGAATGCCAAAATTGTCAAATTCCATTAGATGGCTTGAGAAGTTTGTGGCTTATTGCTTCTAAGCGCTAATATTTTCTTATTGTTGGTCTCCAGCTAACACATATATTGCACTTATTCCATGTAGGTTTGGATTTCCGGAGGAATCCTGTTGAATTTCGACGTGATAATAGTGGGTGCCGGTCCGGCTGGAATATTCTCCGCCCTAGAACTCGCTGACAAAACAGACCTGAGTATATTATTGCTGGAAAAAGGACCAGCCATCGATCGGCGCAAGTGTCCAGCCAGCAGAGGCTTAGGATGCATAAACTGTGACCCATGTTCCTTGTTGTCTGGTTGGGGAGGAGCGGGCGCCTTCAGCGACGGAAAACTCACTTTATCCACTGAAGTTGGTGGATGGCTCAACGAATATTGCACCGAAGAAAAACTTTGGGAACTCGTGAAATACGTTGACAGCATTTACCTGAAGTTTGGAGCAACTAAACATCTTTATGGCGCGGGTCCAGAAAAATATGCTGAAATCGAACGAAAGGCTACCTTTGCTGGATTGAAGCTTGTTCCCCAGAAAGTGCGACATATGGGCACCGAAAAGTGCGCTGAAACCCTTCTTAAAATGCGGAAACACCTCGAAGACAGGGTTGATATTCGAACCAGAACACACGTGAAAAGCCTCTTAGTCAAGGACGGCAAGGCTCAAGGGGTTGAAACCACTAAGGGCGAAAAGTTTTACGGAAAATACATAATCGTGGCACCGGGCAGAATCGGAGCCGAATGGTTAAAGGCTGAAGCAGAAATTTTAGGTCTGAAAACCTTGAACAACCCTGTAGACGTAGGCGTCAGAGTAGAGGTTCAAGCTTCTATCATGGAGGAGCTCACGAAGACACTTTACGAACCCAAACTAATTTACCATTCTAAATCCTTTGACGATCAGGTCAGAACCTTTTGTGTTGCGCCTCTGGGAGAGGTCATAACCGAATCCTATGATGGCATCTTAACCGTGAATGGGCAGAGCTACGCGGAGAGAAAAACAAAAAACACCAACTTCGCCATTCTGGTGAGCACATCCTTCACAGAACCCTTCAGAGAACCCATAGCCTACGGAAAATACATTGCAAGACTCGGAAACCTATTGAGCGGAGGAGTCATAATTCAGAGGCTAGGCGACCTAGAGGCTGGACGCCGCTCAACAGAAGAGCGGATTAAACGAAGCACTTGTGTTCCAACCCTCAAGAATGCCACTCCCGGAGACCTCAGCTTTGTCCTGCCCTACAGATATTTGGCTGATATTCGCGAGATGCTTCAGGCATTGGATCAGGTGGCTCCTGGAATATACTCGAAGGATACGTTGCTCTATGGAATTGAAGTGAAGTTTTATTCTTCGAGGCTTGAGTTGAATGATCAACTGGAAACAAGGATCCACAACCTGTTTACTATCGGTGACGGGGCTGGAGTAAGCCGAGGACTAATTCAAGCGTCTGCTTCAGGAGTCATAGTCGCCGAAGAGATTGCTAAGAGATCAAAAAAGTAGTTTAGCCCTCTCATTCTTTGAGGGGATATTTTTTCTGCTGATTGGTCTAGTGTAGTTTCTGATGGTTTGGTGGGGCCGCCCGGATTTGAACCGGGGTCCCGAACGTCCGAGGCTCAGAGCCTAGACCAAACTAGCCGACGGCCCCTCAAACATTCTTTCACGAAGAGGCTTTACATAAGGATTCTCGTAACTGGATGACGAAGCTTTTTATAGTTCGACCCTGTTTTTGCGGTATGGTCCTACTCTTTAACTTCCCGCAGAACTGGATTATCCTATTCTTTGCTTTCTTAGGGTTATGGGCACTTCTGTGGTTTAGCAGAAAAACGAGTGGAAGAAGAAAAGAGGTTAAGGAACAAATTTACTTAGCTGCAGCCGGTTTGTTCGCGTTAATCCTTATGGAGGCCTTCGCCACCACCTCTAACATGTGGCACTACATTCCTGGAGATTGGCCAGTGATCCTGTGGCCCACATACGTCGTTGCTATACTGTTCGGATACCAGTTACTGCGATTCATTGAAGGCCTACTATAATTACGATGTCTTGTGTTGCTTGATTTTTCAGAAAAAAATTTGTTTTCAACAATACGCTGTTATTAGACTACAAATATGATTGTTGAAGCTTTCTGTTTTAGTTGTTTGGTCTCTTGAAAAAGGCGTTTTTAGGTTATGCTGACGTTCTGTATTTGGAAGTATCTTTTGGCTAGAAATCGGATTCTTTCAGCGTTTCTACCGTTTTTTCCGATGGCTACACCTTTGTCTCTGGGGTTCACGGAAATCACTGCAATCGTTTTCCCGTCCATACGCTCGGTTATGCGTACCTCGTCTACTTTCGCGGGTTTAAGAGCGTTTTTGATGAATTGGGCAGGGTTTTCTGAGTGTTCGATAACTTCATGTTTTTTGCCAGTCATTGCCTCTAAGCGGTGGATGTTTTTTCCTCTCTTGCCTATAGCCATCCCGATGCTGCCTTCCTTCACAACAAAGATTATTCTGTTGAGGTCGCTGTCAACAATGCAGTCTTTCACTGTTGCACCTGTTATGCTCTGAAACAAGGCTATGTATTGCATCTCTCGACTTGTGAATTTAATTCCGCTAGCCATACTATGCCTCCGTGATCTTTAGGATGTCTGAATCTCCAGGTTCTCTTACGCTTAGAGCTGAAATCCCGAAGGGTTTTCCGCATACTGCTCCTAAGTCTAAACTGCTACCTTTATAAATACTAACCGGAATTTTGGAAAGCTTACAATAGTACTCGATGTCTTCTCTGATTCTCTGAGGACAGTTTGAAGCAACTATTATGAGTTTAGCCTTTTGTGTTTTCGCGCTTTTTAAGGCGCTGTTGGTTCCAAACTGGATTTTTCCGGTTTTTGTAGCTGTAGCTATTGCTCTGTTGACGTCTATCATTCTTTTTTCTCTCTGTTGCCTGTTGTCATGTAAAGGTCCACTAGTCCTGTGCCGATGGGTATTGATTGCCCAACTATAACGTTTTCGGTTACACCCTTCAACGGATCGCTTTCCCCTCTGATGGATGCTTCAATTATGTTCGGAACAGTTATCTCAAATGCCGCCCTAGCGAGAACACTAGATTTCTTCCCGCTGATTCCATGCCGCCCTATCTGCCTCACCTCACCAGTTGAAGTCATGATGTCCGCCATCAACATGATATGGCGTATGTCCACATCAAGACCCTGCTCTTCAAGAACTCCCGTGGCTTCTTTAATCAACGAGTTTCTAGCCGCCTCGATCCCGATCGTTTGGGCAATCTCATGAACATTGTTTGTAGTTGTTCGTGTTGGGTCTATACCGGGAACGTCAAGAACGGCAGACAGGTTGGAACCGTCAGTTCGTATAACCCATTCTCCAGTTTCTTCGGTGACAAGGACTCTTCGGACGTCAGGCACACCTTTTACGTGCTCAGATGAAAGTCTTGACAAGAGTTTCTTCATATCCACCTGCTTTTTAGGTTTGAAAATCAGTTTATTTTTTTCAATACTCACGTCATAATTCGTCATTTTTAAAATGTTGGGCAGTTTTTCAGCGTTGACGCCACGCTCCTCCATCATGTTGGGATCAAGTTCGACAACGACTACTTCGCGTTCGGGGTCCATATACGCCTCTGCCTCTGCTATATTCCCTAATGTTGTGGTGATGATTTCGCGGGCGATTTCTGTTGCTTTTTCTTTGCTCTTTCGATGCTCCTTGTCAAGGTAGATGGTCATGATAGGAGTTTTCGGAATTCGTCTAGCATCAACTATCTCTATTAGTCGAGGCAACCCGAGAGTTACGTTCTGTTCTCTGACTCCAGCGTAGTGGAACGTTCTGAGAGTCATCTGGGTTCCCGGTTCCCCGATAGATTGGGCAGCCACGATTCCCACAGCTTCGCCGGGTTCAACAAGAGCTCGTTTATAATTCTCCAAAGTTAACTGGATGGCTTTGTCAACTCCTTTACGACCCAACTTAGCTTTGAGCAACCCAGTCTTCAACTCACCAAAGATAAGAGGAGTAACCTGTGCCTCGATTTCGAGTAGGCGTTCTTTTATGTAACTTTTGGGTGCAGGTTTTTCATCCTCCACCATGATTCTTACCTGTTCAATTAAACGGTTGACGTTAACTGCTTTCCCATGATCGCTCTTAGCAGGGTCGACGCCATCTTCCCCATAGTCAAGTTGGATTATATCACCAATCGAATCCCGCACAGTGCCGTCATATTCAACTCGCAGTTGCTCAAGGGCGTTTATGAGGCGCCTTTGCATGTAACCGCTCTGCTGAGTTCTAACGGCTGTGTCCACTAGTCCCTCTCTTCCACCCATGGCGTGGAAGAAATATTCGATAGGGTCTAGACCGTGCTGGTACGACGAATACACGAAGCCTCGCGCTTTGGGGGTTGGGTCGCCTTCTTTGAAGTGTGACAAGGCTCTGTTGACGTAACCGCGCATTATCCGCTTTCCTCTTACAGACTGCTGACCAACAGAGGCTGCCATCTGACCTATGTTGAGGTTGGATCCACGCGCCCCGGTTCTCGTCATAATTATTCCTGCATTCCCTAGTTCGAAGTCCTCGTCTGCAACCTTTCCAGATTTGTCTCTGGCTTCGGCGAGTTCGTTCATTACGTAGATTTCGAAAGACTCGTTAAGGGTTTGTCCGGGTAGCCTCGGTAGTGTGCCGTTTCGGTAATCTTCAATCAATTTTTCTATTCGTTTTTCGATTTTTCCGATCGTTCTATGGATTTTCTTTTGTGCCGCCTCAGACAATTCAAGTTCGTCGAATGAGAAGGTGAAACCTCTCATAGAGACAAAGACTTTTAGAAGTTGACAAATGCGGTTCAGGAACTCTCGTCCAACTTGTGAGCCGTAATCTTTTATTATTCGATGAAGTAGGCTCTCCGATTGTTCTGCTCCGATTGAACGTCTGTCAATAAGACCACACTTCAGAACTCCGTCTTTGATAACTACGTAAGCGTCACTGGCACAATTCTCGCAGAGACATGTTGGGCAATTACGACAGATAGTTGATTTCAGAACGTAGTTCATGTCTTTCGGCAGGAAGACGCTGAATATCTGTTTTCCAGTCCAAAGAGGTTGAGGTTTTTTGATAGCTGGTTCAGGCAATGGTCCCTCGTAACCCGACGCTACAAGCAGCCTGCAAACTTCTTCCTTGGTCAAAACATTGGATTTTCTGGTGAAAAGATAAGCTGCTGTTATGTAATCTCGAATGGCTCCTATAATGGGTCCCCCAAATCTGGGTGAAAGAATCTGATCCTGAACCTGCATCAGAAGCCGCGCCTCAGTCTGAGCCTCTTCGCCTTGGGGTACGTGAAGATTCATCTCGTCGCCGTCGAAGTCGGCGTTGTAGGGAGGACAAACACAAAGGTGCAATCGAAACGTCTTATGGGGCAAAACTCGAACGTAATGTGCCATGATGGACATGCGGTGAAGAGAAGGCTGCCTGTTGAAGATAGCTATGTCACCGTCTCCTAGGTGACGTTCTACAATGAAACCTGTTTCCAAAGCTTCAGCAACTTTTTCTCTTTCAACAACAAACTCTAGTCTAACCCTTTTTCCGTCCGGTCTCACTACGTAGAGGGCACCGGGGAATTTTTCGGGTCCGTTGATGATCAGTTGGCGCATCTCTTCGATGTTCCACACTGTAACTTTTTCTGGCATTGAGAGCCTCATGGCTATGTCCTGTGGAACACCGACCTCGTTGATGTCGAGGTTGGGATCTGGTGAAATTACTGTTCGCGCGGAAAAGTCAACTCTCTTTCCGGAGAGGTTGCTTCGGAATCTTCCTTCTTTTCCTTTAAGCCTCTGTGATATTGTTTTTAGGGCTCTTCCTGAACGGTGGCGGGCAGGGGGAATTCCTGAAGCTTCGTTGTTGAAGTATGTTGTAACGTGATACTGCAGTAGTTCTGATAGGTCTTGGATGATGAGTGTTGGGGCGCCTGCTTCCATGTTTTCTTTCAGGCGTTGGTTGATACGTATGATGTCTACGAGTTTGTGGGTTAAGTCATCTTCGGATCGGATGCCTGATTCTAAAGTTATTGAGGGACGAACATAAACTGGAGGAACTGGAAGAACCTGCAGAACCATCCATTCTGGTCGAGCACTCTTCGGGTTGAAGCCAAACAATTCAAGATCGTCGTCCGGTATCCGCTCAAGTCTTTCCCTGACCATACTCTGAGTTAGTCTCTGTGCTCCTTCCTCAAGAATCTCGTAAAAAGTTGTGGGCTTCGCAAATTCTATTTTTGCTTGTTGAGACGTACAGTAGGGGCAATCTTTTTTCTTCGCTTCCTTCAGTATTTTCTTGTAAAGATCATTTGGAATTTCCCCAATCAGCTCTTCAGTCTTCTTAATTTTTTCCCGAATTTTCAGAACACGACTTTCAGGAAGCAAAATGCGCCCACAGTTTCGGCACGTAGCTTGAAGAAGATTGTGTATTATTTTTGTGAACTCGATGTGAATTATTGGAACCGCCAATTCTATGTGCCCAAAGTGGCCTGGGCATCTTATGGCTGTGTTTCCGCATGTTTTGCATCTTTGTCTGGGCTCAAGAGTTCCCAATCTGCCGTCCATGAGTCCAGAGGTTATTGGAGCTCCGTCTTCGTCGTAGGTGTCGGCGGTTTGTATATCTGCAACGGAGAGTCTGCGGATGTCTTGGGGGGAGAAGACTCCGAAGTAAAGTTCGTCAATAATCTTGTGAACAGCTTCTTCTATCGACATTTTAGGCTCTCTCCTTTAGTTTTAGGCGGGGAGCTATACACAAGCTCATCATTTCTTGGAGTAGAAGCTTGAAGGCGTATGATACGACCACTGGTGAAATTTGGGCTTTCTCTTCACAGATTCTACAAGTGTACTTGCGCTGTTTGATGTCATAGTAGGAGATGAAGCCACAATTTTCGCAAACGTATAACAGATATTTATCAGACTCTTCCAGCAGCCGGTCTCTCAGCACCATGGCGGCGCCGTGTCCAATCAAACAGTCTCTCTCCATCTCACCAAACCGTAATCCGCCGCCCCTCGCACGTCCCTCAGTTGGTTGCCGTGTCAACATCTGGACCTGTCCTCGGGCTCTGGCGTGAATTTTGTCTGCAACCATGTGGTGAAGCTTCTGGTAGTATACGACTCCAATGAAAATGTCGGCAACAAATTTTTCTCCAGAAACTCCGCTGTAGAGAATCTCTCTGCCTGTGTGACTGTAGCCCAGCTTGACTAGCTCTTCCTTCAGTTGCTCCGAAGTTTCATTGGTGAAGGGAGTTCCGTCAACCGGTTTGCCTCTTGCCGAAGCAACTTTTCCAGCGATGGATTCAAGGAACTGACCGATGGTCATTCTTGATGGCATGGCGTGGGGGTTGATTATGATGTCTGGAACGATGCCTTTTGGAGAGAAAGGCATGTCTTCTTGCGGAACAATCATTCCTATGACCCCTTTCTGTCCGTGGCGCGAAGCAAATTTGTCTCCAAGTTCGGGTATACGCTGGTCACGGACTCTGACCTTTACAAGTTTGCTTCCTTCACCGGTTTCTGTGATGAAAATGTCGTCCACAACACCGGTTTCGGCTGGTCGCACGTCAACGGATGTGTCCCGCATGGTTGGACCTTTAACTTCAAACTCTTTGTATTCCTCAAGGAATCTTGGCGGACTAGTTCTTCCTATAAGTACATCGCCTCCAGCAACCTCAGATTCTAAGCTAACTATGCCATCGGGTTCGAGAAGGCGGTAGTATTGTTCGCCTCGGTATCCTCTGATTCCGGGTTCGGGCACAAGAAATCTGTCTCTTAGACCTCCCAAATATTGGCGGCACTCCGCCTCGTAAATTCGATAGAATGTGGAACGAACCAAACCACGCTCGATGGAGGCTTTGTTGAATATGATTGCGTCTTCCATGTTGTAGCCTTCAAAGGATAGGATGGCTACGACACAGTTTTGGCCTGAGGGTCTGTTGTTGTATCCTATGATTTCCATGGGTTTTGTTTTCACTAGGGGTGTTTGGGGGTAGTGGAGAATGTGGGAACGGGAGTCAACTCGATTTGGGAAGTTAGTCAGGTTTATTCCGAGGGCTTGTTTAGACATTGCTGCCTCGTAGGAGTTTCGGGGTGACTGATTATGTTCAGGGTATGGTATTATAGAGGCGCAGATTCCAAGAATAGTGTAAGTGGAAATCTCTACGTGGGTGTGTTCGGAAGTAATTTTGTCAAAATCTATGGCGACAAACACGTTTTCTTCTTCTTCAGCGTCAATGTATTCGAGTATTCCCTGTTTGATGAGGTCTTCCCAACCCCATTCTTCGGAACGAATCTTTTCAATATGCTCAGGCTGTAATTTAGGCACTCCATTCTCAACTATTATGAGCGGACGACGTACACGTCCCTCATCGCAACTGACGTAAATCTCTTCTTTTTCTCCATGAAGCTTTGAGAAGTAGGCAATGTTAACTTCGGTGGAGATTTCTCCCTTCCTGCGTTTTCTTCTTATTTCGTCAACTAACTTCTGCGGTGACGCGCAATAACCTAGAATAGAACCGTTCACGAAGACCTTGGCGCTTGAAGCTCGCATCTCCACATCTGTTTCTTCTACTGGAACAACATCCATCCTGTAAAGGGCCTGTTTTATTCTGTTGGGGTCCACGTAGATAGAGGTGGAAGCGGCTAAGGCAAGGTTCTTCACCAAACCACAGTTTGATCCTTCCGGTGTTTCGTTTGGGCAAAGTCTTCCCCAATGAGTCGGATGTAGGTCTCGTGCCTCGAAGTTGGGTTGGCTGCGGCTGAGGGGAGACTGTAATCTTCTGAGGTGGCTCAAGGTAGAGACTGTGTTTGTTCGATCAAGAAGCTGGGTGATTCCAACGCGACCTCGACCCCAATTACCTGTGGCGAGGGCGTGTCGATGCCGATCAGTGATTATTCCGGGGCGGACGGCGGCTGAAATTGTGATAAGTTGCCTTTTGACGCCCATGCGTTCAAGCTGATACTTTATGTCTCGGCACAGGTTCCTGAAGGCTATTCTGAAAAGGTCAGAGAGGAGTGGCCCGGCAAGTTTCAGTCGTTTGTTTTTGAAGTGGTCTTTGTCGTCTGGCTTTCTCATTCCAAGTTTCAATTCAATAACTCGGCTAGCCATCTCGCCGAGAAAGAGCGCTTTTTCTATACGACTTTCTTCGGTTCGACCGATGTGGGGCAAAAAGTTGCGGTCAATGATGCTTTGAGCCTTTTGGTTACGGTATTCTTCCACTTGTCCGTGGGCGACGCGGTTTCCGATGTACATTATAGCATCTTGTACAGTGTCGAATCCAGCGGCTTTTTCAAATGATGCTTCAAGTTCATTCTGCACAACCTGATCAGGAGAAACGGTTTCAGCGATTTCTTTGTCTGATTCTATTCCAAGGGCTCGCATCAAGATCATGAATGGAGCTTCTGTGGGTACTCCGGGTATGGAGACGAAGATTCCACCGTCAGATTTCATTCGCAGCTGGATTCTTGCTCTGAAGCCCACAGTTGTTGAGAAGATTTTGGCTTGGTAGACGGGTTTTGTTCCTCGGGTGTCGATGTCTACTAGTACGCGGTTGGGGGCTAGGTCTTCCATGGCGACGACTACGCGTTCGGAGCCGTTGATTAGGAAGTAGCCGCCTGGGTCGTGTGGGTCTTCTCCATATTCAATTAGTTCTTCGTCGGTTAGTTGGGAGAGGATGCAGAGTTTAGATTTTAGCATCACTGGAATGTCGCCTATGAGAACGAGTTCGGGTTCTTGTTCTCTTCCATCTATGACTGGGGTCATTTCCAGTGCTAATGGTGCTGCGTATGTGAGGTTTCGGAAGCGGGCTTCCATGGGGAAGATTTCGTGTTTTGTTCCGTCAACTTCAGTGTTGTATGGTCTGCTGATTTTTGATTGTGGATCTATTACCCAAAGTTGACCAAGTTTTATTTTGTAGGGCATCTC
>CAZUDX010000003.1:201285-249120 GCA_964618695.1 uncultured Candidatus Bathyarchaeia archaeon | reverse complement strand
GAACTATCTGTTCTAGGGCTAGCCTAGAGTGCATAATCATTTTTTCCATTTTTCGGATTTCAGCTAGTTCGTTAGCGAAGACGTTGGCTCGCGCCATATCGTGCTTTGTGTAGGCGTTAACGATTTTTGCGAATATCGATTTGTCACGTTCTGAGAAGCGGTCTGCTGCTTTGTCTAGTCTCTGAATCTGCATTTGCATTCGTTTGACAGCAAAATCTAGTCGTGGTTTCAATGGACCTGGAGGGCGAACGGCATCCTTGATTCTTGAGCTAATAGGTGTGTCGTCGATTCCTTCTCCCCATTTTTTTGCAAATTTTTCTGACATTTTAATTTCCTCACGCAAGGAGGTGTGTTTAAAGTGTATTATTACATTGTTAACATGCAGCGAACATTTACATATATACCAGACATAATATGCCCATTCTGGCGCCGTTTTGAGCTTTAAATCGAAGATAGAAAGAGCGATGGGGCTCAGTGGCAAAAATAAACAGTTTCGTGTAAGTTAGACTCAAAAGCACGAAGATTTAACTGTTAAAAGCAAGGTGAAACGAATGGGTGACAGATTAAAAATACTGGGAGTGTTTGCTCTACTGGGTTTCATAGGCGGAGTAATAGCCAACATCGCTTTCCACACAGTGTGGCCTTGGCTGGTGGTTAATTTCCCCCTAATATTCTCTGCAGAGTGGGTCATCTCAGGAATCGCAGGCGCCCTGATAACTACAAGCTTTGTAGTAATCTGGGTATACCTAAGCAGACCCACGGAATAAACGGAAAAAAATTCCACCCCCCCAATTATTTGAACTCCCTCATCTTTTCCATAGCGGAAAGCAACTTTTAGGATCAAGCCAAACTAAACTCTAAAAACTATTTTTTTTTCTAAAAATCCATTTTTACCAAACTGTGAAATACAATACTCCCCACAGCTTTGAAAAAATGTTTAGAATATCAGGGATTGTTTGCTGGAGCCGCGGGAACTAGAAGAAGGGTGAAAATTGGAAAGCCCCCCTTCCAAGGCTAATCGTGGATATCACGCAGGTCCTCTCAGCCTCTATTATGGCGCAACCATCGCTCAATTTTCGTCGGCGACACCGCATATTTAGAAAAAAAGAAGGGGGATTAAGGAGTTTGTTAGCGTCTTCTGAGCATCCAGTAGGCAACTATTCCTATGATGACGGCAACTGCAACAGCGGCTATGATGGTTATTTCTGTCATGTTTAAGGCGAATGGCTCTGGTTCTGGCTCCGGTTCTATTGGCCCTGCCGGTGATACTGGACCTACTGCTACGTAGGTTGTATCGAATGAACTGCCGTAAGATTTTGATCCTTCAAAGGTGGCTGTGACTTGGTATGTGCCTTCCATGTCTGGTTCCCACTTGATACCAAAGTTGCCGCATATGTCGGTTGTGGTTTCGCCGATGTCCTCAGTGTTGCCGTTCGGGTCAATGGCGGTTAACACTACTTTTACTCCTGATGCGTCTTCAGGCATTGATCTCTGCTGATACAGATATTCCATCCAATTTTCCATGTCTTCGTCAGCTATTGCTGGAGTGCCCTTTGCGCCAGCAGACTGATCAGTCACTGTGCCTTCAAGCAATACGCCAGTTCCTAGTGGAACAGCAGCTTTTGGTCCTGTGACTGTTGTTTGGCTTGGTCCCTTGCCGTAGCAGTATATTTGATTGTCAAACAAATCAGTGGTTACTAGATATCCGTCTCCGATGGCTAGATTACTTCCCCAACACTGTATTTTCCATAGTTCATCTCCGGTATTTGTGTCTACGCACCATATGTTGGCATCGCGTCTTAGGGGCTGAGATGGTGAGTGCTCACTTGAGTAGAAGTAGAGTTTGTCGTCAGCGATGCAGCCTAGGGTAAGTGGAGCATTTTCATAGAAGGTTTCGAGACCAACGCTTCCGCTTGTCCAATCCCACAGTTTGTCTCCTGTTGTAATGTTATAGGTATTTAGTACTCCGCCCCAGCCATATGAGAAGAGTTTGCCTTCGTAAATAGCGGGATTCATGCCATAGTAGTCCCATGATGGTCCAGGGTCAGTTGGACCCCAGATCATAGCACCGGTTGTTAGGTTGAAGCCCCACCATTCTCTCGTCATTGCTTGTGAAAAGAGGAAGACATCATCTTCTGGGTCCACAACTGGGCCGCTCATGAGTCCCCAGCCAAAAACGCCGCCGCCGACTGTGTCGGGTATAACTGTTTCTGGTGGTGTATAGGTATAGCTCCATAGCTCTTCCCCTTCATGTCCTGCCTCCAGATTCAAAGCCCACATGTTTCCAGGTATGGTGTGTGTGGAGTTTTTCTTTCCCGGAGTTCCACCGATTATGAACTCGCCTTCGCGAACCGCAAACACGCTACCCGTTACGCTCGGTATGGACACATTCAATGAGAAGCCGTTGTTTCCGTCGAAGGTTACGTTTAGGTAAGGTCTCCACATCCAGTATTGGTTGCTATCGTATGCTTCTTTGTACCAGATAGCTCGGCTTGTGTTCCAGCATGTCAAACGATTATTCATTGTATCAACATTGTAGTATAATATGCTTCCATCTTTGCCATAGACCTGTGTGCCTGCCATAGACACGTTGGCTATACTGCAGATGTAGTTTCCTGTGAATGCATCAAACATCTTCCACGTGGTTTGAGCACCAACTCCTCCCCATATACTGCCAACTTGTTCGTTGCTCCATAGATATGGCAAGCCTCCATGTTGGTTAGGTGACTCATAATTGTATATCTGACCAAATGACAACATGTCCTCTGAATATACGCCTGTAAAATCGAAATCGCGACCGGATATTGTTGGATAATTGTGTGTTTGTCCCTTTATTGTACCCGTGGTATTGTGGAAGTATAGTTCTTCTCCTGTGCGCAAATCAATGCAGTACCAGCCATACCTGGGATTTGTCAGATGATTGTAGTAAAGCCTTCCATTCATGATTATCGGCGGAAAGAGAGCGAAGGGTTCGTATGACAACCCTGTGTAGTAGCTTATAGGACCAAACCGAGTGTCCATGACGCCTCCGTCCCAAAGCTGACGTGTCCACATTATGTGAGGACTTTCTGGTGCTTTACCATAGGCAAAGTTAGTGGTGGGACCATAAGTTTGTAATGTAGCGCTTCCCAGCCAGTTTCCTGCAACGTGGTACCACTCTCTGTTAGCACCGTATATTGGACGAGTCCAGTAATCTTCTGGAACAGGAGTCTCTTGATATTCCTCTATTGGATCCGACAGGACAGTGAGTGTCACAGGATCGCTTTCGCTAGCTAGATATTCGTCTCCAAGGAAAACGTCTCCTCCGAACCACAAATAGCCACCTGGGGGTTCAGGTTCTCCGGTTAATGTGTCTCCTTCAAATCTGAACACGAAAGTATAATCGCCGACTTGATCAGGCACATAGTTAGTATATGCGTTCCCTACCGGGTCGGATGTGAACGGCCCCAAGGTTTGTTCGTCTCCGTTAGGCTTTGTGATGTCTACATACATGTTGTCCCATCTGTCACCGTAAGCGCCTACTGCTGTTCTGGGGTAGTCATTGAGCCACATGACAACAATCACTTGCTGATTGACACCTATTGGGTTCGGCGCCACGCTCAGGAACGCCCAAGTGGGTGTTTGCCACGGAGGATCATGCGCAGATACGATAGGCAAAGCAACAAACGTAACAGCAAAAGTCAACGTTAGAACCAACGCGAATAAAGTAGCCTTTGTTTTGTTTCTTGGAACTTTCATTTTTTTTTCCCCTGAATTTTTTTTACGCGGCTTCTATATTTGTAAATAAAATCTACTTAAGCATTTCCCATCTACATCACAATTTGTTGGTCAATTTAACCAAGATGCGAATAATTACAAATTGCAGGTTGAAATGGTTTGTTGCCTCTAGTCGGGACTTCTTATGGGTGATCATCAATAAATTTCTCTGATGTTTTACGATAAAGTTGCCATGCATATAAATACGTTACAGCGATGACAACGGGTCCCACTATGATCCAGAAGGGATCAAAGAGCGCAGCAATATTATTGGCAAAGTGAAGCCCCACAGCAATAAGGTAGAAAATCCAAGATTTCTTTGTAGCAATACCGTAGGCGGTAATCGCTGTGCTTGATGCATGAAAAAAGATTGCTGGCAACCTAATGATAATCGAACCGCGTAATACCATTACGTAAAGAAGGAATTCGGTGAAGCCAAACCCCAGCCCCACCAAGAAGCCTAAGGAGAAAAGTGATCTCTCAGTTTCGCCGTGACGATAGAAAAGAGGATACGCTTTCGCGAACTCCTCGATGAAAGGCGTGAAAATGGCAACAGAACATATTGAAGCGTAGGTTAATGGCAAGGCGATGCAGAGGGAATCTGTGAAGGTTCCTACAAAGATGGTGAGTGGAACGCTTGTTATGACTCCAGAGAGGAGAAAAAAGAGTTTTTCCTCTAAACTAAGTCGATGAGCCGGAATTGGAGCCTCACTATCATAAGGAGTTCCCATATTGAAAGCAATACATAACCTACATTAAAACACTTCTGAAAAAAAGTTAAACCACTTCTTTTGCAGCAGACCCACATTTTTGAAATGCATATTAAAACAGGTAAAATCGAAAACCTGATAGGTCTAAACAAAATAGCAAATTCCTACTTTGGAGATTGCTAAAGTAGCACAGATTATCTATAGTTATGAAGCAAAGTTTAGAATCTCCTTTAGGTTTCACGGCTTCATCGCAATTTTCATTTCAACCTATTTTTTATCATTACAGACAAAATGATTTGCTGAGACTTCTATATGTTTATAAGAGACGCCCAGAGAATTTTTCATACCTGAGGGTGTATGATGAAAAGATCGGAAATCCTCGGTGTCACGGAACAGGTTCTGGAAAAAGCCGGATTCCAACTGTCCCAAAGATGCTCCTCAAGATCCTCCTGCTTCGATTTGGCAGCCCACAGAAAGAAACAACTCATCTTTCTGAAGATTTACACAAACATCGGAAACACTTGCCTCAAAGACGCTGCAGAACTTCAAAAGATCACAGGATGCTTTTCAGCGGTACCTCTTATTGTTGGCGAAAAGACTAGAAGTAAACCCTTGGAGGATGATACAGTTTACACTAGGTATGATGTATGTGTTATAACCGCTAAAACTCTGGAAGACATGGTTCTCCGGGGAGTGCATCCTTTGGTTGAGGCTGGACCTGGAGGCTACTACATAAAACTTGACGGAAAGCTCATCAAGAAACGGAGGCAAGAACTGGGGCTTTCGGTCGGAAAGTTGGCTGAAATGGTTGGAATATCTAGAAGAACACTCTACGGTTATGAGAGAGAAATGGCTAAAGCCTCAGTCCCCGTAGCTTACCGCCTTGAATGGATTCTAGGAGCCCCAGTTGTGCAGAACGCAGATGTGTTTCAAGGTCCTGAACGGATATGTTTCTTAGCTACAGCAAGGCGTATAGTCAGTAAGCACCGTCTTCTGAAGGCGATTTTTAAAAAGTTTGCGCAATTCGATTTCAAAGTAACTTGCACAGGAAGAGCGCCTTTCGACTTCATAGCCCGATGTCCAAAAACCAAGATGAAAATAATCGGGGCAGTTGTTGACAAAGAGGAACGGAACCTAGACCAGAGGATAGAAGAGATTACAAGCATTTGCAAGATTATTGGCGCTCAAGCTGTTTTCATCAGCCAGGGAGAAAAAACTCAAGACGAAAGAATGCCCTTGATATGTCACAAGGTTTTTGCAAAGATGAAGCATCCAAAAGAACTCTTTGCGCACCTTTAGCTAGCTTTGATTCTAGTGAAACCGTTTTTAATGCAGTTTTTGCTGTCTCGAATCTGCTTCGCTCTTAACCTTTTTTGCTGTTTTCCATGATTTTCTCACGAAATCTGGGTAAGAACCAAACTTTTTGATCCAGCATTCTAAGAATTCGATTGTGCTCGAGTCGCTTGGATAACCACAACCCATGTTCCCGTACTTTTTCTGCAGTTGAAAAAGCATCCTATCACGTTCCACCTTAGCTAGGATAGAGGCTGCTGAGACAACAGGATACTTAAGGTCTGCTTTGTGTTCAGATATTATTTCGGGGCTGAAGGAGAGCTTTTCTGCAATGTGGGTTTTGAATCTGTCAGGTTTGACATCTGCCGCATCCACGTAAACTATGTCTGGCTTTAGAACAGCTATCACTTTAGCCATTGCATGTGCTTCGAGACGATTCAGTTTGTGAAGCTTTTTTCCAGTCTCAACAACTATGTCAATTTCAGCAGGAGACAGCAGCACAATGTGATATTGTATAGCCAGTTTTTTTATCTTGTAGGAAAGTTCGTGTCGTTTCTGTGGAGAAAGGAGTTTGGAATCTTTCACGCCGAGGTCTACTAGCTTAGGCAAATCTTTCTTTTCAAGCGATATGCCTGCTATGGCTAAGGGACCGATAACTGATCCCCGACCAGCGTCGTCAACCCCAGATATCAGCATATTGAAACCTTCACTAGTTGTTACATCACATATATCAAACATTTCTTCAAACTTAGCCGTACAAGGAGTTATTGGTCTAGTGTCTTTGTCTCAGGATAATAACAAGAATTATGGCTATAACAGAAATTGCTACAAAAATTAAGATGGAAATCGTCAAACCAGAAATAGGTACAACCTGTATATTCTGTGCATTACCAATGGCATAAACTAGGTGGTCGTAAGAGCCGAAATACACTGTCCCGTCTGCTACGGCAGGAGAAGAAATCACTTTATCAAGGGTTGTGTAGCTCCAAAAATAAGCACCTGAAGAAGCGTCTAAAGCGTACACTTTCTTATCGTATGAGCCCACAAACACTACTCCGTCAGCCACCGCTGGAGAAGAAGACACATCTCCATCAGTCATGTAATTCCACACAACAGAACCTGTTCCAGCATCCAAAGCGTAGATGTTGTCATCGTTTGAGCCTATGTAAACCATGCCGTCAGCAACTGCTGGAGAAGAAGACACAGAACCGCTAGTCGTAAAGTTCCATATTAGATCCCCTGAAAAGGCATCCAAAGCGTAAACGTTGCCGTCATATGACCCTACGTAAACTACACCATTGAAGACGGCGGGAGAAGAAATCACCACATCTCCAGTGGGGTATTTCCACAGGAGAGAGCCGCTAGAAGCATTCAAGGCGTATACGTTATGGTCGTTTGAACCCACATAGACCACGCCGTCTGCGACTGCGGGAGAAGACAAGTGAATCTGGTTGCCTGTTGTGTAGTTCCATATCAATGTGCCTGTTGTGGCGTTCAGGGCGTAGACATTATGGTCTTCTGAACCAACGTAAACTACACCGTCAACAACGGCTGGGGAAGAAACCACGGCAAAACCTGTTGTGTAGTTCCATATGTATACGCCGGTTGAAGCGTTTAAGGCATAAACGTTGAAGTCATAAGAACCCACATAGACCACGCCGTTGGCGACGGCAGGTGCGGACAATAATATGATATCGCCGGTTTTGTAGCTCCATATGACAGCACTTGAGAATTCGTCGAATGGAACAGTTCCTGTGGCAGCGCTCAAAGCGTAGACGTTGCCATCCCATGAGCCAACGTAAACTACACCATCTACAACAGCGGGAGAAGAATCAACCACGCCACCTGTTATGTACTCCCATAAGAGAGCACCATTAGAAGCGTCTAACGCATATAGTCTTCCGTCCCAAGCACCAACGTACACTATGCCGTCGGAGATGGCGGGCAGAGAAACTACCATCTCTCCAGTCGTAAATTTCCACAAGTATGCACCGGTTGTTGCGTTCAGGGCATAGACGTTATAGTCGTCTGAACCTATGTACACAACGCCGTCAGCCACAGCCGGAGAAGAAGACACGGCACCACCAGTCGTAAAGTTCCAGATTTCCACACCAGTAGAGGCGCCGAATGCGTAAACGCGTCCATCAACCGAACCCACATAGACCACGCCCTGAGCGGCAGCGGGTCCAGAGAATATTGGACCGTCGGTGGTGTAATTCCACTCCACTTCGCCTGTGAAAGCGTTGAAGGCGTATAAGTTGTAGTCGTTGGAGCCAATGTAGACTTTGCCGTCTGCGACTGCGGGAGTAGAAGCCACCGAGTCTCCAGTTGTGTAGCTCCAAATGTAGGTGCCTGTTGTAGCGTTTATAGCGTAGACTTTGGCGTCTAGAGAGCCTACGTAAACTATACCATAAGCGATGATGGGTGAAGACAGGAGAATTTGGTCGCCTGTCGCGTAACTCCAGATGTAGGCGCCTGTTGTAGCGTTTAAGGCGTAGAGGTTGTAGTCTTCCGAGCCTACGTATATTATGCCGTTAGAATAAGCGATTGCAGAATCTACGAAATAGCCTGTTTTGTAACTCCACACGTAAGCTCCAGTAGAGGCATTCAAGGCGTAAACGTTGAAGTCTTCCGAGCCTACGTAAACCAAACCTTCTGCGACTGCGGCTGGAGATAGGACGTTGGCGCCTGTTGTGTAGCTCCATTTTAGGGTGCCAGTTTTAGCGTCTACGGCGTAAATGTTGTCGTCTAAAGAGCCAAAGTAAACTACGCCGTCAGAGACAACAGGAGAATCCACGGGTCCCCCAGTGTTGAACTTCCACAACGTCTGATTTGTCGTCGGCGCTGTTGACTTTGAGTTGCCAGTGTGCGCTGGGTTATGGTGAAACATGAACCAATCTTCAGTTTCTGACGCATCAGCCGAATCTTTAGAAGCGCCAGCAGGTTCGATTGTTGCATACAAGAGAGTGCAGGAAAAAGCGAAGAGTATAAAGAGCAGAATCAAAAGTAAACAGGTGAGCACTTTTTTCTTCATTTCATTTTACCCTTTTGAACACATTCAACTGAAGTTACTTTTGGCAGAGAGGCTTCTGGAAAACATTCCAATATGTCTTAAAGTCTATTTGATATTTAATCAAGATGGTTCTAGCCCAACATAGCCTCTACTTTTGATTTAATTAAAATAGCACTGCTCCATAGTCATTGTGGGAATATCCATGTCATATTTGATTGTGATTATGACAGCCCCCAACAAAGAAGAAGCAAAGAAGATAGTTCGCACCCTGCTGGAGGAGAGACTAATTGCGTGCGGCAACATTCTGGACCCTGTTTCCTCACTTTTCTGGTGGAAAGGAAAGATAGAAGAAGAAAAAGAGGTTCTGGTTCTCATGAAATCCAATGAAACCCTCTTTAAGAAACTCTCAAAGCGGGTAACGGAACTTCACAGCTATGAGGTGCCGGAGATTCTGGCGCTTCCAATAGTGGCGGGTTCACAGGCTTACCTTGATTGGCTGAAGGCTTGTCTTGAACCGGTGAAGTGAGATGGCTAAGCCAGTGAAACGGGCGGAGCGGATAGAAGTTGTCTATGATCAGAGACGTTGGGCACTTTTGAAAGATTTGCGGTCAAAGGCAGTAGAGATAATGGAGATGTTGGATAAATGTCATCTCCGTTCCATTGTTCACGGAAGTATAGCCCGCGGCGACGTCTCAGAAACAAGTGATATTGACGTTTTTTTGCCAGAGCCGCCTTCATCGTTTGTTATAGAGACTGTGCTTGAACGGGCTGGTTTTCGGGTTCAGCATCGAACAGTTGTTCAGGCTACTCCACTCTATGCTTTGAAAGGATATATTGAATTGGATCAGCAAATGGGTCTGTCTTTTCCATTGGTGAAACTTCGTCCAGTAGAGAAGGACTTTTACAGATTTGGGGGCGAAGCGTCTCTTTCAGCACTTAGAAAAGAGGAGCGAGTTACTGGGGTAGACAAGCGACTGATGTTCATTGAACCTACTGATAAAGGTCATGTGGAGAGTGCAGTTGTAGGTCGGGAGGAAATGGCTGCTAATCTTTTGGGTGTCTCCCTCAATACTGTGTTGGATCGTGTTCGTGCTCTTCTCCGCCGTGATGAGGTGGGAAGAACAGGAGTCTTCATTAAGAGAGAACTGGCTCCAGACGAAACCTTTGAACAAGCTATGAAAAAACTCGCTGACAAAAATCCTGCCGTACGCAGACGCCTCAAATTCTACCAAAAATAAACCAATGGTTCAAACAACACTTTCGAATCTCGAATAATTATGGATTATAGGGTTAAAATTTAACCCCCCAACCCAAAAAACACACATATGTGCGTAATCTTTGTTTAATGCTTGTGTTTTCGATAGCAACTTTTCCTGATACTTGTTCCCAAACTTGGGAACATGTTTTGATTAGGATAACTATTTTTCAACAAAGCAGGATTAGAATAAACTTGGCAGTTCCGTAACTTTGGAGATAACGAAGTCTGGATGAATATTCATCACTTTCTCGTCTCCTTTAATCCATACTGTTTTCATCCCAGCATTCTTGCCTCCTTGGACATCGTTCTTTAAGGAGTCTCCAACATGAACCGTCTCACTACCTTTATTCCACATACTCCGCAAAGCATAAATGAAAATTTCAAGATCAGGTTTCCTTACACCTAAATCTCGAGACAGCACAATATAATCGAAATATTTTGCAAGATCAAGTTTCTGCAAAGCAATCCGAGAGACGTTTGTGATAGCGTTAGCCACTATCGCCAATTTGTATCTTCCGCTCAAATCTATCAGCATTTCTTTCACGCCTGGAAGCACATCAATTCTGAAGAAGCGATTATAGAGACCTTCAATATGTTCAAGTCGTTCTTGCGTAATATCCAATCCTAGATCAAACAACAAATTACTGTAAAGCAAATCAAACCGTAATTCAATATTTCTTGCCTGATGTCTCCTCATTTTTTCAAGCATTGCTTGTCGAGATTTGTTAAGTGTACCACTTCCCCCAGAGTACCCAATCCTATGAAGGTAATCTATTAATGCTCTCTGGTAACTTTCACTATCAAGCGCACCATAAGCTAAGGTGCCGTCGAGATCAAAGGTTATTGCTTTTATTTGCTCCATAGTTAACAATATGTGTACTGGAGGATATATAGGTTAACAGAGCAGTGTGTGGAGGGTTAAATTTTAACTCTAAAAAAAGGGGGGTTGCGGGAGATGTTTCAACCCTCCTTCCATTTTAGTTTCACTGTCCTCTCTTCCCTATCTTCTTTGTCGTTGAGACATTGGCTTTAAATTATTTTTAACCAAACACAGAATCAAATCTGAGGGGGCTAAAATGACTAATCCAGTAGAACATAAACGGCTCATAATCAGAAGGCTAACTCGTATTCAAACACTTGCCAAACAGAAGAGATTCGAGGAAATCCAGAATCTACTCAGAAAAGAATACGTGTAGGTCGATTGAAATGGCTGTGTCGATAGCTTGTAGCTGTGGAAAGGTTCTATTCAAGGGAAGAGAGACTATTCAACCATATTATGTTCGAGCAAAACACCATTGCAGATGTCCAAATTGTGGAAAAAAACTTTCTCATACTCCAATGAGTGTTCAACTTAGCTTATTTAAGAACTAGATTTCATCGCTTCGTTTTGGTGTTTACTTGTCATTGATAGTTGTTTGCTCCGAGTGTGGACACGTTCTATATGAAGGAATGGAAATGATTTCCCTCTATTGGTTAAGAATGAAGACTAATGGAAAATGTCCGTCATGCCAAAGAAAGCTTGCTGTTGATCCAGTGAGCGTTGAGGTTAAAGAGGCTGGTAAGTGGGTAGGATGGTCTATCGAAAACATCTGAAGGACCTTTGGTTTTGTAGTTGGAACTGTGGCTTCAAAGACGAGGACCCAAAAAAAGTAGTTGAACACGAAAACAAAGGACATTAAGAAGTCAATACTTTTAATGTAACCTATCCATGATAATAACATAATAAGTGTGTCATTTGAATAGGATGATGACGACAAGAAAATGACTGAAGAATATAATGTAACCAAACTTAGGTTAATAGAAGGATACAAATTCAATGTAGAATTCGATGACCACACTCCAGGATTTTTAGCGGACGAAGTGAAACCTCATGGTGAAGGTTCTGGACCGAATCCCCCAAGAATATTGGCAGCTGCCATTGGTCATTGTCTAAGTTCAAGTCTGATCTACTGCCTAAAAAAAGCAAGGGTTAGAGTCAAAGACCTTGAGACAACTGTTAAAATGAACTTTTTCGAAAATGAAGAAGGAATGCGTAGGGTAGCCAGCATTGATGTTCAACTCCGTTTAGAGGTCAATGAAGAGGATAATTCTCGAGTTCCCAGATGCCTGAAAATTTTTGAGAATTACTGCACCGTAACTCAAAGTGTCACAAAAGGTATCCCTGTCAATATTAAGGTAATTTGAATGTGCACGCATCCGAGAATGAGGTTGGGGGTTGGGTGTGAAATTCCAGAATTTTATCGCTATTATTGTGGGATTATTATTAATAGCCTCCGCGTTTGTTCCATTGGGTCCGTATCATTTTGAGGGAAAAGCAGACATTACTGGTGTTCTTTGGAATTTTATGTTACCTACAGGTTGGTTAGCTCTAATCTTTGGTTTCGTTCTGCTTTTTCACATGCGCCTAGGAATAAAAAACATGCGATTAGCCATGTTCATTCTTGTAGCCAGTGGATCGGTTATTTTCTTTCGTTTCCAAGATGTTGATTATTTTCTTAGTTTATGGCATGGAGTAAATGGGGACTTTGATGTAGATAGACATGCAGTGTCCATTTTTCCGTTCATTGTCGAAATTGTTGGTTTGATTGCCTCTTTTTTGGTGATGATAAGCCAAAATCATAGCAAGGATTAGTAACTACCTGCTATTCAAACAAAATTTTTAGGGCAACGAGAACCGCAAAAGGGCGGCGACACCGCCAAGGGAGAGCAGTTTTGTTCCCGCCTCGTTCTCAGTGCTGATAACCATGACCTCACCACTTGCCTCTTCAACCTCTTTCATGAGCTTCTCCAACGCTCTCCTCTCTTCATCCGATGTTTCCCTCAATGTGCTATCTGCAACTAACAATTTTTCAACAGCGCCATAGTTTGTTGCTTTTTCAACAGCTTCGAAACCGTAGGTTGCATCTTCCTTACCTTTCCCAAGTCTCGCCAGAACCTCCTCCATCGCCTTCATCTCTTCACCAACCCGCATATCCTTCAACGCCTTAGAAAGGACGCCTGAACGAAGCGACTCCTGTATTCCAGACAAACCTGCACTATTCACCCCCTTCACATCAACCACAGAGTCAGCAACATCCTTAGCCTCTTTTCTTATGTAATCAGCGAAATCATTCTTCACGAACCCCGGTCCAATAACCACTATCGGACTGTGAAGAGGAGCCCACGTTTCCCGCAGCGATTTTAACGCTCCTTTGAAAAACAGTTGCTTGGCTTTTGTCCGTTTTTCCGCCTCCAATTTTCCCGGAAGCCTAGTCCTCTCTCCTACCTTCACTTCTATGCCGTATTGCCGCAAAACCGCCACACAATACTCTTCGTCATCCAAAGAAATTATTGTGAGAGGCGCCGCTGTAATTCTGCTTGCTCGCTTCAACCTGTCAAGCTGATGTTTTAGCCACTGCTTCTTCACGATAGTTACAGGTTTGTTGACTGTCACGTCTATTGTGTGCCGTGAACCCTTTATGCTTAGTTTTTCGGGTGCTTCACAAACTATCCCGTTTACCCTCAATCGGTTAAGCACTCTGTCCCAGAACATTTTCTCAACTGTCACACCCAGATTAACGGGAACTCTCTTTGCCTTTGTTGGTCGGGCATACTGACCATCAACTTTCGTTTGTCTGGTTGTGCGGGCGTGAACTTCATCCTTTTCAAGAATTATGTTGTAGAGGTGCCACAGGTCGTCCAGACTCTCTGGCATAACCTTAGCGAAGCCTTTCTTGAGGTCTATTCGAAAAATCTTCAAAAGAATTCTATCCTTTCATGATGATACAGTGTAATAACAGCTTGCTGAAACTGTTAAAAGCGTATTGGCACAAGTGTGTCAGATGTATCTTAGTTGATGAATCTCTGATTTTGTGTAGTTTGGTTTAGGCGGAGTTGTTGACCGCCTGAAACCTGAACACTTCTGTGACTATGGGGAGCCTAAGCTTGTATCTCTTCGAAGGTTAACAATTTCACCTGTAAGGGCTGTTTTATCGTTTTTGAGACGCGGGCAGCTACAAGGTAGTTGATTTTTCTTTTTTCAGCAATGTCGATTAGCCGCTGGGTTATTACTCCGTCAAAGACCACTGTGTCTATGTTTTCTATTTTTTGAAGTTTCTCTGCAAGTTCTCTGACTGGTAGTTGATCCGCCTTTTTCATGTTTTTGTCGAGCAGCACAGCTTCTAAAGTTCCACCCAACTTCTTTGCAGTTTGAGCAATCTGTTTTGGAACCAGCTTCTTGCGTCGTTGCTCCTTCTTTACTCGGGTCTTTTCTATTGGAACTTTTTCCTTCAGGGCTTTTTCAATCTCCGCGAAACTCAGATCCTCAACTTCTTTTCCTCTGGGAGCTCTAGCAATATACTTGACCTTAGTCACTTGCTTCAGCTCTTTTAGGATGAGGTCTCCGCCTCGGTCGCCGTCAAGAAATGCTGTTGCTTCTTTTTCTCGACACAATTTGATGATGGTTTCTGGGATTTTGGCACCTTCGAGGGCGATGACATTCTGTATTCCAGCCCTCAATAGATTCGTTACGTCTGCTCTGCCTTCCACGACAATTATCTTCTTTGCACTGCCAATGTCTGGTCCAGCCGTCAGTCCTTCCGGACCGTATTTTTCGGCTCTTGCCAGCCGTAACATTTCTGAGACTTCTCTGAAAATTTCGTCTGTACCAGGCATAGTTTCAACGGTCCATTTTCGAAGAACTTCTTTGGCTCTGTCTATGATGATTCGTCGTCTTGCGTCGCGTATATCCTCTATTTTGTTCAGAATAACTTTTGCTTGGCAAGGTCCTACGCGGTTTATGCTTTCGATGCTGGCTGCGATTATGGCTGTGGAAACT
Organism: uncultured Candidatus Bathyarchaeia archaeon; assembly: GCA_964618695.1. Taxonomy (GTDB): domain Archaea; phylum Thermoproteota; class Bathyarchaeia; order Bathyarchaeales; family Bathyarchaeaceae; genus Bathyarchaeum. The sequence continues at coordinate 234,274 of CAZUDX010000003.1, read as the reverse complement.
CTGTCTAAGCTTGTGGGTATGTTTATTTTTCCAGTTGTTTTATCTTGTTTTGAGTCTAAACTAATTTCTATACGCCCGATTCTACCTGATTTTTGGAGTTCTCGGAGGTCAAGTTCAGGTCCAAACAATCCTTCTGTTTGTCCAAAAAGTGCTCCGATCACATCCGGTTTTTCAACTACTCCCTCCACTTCGAATCGGCCGCGTATAACATACTTTATCGTAACAGTTTGTGATGTTTTCGTTTCTATTCACCTCAATCATGATATTGTCCCCGTGAAAACTGAGACCTTTCTGTTTAAGCTGTGCACTGTCTATTATACTTTACGACTTCAAGCTCCTATTCTTCAAAGTCTCAAGATAGGTCGCCAACCCCTCTATATCCTTGACGTCATGTCCCACCAGACCTAAGAGACTTCTCCAGAAAAGGAGGTTAGGCGTTATTTTCACTCCCTCTAGACAGCGTGCCATGCGTCGAGTCCATTCTTTGCCTTGTCTGTCAAAGTCAAACAGAAGGATAACTTCGCGTTTTTCTTTTCTTTCTATTTCTTCGAGAACGTCGAGAAAGCATTTTCCTGAAGTTTTTGCTAAAATTATGTCGCCGGAAATATCCAACCTGTGGAGGGCTTGAACGTCGTTTCTTCCTTCCACAACTATTGGAGTGCCCATCGCTGATTTTCTGGCAAGCCTTTCCAAGAGTTGTTGGATTTTCTCTAGCCTCTTCTCTGTTTTCGTTGACAACTCGTTTACCTAGTTATTTCTATCTTCAGCATTTTTTCTAGAGTTTGGGGATGTTTCCGGAAATGTTCTCTGACAGGTTTCAGGATTTCAACCAAAGCTTCGGTGATGCCGTTTTTGAGGTCTAGGGGATGTATTTTGCCTTGGCTGTAGGTGTTCGCTAACTGGTTGAAGCTTTCGAAGGTTTCTGGACCGCCATATTTGGCTGGTCGCGGTATCTCCAAGTTTTCTTTTTCGGGGAACACTATGAGTCGTGCTAGTTCGGTTAGGGGGTTTCCTTTCACTATTTTGGGGGGGCAGTATGCATTCTTTATTTTTGATGCAATGTCTTCGGGGGAGTCGTGAACGAGTATGCTGCTTTGGGGTATGCTTTTGGACATTTTGGAGCTGATTTCCACGTTTAAGTCTGCGTTTTCGTCAAACTTTTGTTCTGTGGTCTGTGGTCCTTGAAGTCCTATGAGAAGGGGAGTGTGGACGGTGGAGGGTTTTTTCCATTTGAGTTTCTCTGCTGCGTCTCTCGCTAGCATGTGGGCTTTTCTCTGGTCTATGCCGGAGCAGGCTACGTTGAGGTTCATCTGGAAGATGTCTGCTGCTTGCATGCAGGGATAGAATATCCAAGCTGTTTCGATGTCGGTTATGCTTGTTTCGCGTCCCATTATTGGTAGGGCGCGCCATGTTCTTTTCACTGAGACGCTTTTGGCTATGCGGATGACTTTTTCCCAGTATTCAACTTTGTCGGTTATGTCTGATGCCCAGCGGAACTCCACTTTGTCAGGTGTTAATCCTAATGCTTTGAAGATCTGTTTCAGGTAATCTCCACAAATCTGGATGTTTTCCATGTTTCCGCCTAGTTTGTTGTTTATCCATGAGTGCCAGTCAGCTAGGAAGATGGTGAATTTGAAGCCGGCGTTTACCATATCTTTTATTTTTGCTGAGCAAACTAAGCCTATTCCGATGTGTAACAGTCCGGAGCATTCGAAGCCCCAGTAGGCACGGGGATTAGCTTCTGTTTCCAGTAGTGTGCGGATTTCTTGAGGAGTTATTACCTCTGCCGTGTTTCTCGTGACGAGGTCTATTCTTTTTTCCGTGTCCAACGATATGCGCCCTCTTATCCTCTCATCTTGTTTATCCAACTTAAAAGTTCTTATCGCGGGCGTTGTGTCCCACGTAACTAACTCTCATCCTCACAGTCGGAGCTAGACGCTCTTCTCAGATGAGCTCTCTCAAACGTGGGTTGTTTTTGCCCGCGCCCACCGTGTCCCATGCCTGGGTAAACCCTCCGTCAACGGTAGATGAAAGTCACCAGCCTCTGTCGGGTCCGTCTGCATGAGCCCGTTAAGGTTCCGGCGGGATTACGCTCCAGCCCACCTTTCATCGCAAATAAATATTCAATCATGGGAGGACATAAAACTTTTCTATACAGAAAGATTTTTGACGAATTTTCACTTGGTTGCCTATATGATTTTTTGGAGGTCTATTTCGAAGGCGCCTGTTGGATTTTCCAGTTCAAAGTTGTTTAGGACTTCTGGGTGAATTTCTCCAACAACACCCAGCTCCATGTTTCCTAATGAGACTGTGGCTGCTCTTCCCGCTAAGAAAGTTGGATGGTTTGTCTCTTTCACTGTCCATTTTTTTAAGCCGAGGTTCATCAGCAACGATTCGAGAATGGATTTTATTTCAGTGAAGTTGGCTGTTGGATGAGAAGAAACTGCCGCAACATGTATTCGTCGTTCTGTGTAGGTTTCAGAGTCGTCGTCGAGTTTAATTACATCGGAGACTTCGAACATTTGCTGAGGAAAAACGTGGTGTTTACTGTCTGCCAAGTTCTTCATTAGGCTAGGCAACAAGTCGTTCCGTATTATCGAATATTCTGTGGAAACAGGGTTCGCCAAAGTCACAAGTCCTTCAGCTTTTCGTCGCATCTTCTGGTAGTGGTCAACTTCGTTGGCTAGGACAAAGTTCAAGGCTTCCACGAAACCCAACCCCACCATTATTTGCCGAACGGTGTTTGCCACTTCATTGACTCGATGTTGTTTGCCTGTAGTCACAGTTGCTGGAATTGTGGGCGTCAAATTGTAGTAGCCATAGCCGATTGCGACCTCTTCAACCAAATCAATCTCATGAAGTATATCGATTCGATAGGCAGGAATCGTAACATCCAAAACTCCAGTTTCAACCTTTTTTGCGTCAAGCCTAGACTTTTGCAGAGCCTCTATGGTTTGTGCTTCCGAAAAGTTGAGACCCAAACGTTCGTTAGAATAACCAACATGCAACTTCATCTTTTGAGGAGCAAGGTCTGGAGTAACCAAAACATGGTCTGTATATTTAACAGGAACACTCTCTATTGTGCCGCCCATGTCAGATAGGGCAGTGACGAGAACGTTCAAGCTTCTTGAGATGGCGTTCATTTCGGTGCCAGTGACGTCAATGAAAAGGTTCCGCGTATCCTCGTAAACACGGGTCAATTCGCCGTTGATTATGGGCGGAAAAGATAGAACATCTCCATTTCGGTCAACAATTAATGGATACCTTGAAGCCCAGTCAACTTCGCTTTTGTATGCCATGCCTTTCTCATGTTTCTCCAAGACTTCCTGCGGAGTCATCTCTTCTGTCTTGTCTAACGGAACAAACTTGATTTCGTCTGGGGCACAGGTAACATATGAGAAGGGAGGTTCAACAGCATCCAAATTATGCACTCCGATGGAAGCCTTCTTTCGGTCTCTGCCTATCATCCAGTGGAGAGCCTCCTGCATCTCCATAAGCTCCCTGATTGCTTCAAAGTCGATGTTTAAGTCTCGGACAACAGCGGAAACAACGTATGGTCGAACCTCAGCCACACTCTTGTCCACCGTCAATGTGATGTTTCCCTTTTTCACCTTAAATTTGGGCATGCCAGTTTCCCAGCCCATGAGCCCCCGAAAGGCTCTAGCCACCCCACCGTAACTACAAAAGTCCACACGATTCGGATTATACTCGATCTTCACGTAATCGGAGCCAACCTCTTCGGTGTCGGTTCCCAGCCATGGAAGCCATTTAGCCATCTCTTTCACGGTAACGTTTCGCCCAACAAAATGGGAAAAACGGCTTCTATCCAAGGTTATCGTTGGCATACTGGCATCCTCCTTATCCAACCTAAATCATTCTTATACAACATCCGAATATCGTCGATGCCGAGCTTGAGAAGAATCAGCCGTTCCAAGCCTCCGCCCCAAGCCAAAACAGGATGTTTTACCCCAAAAGGAGCCAACACTTCTGGGCGGAAAATCCCCATTCCGCAGAGTTCAACCCAAGTTTTCAGCTCTGGAACGTATACTGTGGATTGCATGGAAGGCTCTGTGTAGGGGAAGTAGCTGGGCCAGAACTGCACCTTTTCCAACCCAAGTTTGTGGTAGAATTCTGTCAGGGTTCCCATGAGGTCCCGCAGGGTCACCTTCTTGTCCATTATTATTCCTTCGATTTGATGGAACTCGGCGAGGTGCTTGTAGTCGAGTTTCTCGTTGCGGTACACCCTGTCCACGGAGAAGACCTTAACTGGCGGCTCCTTATGTTCAAACAGGTAATGGATAGTTTCAGCTGTTGTATGGGTCCTAAGCACCAACCTTTTAGCCTCTTCTGGACTCCAAGGGTATTCCCAGCCCCTTGAACCCGTTTTCCAGCCGTTCTCATGGGTCGCAGCAACTGCTTCCACAACAGCTTTTTTTGGCAACCTCCCCTTTTCTGGATTAGACAGATAGAAAGTATCCACTACGTCTCTGGCGGGATGATCCTGAGGCTGGAAGAGGGCGTCAAAATTCCAGAATGCCGTCTGAACAATAGAGCCTCGAATCTCAGTGAAGCCCATCTCCAAAAAGATTTCCCTGACTTGCTGAATTATCTGCTGGGCTGGATGAATTTTTCCGAGAAGAGCTTCGGGACCCGGAGCCTTCACATTGAACTTTCTAAGTTTTACTTTCCGCCAGCTTCCTGTTCTGATAAGCTCAGGAGTTAGCTGACTGACTTCTTCCTGAACTTCAATCCCCTTCTTAACCAGATTCCATCCATCATCGGTTAATTCTAGTTCGCGCATGGTTTTCTCTTCGATATCCACCAGTTTCCGACCTTTCAGAACAGAAACGGCCTTTTGAAGTTCCTGACCTAAATCCTCAACAACTAGTGATTCGTTTTTGGATAGGAGCTGCAGAAGTTTTTCGTCATCTCCAAGCGGAGCTTCCTTCAAGGATTTCAGAGTGCCTTGCCTTATGGTTGCCCAGCCCTTTCGGTTAAGCCACCCCAACGCCACGGACAGAAACTTCTTTTCTAAACCTGCTTCTTCAACAGCCGAGTTAAGTTTTGCTTCGCCGCCAAGCTTGATCAGCGAGCTGAGGAGTCGTCTCTCTGGGAGCCCAATCTCTGCATAACTTTTCCCTTCTTTGCTCAACGAGACCAAAGTTTGTTTTCTTTCGTATGTTTTGGTTAGTTTGTTTTCGGTGAGGGCGAGGGAGGCTCGCATAACTGCTGCATGAGCTAAACCTGCTGTTTGGACTATCTGATCAACGGGGGCTCTTCCTTTCAGCTTTTCTAGAGCAAGCAAGGTTTTCTGTTCATTTTCCCGAAGTTCAGGCACCTGTTTCTCCTCCGCGACACCATTATTTCGAAATATTTACTGTAAACTTGGTTTAGCTTTATGATAAGAAGGCTTTAAAGGTTTCAACATCTGACGCGAGTAATAACTATCTTTGGCACTTATCGTCTAGTTAACCCCTAATATTTCCCTTGCTTTGTCAACAAGTTTTTCCCGTTTTCTCTGATGATCCTCAACAAACTGCGTGACAATCTTTTTTGTTCGAGCCTTATGCTCTCCACACAGGAGGTTTCCGCATTTACAGCACTTGTAGGTCTCCACAACATCGTTGTCGTCTTCTACGAAATGGCACATTTCAATCTCGTATATGGGACAGATTTCTGGAACTCCGCCCAGCTCTTTCTGCTCTTCCACAGTAGCTCTTCCGCCAGTGAAAGCACAACTAATCTTTTTGCCAATAGCCTTAGGAGTCTCATTGAGGGTGAAGTAGCTCATTGGATTCCTTTTTGACATCTTCGGAGAACCATCCAGCCCCTTCAGAATCTTGTGGTAAGTAGATGAGGGGGGAAGAAACTTGAATTTGCGGCGGAACTTGTTAGCTAAATCGCGGGTCAAACGAAGATGCGCATCTTGGTCTACTCCCACAGGAACCACTGTTGGTTTGGGTCCCCCAAAATCTTTGAGTTGAGGCATAAGTATGTCTCCCGCCTGCACAAGAGCTGAAAGATACAGACCAATGTGCCGTTCACCGTAAATAGCTTTCATCGTAGCTAAAGTCACGCCAGCACCAAAATGAATCGCCAAGTCTCGGACCCGCTGCTCCTTATACTGCCTGTAAATGTGACCGTTTTTAGGGTCGAAGCCTAAAGCCAACAGGTCTGCAACATTGCCGACAGCGATTTTTTCAGTCTCTTTGAATGGCAGTCTGTTGTCCTCGTATGCTTCTATGTCTGCGATGGCGTAGAAGGCTTTGGCTCCTTGCTGCTGGAAATAGATTATCTCACGTGCGGTCATGAGGGTTCCTAAATGAAATTCTCCTGTGGGTTTGATGCCGCTCATCACCGCAAAGTCTCCGCCCTGCTTCATAGTTTCTAGGACGCGGTCGAAGTCTCTGTGACCGAAAATGACGCCTCGCCGCATATACATGCTCGGATTCGGTATCCCAGACAGCAGGGGCTTGAACTTTTGTATGCCAAACTCTTCGTAGAGATGATCGTAGTCCTCAACCACTGTTGTTCCCCAAGGGTCAAGCACAGACTTCTTATCCTCAACATTAGCCAATTTCTGTAGTCCCACCTTTGCTAAACCGTATAACTTACAGGTTTAAAGGTTTCCGATAGAAAAACGTTCACTCAAAAAGTAGCGAAGGCTTCCTAACCTCTTTATACTCCTTCTAAACTCTTTTAACTCTCAATACATCTAATGAGATTCGTGCACGATCATGACCGTCCCCGAGGAAGATTTGGAGAAATATCAGCGCGCCGGCAAAATTGCCAGAGATATTCGAGAAGAAATCAAAAAAACAGTGAGAGAAGGGATGCCTATCATTGACATCTGCGAGAAAGTGGAATCTTTAACTAGGGAAAAGGGAGGCAAACCAGCTTTTCCATGCAACGTCTCTGTCAACGAGGTCGCCGCCCATTATACATCGCCCCCCAAAGACAAGCGGACAATACCCGAGAGGTCCATAGTTAAAGTTGACATTGGAGTCCATGTTGACGGCTACATAGCAGACACAGCAACGAGCGTCTGTTTCGACCCAGAATACGATGACATGGTAAACACGGCGGAAGAGGCATTAGAAAAGGCTGTGGAGATACTTCGACCCGGACTCTCCGTAACACGTTTCGGCTCAACAATCCAAAAAACCATCAAAACCAGAGGATTCAAACCCGTCTCAAACCTCACTGGACACTTAATCAGACGTTATATAATACACGCGGGTAAGTCTCTGCCCAACGCTTTCAACCTCTCCACCTCCAGAATAAAGGAGGGAGAAGTCTATGGTGTCGAACCCTTCGTGACAGTTGCAAAGGCTGCTGGCAGAGTTGAAGATTTACGGGAAGCCCACATCTTTCGTTACGTTAAATCCAAGTCCTTGAAAAATCCTTACGCTAAACGGATTTTGAGTTACATAAGAAAGAATTTTCTTACATTGCCTTTCACTGAGAGGTGGCTAAATGAATTCGCAGATTCCAGTAGCTATAAAGGTGGTTTCTCTGAGCTTCTTTCTTCTAAAGCTGTTATGAGCTACCCAGTTTTTGTTGAGGCAAGCAGAAAAATGGTGGCACAAGCAGAATATACTGTTTTGGTGGTTAGGGACGGCTGTGTTGTGTTAACCTGAACGGTTATTTTTCTTCCTTCTTTTTAGCTTCGCGATAAATGGCAGTTATTGTCATCTTATCTTCGCATTTCTGGCAGGGCCCAGTTTCTTTGAAGATGTAGTCGCCTCTCTCAAAGTCTCGAATGTTTTTGAAATCACATTTGGGACACTCCAGCGTGGTTAGCACTCTGGGCATCTCAAGTGCTGTGTTCATGGGTTTTCCTCTTGACTGCATCAACATGTATGCGGTTATTACTAGTCCAAAGAAGCCTACAGCCAAGAAAGAGTACGAAGTTAAGGCGCCATTTTCTGGTGGATTGAGAATGGAGTCCACTGCTACGTAGAGGGCGCTTAACGACAGAATAAATCCTATCAGTATTAACACAAGAAAGAATGGAGAAACTTTTCTAACTGGTTCAACCTTATCAGTCAACTATTTCACCTACTGTCCAATTCCTATCGTATTCCCGATACCTGCTATTATGAGGCTATCTCCCTTCTTGGTTCTTTCCAGAATCAGGCGCTTTATCCGCTTAATCACAGGGTCAACCGAATCGTAAATCTCTTTGCGCATTGGGGAAACCGCGTCTCCAAGGTCCTCCTTGACGATGACGGCATTGACTGGAATCTTGTGTTTAACTATTGAATCCTCAATCTTGAACTGTTCTACTCCGGGTCCGCCGATTGCTGCGCCCACTCCTTCAGCTACTTCTCCGGGTTTTTCTCCTTCAAGTTTAAGTGCCGCGTCTATCATAATAACTGTGGAAATTTTTCCTTTTTTCTCTTCTATAATTTTTCTTATTCCGTCTCCGGGCTTGCCCACATTTCCTCCCGGGCCTTTTGCTTTCAGAACGTAGGCTGTTCGTCCGTCTATGGGCACTGTGGCTACAACCACATCTTTGGCTATTTCTCGGGTTTTGTGTCCGTGCATCAGTTTGGCTGCGACTAGCGCGCCTGCGCCGTCTCCGATAGGTTGACCGGTTGCAAATGCTCTTAATGCTTGGGAATATGCTTCAGCTTGCTTCATGATCAGGGGTAGAACCATCTGAATCTGCATAATTATGTAGAGGCTAAGAGTTTTTTTGCCCAAAAGATAGAAGTGTCGGATAACTTTGTAGATCAAGTTTAGTGCCATGGCAGCTTCCAAGGTGTTCTCGAGGTTGTTTAGTTGTGTTTCGTCTGCTTCGGGCGCCATCAACTTCACTTCGTCTTTGAAGCGGGCGTCTCTAACGTCAAGGATATGTTCTAACTTCCAAACTATGCCCGAAGGGTCCATGGTTTGGGGGGTTATGGCGACGTATTCCAAAAATTGGTCGATTCTCTCGGCGGGGTTTTCTTTAGGTTTTCCTATCTCTTTTATCGTCTCTGTGGCTAATTTTTTGCCTTCGTCTCGTATTGATTTGAGGCGACGCAGATGGGTTTCAACTTCTCTAATCATTATCCGCGTCTGAAAACGTTGTCCGTAAAACATGAATACCACAAAGAAGATGGTGAATGCAAATTGAATAATTACTGAGAAAATGTTGTCTCCGCTGGAGAGTAATCCTGTAACTTGGGAAAGCATCAACAGTCACATCTCTCAAAGACAGCATAGTTGGTAATAAATTTTGAGTATTTCCAAGAAACATTTTTCGCGAATGCAGAGCGATAAGACGAAAAAATTGTGCTTTTTGCTGGCTTACCAGCCAAATTGGTTAGGTGCTGATTGTCTTTTGGTTCAGAAGGAAAATTTTGGTGTTTAAGTGATTGCCAGCTTTCCCGGGTTCACGTGGCCGAAGACCACACTAGCACTGGGAACGGAGCGCGGTTTAACTTCTGAGTTCGGAATGGGATCAGGTGGGTCCCGTGCCCTATGGCCGGCAACCTTACTATTTTCCAGTGCTTTGGTTCTTTAAGGTTTCGCTTGTCTTCAAGAAATGTATATATTTAGAACATGTTAAGTGTTGGTGGAGGGGCCGTAGTCTAGCCACGCCCTATCTTTTGATGGGGCGCTAGAAAGGGATGACGACAGTCGTGCCGATAAACGGTGCAAGCCGTTAAGGGCTCCAGAAATAAGCAATGGGTTTGCTGACCAGACTCTGGGATGACGAGATTCTGGAGCGAGGAGAAACCCGTAGGGACGGGGATGAACTGTTCCGGGTAAAGGTCGTCGGTTCAACTCCGGCCGGCCCCACCATTTCATTTTTTGGGGGAGTAGGGTAAGTGTTAAAAATTGTAGTGTAAGCATGGTATGGTTGTGTCTCGTATGAAAAGTAGAGTTGTGTTGTTGCTGTTTTGGGTGATTGTGTTAGCGGTTGTTGTTTCTGTTGTTGGGTTTGCTGAGGTTTCTGTGGGTGTGGAGGAGGGTGATTGGGTGGAGTATGTTATTGAGTATACGGGTTCTCCTCCAGCTGAGTATCCTGCGTGGCTTAGGATTGAAGTGGTGAGGGTTGAGGCAACTAGTGTTGTTGTGTTGGCTACTAGAGAGTTGGTTGATGGGACATCGAGTTCTCGCAGTGTAACGTTGGATCTTGAGACTGGGGCTCAGGACCTTGTTTTGATTCCCGCAAATTTGGGTGAAGGAGACGTTTTTTATCATGAAGACGTTGGTAACGTAACGGTTAGCGGAGTTGAGGAGGGAACTTATGCGGGTGCAAAACGTACGATGTTGGTTGCTTCAGTTACGCAGATATTGTTCCGCTGGGACCAGTCTACGGGAGTTCTTCTTGAAGCATCTTTCTCTTCAATTGATTTCACTCAGCATTTGATGTTAGATAAGACAAACCTGTGGGAGTCACAAGAATCTGGACTTCCCATTGACCCGACAGTATTCTATGCATTGATAATTGTGGCAGTGGTAATCGTTGCAGTCGTGGTTTTTGTTGTCTTGCGTATAAGGAAAAAGCGCCGCTAGCCATGCTTCTGGCTGTTGTTAGGAGATAGAAATATTAAGAAATTGTTGTTCATCATAAAGGGTGCTGGATTCCAGAAACTGTTAGTTATTCTGGTCTGGCAATAAGAGGGGCCGTCGGCTAGCATGGTCCAGGCTCTGAGACTTGGGCTCTCGGGACCCCGATTCAAATTCGGGCGGCCCCACCATGCTTATGCTTCCAGAATTTCTGAAAAAAATTTTGTTTTCAACATAGCACTGTTATTAGTCTGCTAATATGATTGTTGATTTGGGTGTTTTGCGGATTTGCGGTAGAATATTATGTTTGAAGTGCTTCGATAATATTGGTGGCTTTGGGTTGGGGCGTGAGTATCCTAGTTTGCCTGTTATGGGTGTTGGGGTGGTTATTGTTGAGGATGGAAAACTTGTTCTTGTGAAGAGGGGTGTTGAGCCTGCTAGGGGTAAGTGGAGTATTCCTGGAGGAGGAGTGGAGTTGGGAGAGGCTGTTAGAGATGCTGCGGTGCGGGAAGCGAAAGAGGAGTGCGGATTAGATGTTGAACTTGTTGACGAACGACCAATGGACGCTTTTGACACCATGTTTCGGGATGAAGATGGACGTTTAAGATTTCATTATGTTCTGCTTCAGTTTCTAGCACGACCAAAAGGAGGAAACCTACAAGCTACTAGTGACGTGACAGATGCCAGATGGGTTCCCCTAGAAGAAGTGGAAAACTTCGACTTAACAGAGTCTTTTCGGCTTTTCTTCAAAAAACACCGAAACAAACTGGAGAAACAGTAATTTTTGTCTGAAAACTGTGTTCACACGTTATTCTATGGTTCATCTTTGTACAATTATAGCCCTATTATTGATTGTTATTTCGTTTTCAGTATTTATCAAAAACAAATTTAGTCGTCGTATTTCATAGGAAACCCAAATTTCCCTTCTTGGAATTGTTATCCAAAACATGAATTCTGGATTCATAGTTTTAATTCATAAGACAGTTAAATACCATCAGCAACCATTAAGCCAAATACCCATTAGGAGAAAAGAATGATGGAGAAATCGTTCTCACCTGAAAACCGTAAAAAGCTACAGAAAATCATGATGGACGCCTTCACAAGTGAAATCCAAACTTTATCCCCTGAACTTCAATATATCTTGACAGACGACTTGGTTACAGCTCTTCAGAACCGCCTTGTAGTCTTCCAAAGAATACAGGCAAAAAAAACCCTATAGCGAAAATAAACCCCAAAAAAGCGTAGTCCGAATCCATAAATGATATATATAAAATGGGTAAAAATTAAACCCAAAAGGGGCAAAAAACATGCGAAGATCAAAACTCGAGATGTATATCGACATCCTCAAAGTTCTGGCCCAAAGAGGGCCCCTTAAGCTAACTCATATTATGTATAAGGCCAATGTGAACTGCAGTGTCCTAAAGGAATACTTGGACTTCCTTATCCAACAAGAGCTTGTTGCAGAGAAGACTGTAGGCAAGAAAAGGATAGTTTACGTTGTTTCGGAAAAAGGGTTGAAGGTTCTGAAATACTTCAGGGAACTGAAAGTGATGTTGCCAGTCATCGAAGAAGGACAGGCTAGATTGCCTGCATCCCTCTACTAGTGACGCTTTTCTTCCATCTTCCTCTTTGTTTTTAATGGTTTTCCGTTATTGTTGTTTGTTGTTGTTTTTTCGTGTGGGTGTTGGTTGTAATCAAGAATATGAACTAATATATCGTAAGATTTAATAAATTGATAGCTTACATTAACTGTAGATGCGTAAAACACATCTAGGACCACAAACATGGCCGCATACAGAAAACTTGAAGTAAAATCAACACAACTTTTGGAAAAAATACGAGAAAACCTTGAACGCCTAAACGAAAAAATCGACGTGATGATCGAAATCCAGAAGCACGGTCAAAGGCAGATTCCAGAAGACCTACCCGAAGCATTGGACGTCATGACACTCCTATCACTTCCAGACCATCTAAGAAAAACAGCGGTCACCCTCTGCAAACTCGAAAAAGCAACAGCCGACGAAGTCTCTGAACAAACAAAACGAGCAAGGGCAGTGGAAAGTGGTTACCTAAACCAGCTGGTGGTAATGGGATACATGAAAAAAGAAAGAATTGGCCGCAAGGCTTACTTCTTCGTTGACAAGGAGGCTTGATAGAAAATGGGAAAGATTATTGCAGTTCACTCGTATAAGGGCGGAACCGGCAAAACGTCGCTCTCAGTTAACTTAGCAGCAACCTACGCTAAAAGGGGTAAAAAAGTTTGTCTGATGGATCTAGATTTTCGTGCTCCAAGCCTTCACGCCATATTCAAAAAACAGAATTTAGACTATTGGCTGAACGATTACCTTAACGGCGTCTGCGAAATCGACAAAGTCTTGATAGATGAGAGTAAAGACCATGGCAACGGCGGCAAGTTAATGGTTGCACTCGCAAATCCGTCCACTGAAGCAATCAGAGATATGACAGCGAAAGACAGGAAATGGGAAATGAAGGCTCTAGGCAGATTGTTATCTCTCAGAACTTCTCTTATTAACGATGGAGATTTTGACTACCTCATTTTCGACACCAGCCCTGGACTTCAATACTCTTCCATCAACGCAATTGTTACCGCCGACATCATCCTTGTTGTAACAAGCTTGGATGCCTCAGACATAAATGGGAGCCAACGCATGACCAGCGAACTCTACGACCTCTTCGAAAAGAAGACGGGAATCTTGATAAACAAAGTTATCGCAGAATACCTGTCGTCCAAAGAAGAAGAGAAAAAGTTCAACAAACACATAAAGAACATCCACAACCTTCCCATCTTAGCAACCATTCCATGCTTCTGCGATGTTCTACGAGCAGCAGGAGACTACATATTCTCAGAAGAAAAACCAGAGCACCCCTTCACAGAAACTATAGACAAACTAGCTACACAAGTCGAAAAATTCTAACTTTTCTTTTCTCTCTCGTATTTCTCCTTAGCCTTCTTTGCCTCATCAGCGAATTTCCTAAGCCGCTTAAGCTCAATCTGCTTTTGAGGCATAGTCTCTGGTGCATACAGCAAAGGAAGAACGGCTATAAAAAGGAAAAAGCTGGCTAACGAAAAAGCTTGAAAGACCTCAACACCTCTAGCATAAGGTGTGAATAATACTTGAATATAGATTGCTGCAAGAAATGGCACTAACCCAATCAAGTAGTATTTCTCTTTGTTTATGTTTCCAGCTAGTTCAGACCAAATAACTAAGAAGAACATCAGTAGCAAAATTCCCCATGCAACACTGTCCATAATGATGTACAAATACCAAAAAGTATCTATACCTGGAAAAAGCCCCACCAAAGCATATCCAATTCCGAGCGCAATGAAACCAACCATAACTATCCGTTTTCGACCAACTGAATCTGCGAACCAGCCACCTATTAATGCAACAAAACCTCCTATCCCGTATTCCGCAAGTGGTACATATGGAGCAAACTCTGCCCCTAGAATATCATTTACAACCGGTCTTTCCAGAAAATTTGTAATGCAGAACATAATCCAAGGAACGAAATACAAAAGAAAAGACCGGTCCTGTAGAACTGACCGATAAGAGACTTCAATCGGTTTTTCTTCCTTGTATTTTTGTTTTCGTCTGGCAAGAAGAAATAAAAGCAAACCAATTCCCCTCCACGCTGCGAGCACAAAAGCACCAGCAAAAACTGAACTAGAAATGATGACTAACAAGACAATAACCAGAATGAAGAGGCTGGATGCAAAGAACGCGACCCCCCCTAACCACCCTCTATTTTCCACACTACTATGATCCCCGAAATATGCTAAGCCAGTTGGGAATCCAAATCCTAACCCTGCCCCTAAAAGAAAAGAAACTAAGAAAATAATTACCAAATTATATATAACTAACATAACCATTGACAAGGAAGCTAAAATTCCTAAGAACATCCAAACAGCCAGAAATGAATCTCGACTTGGAAATCTCTTCACCACAAGATTGCCAATTATTGCAAACCCAACGATAGACACAATCAGAATTCCGAATGTCACAATCAAGGAAACGTAATCCATTTGGAAATCCAATTGAAAGCGTCCCAAAACATTCTCGAAAAAAAAGTACAACGGAAAGAACCAAGAAAAAGTGTTTACAACAACAATTAGGACTGAAAGAAATTCTCTTTGCATTAGGGCGCTTTTTAGGGTTGATGGTTTTCCCATTCTTTTGCAACTCGACATATAGATAATATCGTGTTTTGGAGATAAAATTTCTGTAAATAGGATTCTAATTCATGCTAAGTATCCTATTGGGCGAACTGTTTATGTGTTCAACAAAGCTTATAAATGACTTGTAGAACACAAATACAGTAGGGATGAAGGATGGCAAAAAAGAAAAAGCCAATGAGACTACGTGCCATTTGAGCACGCTCTTGGAGGCTCACTCTATAGAATCATAAATCTTCAATCATTCCCTTTATTAGTATTTCTAATAGGGGTAACATTTTCTTGTTAGGTATGTTTGTGGTTCTATTCGACACTTTTTCAACCAATTGGTTAACTTCATTTTTAAAACTTTCAACATTTTTATCTTCATAGACCAGGTCTACTATTTTCTCAGCGTCTTCGTCAGAGACCCGCTGTTTTGAAAGGTAATCTATTATAGTCCTTTTGATCTGCGGGTTCTTGAATGCATAAAGGATGGGAAGTGGCAAACATTCATTCTTAAAGCGGTTCTGAAGCTCTTCCCCTTCGAACACATCAATAAAATCTTCTCGTATGCTAACCAAAATACCTAGTTCCCTGCCGTAATTACCCAGTAAATCAACAACATCCTGTTCCCCCCCTCCAACAATGGCACCAATACGCATGTGAGCTTCAAATGTTGAAGCTTTCATTTTCAGAATCCGAAAACATTCCTCCGGAGAAACTTCAATATTGCCTTTAAGAGAAACTTCAATGGCTTCAGCGTCTCCCAACTCAAAAAACAGGTCATTAATGATGTTCCAGATCGCATCCATTTTTTCTGCAGGAAATTGTTTCTCCAATTTGCGAAGAAGAGACAGGGCTTTCATCAAGAAGGCATCTCCTACAAGAAGGGTGACGTCTTTGCCAAACTTGGCGTAAGTGGTGGGTTTCCCGTATTTTGTCTTTGACTCATCGATTATATCGTCATGTAAATCAAATCCAGCAGTTAGCATCAACGTCGCAACCTGTATCGGAATTGCTTCTTCAACTCTGCCTCCTACTGCTTCGCAAGCAATTGAAACTAACCCAGGATGCACAACATCGTCCCAATTTTTTGCGTAATATCTGAAAGCATCATTAATTATTTCACTCTCTCTTTTTTCTTGCAGAATCTCTTTTTTCGCGATCTCCAGAGATTTTCGGCTTCTTTCTATCAGCAACCTGTTAACCTGTTCAATTAACTTCACTTTAACCGCCTCATTTTTCTATGGAAATTATTTTTTTAAATTTCATGTTGACCGTTATCTCGATTGGGTGTGAGTCCACACACCATGCTATTTCAGTTTTAGTTGAGCCCTTCAGACGGCCGTCATTTGTCTTTTTTGGGTCCATCCTTTCTTAGGTCCAGTTTTTGCAGCTGTTCCTTCAAGACTTCGTGGTATGTGTCTACGAGTTGGGTTCCTTTAGGGGTGATTGTGTAAACTTTTCTTACGCGCCCTCTTTTGGTTATCTTTTTGCTTTTGGCGTACCCTTCCGTTTCTAGGGAGTTGAGGAGGGGGTAGAGGGCGCCATGTCTAAGTTTTATTCCGAAAAGCTTCTCAGTTTTCTTGATGATCCGATAACCCCACATTGGCTCTGCTTTAATGAGCCTCAAAATGAGGATGTCAAGGAAGTTTCTGTTTAGGCGTTGAACAATTTGTTTTCTGAAGTGTTCGGTCAAGCTTTTCAGTTTCCTTTCGTCTTATATCGTAGTTAGATATGTTTGTTTATTTAAATTGTCTAGGTTTCTGCACTGTTTTGCTATGCTTTGATATGCTTGGTTATGTTTTGTGGTCGCAAGAACCTTTATATCTCATGTTGTAGTATGTAAAGACTGTAATATGTCGTGAAAAAGACATATTGTATAGAAGTAGAACGGAAGAACTGTAAAACAAAAATACAAGAGGAAAAGAAAATGAAACAACAACTAAGAGAGGTCCAAATGAAACTCATGAGAGGCCTCCTAGATCTCGTAATCCTCCAATTCTTAAACGTAAAACCAATGCACGGATACAGCATCATAACAAGTATCCGCAGAAACTTTGGCGTTTATTTCGGACCAAGCACAATATACCCCCTGCTTGGCGTCCTAGAAGAGAAAGGCTACATAAAGAGCAAATGGAACCTAAACAACGACCGACCAAAAAAGGTCTACTCCTTAACTCCAGAAGGAAGCAGCCTGTTGAACGGCACCGAAGAGTCCCTCAACTCCATCTGCCGCAGACTCTCCAGCCTAGGACTAAACCGACTGCACATCAACAACAACTGCGCGCCCAAAACTCTTCAACACTTACCAGAACAACCCCAACATTAGAAAACAATAAAACTACCGCCACAACCCTACTATCTTCAACCGCAACCCCATTTTATTCCCTGTTTTGACATATTTCAAATTCTGACACATGTCAATTATTTTCAAACTTTGAATTACTAACCGTGAACCAAAAGTGAATCTTGGTAATTCTGGTTTTCATGTGTTTGTTTTGTCGAAGTAGATTCTGAGAGCGGATAACATTACCCATGTGACAGCCGCCATCGATGATATAGTCTCAGGCACTGCAATCCCTGCACGGTATATTTCCAGCCCATACAGTACCCATGAAGCAAAACCAATAACAAAAGCTGCAAAAGCTAGAACCGATCTTTTTTCTATGGCATAACTGATAGAGGCAACACCAAGCGCCACAAAGAACAACACTGATACCTGAAAATGGAGCGGTTTGTAGACTTCATTGAAGGTGGCAATCATCTGAAGAGCTAACCCAGTGAACACCAAAAAGTAAGTTGTATACTTGGCGTGGCTCCTGAAACTTGTAATAGAATAAAAAATGATGAGAAATCCACACAAAAGCAAGCCGAAGTTGAATAAAGGGGCTACATCTCTCGCAGAGTGCCCAAGATCGCTCAGAGCGTTTTTTCCCCAGCTGAACCACGGCGACAAAATTATAGCTGTTGCAATACAAAAAATCGCAATTGACGGTCCGAGGATGCCAGATAGAGCATAATTTCGTTCTCTCAATGGGCAAATCAACCCTCTACTATTTATTTCCTTTCTATTAATTAAATGATGGATGGAGAACTGCATGTCTGGAGCTGAAACTCTTATTCCCTTTCTCAGAGATAAGGGAAAGGGCGACCAACCCACCATCATAATAGATAGCCGTGAAGCGACGACAGCACCGAAAATAGTCAAAGGATTGAAGGAACTGGGTGCCGAGATTAGCACACGGCGTCTCGAAAAGGGCGATTACGTTATTTCAAACCTCTGCGCTTTTGAAAGAAAAACTGTTCACGACTTCGTTTACACTCTCACTAGACGTTACCTCTTCGACCAGCTATTCACCTTAAAAGAGTGTTACGAAAAACCCTTCATTCTCATAGAAGGTTACCTCCCAATCGTCTACAAATTCAGCCGAATCCAACCCGCCTCAGTCTGGGGAGCCATGTTCGCACTTGCCAAACAAGGAATCTACCTGATTCACACAAACAGCTACAAAGAGACGATAGATTTTCTCTACACAGCTGCGAAACAAGAACAAATCGTTGAGAAGAGAACTCCAGTGGTTCATCCAGTAAAAAAGCACGAAACTTTGGCTGACGCCCAAATTTTCTTTATGGCTAGTCTTCCGAACATTGGCAGAGAAAAAGCTGTATCCCTCCTAAAATCCTATCAAAATCCCTTAAACGCCCTCATAAACGTGGATCAATGGTCAAAAGATGTCTATGGTTTAGGACCAAAAATCACCAAAAAAGTGAAAAACATTATACATAAAACCTACGAAGAGTCAGAAGAGGCTGCAAAATAACAAACATCGCCTTTTACCTTCACGTCATACATCGATTATGATTTAAATGAGTGAATTAACAATAGAGTCTGAGAGGAAAAAATTTTGACCGCTCCTGACAAAGCAGATTTTGACCACATCTTCAGAGCTTACGACATAAGAGGCATATTCGGCAAAGACCTGACTGAGGAGGTTGCAGCTAAGATCGGAGTAGCTTTCGCAACTTTCTTAGAAGGCAAAAACGTCCTAGTGGGCAGAGACGTTAGAATCAGCGGAGAAAAACTTCGAAACGCATTAGTTTCTGGTCTCGTTTCCAGTTCCAACGTTACTGACATAGGAGTAGTTCCAACACCTATACTCTATTTTGCCTTAAACCGCCTCCAGAAGGACGCTGGAGTCATGGTTACTGCCTCCCACAACCCGCCCCAATGGAACGGATTCAAAATGTTCAGAGGACAGAAGGGAAGCATTTACGGCAACGACATGAACAAGATCAAAAAGTTAGCCAAAAACGTCGATCTGACCAAAGTCGGCGAAAAGAGTGGAAAGTCTGTCAGTTACGGGGGCATAATTCAGGAGTACCAAAATTTTGTTCAGAGCAAGATACAGCTTGAAAAAAAGCTTAATGTCGTAGCTGACACGGCAAACGGCACTTGTGGATTGGTAGCTCCCTTACTTTTCGAAAACTTGGGATGCAACATCTTAACTTTAAACCAACAACCAGACGGCACTTTCCCAGCGCATCTGCCAGTGCCGAAGGAAGAGACTTTAGGCGAATTGAAGAAAGAAGTTGTGAAGAACAAAGCGGATTTTGGAGTAGGATATGATGGAGATGGTGACAGAGCAGTCTTCATTGACGAAAAGGGCAAACTGATTCCTGGTGACCTGACTCTGCTGATTTTTGCTAAAGACATTCTCCAGAAGCATAAGGGCGGAAAAGTGGTTTACGAACTGAGCTGCTCAATGGCTGTTGAAGAATACGTGAAGAAACTCGGTGGAATCCCCATAGTTGAGAGGGTAGGTCACACATTTATAATGGATAGAATGATTGAGGAGAAAGCATTGCTGGGGGGAGAAAAGAGCAGCCACTTCTATTTTTCCCAAGTTTACGGCATGGATGACGCCGTTTTCGCCAGTCTAAGGATGGCTGAAATACTCTCCAAAAGCGACCGGAAACTCTCAGAAATCGTTGCTTCTCTGCCCAAGTATCCGACGGTCTATGAGAAGAACTTTGAGTGCCCTGACAAACTGAAATTTGCGGTCATAGAAAAGCTGAGATCCAAATTTAAAGAGTATGGTTTGAAGACTTTAGACATTGACGGAGTGAAATTGCTGGACAAGGACGGATGGGTGATCTTAAGGGCATCCAACACTGAACCCGTTATAAGAATCTCAGCCGAAGCGAGGACAGAAAAAAAACTTAGAGAACTTTACGATTTTGCATTCCAAGAATTGAATAAAGTTTTGAAAGGTGATTAATTGCAGACAATAATCCTTGCAGGAGGAGCAGGAAAGCGGGTCTTTCCCCTTGCGGTTAATAGACCTAAACCCATGTTCAAACTTTTAGGAAAGCCGCTGATTCATCACGTTATAGATACTTTGAAAGAAGCAAAATTGAAAGATTTTGTTGTAGTCGTTGGTCACAAAGGAGACCAGATCAAAGATTACCTGAAAGATGGCAGCGAACTAGGAGTCAACATCAAATATACAGTTCAGAAGGAATCTTTGGGAATGGCAAACGCCCTTGAAACCGCGAAGGGTTTGGCTGAAGACAACTTTTTTGTTGTCAACGCAGACGACATTTTCGAACCTTCTTTGATAAAAAGGATGATCAGACAGTTTAAGAAAGGAGATGCAGAGATAGTTCTTTCATGCAAACCCGTCCAAGAAACGTGGAAGTTTGGTATAATCCGCGTTGAGGACGAAAAGGTAACAGATTTTGTTGAAAAGCCTCCGAAGGGCAAAGAACCGAGCGATCAGGCTGTAGTCGGCGTCTACATTCTAACTAAACAGATTTTTGATTATTATAAGAAGATACCCGTTTCGGATCACCAATACGAGGATGCGATACTGCAATTCATACGAGACAGGAACGTTGTTAATGCTGTTAGCTATGACGATTTTTTTGCAGGATATAAGTATCCGTGGGACCTCTTCACAATAAACACGCATCTCATGGAGAAACAAATAAAGAAACAGACGATCGGGAAAGGCGCAGAGATTTCTGAGCAAGCAACAATTGATGGCAGAGTCTGGATAGGAAAGGGAACAAAAGTTTTTGAAGGCGCATGCATAAGGGGACCCTGCTACATTGGCGAGAACAGCATTGTTGGCAACAACAGTTTGGTTTGGAATTACTCTTCAATAAGCGACAGGTGCGTCGTTGGCTTCTCAACAGAAATTAAACATTCAATAATCGGCGACGACTGCTGGTTCCACATAAACTACATCGGCGACTCCATAATCTCCAACAACTGCCTCTTCGGCGCAGGAACAATAACCGCCAACTTCAGATTCGACGAAAAGAACATCAAAGTTCGAATAGACGGAAAAATGATAGATTCCGGCACAAACAAACTGGGTGCCATAATAGGAGACAACTGCAAAACAGGAATCAACGCCTGCTTAGAACCAGGCGTTAAGATTGGTCCGCAGAGCATTGTCGGTCCGAACGTTAACCTTCAAGAGGATTTGGAACCGGAAAAAATTGTTTTGTTGGGTAGAAATAGCTACGTAAAAAGAGACAACATGATAACGGTTTCTTCTGAGAGCAAACAGCAGCTGATGAAGAAGCTGAGGAAACAGAAAAGATAACTGCAGATTACATGTTGCCCCTTGTGGAATTTTTCCATGTTTTTGCTGAAATGAACCTAGAAAAGGAGTGAAAACAGTGTTTTCTGTAGAAATAAATAAGTTCTTCTCTTCTCTATTTAGTGGCTAGGTGTTAAAGATGTCAGTAGCTAAAAGAAATTTCTTCGGAGAGCTAGGCGCGCTCCTTGACAAAACAGTCATGGTAACCACTGTTGATGGCAAAAAATTTAGCGGAACATTATCGGGAATAAACCCTGACAATATGAGCCTCTCCTTATCAGAGGCTAAAGACGAAAAAGGCACACAAGTACACAGAATATTTCTGAACGGCAGCATAATCGCTCAAATCTTCACAATTGAGAAACCCTTCGATTTACGGGCTCTATCCACACGCTTAGAGAAAGTTTTTCCAACCATGGTTAAACTTTACGAGGACAAAGGCTTCATCTGGGTCATGGAAAAAATCAAAGTGACTGAGAAGGGTGTGGTGGAGGGTTCAGGTCCGGCAGCTGAACGAGTGCAAAGAGTCTACGATTTGTTCACTAAAGAGGCAGCAGCTAAATAAACCAACGAAAATCAGATTCCCGACTCTTTTTTTCTATTGAAGGAGAAACAATTCCGAAAGACTTCAGTATGTTACCCGTTTCCTCTTCAGCTACTTTTAATCTTTTTAGGTTTAGTTTCAGATGCAGCATCTTGCGAAGAGCTTTCAGGACCTCCCGTGTAGCTACAGCGTCCGGATACATGCCTGGAGTTTCAGCTAAAAGACAGAGACCCTTCATGTTTCTCAGTTTGCATAATCCCACAAGAAGCCCTGCTACACCGAAAATGTGTCCTTTCATGATTTTGGCGTCGAGGTTCAAAGCGTCCTGTAAGGTCTCTTTGTCTGAAGCTGCACAATAGAGCGCTGGTTTTGCTACTTTTTCGTCCTTTTTTAGGCCCCCAACAGTTAAGATGTAGTTGCATCCATGTTCTTCGGCTATGTCTAATATTTTTCCGCAGAGTTCATACTGTCCAACTGTTGTCAATGCTTGAGTGTTGCCGTATAGGATAATGAGGTCTCTTTCTCCATCTTTTCCTTTATGGTAGTAAAGCTTGTTTGAGGGAAAGTGGGTTTTGCCGTTGCTTGTGGTTATGGCAAGGTCTTGGAAGGAAGAGCATTGGATTTCCGCGAAGAGTTTAGCTTTCAACTCTTGAATGAGATGTAAGGTTGTGATGTTCGCGACAAATCCTATGCCGGGTAATCCCTCAATCAAAACGGGGTCGTTTAAGACCGGTTTTTCGTAAACTTGAACGTTACAGACCATACCCACTAACCTTCAGCTAAACCAGCACAAAATAGAGACAACATTTCAATATAAATACCCTTGTTGACATGCACATGCGCTATTGGGATTAAATTTTAACTTGGGTTGGGTTTGGGGGCTGAAATTTTACCCTCATTAATCCGACCGATATCAGTCTTTATTATTCATTCTGCTACATTGATTATGAGTTTCCCTTTAACATGGCCCTCTTCTAGGTAACGAATTGCATCAGGGACCTGTTTTAAGTTATAGCGCCGATCAATAACCGGTTTCAATGTTCCTGTCTCTAAAAGATCTTTTAAGAAGATCAAATCATCTTTTGTGGGCTTCCCTAAAATTGGGATCATCTTCTTATCTCCCCTTACCATCTTCGCTTTGAGTGCAAGACCTGGAGAAAATGCTGTTGTGACATATCTCCCATTAGGCTTTAAGATAGGTTTACAATCCGAAAATGAACTCTTTGCCACTGCATCAAAAATAAGATTGTACATCTTTTTGCCTTGAGTGAAATCCTCCTTTTTATAATCAATTACTTCATCCGCACCGATTGATCGTACCATGTCTAAATTTGTAGTACTACAAACTCCAGTTACATTAGCTCCAAATACCTTGGCAATCTGTACTGCATTTGTTCCAACACCACCAGATGCACCATTTATCAAAACATCCTGACCAGACTGAATGTTGCCATGTTGTTGAAGACATTGTAATGCGACTACTCCTACAGCTGGTACTGACGTTGCATCCTCAAAAGATACATTTGGAGGCTTGATTAGTGTCAAATCTTCTGTGGTGGATAGATATTCTGCGAAACCACCTGCATTCTTAGTTGTCCCAAACACTTCATCCATAGGTTGGAACTCTGAAACATTCTTACCAACTGATTCTACTTGTCCAGCAAAATCATATCCTAAAATCTTGACTTTCGGTTTTATTATACCGCCCAAGATAATTCGTGCTATGAAGGGTGTTCCTCTAAGACCATGAGAATCAGCACGATTAACTGATGCCGAATGCACTTTAATCAGTATCTCATTGTCTTTGGGGATTGGTCTTTCAATTTCCTGTAATGATAGAACATCAGGTGGACCATAACTATCTCTGACTACGGCTTTCATTACTTATTATCCCCCATTCTAACAATATTTTAATGCCTGAATATAAGCGGTTTAAGTTTAAAAAAGGAAGGGAAGGGTTTGGGTTGGGTTGGGGGTTAAAATTTAACCTTTTTCCCCGCGATAGTTTTTTCAATGAACAAAAATTCGCCTTCACAATTTTCGCATGTCAACATGGTGTTGTCTGGTACAATTCTTGGGTGCGTTTTTTGATCTTTAGGGAGGCTTCGTCAATTCTGAGGTAGAGGTTTCTTTTTTCTCTCATCTTGCTAGATTTATGGACTTCAATTTTTCTTCCGAAAAATGGTCCGTCAAGTACCATTGTATGATACTCTCCGTTTTCTCCACATGGATCAATCCCGAAATTGTCCGCAAGCCTCTTCAGGTCTTTGAAAGAGTCACTGTTAAGTTCTCTTCCTAACCATTCTTCATCAAACCATGGTTGTTTCACATGGGTGAAGATTGCCTTTAACCCCAATGAAATTTCCTGATTTATAATGTGGTATGGATTTAGACCCCACAAGGGCGTGATAACTTCAATATCTAAGCCTTGGCAAACTGTATCCATCCAATGCCCATGAGTAGTATCAATAACATGAATGTCCCCGGTTACAATCCCCTCAATCTCCTCATTTTCAATCAAATCCAGAATGGCTTCCTCGTAAAGTTCTCGATAAGACCGCGTGCCCACTTCCAGCCTAACAATCTTATGAGGTATTCCTATAGCTTTGGATTGGAGGTCCATTATTGAAAGTGGATGTTGCATTGCAGGCCAACCGTCCAGAACAAAAGTAACAAGGCAGGAGACGTCGTACCTTAGAGATAGCATCTCGTAACATGCCAAGAATGAGTCTTTACCTCCACTCCACGAAACGGCAACTTTCATCATTACAAACTCCAATAAGTTAGATCATTATGTTTGATCTATAATCATGTATCCTCTATCGCTCAGCACATCATCATAATTCAGGATTTTTGTATATAAATCTTTAAAATGAACAAATATTAACTAAATTAGAGAAAAACGTTGAATGTTGTGTGTGTTCAAAGAACGAGAAAAGTAGATGCTTGCGTGGTATGATGATTATGAATCCTAATGATGAGACTGCAAATTCAGATATATGTAGCGGCGAACTTATCTTTGACATACCTTACCCTTTGGAACCAATCAATTCTTATCACTATCCAGATTTGTATTATCACACTTCTGGATGGCTCATAGTCTATCCCGTAGAAGTTTTTATCAGACCCAACAACATGAATTTGAGGAAGTCAATAAAAAAGTTGAAGAAAGTAACTAAGGAATTAGGAGTAATACCGTTTGTGAAGTTCTGGTCAGGCAATTATTCTTTTGGGATTAGATTAAAAACTGAGAACCCAACTAGAGAAGAAAATGAAAAAATGTATGATGCATTCAAACATTTGAAGCATACGGACTGGCCTGATGGGTTTGGCCTTTATAAATCAGAATAAATGATTATGCGCGCGAGTCAGTCTTGGGAATCGGGGTAAGTCAGCCATACGCGATGAGTAAACCCACCAGCATAGATCAGACTGTCAAGAATGAATTCAAGCGTTACAGTTTTTGATTGTCTGTACCCTATTTGTATAGATTGGGTTTTGGAAAACGAAACATTGGTTGGTTGATCGGTGATTTCTGCCCATACTGTTGTTCTTCTTCTGCGTCCAGGATTATATAAGGTCACATCAACAGTCACTTGTGTGTAGTTAGTTGAGGGCCCACTACTGCTCTGAACTGCTGATGATGTGATTTCCACCTCTTGCAACGGCGCAAAAAGACCAACGGAAACAAGAGACAAAACCATAACCGAAATGACCAAAAGAACTACAACAAAAACATACAGCCCAACCCGTCTTTTCTGACCTTGTTTAGCTCCCTGTTGTGGAGAAGCCAATGCTTCACTTCCCATAAACAATCCTTCACAACTATTCTATCACCATATCTCATAACCTTTTTCGGAAATAAACCTTCGATTAAATGTTAATAAATAAGTGCTTCTGAGACAGTAATCAACGAAGTGTGTCTTGGCGGTTCACCTATGTCCTTTGAGATTGTAAATCGAGATTTGATGGCGCGAATAGGCAGATTCGAAACCAAGAGCGGAACAGTGGAGACACCGCAACTGCTACCAGTCATAAATCCTAATGTTCAAACAGTGCTTCCCAAAACATTGGAAGAAACGTTTGATTGCAATGCCCTCATAACCAACGCCTACATAATAAACAAGAAACACAAAGAAGTCGCCTCCGAAAAGGGTTTACACGAATTCTTAAACTTCAACGGTACAATAATGACCGACTCCGGCGCCTACCAACTTCTCATCTACAAAGATGTAGACATCACTCCCCAAGAAATCGTGAGCTTCCAAGAGAAAATAGACACAGACATCGCCACCATCCTTGACATCCCAACAGGATGGGGAGTCACCAAAAAATACGCCAGATACACAGTAAACGAAACCATCAAACGAGCAAAAAAACTAGAAAAAATGAAAACTCGTGACGACTTAGCATGGGTTGGTCCAGTTCAGGGTGGACAATACCTTGATCTAGTCGCCAGATCCGCGAGAGAGATGGGAAAACTGCCCTTTCAGGTTCACGCTTTAGGCAGTCCAACCTCAGTAATGGAGCAATACAAGTTTGATGTTCTCGTTGACATGATAGTAACTGCAAAAACGAATTTACCGCCAGAACGTCCCCTTCACCTCTTCGGCGCGGGTCACCCCTTCATGTTTGCTTTGGTCGTAGCCCTAGGATGTGACTTCTTCGATTCCGCCGCCTACGCCCTCTTCGCCCGAGAAGACCGTTACATGACAGAGCACGGCACCACCAGACTCAACGAACTGGAATATTTCCCCTGCTCATGTCCAGTATGCGTCAAAACCAACCCAGAAAACGTGAAAGCACTGCCAAAAGCGGAGAGACAAAAACTGATTGCAGAACATAACCTTCACGTTAGCTTCGCCGAGCTGAAGCGAATAAAACAGGCAATAACTGAAGGACGACTCTGGGAACACCTTGAAATGAGAGCTCACGGACACCCATCACTTCTCCAAGCCCTAAAAAAACTGGGAAACCATAGTGAATATCTAGAGAAACAAAGCCCAGTTACAAAGAAGAGCGGAATCTTCTTCTTCAGTTCTTTGGGACTAGCCCGTCCCGAAGTAACGCGCTACAGAAAAAGAATATTTAAAAGATATTCTCCGCCACCAAAAGCCAAAATTCTGCTTCTATTACCCCAAACTCACACGAAACCATTCCACAACTCGAAAGAACTCCGCAAAATACTAAGGAAAATACAAGAAAAACTCGATGACGTAGCTAATACGGTTCACGTTTGCATATACGCGGCTCCCTTCGGTGTAATACCCTTAGAACTCGACGATGTTTATCCTCTGTCGCAGAATGAAATCTCGTCTCCCCTCGACGCTGAAACAGTAATGTACGTAGCGAATCAACTGAAAAACTACATCGAGAAGACACAATATAAAAAAATAATCTTGCTTCGAGACCCCAACACCTGGAATGGAAAAATCGCAGCAGCATGCAGAAAAGCCTGTAAAAAGAAGCAAATTCCCCTCACAACATTGCGAGAAAGAGAACCATGGGCTAAAAACACCATAAAACAGCTTGTAGCTACAATACAAGAAGCAGTTGTGCCACCGTAAAATACGTTTTGACCATGCCTACCAAAAAATGATGACAAAATTATAGCAAAAATTCTTGAGAAAAAAGTTACTGTTTAAATGGTAGGATGCCGTAAACCAGTCAATATTCGATTTACACTCACGTAACGGAGGATGAAAACGACCGATGAAAATCAGGTTTCTAGGAGGTGCAAGAGAAGTTGGGAGAGCAGCGGTTGCAGTCAAATCTGAAAAGGCCCAACTACTCCTAGATTACGGCGTCATGCTAGACAATGAACCGGGTTTCCCCATGCATATTCCGCCCAAAGAGGTGGACGCCATCATTCTAACCCACAGCCACCTAGACCATTCAGGAGGTGTTCCACTATTCCATATTCAAGAGAAAAAACCCGTTTACGGAACACAACTAACCTTTGATCTAGCCAAGCCCCTAATCTCTGACTTCATAAACCTGTCAGGTTACTACCTCTCCTTCGAGTTCCAAGAATTGCAAAGTATGCTGAGAAGCACGGTTCACCTTGACTACAGACAAGAAGAAACCATCAAAGACATGAAATTTCAACTTCTAGATTCTGGCCACCTACCCGGAGGCGCTCAAGCTCTGGTGGAGGCAGATGGAAAACGGATTGTCTACACAAGCGACTACAACTCAAGAGAAACCCGCCTTCTCCCTGCAGCAGACAGAGACTACGGCAAGCTTGACGCCCTAATCATAGAGAGCACATACGCTGACGAAGTACACCCCGACAGAGCAGAATTAGAGAAAGAATTTATGGAGAGCGTCAACGGTGTTGTGGAAAACGGTGGAACCGCCCTGATTCCTGCCTTCAGCGTAGGACGCTCACAAGAAATCGCCTGCGTCCTAGCCGCCAACCATTTCGAATATCCTGTTGCCATGGATGGAATGGCTCGTGAGGCTAATCGCATCATGATGAATCACCCATCTTTCATGCGAGACCCTAAACTATTCATGGACGCTCTTCACGCCACAACTTGGGTGGAAGGATGGAAAGACCGCAGAAAAATAGCCAAAAAACCAGGAGCAATAATATCCCCGGCAGGGATGCTCAAAGGAGGACCAGCCGCCTTTTACATCCAAAGAGTCGGGAAAAAGAGCCAAAACGGTGTTTTTCTAGTAGGATACCAGATTCCCGGAACCCCAGGAAGAGAATTACTTGACGGAGGAAAATGTATTATCGACGGAAAAGTGCAGAAGGTGAAAGCTCAGGTGAAGCGCTTCGATTTTTCATCTCACAGCGGAGCCAACGATCTGAAAGGAGCAGTGAAAGAATTGGAAGGAAACCCCGTCGTTTACGTTGTGCATGGAGAAGAGGGAACCTGCGAAACATTCGCCGAATGGATAAAGACAGAAGTTGGACTTGATTCTGTGGCGCCAAAAACTGGAGAAGAATTCACAGTTTAGATGAAAAGAGACAAATGATTGTGTAATTTTCTTTCGTTGCTGTAACTCTTCAAGAGAAGTTGAGTGAATAAATATATTGTAGAATGTTAATCCTCTTGTGGTCATAAGCGTTGAGAATCTCCGAAAGAGTACAGAATCTTGAGTATGCAATTCGTGAAATGATAGGGTACGCCAGAGAGCTGGAGAAGAAAGGAAAAGAAGTCATATACCTTAACATTGGAGACCCAGTGAGTTTTGACTTCGATACGCCTGAGCACGTCAAAGCAGTGTTGATTCATGCAGTTAAGGAAGGTTTCAATGGATATTCTCCTTCCGAGGGCGCTCTTGAGCTGAGAGAAGCCATCTGCGAAAAGGAGAAAAGAGTTGGCGGCATCAACGTTTTGCCTGATAATGTGATAGTTTCTTCCGGCGTTTCTGAGGGGATTCAAATGGTTCTCGCAGCCTTAGTTGAAAATGGAGAGCAGATATTGGTGCCTGGTCCTGCTTATCCTTCTTATATCTCGTACGTAAGGTTCTTTGGAGGTGAACCTGTTCAATATCGGACTTCTGAAGAGGATGGATGGCAACCTGACGTAGATGATGTGCGGTCTAAGATAACTGATTTGACAAGAGCGATAGTTGTTATAAACCCTAACAACCCTTGCGGAGCCCTTTATGATAAGAAGATTGTTAAGGCAATGGCTGATTTGGCGGGAGAGCATAACATCCCATTAATATCAGATGAAATTTATGACCAGATTGCATATGGCAACTCTGTAAGTACGGCTAGCGTAGCCAAAGATGTGCCTGTTATCGGTCTTAACGGATTCTCAAAAGTCTATCTGATGACGGGATGGAGGCTGGGTTACGTGTACTTCTATGGACAGGGAGACAAAACATTGGAGGAACTGCGAGGTTATGTTACAAAAGAGGCGAGAGTACGGCTTTCCGCTAACACTCCTGCTCAAAAGGCTGCTGTGGAAGCCTTGAGGGGACCGCAAGACCATATACCGCTTATGGTGGAAAAACTACGGAAACGTAGAGATTACTCTCATAAACGTCTCAACGAAATCGATGGAATCAGCTGTGCTAAGCCTATGGGAGCTTTCTATTTCTTCCCAAAAGTTGACGGAATCGGTTCAATATGGAAAGACGATATGGCTTTTGTTCGTGACCTCTTGGAGAAGACCGGAGTCGTTTTTGTTCACGGCTCAGGATTCGGATCAGCCTACGGTTCTGGACACTTTAGAGGAGTGTTCTTGCCACCCATAGAAACCCTTGAAAAGTCCTTTGACAGACTTGCACATTTCGTTGCATCAACAAGAAGATAAATCGGGCGAGAGGCTTGCATTCTAGTTTATCTCTTTTTCTTTCTAGAAGCTACTGAAGTAATGTTTAATGATGTTAGAAGCAATAGAAAAGGTGGCGAAAACGGGCAGTTTTCTAGTGAAATGACTGCTTTTGTCTTTTAGACGCATCCGCCGCAGTTTACGCATCCGCTCATTATGCCTCTGCACCACATGGGTAGAGGTCGTTGTGTTCTCTCGGTTTCAGTTTCCAATCTTATTTTCTTTTTTGGCAGGGTTTGTCTACTGCGAGTGTGTTCTTGCAATGCCATTTGCTTTCACCAAATTAAGTAATGTAAGGGTCTGGATTATTCTTTGAGGTAAAAAAATGGAATGTTTTGAGGTTTTAGTCACTTACATTGTTACTTAAATTAATGTAAAAATAAGGAAAAATAATCAGCAAAGAATTTAGTCACTAAAAATATTACTGCTATCCATGAATAATGGCGCATATGTGACAAAAAGGGCAAGACAACAAAGAATGTTTGTGCCAAAGCAAAAACTGCGAGATTTCACGGAATCAACAGTTAGGGGGATATATCTACCGCAACGGCTGTTTTGTATCATGCCCAAAGCTTAAACAGAGACTGATGAGCAACAGAGTAATGATTTGGGTTATGGAAGTATGAGTAGGCAAATGAATAAACCCCCAAGTCGTCGCCGGGCGTGGATGCTTTCATCACCCATTAGGAACTCAAGGAGTCCCTAAAAATATTGGTGAAAATGGTGTTATTTATAATTTAACCTTTTATCCAATCTCACACATAATTGACTGTAGATTAATTTCTCGATAAAAAACCATTCATGGTCAAAAATTAGCCTCAAATCCAACAACTCTCTCATTTTTTAAGAAAAAAGTAACATCCAATCAGTTCTAGACTTGATTTGACAAAATAGAAGACTGTTCCATAAATCTTTAATTCATCATTGGAGGAAAGAATAGGTCTGAGAGAGAAGGGCTAATTATCTTTGAAAATTCAAAAATGTTTCGTTTCCATATCTGTGATTTTCATTATTCTAACATGTAGCTTTTATGGGATTTCATCAGTCAATGCAGTAGATATTACTCCTCCCACTGGATCTATTTGGATTAATTTGGGGGCCAGCTACACTAATTCTACGGAGGTAACTCTGGTCCTCTATGCAACAGATCCAGAGTCTGGTGTTAGTGAGATGCGTTTCAGTAATAATGGAGCTTCATGGACGAGTTGGGAAGGCTACTCTACCTTTAAGTCTTGGTCTTTGCTTTCAGGGGATGGAACAAAAACAGTTTACGTACAATTCAAAAACGGTGTTGGGTTAATTTCCGCTACATATTCAGATACCATAATCTTGGACACTTCTCCTCCCACTGGGTCTATTGCGATTAATGGGGGGGCAGCTTATACTGGTTCTAGGGATGTGAATCTCACCCTCTCAGCAACAGATCCACACTCTGAAGTTAGTGAAATGAGTTTCAAAAATTCTGGTGATGTATGGACACCATGGGAAAACTATAACACCTCTAAGCCTTGGACTTTACCTTCAGGCGATGGAACAAAAACAGTTTATGCACGATTCAAAAATGGAGCAGGGCAGATTTCCTCTAGGTATTCAGATACCATAATCTTGGATACATCTCCTCCTACAGGATCTATTGCGATTAACGGTGGAGCACCCTATACTGTTTGGCAGGGTGTAACTCTAACACTCTCCGCAACAGATCTACTGTCTGGGGTTAGTGAGATGCGTTTCAGTAATGACGGAACATCATGGTCTAACTGGGAAAGCTATTCAACGTCTAAGTCTTGGAGTTTACCTGTAGGGGATGGAACAAAAACTGTTTACGTACAATTCAAAAATGGTGTTGGGTTAATTTCCTCCACATATTCAGATACCATAATCTTGGACACTTCTCCTCCCACTGGGTCTATTGTGATTAATGGGGGGGCAGCTTATACTGGTTCTAGGGATGTGAATCTCACCCTCTCTGCAACAGACCCACAGTCTGGAGTTGATCTCATGCGTTTAAAGAATGGGGGGGAATACTGGTTGGACTTCGAACTCTATGCAACGTCTAAGTCTTGGACTCTATCTCCAGGGGATGGAACAAAAACTGTTCATGTATATTTCCAGAATTCAGCTGGAAAGGAATCTCTTGAATATGTCGCTACCATAATTTTGGATACTACTCCTCCTACGGGATCTATTGTGATTAACGGGGGAGCGGCTACAAGTGATTCTAGCAATGTAACGCTCACGCTCTCAGCAACAGATTCACAGTCTGGAGTTAGTGAGATGCAGTTTAGTAATGATGGAACTTCATGGTCGAACTGGGAAAGTTACTCCACATCTAAGTTTTGGAGTTTACCTCCAGAGAATGGGACAAAAACTGTTTACGTACAATTTAGGAATGGAGCAGGAATTGTTTCTACTTCGTATTCAGATGCCATAACTTTGGAGATTCCTCCTGTGGTATATTACAATTTGAGCATCTCGGTGAGTGGCTCTGGAAGTACTTCTCCTTCTGTGGGAACTCACACTTATGAAGAAGGTACAGAAGTTGACGTGAATGCCACGGCTTCTTCAGGTTGGAACTTTGATCATTGGGAACTAGATTCAATAGATGTTGGATCTAATACGCCCTACACAGTAACAATGGACGCAAACCACACGTTAACTGCAGTATTCACAGAAATCCCGCCAATACTTTACAATTTGACTATCTCTGTGGACGGCTCTGGAACCACATCACTTTCTGGAGTTCACACCTATGAAGAAGGCACTCAAGTTGGGGTAACCGCCACTGCTGTTTCAGGTTGGAGTTTTGATCATTGGGAACTGGATTCAGTGAACGTTGGATCAGCCAACCCTT
>CAZUDX010000003.1:0-201185 GCA_964618695.1 uncultured Candidatus Bathyarchaeia archaeon | reverse complement strand
ACACAATCACAATGGATGCAGACCACACGTTAACTGCTGTATTCACTGAAATCCCTCTAGTATATTACAATTTGACTGTCTCTGTGGATGGTTCTGGAGGCACTGATCCGTCTGCAGGAACCCACACCTATGAAGAGGGCGCCGAAGTTGACGTGAGCGCAACTGCTTCGTCAGGTTGGGTCTTTGATCATTGGGAAATGGATTCAGTAGATGTTGGATCAGCAAACCCTTACACAATCACAATGGATGCAGACCACACGTTAACTGCTGTATTCACTGAAATCCCGGTGGTAGATTATGATTTGACTATTGTTGTGGATGGTTCTGGAAGCACGTCTCCGTCTGAGGGAACGCACACATACGAGGAAGGCACAGAAGTTGACGTGAATGCATTTGCTTCGTCAGGTTGGGTTTTTGACCATTGGGAACTAGATTCAATAGATGTTGGATCTAATACGCCCTACACAGTAACAATGGACGCAAACCACACGTTAACTGCAGTATTCACAGAAATCCCGCCAATACTTTACAATTTGAGCATCTCGGTGAGTGGCTCTGGAAGTACTTCTCCTTCTGTGGGAACTCACACTTATGAAGAAGGTACAGAAGTAGATGTTACAGCCACGGCTTCTTCAGGTTGGAACTTTGATCATTGGGAATTGGATTCAGTAGATGTTGGATCCGCCAATCCTTACATAGTCACAATGGATGCGGACCATACTTTAATTGCGGTGTTTACAGAAATCCCGGTGGTAGATTATGATTTGACTGTTGTTGTGGATGGTTCTGGAAGTGCTTCTCCTTCTGCAGGAACTCATAGTTATGAGGAAGGCACAGAAGTTGACGTGAATGCAATTGCTTCTTCAGGTTGGGTTTTTGATCACTGGGAACTGGATTCAGTGAACGTTGGGTCTACTACTCCCTACACAGTCCAAATGGGTGCAGACCACATGTTAACTGCAGTGTTCACTGAAGTTCCTGATGAAACTCCTCTTGAACCTCCTGTTGCTTCTTTCACTTTTTCTCCGAGTTCTCCAAAGGTGGGTGATGCGGTGACTTTTGATGCTTCGACTAGCAGCGATCTTGACGGCAGCATTGTTAGTTACGATTGGGAGTTTGGTGATGGGTCAACTGGAATAGGAGTGAATCCAGATTATTCTTATTCGTCGACTGGAACCTACACAGTTACTTTAACCGTAACAGATGATGATGGATTAACGGACACTAAAACAGAGTCTGTGACTGTTAGTGAATCTGACGAGCCTGAACCCGATGTGACATCTCCAGTCGCAGTTGCTGGCAATGATGTGAACGTTAAAGTCGGGTCAACTGTGACATTTGTTGCCAGCGCATCTAGTGACGATGTTGGTATAGTTAGCTATGAATGGCATTTTGGCGATGGAACCACCGGATCAGGAGAAACACTCACTCACATTTATACTGCAAAAGGGGCTTACATCGTAAGTTTGATAGTGACCGATGCTGCTGGCAACTCCGACACTGACATTCTCATCGTGACTGTGGAGACTGAAGAAAGCCCAACTGCTTTATGGATTCTAATACCATTAATCGCAGCCGTAGCAGGCAGCACACTGGTTATATTAAACTTCGAGATGGCAAAATCCAAAAAAAAGACGCAAAACCAACAAGATCAGCAATGATTAAAGCAAAATAATCGCAAATCCACTTTCCGTATACTAAAATGAAAGCATTGGCATACTCGTAATAATATCTTGTGAAACAGATGTGAATTTCGTCAAAACGTACCTATATTTAGCGGATTCAGCAGTTTGGTGGAGACATCTCCCCTATTCTCCCGCAACTCCCCCTTTTTTATGTAAAACCGTTCTTTTTTTTGGGGGTTCTTTAATTGTAGTGTTGTTTCTAAACAAAAGAATGGTTCAACTACGCCAGAAACCACGCTTATTTTCATAAATTCTTTTTCTAGCCAATTTTTTGCAATATTGTGCAAATTAAACGGAAAAAACATATTCGAAGATTCGGAATCTGATTTCACAATATTATCAATCAATAGAGTGCGTTCACAATCATTATAATTTTACAGCTTGACATGAAAGTGGGCGGTTAAACAGTATAAGTGGTAGTCAGAATGAACATTCTTGCTTTTTCTTCTTTGGTATCTTCTGTGCTTTGTTTCTTTTTAGGAAATTTTGTATATCACCTGAATAAGAAAAAGCGAGTTAACAAAATTTTTATGTTAATGTGTATGTCGATTTCCTACTGGGCTTTCACCGATTTTATGGTTCTTCAAGCGGAAAGCACCAACACTGCTTATTTATGGTTAAAAATTGGGTTTTTATGGCCATTTTCTATCGCGCTTTTATTTCATTTTGTCCTTATTTTTACTGAGAAAACAAAAATTTTAAGAAACAAATTCACGATTTTTCTACTATATACTCCAGCGTTATTTTTTTCTTTTTTTGAACTGGCTACAAACCTAATAAGTGCTGGAGTGACAAAAGCAAACTGGGGATGGGTATATACTATTCCAGAAAATTCTTTGCTTTTTTGGATAGCGTCCATTTGGCTTTTTGCATTAGGATTTTGGGGACTTGTCGTCTGTATTAGATATTATTCTAGAGAGGCAGGTAGAAAGAAAAAGCAGGCTAAATTTGTGAGCATCGCGTTTTCAATTCCACTTGTTGTTTCTTTTATATCAGAGATTCTACTGACCCTGTCACAAGTTACGGTTCCAGATTTTAGTACTATCTCCACTGCCACACTGTGCATTTTTGTTGGATTTGCGATTTGGAGATATGAACTATTCATCTTAAATCCAGTGACCGCAGCAGAAAATATTGTCTCTACCATGCCTGATTCCCTTATTCTGATCGACCCCCAAGGAAAAATACTGGCAGTTAATCAACGATTGGGCAATCTCTTAGGATACACAGAAGATGAATTGATTGGAAAATCAGTTGACATGCTTTTCAAAGAAGAACAATTTACGAACAATAATTTAGAAAGATTGTTAAAGAAAGGGGAGTTAAAAAATTATGAGACAAGATATAAAACAAAATCTGATGAAGAAATACCTGTCAGTTTTTCCGCTTCAATAGTGAGAAACAAGAAAGGACAAATCGAGGGAGCTGTTGCTATTGTCCATGACATCAGCGAAAATAAGCTTATGGAGGAGCTCCTTCTCAAGTCCGAGAGGCTTGCTGCTTTAGGTCGAGTAGCTGCTATGGTTGGTCATGACCTAAGAAACCCTTTACAATCAATCGAAAACGCAGCATATTGCATCAAAAACGAACTAAAAAGCATTAATGCAACAAATCCAATTTTTGGAAATTCGTTAAACATGCTTCAAATTATCGAGGATTCAATTGAATACGCTGATAGAATCGTAATTGATTTGAAAGATTTTTCGTCAGATAGAAAACCCTTAGCCGAAAAGGTTGATATTAACAAGATAGTCAAGGATGCTTTGAATATATGTGAAAAACCAAAGAACGTGAAAATAATCACGGAACTGTGTCCGCTTCCATTGATAGAGGTGGATAAAAGCATGATAAAAAGGACTTTTGTAAACATTATTACAAATGGGATGCAGGCAATGCGGAATGGGGGAACTTTAAGAGTCTCAACTAAAAAAACAAACGATCTCGTTGAAGTGAGTTTTGAAGATACAGGTGTTGGTATGTCAAAAGAAAACATGAAGAAACTTTTTACTCCTTTCTTTACCACAAAGGCTCAAGGCATGGGTATGGGTTTAGCCATTTGTAAAAAATTTGTCGATTGTAATGGGGGTAGTATTGAAGTGGAAAGCGAAGAAGGTAAAGGATCAAAAATTACGATTAAACTGCCTATCAAAGATGAGCGTGTTTCGGGAAGGAATGCTTTATTGGTTAAAAACATACACGATATTTAACTCAAGCATTGTGACAAAACAGTAGTAAGCCGAAAGGGAAGAGGTTAACTCCTTTTTTTGTTTTTTCACCTTAGATTTCGCGGATTTCGCAGCTTAGTTTTTTGACTATTTCTTCTGCTTTTGTGGGGTTAACTTTCAAGGTGAAGAGTTTTTTGGGGGTTCGAAGTTTCAGTTTAACCACCCTCTCAAGCCGTTTAATGCTGCAATAGTCTGCCCGCTCCGCAATCTCTACGAACTCGTCAACATCAAAGATTTCTACTGGCATATTCCTCGCCATCGCAGATTCGTATAAAACTGGCTCGCCTATTTTATCTTTTGTGGTTCCAGCCACTCAGCTTTCTAACCAATTTTTAGATTTGTAAACTGACTTGCCAGCAAACTCTACACTCAAACAATCTTCGTAAGGACACATCTCAACACACCTGAAACAATGAATACACTTAGAAGCAGTCACGTTTCCTCCCTTCTCTTCATACACTTCCGTCACCTGCACTGGACAAACCCTTTTACAAATCCCACATTTAGTACATTTCTCTTCCACCTTGTTGATGCGAAAGAGGGGAACCCACTTGAAAATCCTAAATCTCTTCAAAATTGAAAACGTAGCTCCCACAGGACAGAAACGGCAATAAAAAAGCCGAATCATAAATGCACCTATGGTGAATGCAAAGAACACTCCCCAAGTTAACAAAATAATTGGGTCACCATTAAAATAGAGTATTGTTCCTCTGAGGTCATGAAAGTTTATGCCCCAATTAAACCCAAACGCGTCCCCAATTTGTGTAATATAAGGCTCTATTGGCAACAGGAAAACTATGATCAGAGACTTGAAAGGCCCCATGAACATTATAACAAACTGCCACAACATTCGGTTCAGAGGACCTAAAACAAGAGCAAGAACCAACATGACAAGTATAAGCACATATCTGAGTCTGTCAAGAGCAGTATTGAGCCTATCAGGAAGCTTCCAGTAACGAATTTTAAGGGCCTTTCTAAGGCGAGTGACCAAATCCATGTACAAGGCAAAAGGGCAGAGCCAACCGCAGAATAGGCGACCGAAAACAAGAGTGCTGAGGACAATTAAGGCAAAGATTATTGTTAGCCGATAAGCGATAGAAAAGGTTAGACCCGTCAGTATAGGGTCCCAAGGAAGGGGCAAGAAAAGCAATGTCAAAAAGATTGCGACGGTAGCCACAATCTGGATAAAGAGCCTCAAAATGCTCATTTTTCTAGTTAGATTCTTTATCCAAATTAAAATCGCCAGTACTCCAGCTGTAATTACACCCACACCTATTGTCAGCAGCAATATTTGGCTTATTGTTTCTAACATTTCCTTTTCCTCTTTAGCATATGAAACTCCATCGACCGAATTACGGCGGCAACGGCGAAATCAGGAGCCTGCTGTAGCACCGTCATCTTTAATGGAAACCTTGAATTTGTTAAAGCAGATAAATAGAAAGCAGTTACATAAAACAATTGCCGTAAAAGCAATCAAGCCAACTGTGCCTTCTTCTGCAGGAGCGTTTATTGTTCTGGTGTTATACTCCAAGAGATAATCCTGAAGATCTTCATATGGATAGCTTTCTGTGGGTGGATATGGAAAGCTGCTCATGTTATGGAAGGGCAACGGATCAACTGTGAAGGATAGGTACGGAAGCCCATCAACTTTGAACCAGACACTGGCAAAAAGGAAATAGTCTCGTTCCATGTTTCCTGCAACAGGATCGATGTCTGCTGGGAATAGAATGTGTATTTCGTCTCCTTGGCGTCCTATCAAATATTTGTTGTCTGCATATCGCATCAGTTCGGTTACGTCACCATACCTAGTGAAATTACCTGTTGATGCAGAACTGGTAGCGAACGCTTGGCTCAAGTTTGCGTATGCAGGAAGCACTTCGCGAATTATTATTTCTTGTTGGGGTGTCGTGTCTACTCCGATGTAATCAAATCGAGTGTTAAAGAAAGTGTGTATTCTGATGGAATAATCGTTTGTCGGGAAGAGTCCTGTCAAATTCACAACAAAACAGTTGGGCGTAACATCAAGTAATGGAAATTGCCTATCATCCGGAACAGGAACCCAGTTTCCGTTAGCGTCTTTCACTTCCATGTAAGGAGGCGGAAACGGCTTCTCACCCGGTTTATCCCAAAACTGCCCAGCCCATGCACCCTGTTCTTCACCTGTAGAGTAAACTATTGTTCCAGCAACCACGAGTTTGATTTCTTCGGCGTTAGAAAGGTCCCCCAAGTCTAACTCCAACATATCCCATTGGAATTCGTTGCCAAGGGTGGTGAGTCCGTCACGTTCTAAAATTAAGGATAAGAGGTCGTGTCCTGTCGAATTAACACAAGAAACTGGTGGTTGGGGATATGTGCTAACCGTGTAAATTTCGCCTTGTCCTAGAAGATCATACAAGTATGTAGGTTTGGTTGAGAAGACATCTACGTTTGGAGCGTGGTCAACAACTACCAATACGGCAGAGTCTACATAGGAGATTTCATCCCATTTTTGAGTGATAAGCATGTCGTAGTAACCGTTTTTTGGTTGAATACGGCTTGCATTCAACTTTGTGTAGTCCCATGGAACACTATAAAGGAAGACTAGACTTCCGTCTTCTTGGAAGTGGTCAAAAATTCCCAAGTAGCCTGTGCCATCGGATATTTCAGCGGTATACAAATATTCATTTCCATCCCAAACATACAAGGAAGGACACGATTTGGTGTTCATATATTGGGCATTCAAGGATACGCGGGAGTTCAGGGTTACAGTTCTAGTGAGACTTGTCGACCCAGTATCTTGCCAATTCGTAAAATTCCAGAAAGTGCCAGCATATTCAAAAGCGTCAGGTATCACAACGGTGTAAGTACCCACAGGCAACAGTTCAATAAAAGGCGCACCATATTCTACACCGTCTAGAGTAAACTTCATACCTTGATAACTTGCGGTTACTATAAGGGTGTGATAACCGTCAGGGGCGACCACGAAATATCCAGACAAAACGTTGCTCTGGTTACCGACGTTAATCATCTTAACCGAGTACCCATCTAGTGCTTCACCCGTGCCAGTATATTCTGCGGTAGTTGTAAATTCAATCTGCTTGGATTCACCCGCAGCGAAAGTAACAGCTCGGGTTTCTTGAACTTCGTCTTTAATCTTGAGCTGTGCATGAAGGGTACCCGGTTGATCTCCCAAATTTTGGGTTAAAGCTTTGATGGTCACGGTTTCTCCTCCCCATATTTCGTATGGACTTACAATTAGTCTATTCAATATGATGTTGCTGGATGCGGTGCCTGCAACAGTGAATGAAGAGGATAAGCCATCCACCTCAACGTTGTATGTGCCTTCGTTTGCTTCAGTTACTTGGAATTCTACAACAATAGTTGCACCACCCGACAACTCAACGTTTTGTGTGTCTCTAATAACACCATTAATTATGAGGTTCAAAGAGTGACTGCCACTTTCTTCCCCAATGTTCATTACCGTAACTGAAATTTCCACAGCTTCATTTGCTAGTGCTGTAGTTGGATTTACCTCTAAATTACTAACTTGAAACTCTGCGGGTGCTGGAGGTTTAGCCTCAGATGTAATTTCAAAAGATTTTGTTAAATCTCCTACCTTAACCACATAAGTGCCTTCAGCCTGTTCAACAACATCAAATCTTTCAGTTGTAGTTTTTCCACCCTCCAACTGGATATTTCTGGTTTCTCTTTCTTTGCCATTCACCAAAAGAACCATGGAATAACTGCCTGTCTTGTCTCCAAAATTCCTTGCAGTAGCTGAAACCACTATTGTTTCTCCAGCCATAGCTTGGGTTCGACTGATTCCCAGATATGTTACTCGGATGTCAGCTTCTGTTGGTGGTGCTTCTAGCGTGATTGTGAATGTTGCATTCATGTCCCCTATCTGGACTGTATGATTACCTTCAGCTATCCCTGTTGCGCTGAAGTTTACTTTTGCAGTTTCTCCTCCTGAGAGCTGTACCGTCTTTGAATCTGTTGGTTCATTATCTATTGTTAATGTTACAGAATAATTGCCAATTTCTTCTCCAACGTTAGTTACGTTAACCGATATTTGTATGGGTTCCCCAAGTTGGACAGAAGTTTGTTCAAGAGTTAAATCCGTCACTTGGAAACTGGCTGGATCAGGAATCAGCGAATTGACATAAACGTAACCGCCCACAGCAAAAGCTACAATAACTATGTTAGCCAAAAACATCACTTTTAGTTTGCCACTTGTTGATCGAGAGCCCAAGCAATTTTCACCCTGTAAGGATAGGACATTCTTGGTTGGAATTATTTAAGAGCTTCGGAATTCTGTTTTTTGTGTTCCTCCACAGGTTACTTTTTGAATTCTCAGTTAACGAACTCTAGTGGCTACATTACAACTTAACAAAAACAATCACGTTTAAGATAAAAAAAGAGTTGAGCCAACGCCAATTGTTTTGGCATTTGGCGGGCGTGAGTTTCGCTCACCCATTCGGTGTTAGGCTCTTATTTTTCTTCCATCATGTCTTCGGGGTACGCCATTGTTTTGTGGAGTGCGATGTCCAGTCCGTAGAGTTCTTCGTCCCTTGTGACTCGCAGTATTTTCAGCTTCTTCAGGACGGTGAACATTATCAGTCCCAGTGCTCCAGCCCATAAGGCTATTGATGCTGCTCCGATAGCCTGTACTCCGAGTTGGTTAATCCATGTTGCAATGTCTGGGAATCCGTAGATTGGGTGTCCTCCAAGCGCTTGTGCACCGAATATTCCTGTAGCGATTACTCCCCAGATTCCACATGCTGCGTGAACTGGGAAACACGCAGTAGCGTCGTCAATGTGCAACTTGTATTCTACCACTCCTGTGACGAATGTTGTGATTACTCCTGCGACTATGCCGATTACGAACGCTGCTAATGGGTGAACTAATGCTGCTCCGGAACATATTGCGACGGCCCCCGCAAGCAAGCCCACCATGCTTGTTAGCACGTGACCTCTTGAGGTAATTGCTGCGCCGAACATGCCTCCCGCCATACACATTGCAGTTGTTAATGATACCCATGCGAGTTCTATGTTGATCGTCTGTGGGTCTGCTGCTACGCTTGAACCTACGTTGAATCCGAACCATCCGAACGCTAGTAGCCATGCACCGATTACTGACAGTGGAATGCTATGTCCAAAGAACGTCCGCGGCATGTTCTTTTTGCCAACGAATTTTCCAATCCTTGGACCTATAACGTAAGCTCCTGTTATTGCCAGCATACCTCCTACCATGTGAACTACACTTGAACCGGCGTAGTCGATGTACCCGAGTTGTGCTAGCCAGCCTCCACCCCAAACCCAGTGTTCAACTACTGGATAGATGAAGCCTGCTATGCCCACAGCTGCTAAAATCCATCCCCAGAATTTGTCTCGTTCAGCCAATGCTCCGGGAACGATACCTACAACAGTGATAGCGAACATTGCCATTTTGAACCATGTTGCAAGATCAGCAATACCAGATGGGCTTGCGGCTATGCCGTAGGCGCCTGTTTCAGACAGTAGCGGCGGCAAGGGATTAGCTATGGTGGGCACGAACTGCGGTAACCCGAACACGGGGTTAGCTACGTAGTATGCAAGTGGGAAGCCTATGAGGAAGTAGACAACAAACGCTAGTGTCCATCCTACGTTGATTTGAAGTATTGTGTGGGTAACGTTCTTTTTGCGTACCATTCCTGCATAGAACAGGGCGAATCCTGCTGTTGCCATTATGAAAATGGCTACAGGTGCCCATCCTACGAAGAAGTTCTGCTGGAACGCCGCCCATGCTTCATCTGCTGCATTCATTGTTAATCACCAATTATTCGTTCCCACTTTGGAACCAAACAGGCTTCAACGAGAAGGGAATCTCTTCTACTGACAGACCGCCTGCTTTGATGTTCAGCTTGAGTACTTGAGGTTTCAGGGGTACACTTCGCGACTTGCGAAGAAGGAAAACGCGAGTCCATACTACGTCGTGTTTTCGGTAGTCAAGATATATTAAGTGATCTACAAGGTATTCGCTGATGCCCGGAGTCGCGGGAATTCCTTCGGCGCTGAATAGTACGGTTGCTCCTTGACCTTTGGTTTCCATTAAGATTTTCATGAAGACTTGTCGGAATTCTTCAGAATCTGACAACCTTCTAGCCAGTGAAGACAGTGAGTCAATCACGATTCTGCTGGCGTCGGGTTGCGCAGCCAATCCTTGCCTAACAATGTCGATGGCTTCTTGTTTGTTTACCAGACAGTATTCGCTGGCGTAACTTGCAGTGATGGATAGGTTGACGACCCTTATTGTTCTGTTTCTGATTAGTTCGGGGAAGTCGGACCAGAGTTCTCCTCCAGTTCGCATTACTGTTTCAGGGGTTTCTTCTGTTGTTATGTATAGACATTTTTCGCCATTCTTTGCGCCTTTGTAAAGGAACTGCAAACAGCAGATTGTTTTACCAGTACCTGGTTCACCTCGCACCAGTATTGAGTCACCTTTTGGAATTCCTGGAATGAATTTTTCCAGACCATCCAAGCCGATGTCGATCCATTCAATATTACTTGGTTGTTGCATTGTCATTCTTAATCACCCATATTTTGTTTAGATTTTGCTTTGGAACCACACAGGGTTTAGTGCGAATGGGGTTTCTTCTACTGAAAGACCGCCTTTTTCGATGTTCAACTTGAGTATCTGGGGTTTCAAGGGTACACTTCGCGATTTTCGGAGAATGAAAACGCGTGTCCATTCCGTGTCTTGTTTTCGGTAATCAAGGTATACCAAGTGGTCTACGAGGTATTCGGTGATGTCTGGAGCCAATGGGATACCTTCAGCGGTGAGCAACACAGTTGCTGCTGCGTGTTTGGTTTCCAGCAGCAGTTTCATGAAGACTTCTCGGAATTCGTTGGCGTCAGCAAGACGTTTGTCCAGAGAGGATAACGAATCAATTACGACTCTGCTTGCTGCAGGTTGTGCAGCAAATCCTCTTTCAGCA
Organism: uncultured Candidatus Bathyarchaeia archaeon; assembly: GCA_964618695.1. Taxonomy (GTDB): domain Archaea; phylum Thermoproteota; class Bathyarchaeia; order Bathyarchaeales; family Bathyarchaeaceae; genus Bathyarchaeum. The sequence continues at coordinate 190,319 of CAZUDX010000003.1, read as the reverse complement.
ATTGACATTGCTTCTGCTTTGTTGAGTATGCCGTAGGCGTTGCTGTATTCTGCAGATATTGACATGTTAGCGATCTTTATTTTTCCCTCTTTGACTAGTTGCGGAAAGTCGGACCAGAGTTCTCCTCCAGTTCGCATTATTGACTCGGGGGTTTCTTCTGTTGTTATGTATAGACATTTTTCGCCATTCTTTGCGCCTTTGTAAAGGAACTGCAAACATACGATGGTTTTGCCGGTGCCGGGTTCGCCTCGCACCAGTATTGCGTCACCTTTTGGTAGCCCTGGAATGAATTCGTCCAGTCCAACCACTCCGATGTCGATCCATTCAATATTAGATGTTTTTTGCATTGTCATTTCGACCAACTCTTCATTCATTTAAGGCTGTAAATATTGCCTATTTATATATAAACATTTCCTTTTTTTCGATGATTGTATACCAAATGTTTATTCAGCTGAACATTTGTTCAATTAGTTATCAAAGTTAACTTTTATCACACACAACACCAGCCAAACCATCAACTTCAACAAAAATCAGCATTAAAAATTAAAAAGAGAAAATCAGCACAATTTTGAAACCACACACACAACAAAATAAACACATTTAACGCAAACAAAACTCTAGGCTAAACACCCAAAAATCTTGCATTCACACAATGCTCCCCAACTCTAAGCACGTAAACTACCACCAAAAAACCAGTTTTGAACCACATCTAGACTACGGATATACACACCCAACAGTAAAGATCAGGCAGAACCATCAATCATATTAGGAGATTATTAACAGCAGATTGTTGAAAACAAAATTTTTTCAGAAAAAACAAGCAAAATAAAGATTTGTTCTCTAAACGCATCTACTAGCACACCTGTAGGCTATTAGAAGAAGAATTAAAAAAACAGCATTTTTGCTGGAATATAGAAAAGTTTGGGGAACTGAATTCTTTTCCCCGGACAGGCATTCTAACTGGTATGCCTGTTTTTACTCCTCGATGACTTGGATAGCACCTTCAGGACATTGCATTTCGCAGGCTCTACATATGAGACAGTCCTCAACGTTTACTGCAGCAGACTTTCCGTCCTTCATTTCGTAAACACTGACAGGACAAACGTCAACACATGTTTCGCATCCAGTGCATTTATCCAAATCGATTTTGATTTCAACCATCCAGATAGTCAACTCCGCTTTTCAGATTTTAAAGAAAAAGAGGCTATGAAATAAAAACGTTTTGTAACTAACGGATTTCCTCTTTCAGTCTCAGAATAACACCGTCAATAGTTGCTTCAGCCTCTTCGCTTCTGCGTTTGTATTCATCAACAAGTTTTCCGTACGCACCCCTAGACACTTCTCCACGTCTGTATCTAGCTTTCACTCGTTGAGTGTCCCTTTCCGCTCCTTCAAGATTTGTTTCAGCAACCTCAATCTGCCTCATCAAATTCGCATACTTTGGACCAGCAGTCCTTATCTTATCACGAAGAGACGAAAGATTCCTAGAAACCGCGGATAAGCGTCCATCCAGCATCTTTTTCCGAACTTTAAATCTGCGTCTAGGAATTTTTCCCTTCCGTAACCGCTTTTCCATAGATTCAAGTTCTGACCGAATCCTTGTTTTCTCTTCATAGGCATCAACAAATTTCTTGATGTCTTCTGGGGGAACCGGAATCATTCGAGATGTAGTAGGTTTGGGAACTTTCCAGAGAAAGGCAAATGCTGACGCGACAACAACTACGATTCCCACCCATATAGTTGGGTAGAAAGAAGACCAGAACACGAGATACCTATAATTGACGTCAAAGCTGAGGTCTTCAGACGGCGTCACATCAGAAAAGGAAAAGGTTATGCTATCTTGAAGAACTCCATGCGCATCTGGAGTAGAAGATTGGAAATCGGCGCCTTCAGGAAGAGTTATGGAGACTGATAACTCCGCTATCGGCTCGGTGAATTGTTCGTAAAAGGTAAAATGTAACGTGTAATCGATTCCGTTCTGTTGAGTGACGTAAGTTTCCCACGGAATATAATAACTTGAATACAGCGTTTCCGTTTCGTTGGTATAAAAAAAGTCTCTAAGACCCACCGTTACTTCTCCGCTTTCTAATACCGTCTCAAGATTGCCCATCTCGTCCCAAAACGTGATGTCGTAGGCATCTCCGGGGAGACCAACTTTAACATTTGTTGTGTTATCTCCCAAATTGGTTATCGAGTAGGTGTTCGTAATTAGAATGCTTCCCTCTTGACTTAATGTTATCCCTCGTTTTATCTCATTGAATTCGAGTTTAATTTCAAAATCAAATTCGGTGGAGAAATATTCTCTTGACAGTGAAAGACCAGACAAATTATGAAGTGCAGTATCGTTTTCATCGTAGATGGCTAGGCTAGCAATACTGACAGGATTGAACCCTGAAAGATAGAACACTGAATCATCTACATAGAGATAGACAACCTGAACACCCTCCTCAAGAAACGAGGAATTAGCTTCCGAGACAGCAGAATAACTTTGTTGGGCATCAAGAAACCCATTTAATACAACCTGAAATGTTCCAGCAACGGAAACGTTAACCTCAACCCCAATCTGCAGATAATTAAAGGTTCCATCATCATCAGTATCCACACCCCTATCAGAGATTACGCCAGTAAGAAGTGCATCTGAACTTTGGGCACTAACCAAGGAAGTTTGCACCAAAAAAAACGATAATGCCAAAAAGACCAGAAGAGAAAATACTACCATCGCTGAGATTCTTTTGTGCGTGAGCGCATTCTTCAAGTCAAACACCATTTAGGACATTTTTGTAATTGCTTCCCTAATTATCAGAGAATACCTTTATTTACTTTTAGGAAACTAAAAACTCAAGAAATATCCACTTCTCTATCTTTGGAATCAAATTCACGGTCTTATCGGCCAGTTCTTTCCAAACCTTCTGAGATTCCTTTCCTAAGAAGAACAAATACAGTATAAACACGTACGTCAAAGAATTACAAAGAAAGATTTAGAGCGTGCAATCTTTTTTAGTCATTAATGCGTTTATTCACGTGACATAACAGTTAAGTTTCTGATTAATGTTAAATAGGGCGAAGAAGAAGGGTTAAGTGTATGCCTCCACCGTCAAGACACAGGAAGATACTTATCGCCTCTCTCTTCATATTGCTGATGTCCCTTCTTTCCCACACTTGCCTAGCCGCCACCTATGAGTACACATACAAACTTTTAGACAACCCAGACGGCTCCAAAAATTATCGCTTAACAGTTTCAATAAACGAAACCCTTTACGAAACTTACGTGAATAAAACCCACAGACTCTACAACTATGACTTCTCCAAATTCGTAACCCCAGATGCTCTGAAACCCATCGCAGACGACTTGTGGAACATCTACAACAACGAAGAAGACTTTGCCAACGGCGTCCTCATGATAGTACACCAAATTCCATACGTAGAGAGCGACCCCCAAAAATATCCCGTAGAAACCATAGTTGAAAACGAGGGAGACTGCGACCTATTCTCCATAATAGCAGCATCCATAATGAAAGCGGGGGGACTCGACGTCGTTCTTCTCTTCTTAGAGTGGGAAGACCACATGTTGCTGGGGGTTCACCTGCCAGAAAGCCCGAAAGACGCTCGATCCACAGTCTATTTTTACAGACATGAAGGAAAAAAATACTATGTAGCTGAGACTACTGGGGGCAGTTGGGAGAATGGATGGCGCGTCGGCGAGTGCCCTGAAATCCTTCAAAGGGCAGTGGCAAAAGTAATACCTCTAACGAATTATGAAAGGGAAGCCCCAGAACAAGTTTCATCCATCTGCATCATCCCTGATTCCTCTGCACTTCGTATGATGCTTTCCACGAATTTTCTTGTTTCACAAAACGATATTAAGATAAGCGGGTCACTTTCGCCTTCCTTGGGAGGAGAAAACGTCACATTATACGTAGGTTCTATAGGTTCTCCCTTAACTTTGCTGACAACGGTAGTGACAGGCCCAGATGGAACGTATTCTCACACTTGGAAGTCTCCACCCGGCGGAATATATTCTGTGAGAGCCACTTGGGCTGGAGATGAAAACTACTATAGCGCAGACAGCAGCACATTCAGACTTATCGTCATACCTGCTGAGTTACTGACACTAGGACTCATAGTGATCTGCTGTTTAGTGATTCTACTTGTAGTGCGTCTGGCAACACGGGGAAGCATAGGGGAAGAACCGGAAAATTTTGAGGAATTGGAGTTCCCAGATGACCCTGAATATTTTTGAAACCTTATCAGACAAAATAGAGCATAAGTATTTTCAAACAAGGACGACGGCGCAATGAACCTAAAAATCGAGTCTAAACTCAAAAATAGCTTTCCAGACCTAACCGTCAAAATATTCCAAGTTAAAGATGTGAAGATTCGGAAGAGAGACCCTGAGCTGGAAAAATTCAAGATTGAAGTGATGGAGCAGGTCCGGAATGAATATGATTTAGAATCATTAAAAGATCAGTCGACTTTTAGGGCTTACCGAGACTTTTTTTGGAGAGTGGGAGTGGACCCTACAAAAAACCGTCCAGCGGCAGAGGCTTTGATCCGAAGGATTCTGGGAGGAAGAACTGTTCCATGCATAAATACTCTTGTTGACGCCTACAATCTGGCTTCTATCAAGAGCAGAATTGCTTTAGCAACTTTTGATGCTGACAAACTGGAGGGAGGTCTATTCATGAGGTTTGCTGAAGAGGGGGAAAGATTCGTGGGAATTGGAATGGAAAAACCGTTGATTCTCAAAGGAGGAGAGATAGTTGTCTCCGACGACGAGAAACTGGTTGCTGTTTATCCTTATCGGGACGCTGACAACACAAAAGTAACTGAGAAAACAAGAAATGTTATAGTGGTGGTTTGTGGAGCACCCGGCATAAATGAGGAAGAATTAAAGAATACTTCACGCGTGGCACTAGATTACATAAAACGTTTCTGCGACGGAGAATAGTTCTCCAGCAGCGAGACAATGCGTTTATGGAATCTCTATCGGATTCATTAGCGGAAAATTATCTTGGACTTCCCAATAGTAGATATTTACACTAATAATGTGTGGCGTATCTCCGATTCCGTCACCGTCGCTATCAATGCCTATGTAATCGTTCCAGTAGTTTCCTTCAACACCATTATCCCACGAGTTTCCTAATTCATTACTACTCAATAGAATGGAATTTGTGTTGTTAATGAAATTATTGTGGTAAAAAGTGTTGTTTTCAGTTCGCCAATCAGGGTAGATAATGTAACCATTGAGGGTTATGAGGTTTTCAAAAATCATGTTATATGGGGGATAGATGTCCCAAAAAAGGGCAAATTGGATACCGAAATCGTTGGCTGTTAATGCATTTTCGTAGATTGTGTTGTTTGACGAGTTTCCAAGTTGAATTCCTGTGGTGCAGTTTGTCAACTTGTTGCCTGAAAAGATAGTGAGGTTTGAAGAAATGGCGTTAAAACCAGCTTCGTTTGCCTCTAGGTTGTTATTGATTACGGTATTGTAAGAGGCTTTTTCAAGTTTAATTCCTTCGTCGCTGCTTGTGATTCTGTTTTCTGAAATAGTGTTGTTTGAAGAGGCGAAGAGTTCAATTCCAACGCGTTGATTCGTTATGGTGTTTTTGGATATAACCGAGTTGGTTGTATAGGATAACAGTATTCCTTGACCGCTATTAATTAGATTGAGGTTTTGAACTGTGATGCCAGTGCAGTTTATTAGAGCCACATATCCAGCGTCGACTGGAACAGTTTTGTCATGTTCATTAACCCAGTAAATGATTGGTTTTCCATTAATCGTGTTTGAGGTGTCAATATCGTTTGCTAGTCCATTGTTAACGTTAAAACTGTGAATGCAGTTACTGAAGGTGTTGTCTCTGAATAGGTTGTCTGAAGAACTGACCAAACTGATGCCTTCATAATTGTCTGCCAAAACGTTGCCGGAAATTGTTGATTTCTGAGTGTTGACAAGAACTAACCCATTGAAATTGTTTTCGAGCTCTAAGTTTTGCACAGTTATGCCTGTGCAATTAATTAGCGCAACAAATCCTGAATCAGACGGCACAGTTTTGTCGTGCTCATTAACCCAGTAAATGATCGGTTTTCCATCAACTGTATTTGAAGTGTCAATATCGTTGACAAAACTTGAGAGAATATCACTGGAAACTCCAAAATTGTATTCATTATCGAACATGTTGTTATTCCTAAAAGTGTTGTTAACGGAAAAACTCAATTGGATTCCAAGATGATTAGAAGTTATTATGTTGTCAGAGAATGTACTATTAACGCCTATTAAGTGAACTCCAGCATCTGATTTGTTCGAGCCGCTGTTTCTTATAGTGAAGCCTGATACACTCACGTTTTGTCCAATTATACCCACAACGGTTCCGTTGTTGCCCCCGTCAAGAATGGTGGTCTCTTTGTCTTCACCCTTTAGAGTTATTGATTTTTGGATAACTACATTCTCTCGGTAAGTTCCTGACTTAACAAAGATTGTGTCACCGTCACACGTTGAACGGCTATTTATCGCCTCTTGGATTGTGCTATAGCCCAAGCTGCTATTGAGGTTCAAAACCGTATAACTACTGTTGGTTTCTGCTCCACTATTCCAGAAGAAAACCTCATCGTAGTAATCACTAAGGACTTGATTGAAGTCTGGGTCACTGTAGACAATGTCTAAACGAAGACCATACTCATCAACAAGATTGTTAGTGTCTTCCCACATCTTTCTAGTCCAGTGATCTGCTTCATCCATTCCCCAAATGGTGTCATCGGGACGACGGAAACCAAAACCATAATCCTGTGGAAGAACCAACGCAACTTCACCCTTTAGGCTTCCATGTTTTTCTGGATTGTTTTGAACATAATTCCAAAAGTCTTCGATGGCTTGATAGTGCTCGTCAGCTAATATTGCGCGTCCGTAGGGGTCCTCGTCACTTTCGGCATAATTGAAGACGACAGCGTATTTTGCTCCTGAAGTGTAGGCTAAAACTAAATCGTCGTAGAGTTCAGCCCCAGACTCCATATAGGGAGGATGGTTATACGTCCAAGTAATTGTAACCCCCCAATCTTTGTTCTGAACATTTGCAGCACCCCTGCATAACGCGGTGTTCAGTGGTCGGCTGTGATTCCACCCATAGTGGACAAGAACCATGTCGTATCCAGCCTTGTAGTCAAACCAGTAAAGACCGTAATCTGAGGTAATCACTGAAAAATCTGCGTAATCACTCAAATAGAAATATGAACCTATCCTATCGTTGATATAATTGGTAAACTCTTTTGAGGCAAGCGTATAGCTACTTGCTCCAGCAACCCTGCTTGAATGGTATTCAGCCCGGTCCAGAACTTTGCCTCCAACCTCATCGAGAAAATACGCTCCTACGAAATAGTCGCCATATGTTTCTTTGGCTTTCAAGAACCAAACAAAAAGATCATAAGGGTAATGGAGATTTTCTAAGAAGAAAATGAAAAATTTCAAGCCTGCATCATAAATGTAATCACAGGTTTCATTAAGCACTGCTTCGTTGCCGGTTACTTCCATTGAAGAAAGAACAACAAGATTAGTGTAATTTTTAACTCTGTCAACAATGGCTTTACAATCGTCACTACTGCCGTATCCGACTTGAACACCCACAAGAAATTCTGAAGGGTTTTGTTCTTCACTAGAGTAGTTGAACACAATGAGGAAAGAAGATGGTAGAATCGCAACTAAAATTGCCACCACTAAAATGATTCTACGCTTCAATCCATTCACTCTTTCACCATAATGTCTTTGACTGTTTTATTGATTGCGGAATATACCTGAAGTAACAGGCTATCTTTAAGTACTATTGTCTCAGGGGCTATGACAGAAAAGTCCAAACATTTATAGTGGTGCTTTGCGTATACTATGTCCATCATCTTCAGGGTATAGAGAGTTATGACCGAAGAAACGAAGCCCCCAACCGAAGAAAAAGTAGAGAAACTGCTGATTGACAAACCATCTGACTTCAAGTTTCACGCTGCATACATGGCTTATTCTGATGCATGGGACAAACTCGTCTCATCAGAAACGAAAACTGAACTCAACGATGTTTTAAAGGCCCTTTCTAAGGAAGAGATAAGCTACGCTAGCTTCTACAGAACAATAGATGAATATAGAAGGCACGGCTCCAAACACTACGAATTTCCGAGAGAAAAGATAGAAACCCAGAGAAAAAGGGATTGGAGACAGAAACAAACCCGGAGTCAACGAAACTCAAGACACAGAGGAAGACGCTGAATCATTCCTTCCTTGAAGCATAACTACTGCATTATTCCTCTAATATAAAGTAGAGATTGGAAACAAAAACATCAATATTCAGTGTTATTTTTAGTCAAAGAAATTTGACTAAACCGCTTATATTGATTCATTTGTTTAGTCAAGAAACCTTTACAAAAAATCTTATACGTCATCTAAAGCGTAAAATGATATGATTAATATGAAAAGAGTTAAAGCCTCATTCATGTTTTTTCTTATTTTTTGTTCAATATTTCTAGCAGTCTTTAGTTTCACGAAGCTTGAAGTTAAGGGAGCGGAACAAGTTCTTTTCGAAGACGACTTTGAAGGCTACACTGTCGGCAATTTTCCTTCTGCTGGCGGATGGGAGTTATGGTTCAACGGAGTAGGAACCGAACATCAGGCGATTGTAGACAACGTTTTTGTTTCTCCAACAAAATCTCTGAAACTTCTCGGCGTTAGTTTTTGGGCGGGTTTCGCTGCCAAGCGACTCACTTCAAGTTCACCGCGAATAGGCTTTGAAGTAGCTGTCAGAGTTGAAGAAGCAAATGGAATTTCACGAGACAATGCAAGAATAGCCTTCACCAAAAAAGTGAACGGAGCTATCTCCTGTGAATATGCGCCAATTACTTTCCAAGACACCGGCACAATAAATTCGGGTGGTAAGGTTCTGCAATCTTATGTTGCTGGCAGATGGTACAAAATTAAGTCTATCTTGGACAGGAACACTGACACCTACTCTGTCTGGGTAGACGGAAAATTAAAAGGTGAAAACCTAATTGCGACAACCACGTCAGGCGACATAGCCTCTAATCCTTCCTCTGAAATTGAAGCCTTTTCCGTCAGCCAATGCTATAATAGCGTAAATGCCTACTTTGACGATGTCAAAGTTTTCGAGGTTTCTGACGCAGGTTCCAACACATGGACTGTGGACGACGATGGAGCAGCAGACTTCAGTACAATACAGGAAGCCGTCAACGCTGCCAGTGATGGAGACACAATTCACGTACACGCTGGAACCTATTACGAAAATGTTACAGTGACCAAGTCCATAACCTTAAAGGGAGAAAGCAGCAGCAACACGATAATTGATGGAGGCGGAGGTACTTCTCTAGTTGTTTACGTTAATAACGTAGACAATGTTGAAATCACCGGGTTTAAGATACAAAACGGCTATGACGGCGTCTACATCTACAACTCTTCATTGGTTACTGTTTCAGGAAACATTATAACAAACAACTCATTCCGTGGCATTATCCTCTCCTGCTCTTCCAGCAACACTATTTCAGAAAACACACTAACAAACAACAATGACGGCATCGAACTCTACAAATCTTCTTACATCACTGCTTCTGGAAACACCATAACAAACAGCAGATTCGGCATCGGAATCTCTCGATCTTTCAGTAACGCTTTTTCAGGAAACACGCTAACAAACAACGAGGTTGGCTTCTACATCTGGAACTCAACTTACACCACTGTTTCTGGAAACAGCATAACAGATAGCTCAACCAATGGAATTAGTCTCATAATTTCGTCTAATTGCATTTTCTCTGGAAACACTGTAACAAATAGCACAAATCAGGGTATTCTCCTCTCCAGTTCTTCTATTAACACTATCTCTGGAAACACGCTGGCAAACAATTATGATGGGGTCGAACTCTACAAATCTTCTCAAATCACCGTTTCTGATAACGCAATATCAAACAGTAGATTTGGTATTGGTATCTCCCGTTCTAACAGTAACACTATTTCTGGAAATACGCTAACAAACAATGAGGATGGACTCTACATCTGGAACGTTTCTTACACTACTGTTTCTGGGAATATTATAGAAAACAGCGCAAACAATGGTATTAGCGTCACAATTTCGTCTAACTGCAACTTCTATGGAAACACTATAACAAATAGTGCATCCCGTGGTATTATCCTCGGCAATTCTTCTAACTGTGATGTTTCTGGAAACGCTATAACAAGTAGCACAGTCCAGGGCATTCTCCTCACAGTTTCTTCAAGCAGCACCGTTTCTGAAAACACGTTGACAGACAACTCGGGCGCCATTCAACTTTACAAATCTTCTTTTGTCACTGCTTCTGGAAACACAATAGCAAACAACAAGATTGGCTTCGGCGTCTCCAATTCTAGCGACAACAGCTTTTACCACAACAACATCATAAACAACACAATCCAAGCCTACACCGTCAACTCCACCAACATCTGGGATGATGGTTATCCTTCAGGCGGCAACTACTGGGGAGACTACAACGGACCAGACAGTGACGGAGATGGATTTGGAGATGTTCCATACCTCATTGACGAAAACAATCGAGACAATTATCCACTCATGAATCCTTGGACGCCCACTTCCTCTCTCTCCTACAAGCTCATAGTAGACAGCTTACCCTCTGGAGTAACATTCACAGTTGACGATGTATCGCGTACAACCCCATGGTCAGAAACATATAACGAAACAACTTCAGTCAATTTGGCAATGCCCGAATCCTACTCCTTTGAAGGCGAAAACTACATTTGGTGGCGGTGGAGTGACGGAAATACAAATCGAATAAGAACAGTTACTGTGGACAGTAGCACAGCATTAACTGCCATGTTTAGACCAGAAGACACCTCTCTAAAAATTTCTGTTCTGTCTCCAGAAAACAAAACTTATGCTAAAACAGATGTACCATTAGAAATTATTGTCAATAGAATATTTTTTGGAACATCTTACAGTTTGGACGGACAAACAAACGTAACAATTTTTGGAAACACAACGTTAACTGGGTTATCTGAAGGACCACACAACATCGTAGTTTACATTGAAGACACACCTGGAAACATACGCTCCTCCGAGATTATCTACTTCACTGTCGACACTACTCCCCCAAACATAATGGATGTAACTCACGTACAAATTGAAAACAATGAGACTTCAGAGTATGGCATTGAAGTCAGCGCTACAGTAACTGATGCGGTAAGCGGAGTAAAATGGGTGGATTTAAACTACACATTAGGTGACGGAACATGGATTATAGCTGAAATGACGAATCTAGGAGGAAACATTTGGACTGGCACAATACTGCCCTTATCACACGGCACAAACGTCACATACATAATTATAGCAAAAGATAATGCCCAAAACACAATCACAAACGAGGAACTTTTCGGAACCCCAATCAGCTACGAAGTACTTCCAGAGTTTACATCATGGATTATCCTGCCGATATTCTTGATTGCTACATTATTCGCGATAGTTATTAGAAAGCGAATAATTCGTCCAGCTTCATAAAACCATGCTTTTTCCGGTTTTTAACGTTCTAGCCAGTTTCTGGATTTGATCAATGGTTTTGTCAGCAACCAATTTACATGTTTGCGGAAAAGCTTAATCTGCATATTTTAGTAACCAAACATTTGAGTACAGCTGTTTTGCAGAAAACATCTGGAGGAATAACAGTTTTTCTAAGAATATCCTTCGGTTCGGAGAAAGTTTACTAATCCTCCTTTCTCCACGATCTTTTGGATAAACTCTGGCAACGGTTTCGCCTTGAGGGTAATACCCTTGGATTTGTCATGGATTTCTCCAGTTTTGAAATCTATTTCAACTGTGTCACCGTCGTCGATTTTGTCAGCTTCTTCGCAGACAAAGAGGGGAAGCCCAATGTTTATGGCGTTTCTGAAGAATATGCGAGCAAAGGATTTAGCTATAACTGCACTAATTCCAGCAGCTTTTATAGCAACCGGAGAATGTTCTCTAGAAGAACCGCACCCAAAGTTGTTTCCGGCAACTATAATGTCTCCCTCTTTCACTTCTTTAGCGAACTCAGGTCTATACTCTATGAAAGCTATCTGCCCCAACCGTTTTTTGTCAGTAGTAACAGTGTACCTTCCCGGCGTGATTACGTCAGTGTTTATGTCATCCCCAAACTTCCATGCTCTCACAGATAATCCCTCGGATCAACAATCTTCCCAGCTAACGCGGACGCCGCAACAGTCGCCGGAGAAGCTAAAATAATATCCGCTTCTGGAGACCCCATTCTTCCAGAAAAGTTGCGATTCTGGCTTGAAACACACGTTTCTCCTTCACAAAGCACTCCTTCGTGTCTACCGATGCAAGGACCACAACTGGGATTGCAGACAGTTCCACCAGCCTTAACGAGTTCCTGCAGGTATCCCCTCTCTAAGGCTTCCAAGTATATATCTGGAGAAGCAGGGGCAATTAGCAACCTAACATTTTTGGCAATTCTCTTTCCTTTCAAAATTCTTGTAGCGACTTCTATGTCCTCTAACCGTCCGTTCGTGCATGTTCCAAGGAAGGCTTGATCTATCTTTCTTCCTTCAACCGCGGAAACAGATTCCACATTGTCTACAACTGGGGGAAGGGCGACCTGAGGTTCAATTTTGTCAACCTCTATCTTATATTCATCCTCGTAGACTGCGTCTTTGTCGCTTCTGAAAATCTTTCCCTCTCTGCCCAGAAAATCTATTGTCTTTTTGTCTGCCTCAATTATGCCGTTTTTGCCGCCCATCTCAATAGCCATATTACAAATAGTCAACCGCGAAGACACAGTTGCGTTCTTCACGTAGTCGCCCGTGAATTCGCAGGCTTTGTATAGTGCTCCAGCAGCTCCAACTTGCCCAACAATACTAAGTATAACGTCTTTGGCATACACACCTTTCTTAAGAGAACCAGTCAAGTTAAATTTCAGGCTTTCCGGAACCTTGAACCAACATTTCCCAGTTGCCATGGCTCCTCCAATGTCTGTTGATCCCAACCCAGTTGTAAAGGCTCCCAAAGCGCCTTCAGTGCAGGTGTGAGAATCAGCTCCAACCACCACGTCTCCAGACGATACAAACTTTTCAACCAATATTTGGTGGCATACTCCGTTTGTGAAGAACGCGGAAATCTTCTGGTCCTTAACAAATTTTCTTACTTTCTGATGAAGGGTTGCTCCTGCTACTGTTGGAGCAGGAAAGAAGTGATCGAAAACAATTATGATTTTTTTCGGGTCGAAGACTTTGTCCGTGATGTTGTAGAGGCCTTCGATTGCTAGTGGGGCTGTAGAATCATGAGCCATAACATAATTTAAATCGGCGACTATGAAGTCTCCTGGAACCACTTCTTTGTTGTGCGAAGAGGTGGCTAAGATCTTTTCTGTTATCGTAGAGCCCAATGAACTCAGTTCCCTTGAATTTCCTTTATTAATTCTTTAATCTCATCAGGTGTGTAGGAACTTCGTCTTCCACCGTCAAAAAAGGATGCTTTAACTCTCTCAAGAACCTTTCTCGCCGTCTCTTCCGAGATGTCGAGACCCAGTTCATTTTTCGCCACGTATATTATCCCGTGCCTTCCGCCCAGTTCATCTATGTACACTTTTCTCCTCTGACCCACAAGTCTGGGCGGATAAAACTCGTACGTTGATGGGTTTATGAGGACCCCATGCTGGTGTATGCCAGAACTGTGAGCAGTTACGTTTTCTCCAGTTAATGGTTTTTGGGGAGGCATTCTTATACCTGAAACTTCCTCGACGAATTTGGAGAGGGCAGTTAACTGGCTCATCTCAAATGGACTTGTCCCGAAGATTATGTGGAGGGCGGGGATAATCTCTTCTGTTACAGTTATGCCGGCTCGTTCGCCTAGACCGTTTACACTTGTTGATACTGTTGATGCACCAGCTTCTACGGAGGCTAGGGAATTTGCTAGTGCTAGTCCAAGGTCGTTGTGGCAGTGGACTTCGATTGGAATATCTAGAACATTTCCTATTTCTTTAACGAGAAATGCCATTCCGTTGGGACTCGCGCATCCCAAAGTATCGACTACTCGTGCTCTGTCTGCTCCTGCTTCCTCAGCTGTTTTGTAGGCTTTTTTCAAGAAGTTTAGGTCGCTTTCTCGGGTTGTGTCTTCTGCGCTGTATATGACGAAGAGTCCATAACTTTCTGCGTAGCTAATGTGTTCAGTCAGCTTTTCCAAATATTCTTCTTGGCTCATTCCACGGAATTTGTATTTTCTGTGGTATGGCGATATTGAGAGGGATAATACAATGCCGTCGGCTCCGGTGTCTGCTACAAGGTCTACGTCTTCTTTTTTTGCTCTGGCAAAGGCGGAAAGCTGAGCGTCTAAGTTCAGGTCAACTAGTGATTCGATGCATTTTCTTTGTTTTTCTGAGGCGGCTGGGAATCCGGCTTCTATCTGCTGTATTCCCACCTCATCCAATTTTCTAGCGATCTTCAATTTGTCTTCTATGCTGAAGACGACGCCGGGGGTCTGTTCTCCTTCCCTCAAGGTGCTGTCGTGAACTATGTATTCGTCTAATGAGGGAGCAGTGTAGTTGGCGAAGTTGTAGGGGCTGGGCAGGATTCCTTCCCTTTTTAGCCTTTTTAGCAGTTTTTGCCCCTGTTTGTCAAGGTATTCTTCTTCCACTTCGTTGAGCCTTCCTTTTCACACCGCTTTGTTGAATTCAGTTTTGGAAGTATACAAAACGCACAAATATATATACTTTATGTAAAAATACCTCGTCTAGAATACGAAAAGATTATCCTCGTTTCTGAAAACGTAGCTTGACCAAAAATCATTCCAAACGAAAGTTTTACCAGCTACGCAATATGATCATGGTGTTTGTGTTGGCGACACCCTTTAATCGGCGGATTTTCTCAAGGCATTCATCTACTTCGGTTATGTTCAAACCGGATATGATGACGGCGATGTCGTATTGACCCGTGATTTCGTAGACTGTTTCGACATTGGAGAATTTTTTCAGTGTTTTGGAGACTTCAGAAGTTGGTAATGATGGGTCTACTGAAAGCAAAGCTATTGCCTCCGCTCCTTCGGTAAGCCCGACCTTGATAGTGAATTTCCTGATTATCCCTGAATTGACGAGGGCTTTGATTCTTTTCCGAACTGCTCCTTCAGACAAGCCAACTCTTTTTCCGATGTCACTATAGGTGGCGCGACCATCCATCTTCAGAATTCCAATTATTGTTTTGTCAGTATCGTCCATTTTTTTCACTCCTCACATAATATCTATACGGAAAAATTTAACGATTTCTGAAAAACTTGCAGTTAATTTGGAACGTTTTCCGTATCTCAGGTGCCCTTTCCTACCGAGCACAGATGTAGACAGTTCAGATACGCTTAACTAATGATTGGTGAAGTGCTGGGCATACGAATTTCGTATATTTAGTTGGAAATTGTGCAAAACTACCAGTTGTAAATCCGAAATTCTTATAAAGAACGACACTTTCTATAAAGGTTCAAACCAAATCAAGAGGTGGAATCTGTGAAAAGTGCTAGATGCCCCGATTGTGATGCAGAGATCGAAATTCCAGAAGATGTCATGCAGGGAGAGATTCTGAGCTGTCCCAGCTGCGGCCTTGAACTAGAAGTGACGAAGAACAAAGGAGATTCCGTGGAACTCAAAGAACTGGGGATTGAAGGAGAAGACTGGGGAGAATAATTCCCCCTCACATTTTCTTTAATGTTTACATGCGAAACAGAAAAGAGGCAGACTGAGAAAGTCCTATGGATTTAAAAAACGTTTGAGATGAGGATGTAAGAACAGACATGAGCATCGGAATTCTGTTTGAAAGCTCTGAAACTGATGAGAAAGGCATCAAAATGACTGCGGAGCAGATGGGAATAGACCTAGTCTACATTCCTTTTCGCAAAGTAGCCTTTCGCCTAGACGAAAACAGGTACACCCTCAGCACTAAGGGAAAAGACTACACAAAAGTTCTCAAAGACATCAAAGTAGTGCTGAACAGAGCTCAAAGCAAGAATCGCAGACTCTTTGCAGCCAACATTTTAGAAGCTTTCGGGAAGCACATGATAAACCCTCAATGTGTAGAATACATCTGCTTCAGCAAGCTGAGAACTTTACTTCATTTCTGGCATGCAGGAATCAACATTCCTCACACAGTCTATGTTCCAGTTGATTCCAACGAAAGAACCCTAGACGGAAGGAAAATACGCAACGAGGAGGACATAGCTGACCTGATGCAACTGGAACTTGGCCATGAAAACATTGTAATCAAACCAGATGCGGGAACCCATGGGAAAGATGTTCAGCTTGCCAAAGACAGGAAAGATCTATTAGCGATTCTCAAGGAAATTCAGCCTTCAATAATTAATCCAGTGGGAATTCTTGCTCAAACCCTCGTTCAAAAATGGTTCTACGACCTGAGAATAATCGTCACCAAAGAAGAAGGGAAGCCCGCATACTGCTATCCCACAGCTTTAGCGCGAGCTGGATTCAAAGACTTCAGAACAAACACCTTCTTGGGCAATATGGTATTCGGCGTAGACTTACCGCCTCACATTCAAGAAGTTTCAGCCAAGTGCGGCAAAGCCATTGGGGGAGAGAGCAAAGCTTGGCTCTTAGCCTTTGACGCGATGATCAAAGTAGGCGAAAACCAAACTGTCGATGATGAGTATCTTATAGAAGAATTCGATAAGCTTGAACCGTCCTTCGATGCGGTGAAAAAACTTAAGCGAGACAAGACCAAAAGGACAGACTTTCCACACTGGAACAAGAAGCTGGAAAAGGCTTTTCAAAACTACAAAAGCCAAGAAGCTTACTTGAATATTAAAGACATTATCGAAGAGAGCATTGAAGAAAACAAGCACAATATCATGTTCCACGAAGCTAACGCCTGCCCTGAATTCTGGGAACAAACCAGACTGGCTGCTGGCATAAATTTGGCAGAACCTCTGCTCAGAGGAGCCCAGAGCATCATCGAATCTGAACAAGGAGAGTAAAAAAATGAGAGTTGGAGTAATAGGAGGTTCAGGATACGTAGGCGGAGAACTGGTAAGACTGCTGCTTCCTCATCCAAAAGTTGAATTAACTACAGTGACATCCCGTGCAAACGCAGGAGAATTCGTCTTCACTGTTCATCCGAACCTAAGAGGAGCAACACAACTGAAATTTACTCCCCCAAACATCTCCGAAATAACCGAAAACTGTGATTTAGTTTTTGCTGCAATGCCCCACGGCAAGTCAGTGGACCTAGTTCCGCAGCTCCTTGAAACAGGAGTAAAAGTCATTGACATGAGCGCAGACTACCGCCTCAAAAACCCAGCTCATTACGACCGGTGGTATGGGTGGAAGCACACTCATCCAGAACTGCTGAAGGAAGCTGTTTACGGTTGTCCTGAGCTTCACCGCAAAGAAATCAAGGACGCCCAGCTAATAGCGTGTCCGGGATGCATGTCCACAGCCACGATTCTGGGATTGGTGCCTCTCGTAAAGGCGGGCGTAATCGAAAAGAACAGGATAGTGGCTGACGTGAAGATTGGTTCGTCTGGTGCGGGCAGAAAGCCCACTGTTGCTTCTCATCATCCTGAAAGGGCTGGAGGCGTGCGACCCTACAAGGTGGCGGATCACAGGCATGTGGCAGAGGTTGAACAGGAATTGAATCTGCTGACAGATGAGAAGGTTACGGTTTCTTTCACGCCCCATGCGGTAAATATGATCCGTGGCATACTGTCGACAATTCATGCTTTCCTCAAAAAGCCGGTGACAACAAGGGACATTTGGAAACTTTTCCGCTCCATGTATCAAGACGAACGTTTCATCCGTTTTGTTAAGTTCAAGAAGGGACCTTACCAGCTGCCAGACCCCAAGGTTACGATGGGAACAAACTATGTTGACATAGGCTTTGAGTTGGACCCACGCACACGAAGAATTATCGTGTTTTCTGCTATTGACAACCTTATGAGGGGTGCGTCTGGTCAAGGCGTTCAGTGCATGAACATTATGCTTGGAGTCGACGAAAAGACTGGCATAGAGTGTCAAGGTTTTCATCCGATGTGATCAAGATGCTGATTGTAGTGAAGGTTGGGGGAAGCATCCTCAGAGAAGTTCCAGTTGAACTGGTTTCCGACATAAAGAATGTTCTTTCAGGAAACCGATTGGTTCTTGTTCATGGTGGAGGTAAAGGTGTCACAGAGATAGCTTCCAAGCTGGGCAAGGAACAGGAGTTTGTGGTTTCGCCAACTGGATTTCGTAGTCGATATACAGACAAGGAAACCATGGAAATTTTCACGATGGTTATGGCTGGTAGAATCAACAAGAAACTCGTTTCTGCTCTCCAGCGTCAAGAGATACCTGTTGTGGGTCTTTCTGGGTTGGACGGTTTTCTTGTACGAGCTAGGCGAAAGAAGCGTATAGTTGTAGTTGATGAGCGGGAAAGGAAACGAGTAATTGATGGAGGATATACTGGAAAGGTTAGCCAAGTCAACGCTTCACTGCTTAAACTTCTCTTAGAGAATGGTTATGTGCCGTTGGTTTCGCCGGTTGCGGTGAGCGAGGAGTTTGAGCCGTTGAATGTGGATGCTGATCGGACAGCCGCCAACATAGCTGGAGCCCTGAAGGCAGACAAGCTCGTCCTCTTAACAGATGTGGAAGGATTAAGCCTAGATGGTGAGTTGGTGCCGAAGTTGGTTGTTTCCGAGGTTGAAGAAGCTCTTCCGAAGATTGGAGGGGGAATGATAACTAAGGTGTATGCTGCGATGGAAGCCATTAAACAGGGTGTTGGTGAAGTGGTGATTTCTTCTGGTGTCAGGAAGATGCCGATTTCTTCTTCGTTGAATCGTGAAGGCGGGACGGTGATAAGTCGTGAATGAACGTGAAATTGTTGATCTTGAAGAGAAGTTGATGGCAAACGTTTATTCTAAGAGACCGCGGGTCATCACGAAAGGCAAAGGAGCCTTCGTGTGGGACATCGACGGTAAGGAGTACGTGGATTGCACTGGCAGCTATGGAGTAAGCATAGTTGGGCACTGCCACCCAAAGATTGTGGAAGCGGTGAAGAGGCAAGTGGAAACTCTCATCTCATGTCATGCATCGTTCTATAATGATGTTAGGTCAGAGCTTTTACAGAAGATTGTCACTTTAGCGCCTAAGGGGTTAGACAAAGTTTTTCTTTCTAACAGTGGCTCCGAATCGGTTGAATGCGCCATCAAGTTGGCCAGAAAATTTTCTGGCAAGCCCGAAGTAATTGCTATGGTGGGGGCGTTTCATGGCAAGACTATGGGAGCTTTGTCTGCAACTTGGAAACAGAAGTATCGTAGACCCTTCGAACCGTTAGTTCCGGGGTTCAAGCATGTTCCTCCGAATAACCTTGAAAAGGTGAAGGAAGCGATAACCGACAAGACCGCTGCTATTCTCGTGGAGCCTATTCGGGGAGAAGGAGGAGTTAGGGTTCCTTCTGACGATTTTCTTCCTGGACTGAGAAAAATTTGTGACGATACGGGTGTTTTGTTGATTTTTGATGAGGTACAGACAGGTTTTGGTCGCACTGGAAAGGTTTTTGCTTGTGAACATTGGGGTGTGGTTCCTGATGTTCTGTGTCTTGCGAAGTCGGTGGCTGGTGGTCTTCCTATGGGGGCGACCCTTGCTAAGGAGGAGATTATGGGGTCTTTGAAGCGGGGAGAACATTCTAGCACTTTTAGTGGGAATCCTTTGGTGTGTGCGGCGGCTAGTGCTGCGATAGATGTTTTGGTTGAGGAGAAGTTGCCGGAGCGGGCGGCGATGTTGGGAAGTTACTTCATGGAGAAATTGGCTGCTCTCGGTGAGAAATATAAGATTGTGAGGGAGGTTCGTGGGTTAGGTCTTATGGTTGGAGTGGAGTCTCGTTTCGACGTTTACAACATTATTTTGGAGTGCATGGACAAGGGCGTCTTGGTTCTTGATGCTGGAAGGAATGTGTTGCGGTTTCTGCCGCCTTTGGTTATTGAAAGAGAGCAGATCGATAAGGTAGTTGAGGTTCTGGACGAAGTTATGGAGAAGGAAAACAGATGAGTGATGATTATGCGGTTGACTTGTTGACTCGTATGATTAAGATTTACAGTCCGTCAGGCAAGGAGGAGCAGATTTCTAAGTTTTTGGCTGATGAGATGGAGAAGTTGGGTTTTCGTGTCCGCAGGGATGAGGTGGGGAATGTGATTGGGGAGGTTGGTGAGGGCTCTCCTGTTATTTTGTTGTGTGGGCACATGGATACTGTTGAGGGTGTTATTCCTGTTCGGGTTGAGGATGAAATGTTGTATGGTAGGGGTTCTGTGGATGCGAAGGGCCCTTTGGCTGCTATGATTGTGGCTGCTTCCAAGTTTGTGGAGGGTGGTTTTCCGGGGAAGATTCTTGTTGTTGGTGTGGTGGATGAGGAGAAGGGAGGCACTGGGATTCAGCATTTTGTTGAGTCTGGGGTTCATCCTGATTATGCTATTTTTGGTGAGCCGAGTGGTTTGGAGAAGGTTGTTTTTGGGTATAAGGGTATTTTGACTGTGAAGGTTACTGTTGAGACGCCTTCTGGGCATTCTGCTGCTCCATGGTTGTTTGAGAATGCGATTGAGAAGGCTATGGAGTTTTGGAGGCAGATCCGTAAGCTTCATTTGCGTGAGGAGAAGTTGAAGAGTCGTTTTTATTCGATAACTTGTTGTTTGACTAAGATTAAGGGGGGTAATACTTCTGCTTCGTTTATTCCGTCGAAGTGTCAGATTCATGTTCAGTTGAGGATTCCGCCTCAGCTAACTCCAGAACAGGTGTTTGATGAGGTGAAGCGGAAGATTGAGAGGTATAAGGCGACTAACCCGAAGGTTACGGTTAGTGTGGAGATGGTGGATGTTGCTAAGGCGTTTGAGGCTGATCGTAGGTCGGTTATTGTTCGGGCTTTGGCGTGGGGGATTAGGAAGACTACTTTAAATTATGCTTCTTTTTCGAGGAAGACTGGAACTGGAGACATGAATGTGTTGGGGAATGCTTTGAAGATTCCTGTTGTGACTTATGGACCCGGAGACTCCCGCCTAGACCACACACCAAACGAACACATAAACATCCAAGAATACCTAGACAGCATAGAAGTACTAACAAAAGCACTAACAAAACTACCCGAACTAGCAAAAAAACACAAAAAAAGACAACAAAAAGCCTAGATAATTAAGACTTTGATTAACGAAGAGGCTCTATCATTCGCTAAACACCTTAACAAATTAAAGACAAGTCTGGATTCCCATAACCATAAACCTTGGTTAAATTATTGGCTTTTGTAAAGTGTAGAGAAGGGTTTGCTGAGGCTCCGCACAGGACAATTTCATAGGAAAACCAATGAAAATTCCAAGAGCCACTACAGTCGCTTTTGGTTAGATTTCATCTTTCCCATGCGGAGCCTTCTCAGCCACTATTTTTCCATTGCTTTACTCCCCATAAAAAAAGGGAGGGGGGAATTGAGGTGTTTATTATTTCCTGAGCACTATGATGCCGATTAGGGCTATTATGATGAGTATGATAACAGCCGCTAGGATCGCTAGTTCTGCAGTGGTGAAGAGTGGGGCTTCTGGTTCAGGTTCTGGCTCTGCTGGCGCTGGACCCACCGACAAACCTGTTGCGTCATATGAACTATAGTAGGAGTCTGAGCCTTCGAATGTAGCCATGATCGTGTATAATCCTTCGTCTTCGGGAGTCCATTCGACCTTGAAGTTGCCGTAGGCGTCACTTGTTACTGTGCCTATTTCTGTATAGCTGCCGTCTGAACCGAAAGCTTCCAGCTTTACTGGAACACCCCTGTAATCTGCTGGACATTCTTGTTGCATATACAGGTACTCCATCCACTCGCTCATGTATTCATCAGCTACAGCCGGAGTGCCCTCTGCGCCAGAAGACTGATCTGTGATTGTGCCCTGTATTAGTACAGTTGTCCCTTTTGGTACACTGGTCAATGGTGCTGTGACTGTGATGGCTGTTTCACCCTTGCCAAAACAGTAAATTTGGTTGTCGTATCCGTTGTGTCCTATGAGGTAACCATCTGCGATTGGCATAACGCCCAAGAAGAATCCATTTATGTTCCAAATTTTAGTTCCAGAATTGGCATCGAGTGCGTAAAGTTGTTCCCCGCTGAATAAGGGGTCACTATGAGAGTTACCTGTAGCTGCAAAGACTATTCCGTCAGCAATTGTAAGGTCTGCAGCCAAGAATGGGTAAGTGGCTATTCCTGGATAGTCTAATCCGGTAGAGTCAGCGTAGAAATCCCATAGTCTCTGCCCAGTTTGAATGTCTATAGCGTGGATTCCATCCATGGACCTTTGGTATAGATTTCCGTAAGCACCATGATATCCTTGGGGCTGCGAGGCGAAAGCGTTTTCGCCTGTGCGCTGTTCAGTTGGACCCCAAATTAGTTGTCCATTAGCAGCAGAAAAGCCGCGGAACTGCAGTGCTCCCTTGTCGAATTGCGTGTAAACACCGTTTGAGATAGGACTCATCATTCCGAAACTAGTGGTTCCTATGGGAGTTGTTCGGTTTTGAATCCACAATTGTTCTCCTGTCCACATGTCATAAGCTACCTCCATTTGCCAATCAAAGGGCACAAAGAAATTCCCGGTAGTTGCGAATACCATACCGTCACCAATGGAAGCAATTGCTTGACCAGGAACTGGTGGCACAGTGACGTTCCACTGTATTCCGGCGTTCCAGTCAAGTACTTGGCCTGTGGGTGGTCTCCAAGTCCAAAGTCCTGTGCTGAATTGTGTCCCTGTTCCGATTGCTTTGGTTGAGTTCCACAATGCAATCCAGTCAGTGCCTATGTAGTAAAACAGTAATTCTCCAATGGGTCCCTGTACTCTTGTACCTCCGCCTGTTGCATTCTGGAATTCCACAATTAAATCGCCCTCTTCTGCATCATACATGTACCAAAATGGTTGTGCACCCAAACCGGCGCCAGCGGGTCCTGCAGAGCCTGCGAACCATAGGTAAGCACGAGCTCCAATTTCATTAGGTGAGTGGTAGTTGAATATTTGTCCGCATGTTATTCCTGCGTAGGCGGGAGTGCCTAATAGTCCAGTTGCACCTACTTCTGTTACTGGACCGTAACTATCGTGGTGCCATATTGTTTCTCCTGTGCGCAAGTCTACAGCATAATAACCGTTCTTTGGTGGAAGAGGTTCATTGTAGTAGAGAACTCCATTGATGATTACTGCGGGTGTTAGTTTCGGCTCGTAAGACTTTCCTGTGTAGTAGACGCTTGCAGAGCTGCCTCCGAATTCGCCTCCTATTTGACCTCCGAAACTTAGCGGTTTCGTCCATACGATGTGGGGACTTCTTGGCGCTTTAGTGTAAGGGTTGAAATTTCCGGACAGATTATAAGCTGTGTCCCCAAAGGTTGTGGCTCCTAATGCAAGCCAGTTTCCTGAAATTGTGTGCCAGTCTCTGTTTTGAGCGTCTATTGGACGCGTCCAGTAGTCAGTTGGAACTGGAGTTTGAGGAGATGCAGTTATTGGGTCTGCTTGCACAGTAAGCGTTGCGGTGAAACTGCTTGGTTCATAATAGTTGTCAACAGGAACTGGAACGATTCCGCCAATTCCTGTTACTTGCTGTCCTGGAAAATCGAACACAATAGTGTAATCGCCAATTTGGTCAGGTGTGTACGAAACATAAGCAAATGATGCAGGATCGGCTGTATACGGTCCCATAGTTTCTTGGTCGTTGTTAGGCTTTGTGATTGTGAGGGAATAATCTCCAAATCTACTGCCCGATGGGCCTGAAGCTGTTGGATCAATCTTATCCAGCCACATCAATATCGTAACTTGTTGATTGACTCCCACGGGATTAGGAGCTACTGAAAGGAATGCGTATGTAGGAATGTTTGCAGCATTGACTGTTGGTAAGAGAGTGATTATAGGAATTACACTTAGCAATAGAACAAAAATTATTGTAGCAATTTTCGTTTTTGTCTTTTTCATTTTGTATTCTCCATTTTTTAACGTTAAGTAATCTGGTTAATCAATAGTTAAAGTGTAGTTGGTCGGAGTCCGACTGACAATTCTGAAAGGAAAAATATTGTGTAAGCAGACTTGTTTGGGTTTGGGATAAAATTTTAACCGTTGTTCAAAATGAGTTTGCTTTGAAGATTCCTGTTGTGACTTATGGACCCGGAGACTCCCGCCTAGACCACACACCAAACGAACACATAAACATCCAAGAATACCTAGACAGCATAGAAGTACTAACAAAAGCACTAACAAAACTACCCGAACTAG
The DNA here is from genome assembly GCA_964618695.1 of uncultured Candidatus Bathyarchaeia archaeon. GTDB lineage: Archaea > Thermoproteota > Bathyarchaeia > Bathyarchaeales > Bathyarchaeaceae > Bathyarchaeum. Next base: position 166,062 of record CAZUDX010000003.1, on the reverse strand, counting down.
CAAAAAAACACAAAAAAAGACAACAAAAAGCCTAGATAATTAAGACTTTGATTAACGAAGAGGCTCTATTATTCGCTAAGAATCTTAGATGAATAATTTACAATTCTCCCTTTCACTCGCGTGCGTGTGTGTTTTTTGTGTTTTGTGCGTGTTTTTTTATGTTTTTCGTTGTTTTTTATTCTTTTTACGACATCCATTAATTTTGAATAGGCTATCCTTGCAAACATGTAAATAAATACAATCACTACTAGGAGTATTACCATCCACAACAAACGGCTATCAATAGTGGAATTTATTGATCTTTCCCAAACAGGAACATAGTCGGAGATCCAATATTTCATAGTTAACAAAAATATAATCAACGTAACATCTATTGTCAATAAAGTGCCTATGAGACGTTTTGAATCTTTGATTGTAGAAATAATAGCCACAAAAATAAATAACAAAGAAAGCAAAGGATATACAACATTTAATAAAAACGGAAGATGACTAAAAGATTCTGCACTTGTTAATTCATGTGACATGACTAAAGAAAAATATGTACCTATTGGATCATCAGATGTTGGAGTAGCTCCTTTTTCATGCAGAATCACCGACTCGTTTGATAACGGCATGTTGGCCCATAACCAATAATAGTCATGTAGATCTGGATTTTCATTTACTGTAACAAGTTTACCTCTAATCTGAGAATTGACCCCTCCTGAAATAGTGCGAGGAGTATGAGCAAGAAAGATTATTACATCACCCCACTTTTCATTTGGCCAGTCATTATCTACTACAAGAGAGAACTGATACGCTGGCAAATGAGCTAAATTCTCGTTGTCCATTGTTGAATTCAAAACCCAGTAATTTGAATTAGTATTAACCCAAGGACCTAACGAAGCAGTCAAATCAAAAAAAGATCCAATGCTTTCAGGATTGGTGTCAGGTAGAGACGGTGTAATAAAAACTCCTTCCGGAGGATTTCCCCATAATAACTAACTTTAATATATAATTCAACGTTCAAGTGGCTTTGATCACTATATGTCCAATGTATTTCACGAATTGCTATTTCGATTATCAATTCATCTTGATTGTTGCTATGAACAGTAATAGGGAAAAAACAAAAAACAAGACATAAAGCTAGGATTATTGGAACAATTCTCAATGTCGTTGGAGAAACCAGCCTACATCCCACATTTTATAATGACATGTACTATTTGGGTTTACAGTTTAAATGATTATTTTAATGCTCATTTTTTCAACTATGCCGATGATAGCTATGATAGCTTATTCTTAAAAATTATTCCAATCGATCGACATAAATTTAATGATTATTTTTGAAGATGGAGTTTACTGATGTTTTAATATTGGTTTTTGTTGGTAAAGGGTTTTATTTTGGCTTGTCTTCCAGATATTAGAATATAATGGTGAAGTAGACTTGAGGGTTGCTTTTCAGGGTGAGTTGGGTGCTTATAGTGAGAGTGCAGTTTACAGTTTTTTTGGTTCGTCTGTTGAGGTGAAGCCCTGCAAAAGCTTCGCCGAAGTCTTCGAAAGCGTCAAAACAGGAGACGTGAAACATGGAGTAGTTCCCATCGAAAACTCCATTGAGGGAAGCGTGAACCGCACCTACGACCTCTTCCTAGAATACGACCTGAAAGTCTGCGGCGAAATAAAACTACGAATCAGCCACTGCCTCATAGCACACAAAGGCACCAAACTAAACCAAATCAAAACCGTCTACAGCCACCCCCAAGCATTAGCCCAATGCAGAAAATTCCTAGAACAACACAAACTCAAAGCAATCTCCACCTTCGACACCGCAGGCAGCGTAAAAATGATCAAAGAAAACAACCTCATGGACGCCGCAGCCATAGCCAGCGAAAGAGCAGCAACAATCTACAACATGACCATACTCGCAAAAGAAATCGAAGACATCAAAAACAACTCCACCCGCTTCTTCGTCCTAAACAAAAAAGACTCACCCTACTCTGGACAGGACAAAACTTCCATAATCTTTGCAGCAAAATCCATCCCCGGAGCCCTATACCAAGTTCTAAAAGAATTTGCAGACAGAAACATAAACCTAACAAAAATAGAATCCAGACCCACCAAAAGCACCCCATGGGAATACCACTTCTACCTAGACTTCGAAGGACACAGAACAGAAAAACAATGCCAACAAGCCCTAGAAGGCATCAAAGACAAAACAATCTTCGTAAAAATCCTAGGCTCCTACAAAGCAGCCAACAAACCAAACTCAAAACTCTAAGAATCATCCAAAAGCCGATACATCAACCGATAATACTCCTCAAAATCAGCATCCAAATCCTGCAACCGCTTCTTAACCTCTTTCATCTTACGACCAAAACCACCACAATCCTTACTCCTAACCAACTTAAGCCACTCTTCAACCTTCTCCAAAAATAACTCTTCAATCTTCTCCATCTCAGGCAAACTCATATGAAGATTCGAATAGAAAACCGGCTCCTCAGAAGCAACAGCCCCAGCCAACGTCAACAACAACTTATAACTGGCTCCACCCACCCGTTTTGCATCAACAAAATCCGAATTATCAACTAGAGCGTCTCCAGCAACCAAACCAACAAAATGTGGAAAACCCAAAACCAACGACATCAACTCATCATGCCTCCTAGGAGCCAAAACCGTCACCTTCGCACCCCGCTCCTCCAACCAACCCCTAAACGCCCCAGCAAAACGCTTCTCCTTATCATTCACAGGAGTTAAAACGAAATTTTGACCCTCAACACTTTTGGCGCCGGGACCAAAAACAGGATGAGTCCCCAAACTAATGCCAGTCTTCACGTACTTGTGCAGCAAATTAACCGGAATCTCTTTGATAGAACTGATATCCATAACAACCTGATCCGAACGAACATGAGAACTGATCTCCTCCAAGACAGCTTCAAGGCTCTCCAAAGGCACACAAACTAAAACCCAATCAGCACCTTCCACAGCCGCAACATTGCTGTCAGCAATCTCAACACCCAACTCATCCCTTAACTTCAACAATTTTTCTCTAGTTCTGCTAGAAACTACTACAGAATCACCTTCTCCTACAAAGAATTTCGTGAACCAATGACCCATCTTACCCGCGCCTATAATCGCAACCCTCAAGGTAAAACCTCACAAATCTTCTCTAAACCTTCCTCAATCTCCTTCTCCGGTCTAGTTAAGGCTATCCTGAAGTGTTCCCGATAATCCCCGAAAGCGGTTCCAGGAGCCACAGCAACTCCATGGTCAAGAAGATTCAACGCAAAACGCTCAGAGTCCAGACCATCAACCTTTGGAAAAAGGTAAAAAGGCGCATCGGGACGAGAAAACTTCATCTTCGTTTTTGACAGAATCTTGCAAGCCAAGTCTGCTCTTAACCGAAACTGCTCCCTGATCTCATCCGCAATCCTTTCTCTAAACTCCAACCCTTTCAAGGCCCCATACTGAATGAAAGCAGGAACACAAGTCGTAGTTATCTGGTTCAACTTTATCATCCTCTGAGCCAACCCTTTCTCAACAACAACATAGCCGATTCTCCACCCAGTCATCAAGAAAGTTTTGGAGAAACCACTCACAAGAATATTCTCTGAACCAAAATCTAATATGCTCTTCGCCTTCACAAAACTTATTTCCGAGTAAACCTCATCAGAAAGAACAGTAACTCCCTTACTTTTTGCCATCTGAACAATTTCACTGAAAGTCTTCTCATCAATAACCTTGCTAGTCGGATTATCAGGACTGTTAAGTATAATCATCCGAGTGTTTTTGTCAATCAAATTTCCAAGTTTTTCAACATCAATCTCCCAGTTTGACTCGAAGTCTCTCCTCAAAAATCGTACTTCAGCCCCAACCTTTCTTGCGGCTAACTCGTAACTTGTCCAATGGGGAGATGGAAAAACAACATTTTCTCCCTTTTTCATCAACAGAAACAACAAGGAGAAGACTGCCCACTTTGAACCAGTGGTCACAACCACATTATCCGCAGATACACCATGAATCCCAGCTATCTCTTCCCGCAGTTTTTTCTCACCTGCAGCCGAAACGTATTTCGTTTTTCCCTGTTTCATCGCCTCATAGGCAGCTTCAATTATTTCGGGCGGTGTTGGCAAGTCTGGGTCTCCTAAGTTAAGCTTGATTATCTTTTTTCCTTGGTTCTCAAGTTGTATCGCTTTTTCGCTTATTTCATACAGCATCTTCCGCAACTCCGAGGGAACGCAGAACTGACGAGGTTCTCATCAAAACTTGTGCCAATACGCTTTAAATCTTCTCATTCGGCACCCTGAACGAAGACGCTCAGAGCAACTATTCCTTTGAAGATGTTTTCAACTTTCTGCGGATCAAGCCCAGCCTCTAATGCTGTCGCCATAACATTCAAGTAAACCTGATCTTCCCTCTGAAGGTCTCTGACAGCAATGCCGTTCTCTCTTTTGACAGCCCCGATACGCTTACAGAGCACCATTCTATCTTTCAGAAGATAAACAATCTTCTTATCGATTTCATCAATCTTTTTCCTTAACTCCACGATACTCTCCAACAGTCTCAACTCCTAAAACCTTTGGCATATAACCTGACCGAAGCAACTGATCCACCAAAACAACGGCAACCAAAGCCTCAACAACCGGCACAGCTTTGGGCACAACGCAGGGATCATGTCTACCTTTTATCCGAATCCCTGTCTCCTCCATCGTTGACAAGTCCACAGTTTTTTGTTCTTTCGAAACCGAAGGCGTTGGCTTCACAGCTACTCTGACCACAATCGGCATTCCAGACGAGAGCCCGCCTAAAATGCCGCCAGCGTTGTTGGTTAAAGTCTCGATTTCTCCGCCTCTCATCACATATGGGTCATTGTTTTCTGAACCCTTCAACTTGGCTGCTTTGAATCCCGCGCCGAACTCAACACCCTTGACTGCAGGCATATCAAAAAGCATCTTTGCGATATCTGCATCCAGAGAATCAAAGATAGGTTCACCAACCCCAACGGGAACGTTCAAGGCTATGCACTCAACGATTCCCCCCACGCTGTCGCCGTCCTTCTTTGCCGTCAAAATCGTTTCTTCCATCTTCTCTGCTTTCTCTGGGTCAGGACATCTAACAGCGTTCATGTAAGTGTTCTCCCTGATATCCTCAAGGGATGGAATTGTTGATAATCCGACATTTCCTATCTCAGTTGCATACGCAAGAACTTCCATGCCAAACAGTTCTAGCAGTTTTTTGGCTATGGCACCAGCTATGACAAAAGCCACAGTTATTCTGCCTGAAAACCTGCCTCCGCCACGATGATCATTTAACCCTTGATATTTGATTCTTGCAGGATAGTCCGCGTGACCCGGTCGTGGTCTATCTTTAATTGAATCGTAATCGCCTGAAATAACCTCTTTGTTCCACACTAATGCGCAGATCGGAGCACCAGTCGTAAAGCCGTTGAATGTTCCAGAAAGAATTTCTACGATGTCTTTTTCTCTTCTAGCTGAAACAATTTCTCGCTTAGGCGGCAATCTTTTGTCTAAATCTTTTTGGATGTCCTCTTCTGTAAGGGGAAGCCCTGCTGGACATCCGTCTATGATTGCTCCGACGCATCTGCCGTGGCTCTCGCCAAAGCAGGTCATGACAAATTCTTTTCCTATCGAGTTAGCTCCCAACGACATTCACTCCCAATGAACGCAAATCATCAAAGAACCGCGGATATGACTTATTTACACATTCAGAATTTTGAATTTTCGTTTCACCCCTTGCTCCAAGAGCCGCTACGGCACAGGCCATGGCGATTCTGTGGTCGTTGTGGGGATCAACAGTTGCCCCATGCATGTCACATGGACCATTTATTGTTAAGCCGTCCTCTTTCATGACAATGTCAGCCCCCATCTTCTTCAGTTCAGCGTAGAGGGAACCCAGTCTGTCGGATTCTTTGTATCTAAGCCTCTTTGCATTATATATTTCTGAAGTTCCTTCGCTGTAGCACGCGAGAACTGTGCAGACAGGAACCAAGTCGGGGACATCCTTTGCGTCGACGTTAACTGCATTGAGTTGATTTCCCTCAACTTCCACATAGTTGGCTCCAACTTTCACGGCTGAACCCATTTTCTCCAGTATATCCACTATTGCCTTGTCCCCTTGGGTTGTTTGATAATCAAGGTTTTTGACGGTTATCCTTGATGAAGTTATCGCTGCAGCTGCCAAAAGGAAAGCTGCAGAGGAAAAGTCGCCTGGAACAGTATGGTTACAGGGCTGGTAGTTTTGATTTGAAGGAATCCACAGGCTAGAAAAGTCGGATATTATTCTTACTTTGATGCCGTGTTTGGCGATTATTTCCATGGTCATTTGAACGTAGCCCTTAGACTCCAGTTTTGTGGTTACCGTGATTTCAGTGTCTTCCTTTGCTTTTGGACAGGCAAATAATAGTCCGGAGATGAATTGGGAGCTTATGTCTCCCCTTATCGAAGTTTTTCCTCCATTGATTCCTCCTCCATGAACCTCAACAAAGGAACCGTCTTCTTTTTTCTGTAGAGAAGATTCAGCTCCAAGTTGCTTGAGGGTTTCAAGTAGTGGGGCTACCGGTCGTTTCTCAAGAGAGGAACCTAAAACAAAGGTTGAAGGACCTGGGGCGAGGGCGGCTACTGGAATCATGAAACGGAGAGTAGAACCCGATTCTCTACAATCTATGGGATAATTAGGAGTCTTAAGTGCCTCTTGCCCATTAATTGTCCAAACATTCTCTTTTAACTCCGTTTTTGCCCCTAATGCTTCTATTGCCCGTAAAGTTGCTTGAGTGTCATCAGAGAGCAGAGGATCCGATATTTCGGAGGGCCCCTTTGACAATGAAGCGGCTATGAGTATTCGGTGAGTGTAAGCTTTTGACGGAGGAGCCGAGACCATTCCTTCCAGATGACGGCTTCTCTCGACTACAACCTCCATCTTTTCAGCTCACCACCTTAGCTTTCTCTTGGTTAATTCGAGCCTCCAAGATTTCTCCTTCACGCTTCTGCCAGACCTCTTTCACGAGGTCTACTTTCTCTTCTGGAACGATGGCAGTAACTGCAGGTCCTGTACCAGACAACCCTGAGGCTAAGGCACCTGCAGTGAGGGCGTCTACAGCTGAAGATGAATCGTAGCCTAATGCCGAGGAGTAGATCAAACCGTTCAGGGTTAGGGCAGCCCAGTAGTTTCCCTTCAGAGCTTCTTTGTATGCTATCTTAACAACTGGAGCCACATTTTTCATTCGCTTAACATCGGAACTTGCAGTGTAAGTCTTTGCGGCTGGAACATAGAAGAGCACAACTGGGGATTCAGCCAGTTCAAAACGTTTAACTATTCTTCGTTTTTTGTTGTCCGTAATTACGACTCCTCCGAAATAGGAGGCGCAGGCATCGTCAAAGGCACCGGTTATAGTAACCTTTGCGTCCATAGCCGCATTGACGCCTAACTTCACCAAAGTAACGTCTTCTACGCTACGTTCTAAGGCAGCTGTGATTGCCAAGGCTATGGCATTAGCCGCTGCACTACTGCTCTTCAAACCCCTAGCTATTGGAATGTTAGACTGGGTTTCAATTTTGGCGCCGAATTTCCTTTCCAACTTGAAATGTTTGAGAACCGTCTCAACCGTCTTGATTGCTAAAACTGGGTTTTCTGAAGAATCGGACAGAATCTTTGCCTCAATGTTTCCGGGTTCTTCTGTGAGGGTGACTGTGGCTTTTGTCCAAAGGTTTACGCCTATGGCTGCTCCCTTGCCTGTTGCTATGGCGTTTATTATTGTTGCTGCTCCGTGAGTTATTGCCTCAGCTCTTCCCTTCAATGGTGGACACCCTGTTCCTCTAGTTTGTTCAAGGCAGCTTTCTTCATAACTTCAACTGGGGCAGAGCAGTTGGTCCAGATTTCGAAAGAGACAGCTCCTTGGTAAACAAGCATCTCAAGACCCGATACAACTTTGGCTCCCACAGCCTTTGCATCCAACACAAGCTTGGTTTCCAAGGGGCTGTAGATTATGTCCATCACGCACAAGTCAGGTCTCAGGGAAGACTTGGGAACTATATTCCTGTTAACGTCTGGATGCATGCCTACAGAGGTGGCGTTAACCAGAATATCCGCGTCTCTCAACTCTTCCTTCAGAATCTCAGATGAGAGGGCTCCACCTTTCACTTTTTTTCCGAATTTCTTGTGAAGGACTTCAGCTAACATTTCTGCCTTTTCTGAGGTTCTGTTAAGGATAACGAGTTCCTCCACATCTTGCGCAGCTTGGAACGCTATTGCTTTTCCTGCGCCTCCAGCTCCTAAGAGAACAAACTTCTTCCCGACCGGAGATACGCCATTTTTTTGAAGGGCAATCATGGCGCCGGTGCCGTCTGTGTTGAAGCCGATTAGTTTTCCTTTGTTGTTAAGGATAGTGTTCACTGCACCAATAGCTTTCGCAGTTGAATCTATCTTATCCAAGTATTTCATGACAGCGTTTTTGTGGGGCATGGTCACGTTTAATCCGCGCAGACCCAATGTTCTTGCGCCTGAAATGGCTTCTTTCAGCTCGTTTCTTGTTACTGTGAAAGCCACGTAAACAAGATTTAACCCCAACTCTTTGAAGGCGGCGTTGTGCATCACGGGACTTAAGGAATGCCCTACCGGGTCGCCGATTATGGCGCAAACTTTGCTTGTTCCGGAGATTTCCATTTATTTTAGCCCCAGAGCCTCGTATGCGCTTTTCATTTCTTGGATGGTTAGTTGTCCTTTTGCGGTTTTACTTTTTTCATCAAGGGAAGCGAAAGTAAAAAAGGCACCAAAAACCGGAGACAGAAGCCTGGAGGGTTTGCCTAGTTCTCCCATGGCAAAACAAACTATCTTGGCTTTTTTGGAAGCTTTAGAAACGAAGTCTAAAATTTTTATGTTGTCTTCGACTCGTCTGGCTGTAGTCACTATCTTGTAGACTTCAGCTCCTGCTTCAATTTCCTCCTCAAGAACCTTGTTAAGTTGTGATAAGGCAGGAGTCTGTTCAAAGTCATGGAAAGAAACTATGGGTTTTGCTCCCAGTTCTTTTAGGCTGGCGATTAATTCTTGCATGTTGGGAATAGATAAATCGGCATCTACGTATTCGAAGCCGTTTCTAGCGGCATCTAACAAGATTTTTTGGCGTTTGTCTTCGCTTCCCGTGAATTTGCCGTGGTTTGCTGTTGATTTGTTTGTAGCTATTAAGGGCGTTTTGCTAGAACGTGCAAGGTCTGCTAGGCTGTCATGTTTTTTGAGGCTGTCAAGCCGTATTTCAATCAAGTCCGCAAGGTAAGTTTCAGCTTTCTCTATCAGGTCAAAAGCTTCAGTTATTGTCGTAGGCGGAACTGAAACGCAGACTTTGATGGTCAACGCTCTATCACGGCTTCTTCTTTAACCAATGTCCCGAAGTGTCTGCCGCCCTCTTCCACGCGAGCCAATATCTTGTCGCCTTTCTCCAAATCCGTCACTGCTTTAGAGCCTTCCGGAGTCACAACCCTTATGGTTTCCGCGTTCTGGGCAATCGTCTTTAACCTTTTTCCCTTGTATTCAGCTTCGATGAGAAGCATGGGTCTCCACTCGATCTTTGCCCGCGCAACGTTAGTTGACCTAACTTTTCCTTCCCTATCCACTATGAGAACTTCATCCCCAGACTTCAGTTCGGACAGATATCTAGTTCTGCTGAGCGAAGAAAGAGTGTATAACGAAAGGGGTCCCGCGTTCACTCTGAAGGGACGTGTCTCCACGTATGGGCTTTCATGAACTTCAGCCTGAACCAAGAACAAACTGGATGACTGGGCGCCCACAAGAATTCCTTCTCCCGGCTTCATAAGGTCAACCGTGTCGATGCAGACTCTAGCGCCAGTTCCGATTTCTTTCAATTCAACAACTTGGACAGCAACCAACTCAAGCTTAAGAGCTTCTTTCTTGGCAAAATCAGCTGCTTCCCTGAGTTCTTCAATATCTGCTGTTTTAAGGACCACTCCATCGGCTCCCAATTCCAGAGTTTCTAAAGCCAGCTTTGCTTCTTTTGCGCCGGAAACTTCTGCCAACAGTTTGGTTTTTCCTCTGCTCTTGGCGATGAGGTTTTCTAATGGGATAATTTTCCAGTCCGGCGTGTTAACAATTATGTAATCGGCTGAAAGTTCTGCGGCTTCTATGGCGGTTTCTTCGTCTTCCTTCCCTTCGATGGTTATCTTCACAGCAACACTTTTTCCTGTTCCCTTTAGCGCCTTCACTTTTTCTCCGTCGAAAGTTGAAAGAACATTGATGTCGGGTTCCCCAGAACTTGAAGCTACCTTGCTTCCACTCTTCTTAGCTTTCTCCACATCCTTTGCGCCAACCAACAAGGCATCACACAATTTCGCTGCAGACTTCAACAACTTACCTTTTTGGTCTTCGGGAATCGATTCATCTATGCTAATCCAAACTTCTTTCATCTGGATTCACCAAGAATCTTCAAAGCTTCGCCGACTGATGTCCCTCTGTGGACAAGAGCTGAGAGAGCATTAACCATCTTTGCGGGGTTTTCGTTTTGGAACACGTTTCTGCCGATGGAGAGACCTGCTCCTCCAGCTTCCATGGCGCCTTGCACCATCTGCAAAACCTCTTTCACGGTCTCCACTTTTGGACCACCAGCGATAATGATAGGAACATGACAGCTTTTTACTACCTCTTTGAAGGATTCAGCGTCGCCAGTGTAGTTTGTCTTTATCACGTCGGCTCCCAACTCCGCCCCTAACCGAGCAGCGTGAGCAACCATATCCAAAGCGTGTGGATTCTTTATGCTTGGACCTCTAGGATACATCATAGCCAGCAGTGGCATGCCGTAATCGTCGCACTCGCAAGCTACCTTCCCCATCGTTGCAATCATACTATCTTCATGTTTGGCACCCACATTAACGTGGACTGAAACAGCATCCGCTCCCAATCTAACAGCGTCTTGCACAGAGCAGATTTGAACTTTGTTGTTGGGGTCAGGGCAATGTTTCGTGATTCCAGACAAGTGAACGATTAAACCGGCGTTTCCAGTGTCAACGTATTTAGCTATGCCTCTATTGAGAATGACTGCATCCACTCCTCCCTGCAACAGCTTGTCAACAATCTCTTGCATGTCAACGAGCCCCCTAACAGGACCAATCGTGACGCCATGATCCATGGGAACAATAACGGTTCGGTTGTCATCTCGGAAAATTCTTTTCAAACGCCTTTTTTTACCTGTTTCCAAAGGTTCCATCTCCTTTTAGATGAATTTTTTTACTTTCAAGTATTCTGCATTGAGGACACCGCATCCAGCGGCTCCCCGTATTGTGTTGTGACCTAAAGCCACAAATTTAACTCCATTTAACACTGGATCCTTTCTGATTCTGCCCACTACAGTGCTCATCCCCTTGCCTTCCATTCTGTCCAGTCTAGTTTGCGGTCGATTATTCTCCTGCCTAACAACTACAGGCTTTTCTGGAGCTGATGGAAGATTGAGTTTTTGGGGTTCCCCAACAAAGTTTTCCATGGCAACTGCTACGGCTTTGGGCTCAGCTTCCTTTTTCATCTCCACAAAGACGGTCATCATATGACCATCAATTGTTGGAACCCTGTTGCAGCTGGCTGAGACCTTGAAATCTGCGGGCTTTGAAGGAGAGCCCAATATCTTCTGTGTTTCAGTCTCCATCTTTTCATCCTCTCCCCCGATGTAGGGGATAACATTGTCTACAATGTCTAGGGAAGCAACTCCCGGATATCCGGCGCCTGAGATTGCCTGCATAGTGGATACGATGACGCTTTTGATGCCGAATTCGTCGAAAATCGGTTTCAGGGGCAGAGTTAGCACTGTTGTGCTGCAGTTTGGGTTTGTTACGATGGCACCGTCCCACTTTCTTTTTTTGCGTTGTTTCTCGATGAGGCTGACGTGGCTACAGTTTATTTCAGGATTTAACATGGGAACATCAGGGTCCATTCTATGGGCAGAGGCGTTGCTAACCACAACGTATCCATCCGAAGCGAAGTCTTCCTCGGTCTTCCTAGCAACCGCTGAGGGCAAAGCTGAGAAGACCACGTCAACATCCTTTATGGCCTTTGGTTTTATGTCTACGACTTCCATCTGGGCGACAGCTTCTGGAATCGGAGTTGATTGTCTCCATCTTGATGCCTCACCATATGTTCTTCCCTTGCTTCTTTCCGAGGCTGCCAAAACTGTAACCTCGAACCATGGGTGCCCCTCTAGCAATTGAACGAAGATTTGTCCGACGTTACCTGTTGCGCCTAAAACAGCTGCTTTCAACATTTTTAGTCACCTCTTAAAGCGTTCTTAACTAATTTTAGGACTTTCTCTTTTTCCTTCCAGTCTACAAACAGCAGAATACTGGAAGTGATAGTCATTAGACCAAAGATGTTAATGGCGTTTAACCTAAGAGCTTCAGATATTTTTCCAGTGAGACCCGGAGTCTTTTCTAAGCCGACACCTTTGATTTTGAGAAAGGCTAGTTGTTTTCTGACAGACATAGCTAAGGTTTCCTCATGTTTCAGGATTACTTCATGAATTTTTCCGAGAAGCAGATTCGAATTAGAATTCTCTGAAGCGTATAGTATCATAGAGTCGTAGTTCACTGATAAACCCAGCAGTTGTGCGTGATTTTTCACTGTTTCAGTCAGCTCTTTTATAACTTGAGGTTGTTCAGAGACACCTTTACCTACAACTGTGATCGACATAGCAGGAGATGGACTTGCTAGAGCTACATCTAGCTCCGCCGAGAGGGCTCCCTTGATTAAAGTGCCTTCAGCATTCAGATTGCCGTGGCTGTGCTTGATTACTCTAACTCTGATTGACGAATCTTTGTATCGCAGAGCCTTCCTATGAATGAATTTTGTTCCTGAATCCGCTAATCCAACCAAAGTGTTCACATCAATTTCTTGAAGCCGTTGCGGGTTGCCTATTACTTTGGGGTCGGCAGACATAATTCCCTCGGCATCGGTAACTAGAATGAGTTCATCAGCTTCCAGAGCTTTCGCTAAGATGAAGGCGGTTGTGTCGCTTCCACCCCTGCCGAGAGTGGTCATCTTGTTGTCTTTTGTTTTGCCAACGAAACCTGCAATCACAGGGATGATTCCTTTCTCAACAAGGGGAAGCACATTTTGTTTGGCTCTTTCGTAACATACATCTAAGAGTGGATTTGCATCCGAGAAAGTATCGTCTGTTATGATTGGCCACTCTGAGTCGAGAGGGTCTACGAAACGAGATTTCACTCCTTGTGCTTTCAATGCGACGGCGATTATTCTGATGCTTGTTCTCTCCCCCATTGCCAGAATCTCATCTAATTCTCTCTTCTGTATCTTGCCGTTAGATGCATTCTTGGCGGCGTGAAGAAGCGAATCAGTTGTCTTTCCCATAGCCGAAACGATTACGACTATCTGTGTATGTTTTTTTGCTTCTTCAGCAACTGCCGTAACTGCCCTCAATATGTGCTCGTGGTCTGCGAGACTGGAACCTCCGTATTTGACTACAATTCTTTTGCGGTTTTTTTCCTTATTCTGTTTCAATATACTAAAACCCTCCATGAAGCCCAGAAAGCTAAGATGCGTTTTTTGTAGCTAACTGGGCTTAGCGATAAAAGAAATAGCCAAAGCTATAGAACTGCCAAAAATTATTCGTTGAAGTCATCGAGTGGCTATTCATATGCCCAGTTTCCTTTGTTTGAAAAGACAGAAGCCCTTCTGGTATAAAAGATTATCGTATGTAAAAAACGTAGGCTAAATACGAGTTGAAATCGGACATACAGTTGATATGCATTGTCTAAGCATATTTCATGAGGTAGTCTTTAGCTTCGTTGACTGTTTGGAAACCGTATTTAATCTCCTTGAAGTTCTGCCTCAATTTGATGACATCCTTTCTCACTTCAGCAGGTTTCCTCTTATCCTTCACGACATCCAAGATCAAAGAACACAAGCACTCTATGTCTCCTTTCTTGAAACCTCTCCTAGTCACATCCTGAAAACCAATCCTGAGCCCCGACGGGTCCTTACGGTTATGCTGATCATCATAGGGCAGAAGATTCTTGTTCAAAATGATGTTGGCTTCCTCTAAGTTTGAGGCAATTTTTCGTCCGCCACCATAATCTCGAACGTCAACAGCAATCTGATGAGACTTTGTAAAACCATTCTTTTCTCCCAAAACTTTCACACCACTCTCAAACAGACACTTGCCCGCCGTCTGAGCGTTCTTAACCGTTTGTTTAGCCAAATCCTTACCATAAAGTTTCAGTTCCAAGGCTGCTAAACCCAAAGCAGGAAGCCTCCCAAGATGAGTGTTTGAGGTGGTGAGCGGAAAGACTGCATGTTGTACCTTCTTAATTGCCTTATTCATCCTTTCGTCCCCAGAATTGGCGAGGATAACTCCGCCTTGTGGTCCTGGAAAAGTTTTGTGGGTCGAAGCACTTATGAAATCCACCCCTTCACGGAAAGGGTCCTGAAATTCTCCGCCAGCAATCAAACCTAAGACATGGGCTGCGTCGTAGACAACGTAAGCGCCCGTCTCCTTGGCGACTTTTGCTAGTTCTTTGATTGGATGGGGAAACTGGAAGAGGCTGCCTCCGAAGGTCACTATGCCGGGTCTAGTTGAGTCAATTATTGTTGCTGACTTTTCGGCGTCTATGTTCAATTCGTCTATGTCGTAGGCATGGTTGATAGTTTCCAACCCTAAGACTCTTCCTGCTAGTCCAGAGTAGTCATGGGTGATGTGAGCTCCGGCGCTGAGGGGCGAGACTACCATCCGGTTATTTTTTGTCGCCATCGACAAACCCTTGAAAGTAGCGAGGTTTGCATGAGTGCCCGAGACGAGTCTAACGTCAGTCCAATTGCACCCAAACAGATCTTTCATCAAGTCCGCTGCGATATTCTCGATTTTTGTCATGTATTTTTGTCCTTGATAGTGCCTCGTCTTAACGTGGCCTTTGAGGTCATTTTCTCCTTCAGCGTATCTGCACTCTAAGTCCTGTGACAGGCTCAACATCTCCTTCACGGCTGGAGATTTGAGGCCCTCGCTTGCAATCAGATTAATGCACTCCTCGCCACGGTATCTTTCATGGTTCTCGCTTTCTTTGATTAACCTAAGAGTTAACTTGAAAAAGTCATCTTCCATCTTCGGGTTCCTCCCAAAATCTCAATTAGGGCATTTTGCTGGTTTCTGAGCACTACGTCACTTATTTACATTTCTTTGCCCGAAATTCTGCACCAATGTGGTTTGACGATTTCTTATGAGAAACTGGGAGATATTACGGGTTAATATTTTGACTTCATAAAGCTTTTCTCTATTTTTAATATTGATTAAATTGGTGTAATCCATGAGCAAAAAGAAACTTCACTATGGAGTACGCCTAACTGCAGATCAGTTGAAGTATCTGAAGACCGTCAGTAGGCCTTCTGAATGGATAAGAGAAGCAGTGGACGAAAAGAAAAAACGCGAAGAAAAGAACCACAGATCAAAATAATAGAAACTAGACAACGCAAAACAGCACAGAAAACATTAGGTTCGACACTACGAACCCACAAAGCTGAACCAAAAAACCCAACACCATAAGAATTCTTTTCTCGTTGTTCAGTCACGAGCATTCGACCTGTAAAAGATGACGAAATAGCATAATATTCCAGTGTCAGTCATCACATTCAGATTCCCGAGAATTGTTGGTTGTTGAAAGTCAAAAGAAAAGTGTCGGAAAGATTCTTTTTGAAAAGGATTTCCCTCAATAAAGTGTCGGATTTAGTAAAGATTACTGTTTTTAATCCGACACATTTTTATAGGCGTTCAGTTAATCCCCTTATCGAGAGTGATGTTGTGTCAGAATTTGACGGAAAAAAACCGGAAACCAGAGACGAATTCATCAAGTTACTTGTGAAAGCGAAGAAAAAAGAGAGGGAAACGAGGAGAACTCGGGGAAGTAGGTCACTAAAACCGACAATTAAAGGCACCGCAGAAATCCTAGGGATACACAGGGATACACTTTACCAGTGGATGAGAGAGTTTGACGTAGATTTTGCAGAGGTAAATGAAAGGAAAATGTTAACTGCGGAAGCCCGAGAGAGGCGTAGAGAAGCCACGTATCTGATTGGCGAGGCTTTGATGGGTGAAGGCACAGAAATTGCCCACGTAGATTTACTAATTGGAGACAAAGACGGTCCAGTTGGGAAAGCCTTTGCCAACGGCTTGTCAACCTTGTCTGCTGGTCACACTCCGCTGTTAGCAGTTATAAGACCGAATCTTCCACCCAAACCTCACACTCTTCTTGTGCCAAAGGTCACTGTGAAAAACATGGATCAGGCAGGGAAGATTTTTGGTCCTGCTCAGGCAGCTGTAGCAAAGGCGGTTGCCGACGCCGTTGAGGAAGGAATCATTCCAGAGGATAAAGTGGACGACTGGTTGATTGTATGCAGCGTCTTTATTCATCCACAAGCTAAAGATTACCGCAGCATCTACCACTATAATTATGGAGCCACAAAACTGGCTTTGAAGAGAGCCTTAGAGAACTATCCTTCGCTGAAGAAAATCATGTATGACAAAGACAGGGCAAAACATCCGATAATGGGCTTCCAAGTGCCTAGACTGTGGAGACCTCCATACCTGCAGATAGCCCTCGACATTCCCAGCGTAGAAAGAGTGAAGAAGATCATAAACGAACTGCCGGAGAGCGATAGAATAATTCTGGAGGTTGGCACTCCGCTGCTGAAGAAATATGGTGTGAATGTGATTCGGGAGTTGCGAAAGGTAGCTAAGGATCTGTTTATCGTAGCGGACCTCAAAACTTTGGACGTTGGAAAAGTGGAGGTTGACCTAGCTTTTGAGGAAACTGCCGACGCTGTTGTAGTCGCTGGGTTAGCAGCTGCAGAAACAATTAACAAATTCATCCATGAAGCCAAGAGGTTAGCAATATACGCAGTAGTTGACATGATGAACGTCGAAGACCCTGTCGGAAAGCTTCAGTCGCTCAAAATGTTACCCGATGTTGTGATTCTCCATCGTGGCATAGATGTGGAGCAAACAGGTAAGACTCGTTGGGACATCATCAAGGAGATGCGACAAACCTTCAAAGACAAGAAGTTTTTGGTTGCCGTTGCTGGTGGAATAACTCCGGAGACAGCGCCGGAAGCATTGGCAAACGGAGCGGACATAATTATTGTCGGAAGGTACATAACTCAATCCAAGGATGTCGAACGGGCAGTCAGGGAATTCTTGAAGAGCACAAGAGACATGGCGGAAGACATAGACCTCTTCAGAGTCCACGTTGAATAGGAGGCAAACTCCTCCCTTTCTCTTTTTCCATTAAGATTTTTTGGCTATTGCGTCTATTTCTACTAAAAATCCATCCATGAGGGTACATTGGACCGTAGTTCTCGCTGGGGGGTTGCTCTCAAAATATTTGTTGTAGACACTGTTGAAAGCTTGAAAGTTGCTGATGTCACTGAGGAACACCGAAGTTTTCACGACATCACTTAAACTCAGATTAACACTTTCAAGGATGTTTTTTATGTTCTCTAATACCTGAGTTGTTTGCGCTTCAATTCCTCCCGCAACAATTTTTGAGGCCTTTGGATTAATGGCGATTTGACCTGAAACGAAGACAAAATCGCCGCTTCGTATAGCCTGTGAGTAGGGACCTACGGGTTTTGGAGCCTTTTCAGTGAATATAATTTCTTTCATCAAACACATCACGCCTCATTATTGGCTCAGCTAAAAGCTATTTAGCATTTTTGAAAAAGTTAAACATAATTAAAGAAGTGGGGGTTCACCATACGGAGCTTCAACCATTGCTGGTCCAAGGGGTGAACGTATGCCCTCAGCTAACGAGTTGAAGTTGGCTAGGAGATTAGGCAGACATCTAACGTCAATTGCGAAAAAGTTGTGTTAGATGGTAGATTGTTTGGGCAAGTGCAGAAATTGGAAAAGGTTTTAATAATAAAGTGTTACTATGCAAATTTAGGTGGATTAGATGATTATTACAAGCTGTAAACCTTATGGAGTTATTGTGGGATTACTGCACAAAGGAGAAAGAATTGGAGTTGTTGCCTGTAATTCTTGTGCTAGGGCTTGTGAAACAGGAGGAAAAGCCAAAATGGAAGAAGTGGCTGCGAGGTTAAGAAAGGATGGTTTTTCTGTTGTTGATGAGGATTTAATTCCGATGTGTTGCAATCTTGATTTGGTTAAGAAGCCACAATATGAGGGGGATGTTTTGATAGTTTTGGCTTGCGACGCAGGTGTTTATACACTGAACAAACTCTTTCCCGAAAAAAAGACTATAGCTGCCAATGACACTATGGGTCTTGGAGCACGAGACGGAAAAGGCACAATCTATATAATGAAAATGTTCTGAGAAACTCTCGATAACTTGTTTGGTCAAATTTTCTTGACTATACCCGCAATCACTTAGTATGATTTGGTCAAAGTTTCTTGATAAAAATGCTTTTATTTTTTTGTTAGTGAAGTGTTTATTGGTCCTAGAAATGGGGAAGCAAAGAGCAGCTCTTATTCTACTGTTGATTCTCTGTTTTGCCCTAGTTTCAATTTTGCAAATTGGGGTAGTGACGGCGGAGCCAAAAACGATTGTTGTTCCTGACGATTATTCCACAATTCAGGCAGCCATAGATAACGCCGCTGAGGGGGACACGGTGTTTGTGAAAAATGGAGTTTACCATGTGGATGAGAACACAACATTGGTCATCAATAAAATGTTATCCTTAATCGGTGAAGACCCAGAAGACACCACAATTTTAGGAGTTTTTGGCATGTATCCGGAGAATGATGTTGCAATTAGGCTTGCCGCCCCAAACGTAACCCTCTCAGGTTTCACAATAACAAACTGCCCCGTAGCAATAGCAATTGCGAACTATTACGCTGAACCATACCCTTCAGGATGCAGAATAATCAACAACAACATCTTAAACAACTCTGAAGGCATCAGACCACAAAGAAACGACCTGCTTATTTCCGGAAACAATATAACAGGAAACACTGGATGTGGCATTTCGGGTTCATTTGCAGAAAACATCGTTATTACAGGAAACAACATAACAGAAAACGGGTACGGCATAGACATAGGTGCATCCAGAAACATCACAGTTGGCGAAAACAACATTTCCAACAACGCACGCGGCTTAAACCTTGTTTATTATGGACCTTACAACGTTTATGGAAACAACATAACAGAAAACGGTTGGGGAATACGGTTTGCTGAAGGCTGCCACAACGCCACAATTTACGGAAACAACATTACACATAATAACGCTGGTGTGGTTTTGCTAAATTTTCCAAACAGTGGAGATGTTGCTGTCAGTGGAGTGGGCAACAAAGTTTTCGGCAACTTGTTTGTTGACAATTATGAACAGGTGCTCCCAAACGAAGTGGAGTTTGAGAACATTCACATGGGGAGCAACGGCACAGACATTGTTTTGTGGGATAATGGTACTTTGGGGAATTACTGGAGCGATTATGACGGTATAGACAGTGACGGGGACGGCATAGGAGACATATCTTACACTATAGACGAAAACAATCGAGACAACTACCCACTCGTGAACCCAAGTGATATTGCCGTGATTCCAGAATTTCCCTCATGGATTATATTGCCACTATGCTTGACGTTCACTTTGTTTGTGATAGTGTTTAGAAGAAAAATTAAGTCCTAAAGAAACTAGGTTTTACACTTGATTTTTGGGTACAATCACACTGGAACATACTTCAAGTCTTGTTTGAGGTTTTTGAGGGTTTCCTCTTGTGCTCCCATTTCTTTAAGCAAATCAAGTAAAGTGTCCAAGTTGGGAGATTTCTTACATTTTTGGCACACTTTTACATTAGCTGAATATTCAGTTACTTTTCCTCCACAATCACACCAACATTCTGACATAAGATATCCCCATTAACATCAATAACAACAACATAATTATCTCTTTTGATAACCATTAGTCAGAATGACTAGGTTATGGAGCCGGGGATGGGAATTGAACCCATGTGTAGTGAGTCTGCAGCCCACCGCCTGAGCCACTCAGCCACCCCGGCAGCCTAAACTTCATGCTTCAAAGCTATAACTCTATCTCTACCAAGCAAATAGTATGTTTAAAGATACTTTTCTGGGTTCTCGTCAAACACTATCTTGCAACCAGGAGCACAGAAATAGTAGGTTTTGCCCTTGTAAACCGACTTGAACTTCGCCGTCTTCTCATCCACTTCCATCTTACAAACTGGATCAATTTCCATGCACAATTCACCTCCTCAACCACATCTCCTAATTCTAGTTACCTATTCGTGGTTTAAACCTCTTCAGAAGCGAAGCATTAGTAACCACAGACACCGAACTGGTCGCCATTGCTGCAGCCGCAAAAACAGGATCCAACAAAATAGCGAAGAAGGGGTATAAGATTCCAGCTGCAACGGGGATTAAGGCGGTATTGTAAGCGAAAGCCCAGAATAACCCTTGCTTAATCTTGCTCATTGTTGCTCTGCTTAACTGTATGCTGGTGACTACATCTCTCAAATCATTTTTGACCAACACGATGTCACCTGTCTCAATCGCCACGTCAGTCCCACTTCCAAGCGCTATACCAATATCTGCCTGCGCCAAAGCAGGAGCATCATTTATTCCATCCCCCACCATCGCCACTATCTCGCCCTCATCCTGCAACCGCTTAATTTCATTAGCCTTGTCTCCCGGCAACACCTCCGCCAAAACCCTGTCAACGCCAACTTGTCGCGCAATAGCCTTCGCAGTTCTTTCATTGTCCCCAGTAAGCATGACCACTTCAAGACCCATCTTCTGAAGAGTCTTCACCGCCTCTACAGAATACTCCATCAAAGTATCAGCCACAGCAATTATCCCAACAGCCTTCTTGTCTAAAGCGACGAGCATGGCGGTTTTTCCATCCTCCTCCAGCGCCTTCAATTTCTCATCAAGCTGCTCTAAGTCTATCTTGTTTTTCTCCATCAACTTCCGGTTGCCAAGCAAAATTTCTGCACCATCATACTTCACTTCCACTCCATGCCCAGGTATTGCATTAAAGAAATCGGGGTCTACAACTTTGATTCCCATTTCCATCGCTCTCTTTACGATTGCTTCTCCAAGGGGATGCTCTGAGTTCTTCTCTGCGATAGCTGCAAGCTGTAAAAGCTCCTCCTCACCTAGTTGTTTAGCTTTCTTGGCGGTGGAGAATACTGGAACAATGTCGGTGACTTCAGGTTCTCCTTTAGTCAATGTTCCAGTCTTGTCGAACACTATCGCCTGAAGTTTGTGAGCTGTCTCCAAGGCTTCGCCGCTCTTGATTAAAATTCCATTTTCTGCACCCTTTCCAACACCCACCATGATGGCAGTTGGAGTAGCTAAGCCCATAGCACATGGACAAGCAATAATCAAGACCGCAATGAAAACTGTAAGAGCGAATACGAAACCCATCCCTACCAGATACCAAACAAGAAACGCAGCCGTCGCAGTAATCAGCACAGCTGGGACAAAATAACTGCTAACCACATCTACCAGTCGTTGGATGGGTGCTTTTGATCCCAAAGCGCTTTCAACCAATCTTATGATCTGAGCAAGAACCGTGTCCGCTCCAACCTTCGTTGCTTTAAACTTCAACACACCTGTTTTGTTTATGGTTGCCCCAACAACCTCGTCGCCTGCCTTCTTTTCCACAGGTATGCTTTCTCCGGTTATCACTTTTTCATCAACTCCCGAGTAACCGTCGATGACAGTGCCATCAACAGGAATCTTTTCTCCGGGTCTAACTACAACAATGTCTCCAACTTGAACATCTTCTACAGGAATCTCCATCTTGTTGCCATCGCGTATAACCCGAGCTGTTTTAGCTCGGAGTCCCAAGAGTTTTTTGATAGCCGCGGATGTTCTGCCTTTGGCTATTGCTTCTAATAGTTTGCCTAGAATGAGGAAAGTCATGAGGGAGACAGCGGTTGTATAGTACAGGTTTCCTTCTCCAGAGAATATAGCGAAGACTTTGTAGAAGAAAGTGACGAATACGCTGTAGAAGTAGGCTGCTGAGGTGCCTATTGTGACTAACACGTCCATGTTTGGGTTTTTGTTTCTAAGTGCTTTGTATGCGCCTACGAAGAAGCTGTGTCCAACTATGAAGTGAACGGGGGTAGCTAAGAAGAACAATATGAGAGGAATGTAATTGTCTATTGGGAGAGTGAAGGGAAGCAAATTCCAGTAACTGAAGACTACTACGGGTATGTTGATTGCCGCGGAAAACGCTAACTTGTATTTTAGTGATCGTATGTTTCTTTCTTGTTCCTTTTTCTCTGCGTCTTCCACGCCTTCTTCAGGTTCGATAACATCGTATCCTATGTCCCGTATGACTTTTTTAATTCCCGCTAGGCTGATCTGTTCTGTGTTATATTCTACGGTTGCCGTTTCTAATGCAAGGTTGACCGTGGCCTTGTATACGCCCTCTTTTTTGTTGAGGGCTTTCTCTATGGTTTGTACGCAGGTGGCACAATGCATTCCACTAATTTTTAGTGAAATGGTTTGATGAATAACCTTGTAGCCTATTTCACTGATTGCGTCTTCGATAGCTTTTTGATCAACCAAGTCTGGGTCATAATCAATAATTGCCTTTTCTGCTGCAAGATTGATTGATGCGTAAATTATTCCTTTCAATTTGGGTAATCGTTTCTCTATCGTCTGGGCACAAGTAGCGCAATGCATTCCACCAATGTCGAGAACAATTCTTTTTCTCTTTTCTTTAACCATATTTTTTCCCTCCTCACGACATTACTGGATGTATGGTGGTTGGTGCCCTTTGTGATGTTCAGGTGATTGGAAAGCGGCTTTGTGGTGTTGCTTGGTCGTTTCTCTATAGTACTTCGTGTTCTTGAAAATATTTAACTATTTCTTTTTAAGATATATCTTCAGTAGTGCTACTGCATTACGCTTCGAACGACTATTAACACGAAATCCTCAAGGAATTAGCCGAAACTTTTTCGAGAACGCAGTTCTTTCGCCATGTCACCCAAAACTTCAGCCGTAACTTTCATAATCTTATTGAAATTTTCCAATACAGTCCGTAATCGATCAACTTCAGCCTGCTCTACCTCTTCAGACTCGAGCGAATCCAATTTCTGGAGTAATTCATTAATCTCGTTACTCTGTGTTTCGTAGGCGCCCACCATTTTCTCTATAATGTCAGCAAATAATCCAGAAAAATCAACGTTAACGTGAAAAACGTAATGTTTCTTTACAGGGTCCTTGTGTTTGTGGATCAGCTTGAAGTTGGCCAGTTGGTTCAATGTTCTGTTAACTGAAGCCATAGAATAGCCTGTTAGGTGTGCGATTTCTTTGTGGTTTAATTCACGTCCCTCAAGAAGGAGAACGGCCATGGTTCTGCCCATGATTGTTGGCATCCCTCTTGCGCGCATAAGGTCTTCGTAAACTCGGATGAATCCGTCTTTGATTTCTTGAATGGAACTCATGTGTTATCATAGCAAAGGAAAGTTTTATATAGTTTTCCATAATTATGGTAATTATCCAGAGATTTGGAAATTATCAGATTTATGAAAATTATGATATGGTGACTGCCATGAAAAAAGAAGCAGCGATCATCATAGAAAACCTCACAAAACTTTATGGAAAACACGTAGGCGTCAAGAACCTGAGTCTTTCTGTAGACAAGGGCGAAGTAATGGGTTTTCTTGGACCTAACGGAGCAGGAAAAACAACCACCATACGCAGTAGCCTTGCCCTAATCTCAAAAACAGCTGGAAAAATAACCATATTCGGAATGGATTCTCACAGAGACGCTGTTGAGATACGAAAAAAGACTGGATATCTACCCGGAGATTTCGGCTTAATTCCCTCAGTGAAAGTAAAATCTTACCTCAAATACCTGCTCGCGTTAAGCAATTATCCCTCAACGAAAAAGATGGCGTCTTTGGCTGAACGGCTCGAACTTGACCTCGACAGAAAAACAAACGAGCTATCAAAAGGCAACAAACAAAAAGTGGGCATCGTTCAGGTATTGATGGCTGATCAAGACCTAATAATTATGGACGAGCCGACCTCAGGGCTTGATCCCCTCATGCAGCAGGAGTTCTATCGGATTCTAAGAGAAGAACAGAAACAGAGTAAAACAGTCTTCATGGCTTCGCACAATCTGGCAGAAGTGGAGAAGGTTTGCGATAGAGTAGCAATCATCAGAAGTGGGCATCTGGAAGTGGTGGAAAAAATTCAGGCACTTCAAGAAAAAACGGGTAAAGTCTTGGAAGTTGAATTCAGTGACCCAGTTAGTGTCGACGAGTTCAAAATCAGGGGCGTAAGCGAGATACAGGAGGATAATGGCAAACTTACATTAACCATCCATGAAAATCTCGACGACGTCATCGAAGCGGTTTCTCGTCACCGAATACTGAACATGAACCTAAGAACGTACAGTCTCGAGCAACTATTTCTGAAATACTACAAGGAAAAAAGCCGGAAAAGAGGTGGTTTCTGATGTTCGGCAGAATCACATACATGGAACTCAGAACCGGATTGAAGGGGCTCCTCATCTTCTGTTTACTCGTCACAGTAGTCGCCGTAGCAATGCCCCTGATCTTTCCCGCATACAGAGATTCGCTAACTGAAGATTTGGAAGGAGCAAACAAGATGAATCTGGAGCTTCCCACTGAGGAGGGTGGCAATATTACCTTGTCGTGGGAACCGCTGGAGACGGCGACAGGCTACATGGTGTTGGAGGATAATCGCTCAAGCATGGTAACGGCAAAAATCAAATATGTAGGAGTGGAAACCAGCATCACGTTTGGAAAAGACTTTGAAGAAAAAAGGTACTATGCCGTCACAGCTGAAACAACAGAAACAACTGACCTCATTTTAATTGGTATTGCAGCGACAGAAAAAGGCGACGATCCCTTCCAAGACCTGATAAATAATCCTGCCTATTCGGGTTTAACGGGTGGCAGAAACATTAGCATGCTCGAACCGAAAGGATTCATAGCCCTTGAGTTTTTCAGCTGGTGGTGGATGCTTGCTGGCTTATACATTGCCTACCTTTCTGTTTCTGTAGTTGCAAACGATTTCGAGAACAAACGCATGGATGTAATGTTGTCAACGCCAATATCCCGTAGGCGCTATCTGGTAGAGAAGTTCTGTGCTATGAGTATTATCGCCTTTCTCATAATCTTGGTAGCAATTGGAGGACTTGTTGGTGGCCTAGCCAACATTGATTTGCTACATGAATTCACTGCTGAAACAGTGTTCCTTTCATTAATAGGCTGTTTACCATTCCTGATGTTCATAGTTGCGGTTGGTATACTTACTGCAGTTCTCTTCCAAAAAACAAGGGTTGGCATGGGTGTAACATTTGCCTTTGTCTTCACGGAGTTTTTCTTATACACCTTCAGCGGCTTCTCCAAAAGTCTAGAATGGATGAAAACGATAAGCATCTTCAATTACTGGGACTACACCTCTGTGATTTTCGACAACCTGTTTAAAGCAGACAGTTTCGTTGCATTAATTGTAGCGGCGATTGTGTTACTCATTATTGGCATATGGGTCTTTGAAAAGAAGGATATACCAACATAAGAGATTGATTTATTTCACCTATGATGGAACAACAGTTGTACACCATGAGCAGCTGATCGTGTGCAATAATGGATAATTCTGGTTTTGGAGTAAAGTTTATTTATAACGATGTTATGTAAAATTACGAGTGCTCGTAACTTTAGGCAGGTAGAAGACTTGAACGCTGAAGAAATTAAAGTGTCGAATCAAGCTCAAGAATACCTTGAGGCAATCTACCGCCTAGAAAAGAAAAGGGGCTTTGCCAGAACCATGGAGCTTGCAAGAAAACTGAACGTGGTTCCCGGTTCAGTTACAAACACCATAGACAGCTTGGAGAGAAAAGGATTGGTAATTCACGAACCGTACAGAGGAGTAAAGTTAACAGAGAAGGGGCAAAAAATAGCTTCAATCATCCTGAGGAGACACCGTCTCGCAGAAAGATTATTGACAGACATCCTACACATGGATTGGAGCGAAGTCCACGACGCAGCCTGCAAGTTAGAACACGCCCTTTCACCAGAAATAATTAAACCGCTAGAGAAAGCATTAGGGCACCCGAAAACATGTCCTCACGGAAACCCGATACCGACAAAATGTGGACAAATACTTGAAGAAAAAACAGAGCCTCTCAGCGATCTCAACGCTAAAATGAGCGGGGTCATTTTCAAGATAACTGAGGAGAAAGCCGAGACGCTTCAACATCTTGCTAGACTAGGTCTTAAACTTGGAGAACACGTAGAAGTTGAAAAGAAAACAGTTCCCAGCGGTTCCTTAACAATTAGGGTTGGAAAAAAAAGCCATACACTAGACCACAAGATAGCGTCAATCATTCACATCAAAAAAACTGAGGGAGGACTGAGGAACTAATGGAGTTACCGCTAACTGCGTTGAAGAACGGGGAAACTGGAGTCATAACATCTACAGATTTTAGTCCAAAAAAAAGAGGAAGGGGTGGGCATAGAGGAAGGAAAAGGTGGGGTTGGCACTCTAGGCACACGGGCTTCACGAAGAGGCTAATGGACATGGGCCTAACACCAGGAACTAAGGTAACTGTAGTGAAGTCAGCGCCTTTCAATGGACCCCTAGAAGTTTGTGTGAGATGTTCAAGGCTGGCAATAGGTAGAGAAATGGCTAGAAGAATTTTTGTGCAGGTGGAAAGATGAGCAACAACCATTTTACAATTGCTCTTGCAGGAAATGCAAACGTAGGTAAATCTGTTATATTCAATCAACTGACAGGTCTACACCAGCATATTGGAAATTGGCCGGGAAAAACTGTTGAAAAAGCTGAAGGGACACTCCACTTCAAAGGTTACACGATAGATGTCGTTGATCTGCCGGGAATCTATTCTTTGTCAACATTCTCGTTAGAGGAGTTAATTTCAAGGGAGTATATAGCTGTCGAAAGACCTGATCTAGTAATAAACATTGTAGATGCTTCTCTTCTCGAAAGAAATTTGTTTTTTACGTTGCAGCTCCTCGAGTTGGAAACTCCCATGATTATAGCACTAAACCAGATGGATATGGCTA
The DNA here is from genome assembly GCA_964618695.1 of uncultured Candidatus Bathyarchaeia archaeon. Taxonomy (GTDB): domain Archaea; phylum Thermoproteota; class Bathyarchaeia; order Bathyarchaeales; family Bathyarchaeaceae; genus Bathyarchaeum. Next base: position 139,031 of record CAZUDX010000003.1, on the reverse strand, counting down.
AGAAAAAGGGGATTATGGTTGATTATGAGAAAGCAGAGAAAATCTTAGGGACTCCTGTTATTCCAACCATAGCAGTAAGTGGGACAGGCATCTATGAGCTGTTGGAAACAGCAATTAAAGTTATTGAGAAAAAAAGGAAAACAAAACCTCTGAAACCGCGATATGGGAAAGAAATTGAAGAAAGAATTGAAAAAATTTCTAAACTTGTCGAAAAAACTCCGTTGAAGTACCCAGCTAGATGGGGTGCAATAAAACTTCTGGAGGAAGACAACGAGGTTGAGAAAGAGGTTCTTAAAATAAGCCCCCAAATTGTAGCGATTGCAGAAAAGCTTAGGGAAGAAATTGAGGAAATCCATGGTCACTCTTCTTCAACTGTTGTCACTTCTGAGAGATACGAAGTTGCAAGCAAAATCACAGAAGAAGTTCAGCAGATAACGGAACCAATGAAAATGCCTATGCGAGAAAAATTACATACACTAACAACCCACAGATTTTTCGGCTACCCGATACTGTTCGTGACAGTCCTCGCAGTTTTTATTTCCATCTTCACTTTCGGAGACTATACATCCGGTCTCTTAGGAGATTTCTTTTTTGGATTAAAACCGATTTTTGACAATACTCTCGGAACTGGAATCGTTGGAGAACTTGTCTGGGGAGGCATCATGGAAGGAATTATCGGTGGAATCACAGTGGCATTACCGTATATTCTTCCGTTCTACTTCATATTGTACCTTTTTGAAGACTCTGGATATCTGAGCAGAATCGCCTTTTTGATGGATAACTTAATGCATAAAATGGGTTTGCATGGAAAGGCCTTTATTCCGGTCATGTTGGGCTTCGGTTGCAATGTTCCGGGGTGTCTGGGGTGCAGAATAATGGAGACCACAAGAGAGAGACTTCTAACAGCTTTTGTTGTCACACTTGTACCCTGTGCCGCAACATCAGTTATCGTTCTTGGATTGGTTGGAGCGTTCGTTGGTATTGAATGGGCGCTGGCTCTCTACATTATCAACCTGATTATTATCTTCATCCTAGGCAGACTAGCCTTCAAAGCCCTACCGGGTGAGCCAACAGCATTAATAATGGAGATGAGCGACTACAGAGTGCCACATATGAGAACGGTTTTGAAGCAAACATGGGCAAGACTGCGAGAATTTATACATATGGCTTTTCCCCTCATAATTGCAGGCAGCCTCGTAATAAAGTTCGCAGAGGTTGCAAACTTGTTAGAACCGATCGCGAACATATTCAGTCCAGTAACGGTTACTTGGTTGGGGTTACCTGTCATGGCGGGAATAGCCTTGATCTTCGGTGTATTAAGGAAAGAACTGACGTTAATAATGCTTGCAACCCTCTTAGGAACCACAAATTTTGCTCAGGTTATGACTCCAGTTCAAATGATTGTCTTCACTCTAGTAGTCATGCTATACATACCGTGCGTAGCCACTATAGGCGCCTTGGTCAAAGAGTTCGGCTGGAAAAAAGCATGGCTAATCACTGTCTTCGAAATCTTGCTAGCATTACTTTCAGGAGGCATAGCCTTCAGGCTTCTCACAATCTAAAATTGTTTCAAAAACACATTAAGAATTGACTGTTTAGCCTTAAGCAGAACCATAATGTTTTAATTATGCCCTCTCAAGTGAAAGTTCAAAGAACCCACGCTTCAGGAGGTGACCACCCTGACGGAAGATAAAGAGCTTGAAAAGATAAGGGAGAGCAAGATGAAGGAAATGGTGAAGAAGAGTCAACAGACGGTGGGCGTCGTTAAATTGTCATCTTCGACTTTTGACAACTTCCTGAAAGAGACTGATTTACCAGTTATAGTTGATTTCTGGGCTGACTGGTGCATGCCCTGCAGAATCATGGCTCCTGTGATGAAAGATTTGGCTCAAGAATTTGAAGGAAAAGCCCTGTTCGCAAAAGTTAACGTAGACGAAAATCCTGATGTTGCCAGCCGCTACAGAATCATGAGCATACCCCACTTCCTAATCTTCAAAAATGGCACTCTTGCCGAGAAAATAGTTGGTGCCGTGGGGCGCGACCCTCTAGCAAATGCCATAAACAAGTACCTCTAAAACAACAAGAGATTATCTAATAATCGCCTGCAGATAAGATAGACAGTAGTATCTGGTGAAAAATATGGAAAGCGTCCTCTTGTCACAGCAAGTCCCCAAAGAGAACATGAAAAAAACGTTGGGATTCATTGTTAATCCCATCGCTGGAATGGGCGGAGCAGTCGGGCTGAAAGGCACCGATGGAAAAGACATCTTAGAAGAGGCGATTACTCTTGGGGCAGAACCAATAGCCCCAGCAAGAGCAGAAACTTTTCTCTCTGAATTAAAGGCGGTTAAAGACAATTTTCGGCTGATGGTTGGAGCCGGAATGATGGGCGAAGACGAAGCCCGAAAATACGGTTTTGAGATCAAAGTTTTTGGAGAAAATAGAGAAGAGACTGCTGCTGAAGACACTGTGGAGATTGCAAAGAGAATCGCAGAGGAAAATGTGGATCTTCTCATTTTCTGTGGGGGAGACGGGACAGCCCGAGACGTGTTGAAGGCTGTTGACCTCAAACTTCCTGTTTTAGGCGTTCCAACTGGAGTTAAGATGCATAGCGCCGTCTTCGCGGTTGGACCCAGAGCCGCGGCAAGGATTGCCCTAAGGTTTCTGTGGAAAGAATTGTCTCTCTGGGAAGCGGAAGTGATGGATGTGGATGAGAAAGCTTTCCGTGAAGGCAGAGTTTCTGCAAAACTCCATGGTTATCTCTTGTCCCCTTATGAACCAAGGTTGATTCAAGGTTCCAAGATGGGTTCTCCTATGACGGAGAGCGATTTGCGTAACCAAGCTGCGATAGCCGTTTACGTGATAGAGAACATGGAACCAGAGATTACGTACATTATCGGTCCGGGAACAACAACCCGTGCTATAGGGGATTTGTTGGATGCTAAGAAGACGCTCTTAGGAGTTGATATATTCCATAACAAGAAACTGATCGCAAAGGACGTGAATGAGAACCAGATTTTAGAGATGATTAAAGGAAAAACTGTTCGAATTATTGTCACTTCTATAGGTGGTCAAGGCTTCATTTTCGGTAGAGGAAACCAGCAGATAAGCCCGAAGGTAATCAGGCAGGTGGGCTTGGAAAACATAATTGTCATCGCAACAGAAAACAAAATGAAAAACCTGAAAAGCTTGAGGGTTGACACTGGCGACCCAGAACTAGACGCTGCCTTTCAAGGCACAATCAAGGTTTTGACTGACTACAACAAAGAGCGAATAATACCAATCGAATAACTATAAATTAGGTGAAAATATTCTGATTCATAAAAGCGATTAGAAGGGACTGAGATAATGAAGAGACTTGTTACAATGGGTAGAGGAGGCAGCGGCAAAACAACTTTTGTTGCCCTCATGACCAAATATTTCATAGAAAAGAATGAGACTCCGCTCCTTCTCATAGACTCGGACCCGGATCAGAACCTGTCAGAGATGGTTGGGATAGACCTCAGAGAAGAGGGAAGGAAAACAGTGTCCGAGTTGCTGGTTGAAACTTTTTTGGAGGGAGGAGGCACCACAGTTGGGATTCCCCCATCAGAGAGGCTTGAAAGCAAAATCTGGGAAGTTGGACTCTACGAGGGGGAATACTTCGATTTTATGGCTATCGGAACAAAATTCATAGAGGGCTGCTACTGTCTTCCGAACACTGCTTTGAAGAATGCTTTGGGTGGATTAACGAAATCTTACGAGTATGTGCTCATTGATTCTCCGGGTGGGCTGGAACATTTGAATAGGCGGATAGCTTCTGAGGTTGACGACATATTCGATATTATTGATCCGTCACAGAAATCGTTTCATCACGTTGAAAGGGCATACAGGGTCGCTAAGGAAGTTAAGATAGACTTCAACAACTTCTACGTGGTTGGAGGCAACAGGGTTCCAGAAGAATGGGAAGAGGAAGTTGAGAAGAGAACGAAACTGGAATATTTGGGAAAAATCAGCTACGACAAAGAAGTTGAAAACTACGTTCTTTACGGAAAACCCCTTCTCAACCTGCCAGAAACATCCCAAGCATACAACTCGGTGAAAAAAATACTCCAAAAAGCCGGATACTAATAGGAGCCTAATAACAGCAGATTGTTGAAAACAAAATTTTTTCAGAAAATCTGCCAACCGCAACCAGCAGAGTGCCACTGGTGCCATGTGATGGACGAGGGGAAAGAAAGTTAACATGTCCTGACAGGAGTGTAACCCAAAAGAGTGTTCAGTTGACGTTTTTCTTTGACTAGAACTGAGCTACAAAACACCCTTTGTGTAAGCGAACAACCTCCAATTCGCCGCCTTTTTGTCCCTGCACAAAATACTGATTTGAATTCTTTATTCACGAAATGGGTTAATGGAAAGTAAAATTTTGGGTTTACTGTGTTGGTGAAGTGTTTAGAAGCGCCTAAAACGCATGACAAATAACAAATACACAATATTTCAAATAAACACCGTTTTATAGGATTTGTATATACATTTTGTTGTTACATGATAGATTTTTTTCCATAAAATTTATATTATTGATGAAATGAAAATACGGTGGGGAGATAAAGCGGGGGGGAACGACCATGTCCTTTGGAACGGTTTTGTTTGAAAGTTTGTTTGCCGCTTTTTTCACAGAATTGGGTGGTGAAGAAAAAGCGCTTGCCGTTCCCAACATCGTAACTAGACTAAAGCCGAGGCTAATTGCTTCGGAGGCGTGTCACCGCCTAGCCCTAAATGAAGAGCAGAAAGAGAACAAATGGAAAAGAAATAACTTTTCCACAAAAAATGGAGGCAAAATAGAATGACTAAACTTGTAAAAAGATGTTTTCTGCTCTCGATGACCCTATTTTCTTTGTTGTTCATTTCTAGTGTTCCTTTGACTTTAGCAGCCCCGGTATATGCGACAGAAACAATTGCTCCAGATAAAGCAATGGTAGTCTTAAATGATGTGGTTGGTATTAACGTTACAGCGTTCACTGCTCACCTGAATACATATCACGATACTGAGTTTTGGGGTCTCCCTCAAGAAGAAGTAGATATCAGTTTTACATCAAACCAAGGCAAAGTTAGGACAAGGTGTTCATTCGTAAACAATAGATTACGGCAGATATACATTAGCGATTCTAGTGATTCGCTTTACTCTAAACAGCCAACCACAAATGCTCTTGATATGGCTAAAGGCTTTTTGGAAAGATTTCAGAATTACGCTGGCGATTCTTTCTATGGCGAATTGAGATCCATGTTGGGTACGGTTAAAACTGACGAGAACACTACAAAAACCATTGGAAATGTGGAGCTTGAAGTATCGGTCTTCAATGAAGCAAGTGTAAATTTCATATGGACGTACAAGTCAGAAAATGGAGTTATAGCCCCATTGAAAAATGTAGTTTTGAGCTATGAAGATGGACTTCTACAATCCTTTTTAGACAATTGGGAGATTTACGAGATAGTTGGTGAACCTAAGATTTCACGGGAAGAAGCAATAGAAATTGCGTTGAAGGCTTCTGAAACTTTTTCATATGAAGTAAACACTGCTAACGGCACTATGACAATAGCGGACTTTACGATAAAGGAAATCGGTGAAGCAGTGTTAATTTACACCAACTATGAGCAAAGGTATGCTCGTAACGGCGATCAATTCACATTGTTTCCCTCATGGTATGTACCTTTAGGTTTTGACACTGTTTACCCCGGCAGTGTGACTGGCGTGACATTGAGAATATGGGCAGACACTGGCAAAGTTAGCTCAATGGACCCAATGGTGTTTGGTGGAGTACCGTTTCCCGAAGAGGCAAATCCTGAATCACTTAATCAAGAACTAAATGTGCTACTGTTGGTTCCCTTTCTTTTGGCATTAGTTATAGTCTTAGTTGGAGTCTCCTTTAGTATCAAGAAGCCAAGGTTCTCAGAGCTTAAGAGGGAAAGGAAGTCCGGTTCAAGACTTTGGGGAATAATGCTGTGTCTATTGATTTCGTTTAGCATGATCTTAACCACGGTGGTAAATGTCAATGCAGCTAATCCTTATGGAAAAGCCATGATTTATGCTTCGATGTATGGACAGGTGGGTGACGAACCAGAAGCAGCTGAAGATTTATGTGACTATATTCAATCCCGCTTTCAAGCAACTGGTTATAGCGTTACTAACGCTTATGACACAGATACAACAAAAAACAATGTAGTAACTTGGGCCCAAAGTATGGAGCAACAATATTATCGTGTGGCGCTGTTTCATTTCGGGCATATGGCAGGCGACAACACCCGGTATTTTGACACCAATGGCGTTCATATCAACGATTATGACATTTCTCCTAAAACTGTTCTGGGAAAACATTTCTTTGTGTGGTTGTGGACATGTATGCAAGGAAAGTATCCGGATTCTGGAATGCCAGTCGCTTGGACCCAAAGATCTAATCTGGCAGCGGATGGTTACGTCAATCCTGATGATGGTCCTCACTGTTTCATAGGCTTCGAAAATGCTTCTCCATGCATAAGCAACTATACTGGGAGTTTCAAAGGGTATACATATCCCGCCAAATGGTTCATCCAGAAATTCTATTGGTACGCACTCGACGAAGGCTATTCTGTGAAAAATTCATTGAACATTGCTTCAGGCGAATTCTTTAACCTTCCTTACGTTGACTGCCCACTTCATGAAGGCTTTGAGACATGGTGGCCCTATAATGAAGATTTGCCACATCCACCATATCCGGAAGCTAATAAATGGTATCCGGGTAAAATGCATGTTTATGGCAATGGAGACATAAAGTTATGCCAGTACCAGATAGAGGTGCGTGCTTACGACCAATATTACTACCCCGTATCAGCTCAAGTCTATGTAGATGGTACAACAGCTGGATGGACTTTCTCCAGCATCTGGGTAGCACCTGGAACACACACGGTTGGAGTGCAGGCATATCCCGATGCTTACCACGTTTTCAGCCACTTCGGTGGTTATTCACCCGGGCAAAATCCAATAACTGTATCCATTACTTCAAATAGGCTACTCTGGGCATACTACTATTACTACTGGTGATAATACTATGGCCTAATTATAACAAAGAAACAACTCTAATCCCCTTCTTTTTTTAATCTCAAAGTTTGCTAAAAGTGTCCGCAACAACGGTAGCCAATCATGATACGCATATCAATAATTGCTATACCCCAATCAGCTTTCAAATGAAGTTTCTTCCAAAACAAATAAATGTTTGTATGAAAATATATTAATGGTGTTTGATGTGTATAGATTCGCATCGAACCTCTTGCTGATTTTTATCTTCTGTTCATTATTTATGCCACTTGGTGGAGTTGTGGCAGTTATGGCAACTGAAGCTTCTTGGGCATCCAAAGCATCCATGCCTACAACAAGAATTGGTTTTGGAGTAGCAGTTGTTAATGAGAAAATATACGCAATTGGGGGCAGCGTTGGCGGCTCGAATCACCGCAGGTTAAACGTCACAGAAGAATATAATCGGGTTACTAATACGTGGACCACTAAAGCACCGATGCCTACGCCACGATGCAATTTTGGAATAGCAGTTTATGAGGATAAAATATACGTTATAGGTGGGATCACAGGCTACGACAGTAATGCTTCTGTGAGTTTATTGTGTGATGTCAACGAAGTTTATGATCCGTCAACAGACACTTGGGAAACCAAATCTTCTATGCCTACGAAAAGGGAGAGTTTGGGCGCTAGTGTTGTTGACGGCAAAATATACCTGATAGGTGGATATCCCAACGCAACCCTTAACGAAGTCTATGATCCCACTACTGATTCTTGGACTGCAGAAGCTCCAACACCCACCAGTGCGCAATACTGTTCCTCTGCGGTTATAGACAACAGAATTTACGTGATTTCAGGAGGTCACATGCAAATATATGATCCGTCCACTGACACATGGAGCGTTGGAACCGACTTGCCCACTGAACTGTCGGGCGTGGGAGTGGCTACCACAACTGGGACAAAAGCACCCAAAAGAATCTACGCTTTAGGTGGACAGAAAAGGGGACTCTTTGAAACAGTAGATACAAACTATGTTTATCATCCCGAAGCGGAAGTTTGGACTATGGAAAATCCGCTTCCAACCGCCCGCGTCGGAGTAGCCGTGACAAATGTAGATGATATGTTGTATGTAATGGGCGGTGCAGAAACCCTAATGGCTCCTCCATCAGAATATTTAACACAGAACTTGGAGTATAAACCATTAGGATACATACCAGAGTTTCTGCCCTGGCATATTCTTCCACTCTTCATAGTAGCAACACTGCTAGCAGCCATCACCTACAGAAAACTGACGACAAAAACAAGTAAGCAATAGCACACACAAATCAACACTCCTCAACCCCGCATTTCATATTAAGAGCCTAATAGCAGCAGATTGTTGAAAACAAAATTTTTTTCAGACTGAAGCAGAGGCAGTTCTCTTCTTGTAGATTATGACCGCCAACGTTAATCCGAAGAATAAGGGCAGAATAACCCATGAGGGAAACTCGGGAATTACAGGAACAGGTTCCATAAGTGGATGTTCGTCGATGTATTCTGATTCTCCGTCTCCACCATAGACGTAAGGCGTATCCCCTATGCCGTCACCATCAGCATCTATACCATCGTAGTCACTCCAGTAGTTCCGGTCAACATCAGGTTCTGGAGACAACCAAACTATGATAAAATTGCCGTCTATGAAGCTGTTTTCGGTGATAACGTGAACGCCTCCACTGTAAGCTATGGAAATGGGATTAACGTTACTTACAAATGTGTTATTTTTGATGAGAACATTATTTGGACTACCCATTACGTTGATTCCGGTGTCACAGTCTGCTATGTAGTTCCCAAGGATTGTGTTGTTTGAGGTGTTGACATCTTCTATGCCACGGTCGAAATTTACGATTCGCAGATTCTTGACCGTTACATTGTGTATTATAGGACGCGATGGGTAACTATACCTTTCATTCCTAAGATCAATTCCTACTCCACTCCCATTTCCTTGAAGACTATAACCTGCCCCATCAATCACAATGAAACTTCTCTGAACCAGAATCACATCTGAAATGTTCCCCGTGAAAGTATAGACGTCACCGTCACGTTGAATCTCATCTGTTCCCTCAACGCTCCCATCATCCCTAATGTAAATGGTTCCCATTGCCTCACCTCTTCGAATCTCAGAAAGACAAACAAATACAAAACAGAGAATCATGAACAGAACGAGAGTTGCCCTTCGTTTCGCCATCTTGGCACCAACAAGAGTTTTACTAACAAAAAAGAAAACATTTTTGGTCAAGAAATCTTGACTAAATTCGTTTTATCTGTTTCATTTGTTTAGTCAAGAAACCTTTACAAAAAATCTTTTACCTGATAGAAACCAAGAAATGATATGTTGGAGCCTCCAACATGAATAAATTCGTATTAATACTGCCTCTGCTGATGCTGGCAGTTTTCCTAGGTTACTACGGTTCAAGTTTGCCCAAAGAATGGGTTTACGCAGCAGTTGCTGTAACAGGAGTTGTGGTTGCAATAGCCGGATTCCTGTTGTTCCTAGACCACCAAAAAGCTGGTGATAAAAAACGAAAAAGAAAACAACGTTAGCAACAACTCTCATTACAGTAATTTTATTCTCTTTGCTCGCTGGAACACATTTGATAAAGTTGGCAGGCGCGAACGTGATGTTCATACCTGCAATACAGAAAATCTACATTAACAGTAACGGAAGCGTTAAGCCTTCAACAGTTCCTATAAAACAGGTTGGAAACGTCTATACGTTCAAGAGCGACCTCACAAATTCCTGTATCATAATTCAACGCGATAACATTGTAATTGACGGAAACGGCTTCCGCATTTCATCATTCACTTTCAATTATCATACAGGAATAACACTCGAAAACCGAAAAAACGTAACAATCAAGAATGCCCACATTAACGAATTTAGCGTAGGCATCAGGATAAACAACTCATCAAACAACACAGTCACTGGAAACAACATCAAATGCGGCAGCTGTGTTCGCATTCACAATTCTTCTTCTCACAACCAAATCGTGGGAAACAACATGCAAAGTTTTCGTGGCTTCAGTTATGGCAATGGCATTAGTGGTGACGGTTCATTCAACAACATCACAGGAAACAACTTTGCCACCGTCTGCGGAATTACGATGAACTGTAGCAACACGATTATCTCTCAAAATTATTTCGAAAACAATAAGGGCATCAGCCTAGGCGGCAACTCGCATCATAACCTAATCACAAAAAACACTATGGCAGGCGGTCTTTATGGCGTAATCCTTTTCGACAGTTCTTCAAATAACATAATTTTCGGAAACAACATAACTCAGAAAACAGAATGCGGAATCGAAATCGAAGATGCCAGCAACAACACATTTTACTGCAACAACTTTGTGGGCAACACCAAAAACGTCAACATAACAAGGGGGTTAAGCTCCAATTTTTGGGACAACGACACATTTGGCAACTACTGGAGCGACTACAACGGCACAGACGATAATGGAGACGGTATAGGCGACACTCCATACGTCATCGATAACAAAAACATAGACAATCATCCACTTGTGAACAGTGTCACAATCCTCGAACTTGAGACGCCGAACCTGATTCCGGAGTTTCCAACATGGACCACAACACTAATCGCTCTCGCCATGCTCACAGTTGCCGCAACCATCTACAAACGAAGACTGCACAGAAAGATTAGACACAAGAAACGTATGTGCTGTAGACATGAAATAGAGCGGATATGATTGAAAAACTTGAGGAAAACGCGTAGACGAACACAAATGTTTTTCACAGTTTTAGCGTGTCTACTACTAGTGGCTGGCGGATTACAGTTTGTTAGAGTGGCAACCGCGAATCCTGCTCCAGTTTATTCTCTTCAGATGCCTGAAGAATACATTAACTACACAGTCAGTCGAGTTAACGGAAGCTTATGGGCAAAAGTTGACGGAATATATCCCATAGAAAAATTCACCATCGAATGTCAAGATCAATCACTTTGGACCGACAACATGGGGTTCACATTTTCTGGTGACACCCTACCCATGGTTTATCCTACGCCTCCAGGCACAACCAACATCTCTTTGGAAATGGATGAAACAGACCTCAGCTGGAGCAACTACACTCACATCTATCCTGATGCGACGCATTACACTGCCATTGGCGACTGGCCCATGATTTCTAGTACAATCTACCCTGTTTTGGACAGTTTTGTGCTGAAAATTCATTATGAACACCCAATTATGGTGGTGAATGGAAGCTACACGTTTCTGTATGACCTAAACATAAGTCCGTATCTGTCGCCTTGGGGCAACAAATCCACAGCCTACTTTAACGTAAGGTTCGAAACAGACACCGCAGACCTTCAAATAAACACCATAGCAGTTGACGGAACATTGAACCCAGTTGACTATACGTCCACAAAAGAAAATGAAACAGAAACAGTGACACTACAAATCGTTTCCGAGTACTCTAAGCCACTCCTAGGCGATTTACTAATCTCATTCACCGAAGATAAAGCTCCAGAATCAACTAACTCAGGTTTCTTGGGTTCAAACTTGCCAATAGAGTATGGCTACATGATAATCGCTGTAACCGTAGCTGTTGTTACAATAGCTGCATACTTGGTCATGAAACGTCGCCGTCGACCCGAACAAACGTTATCTTAAACCAATAATCAGAAAGCCAGTTTCTCGCGTAACATTTAAACAACTTTTAAGCACACTAACTGACCCTAATTGGGCTGCAGAGAAAGAAAAATTAGCCCAAAAAACGAAAGAGAGATACAGTAGGACACTGAAAAACAAGGATATCGAACTGAACCTAGAGGCGGTATGAGAAGGATTGGATGAACAGTGAAGTATTTGCTTATTGTTGGAGATGGAATGGCTGATTACCCAATTCCGGAATTAGACAACAAGACTCCTCTCCAAATTGCAAACAAACCAAACATGGACCTTATCGCAGCCAAAGGAAACAGTGGACTCCTCAGAACAGTGCCAGAAGGACTGACACCAGGCTCAGGCACCGCAATCCTCTCAGTACTAGGCTACGACCCTAAGAGATTTTATACGGGAAGAGGACCGTTTGAAGCCGCTTCTAAAGGCATCCAGCTAGACGAAAACGATGTTGCTTTCAGATGCAACCTAATCACAGAAAAAGACGGGATTCTAGTCGATTACTCAGCTGGACACATAACAAACAGCGAATCAGCCCAACTAATAGAATCGATAAAAAAGAATTTCGAAAAACCAAACGAAATCGAGTTCTTCTCCGGTTTAAGCTACCGACATTTCCTGATCTTAAGAAATTATCTGCATTCCGAAATCATCCAGTGCACACTCCCTCACGACGCTATAGGAGTTGAAATTTCAAAGATTTTGCCAAAAGCCAAATCTGAAGAAGCCCAGAACACAGCTACTTTGCTCAGCAAAATGATTCTTGATTCCAAACAGGTTCTAGAAAATCACCCCGTCAATGTTGCAAGAAGAAAAACGGGCAAAAGACCTGGGAACATGATTTGGCCTTGGGGTGGAGGCAGAAAACCACAATTGCCAACGTTTAAAGAAAAATTTGGGGTTAAGGCAGCCGTTATTTCCGCAGTAGACTTGGTTAAAGGCATTGGAGTTTATGCTGGGATGAAAGTTGTTGACGTTCCGGGCGCTACTGGTTTGTATGACACGAATTATGAAGGCAAGGCAGAGTTTGCCCTCAAAGCTCTTAGAGATCATGATATGGTTTTTGTGCATGTTGAGGCTCCGGATGAGGCAGGGCACTCTAGAGACTACGAGTTGAAAGTTAAAACGATAGAAGATTTGGACAAGAGATTGATAGGATACATATTAGATGGTTTAGAAGAATGCGCAGTCGGAGTTTTGCCAGACCATCCAACACCAATCAAAATTGGGACACATACAAGAGACCCGGTACCTTTTGCCATCTACTCCCCATCAGTAGAATCTGACGGAGTGAAAAAATTTGACGAATTCTCCGCCAAGAAAGGAAAATTTGGTCTAATAGAAGGAGAATCCTTTATGCCTCTTTTTCTAGGAAAAGGCGCTATTCAGTGAAAACTTAATTGCTGTACTTTGTCAGCACCTTAGAGACGGACTTCACAGTTGCCTGCAACCCCTTAACTACGATGAGTATCTCGTTTTTTGTTTTCGCAGAAACCTTCCTCTGCTTCAACATCTCAACAAATTTAGCCGTTTCCAAAAATATCTGACGCTGATGACTCTCTACTTGCTCAGCCCAATTTCTAAAGACATTTCTAAACTCCGTATCCTCTAAATCACTCATCGCCATAGCACCGTTTTCGACTTACCACATCTGAATATATAAGCAATCGTGGCTACGATCGTGTCATCTGTCAACCTCTTGAAGGCTAATGGAAAGGAAGTGGCTCGGCACTTTCAAACCGCAATTATTATTTATAAAACCTAAGCGTTATAGGGAAGATTCAACAGGTCAATGATATCATACTTTCCGGGTGGTCGATAATGAGGATAATCTTGGTGGGATGGGGAGTAGTCGGTCAAAGCTTAGCCCAAATCCTCCTACGTCGAGAAAAAGAGCTTGTTAAAAAATACGGGTTCCGCCCCAGAGTCGTAGCCATCGTAGACAAAGGAGGAGCCGCCACAAACCCAAAGGGATTAGACCTTGAACAGATGTTGTCCTTAAAATCTGAGAAGGGAACAGTGGCTACTGACAGCAAAAATGGACACCCCGACATGTCGGCGTTAGATGTGATAGAATCTGTTGAGGCTGAAGCCATGGTAGAAGTGACACCTACCAACATCAAAGACGGGGAACCAACTTTGTCCCACTTCAAGACAGCATTCAGAACCGGAAAACACGTAGTCACAACAAACAAGGGACCCCTAGCCTTAGCTTTGCCAGCCCTCACCGAGTTGGCTGACTACAACAACGTTTACTTGAGATTCAGCGGAACCGTAGGGGCAGGAACTCCAGTATTAGAATTTGCCAAAAAATGCCTCCTAGGAGACAGAATAGTATCGATACGGGGAATATTGAACGGAACCACAAACTACATCCTTTCAGAGATGGATGAAAAACACATCACATTCCAAGAAGCCCTTAAAGGCGCCCAAAAACTCGGATACGCCGAGGCTGACCCAACAATGGATGTTGACGGAATAGATGCAGCCGCCAAGCTAGTCATCATGGCGAATTGGATAATGGATAAAAAAGTCACCTTGAAAGACGTGAAGATCCGAGGCATTCGCGACGTATCACTTCAAACCCTAGAAGGCGCAGCAGCGAAAGGTTCTACGATAAAACTCATAGGATCCATCGAAGAAAACCTAAAAGTAGAACCCACCCAAATATCCAGACACGATCCCTTATGTGTGGGAGGAGCCCTAAACGCCGTAACGTTCGTTTCAGAATTTGCCGGCGAACAAACAATAGTTGGGCGGGGAGCAGGCGGAATGGAGACCGCCAGCGCCATATTAAGGGATCTACTGGACATAAAACAGAGCATAGCAACAAAAATGATGGCGTGAAACCGGGAGGAAAAAGAATTGAAGAAGATAGTGATGAAGTTCGGAGGCACCTCTGTAGCCACTGGCAAGAATATTCGCCAAGTAGCCAATCTGATAGTCAACCATGCTGGTAAGGAATGTGAGGTTGTTGTGGTAGTTTCAGCCTTGGATGGAGTTACAGACCAGCTGATCCAAGCGGCAGAGAGAGCGAAAGGAAGAAAACGCGAATACATTCGTGACTTCACTCAGAAACTTCTTGAAAGACACTTGAGCGCTGCTGATGAAGCCATCGAAAATAATCAGTTACAAGGAGAGATAAAACAGGTTCTCAAGGCAACGGTTGACGAGCTTGAGCAAGTCCTGAAAGGAATCGGTTATGTTAGCGAGTTAAGCCCAAAATCTAGGGACAACGTTCTTTCTTTTGGGGAGAAGTTGTCAGCTCCCATAGTCAGCGGAGTCCTTAAAGACATGGGAATTAAGTCTCAGCACTTAACCGGAGGGGAAGCCGGAATAATGACTGACTCCAACTTCGGAGAAGCCGGTCTCCTCACGGACACCACCAAATATCAAGTCAAAAACAAACTTGAACCGCTGCTGAAAAAAGGAATCGTTCCAGTCATAACTGGTTTTATAGCCGCAACTCAAGATGGAGAAACCACCACTCTAGGTCGTGGAGGGTCTGATTACACAGCCACCATCGTAGGCGCCGCCTTAGCCGCCGACGAGGTTTGGATATGGACAGACGTGGACGGATTGATGACTTCTGATCCCAAAATTGTTCCATCAGCAAAAACGATTCCCAAATTGTCTTTTCAAGAAGCCACAGAACTAACGATCTTCGGAGCCAAAGCCATGCATCCTAGAGCGTTGGACCCAGCCAGAAGAGAGAACATACCGGTCAGGATAAAAAACGTTTTCAACCCAGACAACCCAGGAACCCTCATATCGAAAAATCATGAAGGCAAAGCAAAAGATGGAGTTAAAGCAGTAACTTTGGTCAAAGATGTTGCGGTAATCACCGTTAGCGGAGCAGGCATGGTGGGCGCACCCGGAACAGCCGCCAAAGTTTTTGAGGTGTTAGGAAGAGAAAATATTAACATTTTGATGATTTCTCAGAGCGTTTCAGAAGCAAACATTTCGTTGGTGATTCAGAGAAGCTTGCTGGAGAGGGCAGTTAGCACTTTGGAGATACCTTTTCTGGGCAGAGGCTTTATTCAAGAAGTGACTCCGGAAGATGATGTGTGCGTAGTCGCGGTTTTGGGTGCTGGTATGAAGGGAATGCCGGGAGTTGCTTCAAGAATATTTACATCCGTAGCAAAAAAAGGAATAAACGTTCGCATGATTGCTCAGGGTTCTTCTGAACTTAACGTCTCCTTCGTAGTCAAAGAAAAGGATGGCGAAGAAACTGTTCGTGCAGTCCATAAAGAATTCCAGTTAGACAACAAATAGCTGGAATGTCTGAGGAAGTATAGTCACTCAAGCAGAGCGGGAAAAACGAATCAAAGAACGAGTGCATTTATGAACATGAAACATCATTTGCAGACAAATTTTTTAAGTGAAAATTGGCGCTTTTAATATGTATTAAAAATGAGCTATAGACTTCATGCAGTTATGCCGTCAGGTGACGAAGTTGAACTAGGTTTTCTTAGTCGATGTAGGGATGGAATTGTACTTGGAATGAGAAAGACAGAGGGAGTTGTACCACGACATCTCCTTATAATGTTGGAAGGAAGTGTACTTTCATCGCATATTACTTATGAAACAACCCCGAGAAGATGGAAACATTTAGGCGAATTTGACGTTAGAGACTTTCAAAGAAGATTTTCAGAAAGGGAAATACAAAAATTGGTTAATCAAGTTCCAACTAGCAAACTATCTGAAAAGGTTCTTTATGTATCTCAGGATTTTGTTGATTGGATGCGTTCTTTGCAGAATGCCTTTTTTGAAAAAAGAGTTGAATCCAAAAAAATTATTCATCTGTTAAATTTTAAAAACCTTGCAGAGAAAAGCTCTCAACTTGTTCGAGACCTGACAGAATCCCCGTCATCATATCTTGGAATTTGTAAGGCTAAAGAGATTCTTGAGGATGGTTCAAAATTTGGATTAATTAATTCGGGAGTTGTATTAATGCCCGTTGAGAATCAACTATACACTTTTGATTTTTCCTTTATTCTCAATCCTAATGCAAAAAGTTCAAGCCTATTAGCTAAAGCCTATCGAGCCACAGGATTTAATCAGTATATGCAAGAAATCGAACGGGATTTAGACAAAATGCTTTTCGAAAACCTACCACCAAAAAGAAGTCATGACAAATAACTTAACAGTATCGTCTGAGGATAAGGTTTTAAACTTTCGTGTTAGACGTTGTATTGTGTGATGAGGGACACCGCTCTGAGCTTGACGTGATGATGAAATGGAGCGACTCTGAAGAAGCTTTACGGTTCTCGGCTAAAGCAGTTGAGACCGCTGGACGCTTATTCTGAGGTTACGGCACCAGAAAAGCGGATGAAAACAAAGCAACTAAGAAATTTCTTAGTGATGCCTTCAAAAGTGGACCGGAATTGTTCAACTAGTTCAGCTGGTTAAAATAAGCTTTAATAATAGGCACAAAGATGGTAAACGTAAAACTCTAAGAATCACACTTTAGACTAAAGTTGAAGGAAATCGATCATAATGGCAAGACATCACGGCATGACAAAAAAGACCGCTAAGAAAAAACAGAAGCGAGTTAAGAAGAAGAGGCAACGGCGAAGAAAGAAGACCAAGTAAGCCTGCAAATTTTGTCAACTAAATATTATCTTGATGAAAAACAGCGTGGATTAGCTAAGAATTGCGAATCTTAACTAGGTACATTTTTTCTTGTTAGTTTCTTTCTGTAGATTATGACTGCAAGAGTTGCTGTCAGGAAAAATGGTATGATGATCCATGCTTGGAACTCTGGAATAGCAGAAACATCGACTGGTTCCATGAGTGGATAGTTGTCTTGGTTATCCTCGTTAATAACATATGGAGTGTCTCCTACGCCGTCCCCGTCACTGTCTTGTCCAGAATAGTCACTCCAGTAGTTGCCAATTCCGTCTTTTTCCCAGATGTTAGTTGCTCCGGCACCATACATTACGTATGAGTAGACAATCTGGACATTGTTGTTGATTATGTTGTTATTGTAGATGAAGTTGTCACTTGAACGAGTGTAAAGGCTCCAGAATTCTATGCCTACTTCGTTGTCTTGGATTTGGTTTCCGACAATGGTGTTGTTTGGTGAAACGTTGAGGTAGATGCCTTTCTTGTTGTTTGTCAAGGTGTTGCCTATTATAGTGTTGTGTGAACCGCCTTCGAATCGAATCCCATAGTTGTTTGCTGTTATATTGTTACCCATTATAGTGTTGTTGGAGGGCCCGTTGAGGAATATGCCGTAGGAATTGTTTGTTACGCTGTTTTCAATAATTGTGTTGTCAAAAGACCTGAGCAAGTAGATGCCATACCAATTATTGGCAATAATGTTGTTGGTAATTGTAGAGTTTGTAGTTTGGTCTAGAATTATTCCCTGCAGTACATCTATTACATTTAAGTTTTCTACTGTTATTCGAGTGCAATTTACGAATGCGAGATATCCGATTTCTGGAAAATCTGTAGGTCCAAAAGTCAGATCATTCTTGTTTACCACGTAATGGATGGGTTTGCCATCGATTGTGTTTGAAGAGTCAATGAATTGAATCCAGTCTTCATCAGTTGTTATAGAAGTTTCAACTGTTAATGGGTATGTGCAATTAACTACAGTGTTTTCTCTGAAAATGTTGTTTGGAGACCACTCAATTTTGATGCCGTGTTCACTGTTTGCTATGGTGTTTCCGATAATTGAATTTTGTTTTGAGGAGGCAGTTAGCTCGATGGTGCCAATGTTGTTTTCAGTTATCGTGGTATAGTTTGATCCGAACAGGTTGATGCTATTTGTTGTACATCCAGTAATAGTGATATTAATTGAGTACCAGAGCTGAATTCCAACATGAAAACCTTCTATTCGAACATTTCTTATGGTTACGTTTCTTCTACCCGCTTCACCAAGACCTTGAGATGGCAAGTTTATTCCTGATTGGTTGTCTAATCCTTGGAGAGTATAACCTGCGCCATCGAATATAATATCGTCCGTTTCAATCGTCAAACCAGCCTCAGCTGCACTATCAGCTGTCAAATCGCCTGTGAGAGTATACACATTCCCATCCCGGTGGATTGGGGCAGAACTAGGAAACACAGTTCCGTCAGCTCTGATGATAAAAGTTCCCTGAGAATAAGTTAAGCAACTTTTTGGAGCAATAAGCAAAGAAAATAGAATTAACAACAAAAGGAGAAATGTCCTCATATCTCCCATAATAACATCGAATTAATCTTTCGCTATCGAAGTTGAAAAGCTTTTTTGTCAAGAAACCTTGACAAACTGATTTACTGTTTCTTGACTGGGTGCCAAAAAAAGGGGGTTGCTCATCTCTGTTGAAAGGTGGATGAGACTAGTACATGAATATGCTAGCGAGGCTCAGGAAGAAGAAGATAATTCCAACAAGTAGACATATTCCGCCAAGCGATTTCGTAACCACATCGCCCTTTTTTATGCCGTTATATCCAAGCGACATAGCAATCAATGACATCCATATTCCAAAAATGAACCATGCTATTGCAAGACAAACAAAGCCTACGATTACGCCGTATAGTGCTGTTCTCGCTTCATTTGATTTTATAGCTGCAGCAGACATCGCAGGTAATTCCTTTCCGCATTGAGGGCATATAGAGAATTCTTCTTTCACGGATGCACCACAAAAGGGGCAGACCTTAGTGCCAATAGGCGACATTTCAGTTTTTCACCCTAGATAATAGATATGAATACTTAAAATAAAATTTTCGGACAAACCCGCAGGGAGCATACGAACGTCTTTTACTTTATTTGTTTACATCAACACATCACGTCGTAGTAGATATAATTTCATTGCAAAAACGCATCGCGAAGAGAAAACTAAAGACCAAGTAACGTCGTTAAAGAGGGAATTGAAACATATAAGAAAACGTAAACAGCAACGATTAACATCAGAACAGATCCTAGGACGAGGAGGTAGTCTGCCCTTTTCAGTTTGAGCCTGTAGAGGTTTGTGCGTTTTTCGCTTGCCCCCCAAGCCCGAGACTCCATGGCTTCAGCTAACTCTAAGCTTCTTCTGATGGCGTTAACAATCAATGGAATAAGAATGGGAATGTAGTTTCTAATTCTTTTAAGAAAGTTACCACGCTCCAACTCTAATCCCCTAGCTTTCTGAGCGTCCATGATAGTCTGAGCCTCATCAGCCAAGACAGGAACAAAACGTACCGCGGTAGTGAACGCGAAACAAAATTCATACGGTATGTGACTCTGCTGTAGTGCCAAACCCAGATGGTCAGGCGAAGTTGTTAGAAAGAATACAGAGAAAGATGCAATTAGAACAACGAAACGTAGAGTCATGGCTGTGGCCCGCTCCAAAAGAACCAGGTATTCCACAAGAGTGTCAACTGAACCAGTTATTTCCGTGTATGCTGAGGGGTAAAAATATCCGAAGATAAAGTTAGATGCGAAAATAAAGATAGCTAAGAATGCGGCTCCTCTTAGAGAGCGCACCCATTGTCGCTTGACTCTTGCCATAAAAACAAAGGGTAAGGGTATGAAAAACAGGACAATCAAAGCCAGCAGCTTTGTGAAAAGAATCGCCATCACAAACAAGACAACAACAAAGAAAAACTTGATTCTTGGATCCAAATTATGGATGGCAGAAGAGACTTTCCTGAACCTGAAGCCTTCGAAGACGCTCACGATTTGCCCCCCATGCGCTCTACTAGAATCTTGGCAGCCTCATGAACGTCTATAACATCCGTTGGCAGACCCAAATCAGCCAGTTTCAGAAAAATCTGCGTTATCTGTGGAGGAACAATCGAAGCCTGAGCCACCAACTTCTGTTTTGTCAAAATTTCTTCCGCCATACCTTCGGCTAAAATTTTTCCCTCACTCATCAATATCACGCGAGGGTTACATTCAGCCACAAACTCTACGTCGTGAGTGACCACAACCACAGTCTTTCTCTGGGCATTTAGTTGAAGAATGAACTGTTGCAGTTTCTCCTTCTGTTTGTGATCTTGACCTATGGTTGGCTCGTCAAGAATAATTGCTTGAGGATCCCAAGCGAGAATCGAAGCCAAAGCAACTCGTTTTCTTTCTCCGCCGCTAAGCATGAAAGGGGACGTTTTCCGATATTGAGTTACATCTAAAAGGTTTAGAGCCCATTCAACCTGTTTCTCTATTACACCTTCTTTGTAACCAAAGTTTCGAAGGGCGAAAGCAATCTCGTCCTCGACGGTCTCGCTGAATAGTTGGTGATCCGGATTCTGAAACACGAAACCAACTTTTCGAGCTAATTGGGCTACACTCACTTCTCGGGTGCTCACCCCGTCAACAAGAATTTCGCCCGTCGTCGGCTTCAAAAGCCCGTTGAAATGTTTCACCAAAGTAGTTTTTCCTGCTCCATTCTGTCCCATAACAGCCAAGAATTCCCCATCATCAACGGTTAAGTTGATTCCCCTAAGAGCTTCGACGCCAGTAGGATAACTAAAATGCAGGTCTTTGACCTCAATCACGCTTCAAAACCTCCCGCAAAAGATTCGCAGTCTCCTCTGGAGTCACAGGAACCTTCCTCAGCTGTATTCCATGTTGTTGAAGATGACGATACAAGCGTGTTGCTTTCGGGATTCCGACACCGATCAGGCGAGCGGTTTCAGAGTTGAAGATTTCGTGAGGACTACCATTCAAGGCGACCTTGCTTTCATCCATAACGATGACGCGATTGGCGTAAGTTGAAGCTAGGTCCAGCCGATGCTCAACCAGAATGATTGTGATGCCCAGTTTTTTGTTTAGTCCGCTGATTACTTCAAATATTTTTTGGGCGCCTACAGGATCGAGAAAGGAGGTGGGTTCATCTAATATCATGATTTCCGGTTGCATAGCCAGCACAGAAGCTATGGCGACCCGCTGCTGCTGTCCGCCTGAAAGCTCATGGGGAGGTCTTTCGCTAAGCTCACTTATTCCTGCCATTTGGAGAGCCCAATCGACACGTTTTCTCATCTCATCCCTAGGCATGGCGAAGTTTTCTAGACCGAAGGCCACATCCTTTTCTACCGACAATGCGAAAAGCTGGTTTTCTGGGTTCTGGAAAACAAGACCTACGTGGCGGGCGATTTGGTGGATTTTGTGATCAGCTACCTTGAGATCGGCTACTGTGATTTCTCCTTCGAGTTTTCCGTTGTAAAAATGGGGTATAAGCCCGTTGAAGCATCGGCAGAGTGTTGTTTTTCCGCAACCGCTGGGACCTGTTAAGATGACGAAGTCACCTTTTTCTATGGTTAGTGATACCTTTGTGATGGACGCGTTTGTTGCGCCCGGATAGGTGTATGTTAGGTCTTTTGTCTCGATGATAGCCAATGTTTTGTCCGCCAAGTTACTCCAACTTTTCACTTCATTTAAGAGTAGCTACCCAAAAAAAAGTTAACACAACTTCTTTTCCAACAGTTTTACACAAAACCCGAGACAAGCCTCCACATCACCAACACCGTTCGCCCCAGCCGAAACCGAGTGACCTCCACCCATACCCTTCAGAAAATCGCCCAGAGGCTTCGCTAAGTCTCGACCCATATGGACACCAGTCTCCTCGTAGAATTCGCGAGAAGCCCTGAAACTAACCTGAATTTTATTCTCTTTTTTTCCAGCAACTATTGCCACGTGAGCTCCCAAGCTGAGGAGACCTCTAGACGCTGAGGCTTGAAAGGCGCTAACATGAGAAAGAGCGATTAACCAATCATCAATTTTCAGAAGCTCCACCCTGTTACCAGCCTTCAACCGTGCTACTCGCTCGGAATATTCCATTGGTAAAGAGAGAATGGGAAGGGTTTCTTGGGGATTTACCCCTGCTTCGGTAAGCTCCGCTACAACTTTGAGGGTTTCAGAAGTTGCTATGATAAAATGTCTGGTATCAAAAGCTATTCCGAGAAAGAGGGCTTTCGCTTCGTCTTGGTTTAGTTTAACTTCTGCTTCTTTGAAAAGACGATACACGATCTCACAAGTGGATGAAACATTTTCATCAGCCACTACGAGGGTGGCTACTCGTTCAGTTTCGGGATGGCTCGCATGATGGTCTATTACAATCAAAGGTCGGTCAGTCTTGATTCTTTTGCCCAAATCATTCAACTGTTGGATAGTGTTTGTGTCCAATAAAACAGTCAAATCAGCTTCTTCTAGGCGAGGCTTAGCAGCAAGTGCTATAGGCAAAGACTTAAGCATGGACTTGGCAAGTCTGCTGGGTCCAGAAGCCGCTACAATTTCGGTTTCTAAGTTGGGTCTAAGTCGTTTCAGCAATCCGGAAAAGGCGAAGGCGGCACCTATGGCATCTGGATCAGCGTTATGGTGACATAGCAAAGTAGCCAATTTGGCGTCTTGCTTGTCTATTATTGCGAGTATTTTGTGGATTTGCACCTGATTTCCCTCAAGTGTTCTTCAATGTGAGCGAAGGCTTTTTTCGTTGCTTCCTTTGTCAATGCTTCGACATCGAAGTCTCTCATGAGGGGTGAAAGGACAACTGTTACGTCAACGTTTACGGTTAGGGGTTTTGTTCCTTCAGCGTCTACTGTGACGTCGAGGATGGAGATTTTGTTGATAGGAACCTTGGATAGGACGTATTTTCTGGCTGCCTGTTCCGCCCTTTCACAGAGTTCCTCAATCTGTTCGATAGTGAGTTCAGGGATGCCTGTCTCTTCCAAGCGAATTTCACCCTAAGAAGGAGCTGATCCTGGACTTAGGTCCCGCTGCAGCTTCTCCTGTAGGTCTTTCACTTGGGTTCGAAGGCGTTCTTCTTGTTTGCCCAGAACGTCAACTCTCATCTTTAAGAGTTCTTTTCGTTCTGTCAACTCTGTTGTAACTTGGGTTTTCTTTGATTTGACAAGAAGTGCGCCGATGGATTTGTAGACCACGGCGGTTTCAGTTAGCTTATCTAACTCGCTTACTGCCTTGTCAACTTCGGTGAGTTGTAGCTCAAGCTGTTGTTTTTGAGCCATTACTCCCTGTAATGTTTGTTGTAATTGTTGAAGCCTGAGTAACCGTTGCTGAATTTGGGGTGGAAGTCTCGAAATATCTTCGCTCATCTTAACTCCTCAAACTTTGTCTCTCAATTCGTCAGCATAGAATAACTTGGCATATATAAAGCGTTTTCACCAAAAAGCTCAAGGAATGGAGCAATGACGTTATTCTGATTTTTCTGCTAGTTTTTGCAGCTTCATTGCCACGCCGATCAAACGCAAATACGAATTTAGTGAAGCTCTTAATGCAGAGGTGTCTCTCGCCATGAACTCTAAAATCAAACTGTGCCCTTCAGCTTTCATCTCAACTCTAGAACGGGGAGTGGATGACGTTTCGGTTTCAGGTCGCAGAGCCTCCATAACTACTTTCAACTGTTTTTCCGATGAAAAATTCAGGCGGATAACAGCTTTTGCCTTCATGCAGGGACTTCCCAAAGCAGCTTTAAAAAGGTGATTCTGGGTCCTATTTCAACCATTCGCTGAAGAAGAATAAACGTTATTTGAAGGCGGCGTGAAGAGTCGAACGAAAAATGCATTGCGGCACCATGTTTCCCAGCAGCTTCACTCATAGACAGGAAAGGTAAATCGAAGAACTCTGACAGATGTTCAGCAATTCTTTCCAGTTTAGGAGAATCTTTTGGCTCCATAGTAATTGCAGATGATTGAATGCGTCGTGTCTCTATCTTGAACTCTCTTCTGAGTCGAATCTCAGCTAGTAACATGAGCGGAGGAATCGGTTTTAGTCCAGTTGATCCTATTTTGAAAAGATTGATTTTTCCGGGTCCCCTATGCCATCGGTCAACAACAACTACTTGCTCTGCCTCCCGTTCAATCGCTTTTTCAGCTATTCCGTCTAGACTCATTTTTCCCCGGTTAACTCGCACAACATTAGGGATGGAGTTAGCTAAATCACGACAAAGAGTTCTTATCCCTTCTGTTGGTCTCCGGGAGGTAGTTAACAATATCAACTCTAGTCTACATCAAAGTCGGTGGCTAAGAAAGCTTTTGCCTTACTGTTCTACTCAGGCTTCTGAAGAGGATAAACTCTTCACTTGGCGCTTAGCCACAACTCCAAGTTTCGTGACTGGAGTGTAGGCGCCGCCAGCGAATGTGTGACCGCATTTTCTGCAGTTCCAGATGCCTACGCTCTCTCTTTTTACTGCCACAGAACCGCATTGGGGACACTTGTGAGTTTTCTTAGCTTCCGAAACTACTTTGACGTAACGTTTTCTAACTGTTGCGCCGTAACGAGTGCCAAGTCCTCGTGCCATACCAACTTTTTTTGTTTTTCTTCCCATCAGCCTTTAACCACGATTTTTCTCAGTTCCGCAGTCTTTTCTAGGGCAATCTTCGCGGCTTCTAATATTTCTTCCTTTGTGAAGTAACCAGAACCGCCGCCCTTCTGTATAGCACAGATTTGTCCATTTTGGTCCAACGCCATTGTTAATCTAGCGTCCATAACCTGTTCCTCGTCAAGCCCAGTGTCCATTACAAGTTTGTCACCGATCTTGGCAAAAGTAACAGATATCGGATGGTTAATCACCGGAAGAGGAGTGTAACCTGGTTTTTTCACGATCTCTCCTTCTTCAACCTCATATTTGAACATCTTTGTATTGAGCAGAGCTGCCAATGCTGCCAGCGCCGAAGCGTCTATGAGATTTCCGTCATGGTTGAGAATGTAAACATCTATGAAAATGATGAAGACTTTTTTGCCAGATTCGACACAAAGTTTCTCCAAGTCTATGGCCTTCGACTCCCTTATGCCTCTGTCAACTACCCGAGCCAATTCCACTGCGTCCTCGCCGGGTGGTCCCGGTTCAAATTCTGGGGATGCTAGGGGCACAAGTTCGGCGTTGACTGTGAGAACACCTTTGTCGGGCACATCTGGAAAGGGAGTGCCTGTGTCGATTTTCACGCCAACTACGACTTCGGTTTTGCCTAGGCGCACTCGGGCAGAGCCTTCGGCGCGTTCGATTACTCCTGATTCTACTTGGATTTTTCTATATTCAGTTGGTTCTCGTCCGTCCATTCTCTTTCCGTTTGAAAGAAGTTCAATTATTCGTTTTTTCTTGACGCGCACAACAATCGGTGAGTTTGTCATTCTTCTTCAGCCTCCTTAGCCGTAATGTACTTTGATTTTAACGCCTCCTTTTGAAGGGCGTATAACTGCTTGCAGCCGTCGAGAGCCATGCCAACGGCAGTCCCAAATTCTTCAACTGATAGATTGCCGTCCATCTGAAGCAAAGTTATAGCGTTTAGGTTAGGCATAAAAGCCACGGGCACATCAGCATCACCAACCTTGTCTTCAGTGTCATTGAGATCAACTACCATTTTTCCGTCAGCTTTCCCAGCAGCGCAAGCTACAACTAAGTCTCGCATGGGAATTCCAGCGTCAGCCAACGCAAGCGCAGCCGTGGTGATGCCTGCGCATCTTGTTCCTCCGTCCGCTTGTAAGATTTCAATGTACACTTGGATGGATGTTTTGGGGTAGTATTCGAGGAAAACCGCGGGTTCTAATGCTTCTCGAATCACTTTGGAGAGTTCTATGTCTCTTCGTGAAGGGGCTGGAGATTTTCTTTCTTCCACGGAAAATGGTGCCATGTGGTATCTGCATTGGATGACGGCGCGGTCCTGTTTTGCTATGTGTCTCGGATGTGCTTCTTTAGGTCCGTAAACTCCTGCGAGAATTTTGTTTTTTCCTTGTTCCAGATATGCTGAGCCGTCTGCGTTTGGGAGGATTCCAACCTCCATTTTCACGGGTCTTAACTCGTCCAATTTTCTTCCGTCTAATCTTAATCCTTTTTTATCAATTAGTTTTTCATTCTTTTTACTCGTCATTTTTACTTTCTCCTTTTTAGTTTTCTTTTTAGTTTTTTTCAATTGCTTTCCTTTCCTTTTTTATCATCTCAGTTACGCGGTCAGTCAACCCACTCGTATGAGATTCTTCCTCAATTTTGCGAAGAGCCATGACAGCAAGCCTTTCGCTCTCAGGAGACTTGCCACTAATAAGAACCAACCCGTTTTGACCAAGGGTCAGCTGGCAACCAGTCTCCCTCTTTATCATGCTTACCATCGAGCCTTTCCTTCCGATAACTCTCGGAATCTTAGTAGGTGTGACTTCAAAAAGTTGCCCCCGCATAATTTTCCCGAGACCCGGTTCACGAACAGTTAACTGGGGATCACGGGTTCGGTCATAGGCAACCACTTTTGCGATTATCAGATCGCCAACATCAAAAATTGATGGCAAATCTGTTACCTCGGGTTTGAAGGAACGTTCTACGACGTCAGATGCTCTAAGCCTAGCAAAATGCGGGGCTTTGATGTCTATTACCCATCCGCCCGGTGTGGTTTCAACCACTTTTCCGATAATTGTGTCTCCGGGGGCAGGGATGTAGAATGCTTTGAGTGCGACAACGTGAACTCTTCTGCCATCGTAGTCAACTAGCCCAAGGCGGCTCGCATATATTTTTTCATTCTCTTTATAGGTACTGTCTCCCGGCACGTAATCGCCTTCAGCAAGGAGGTCACCGGGAGTAACAAGCTGTTTTTTCTCATAAAATACTGGCATAATCATACACCTCAAGATTTTTTATTTTACCATTTTTGTTTCAAGGTTTCCACGGGTCATTTTCCCCAACTTGTCCAAGAAAGGCCCATAAAAGCCTGCTGGCATCTCCACGATGGCAGACCAAGACCCGTCAGCCTGCCATTGGTCCCTTTTTATTGTGCCGAAGCCTTTTACGGTTCCGTAAACTTTGCTTGCGTGTTCGGGTGGTATTCGGATTGCTACTGAAATTTTCTCCTGTTTTAGGGGTAGGATTGGTCGTAGAAGTTTTATTATTTCTTTTGCTTGCTCTTCTACGCCTCTGCTAGAGTCGATGGAGTAGTGAATCTGTTTCATTGCTTGTTCAACACGTAAGGGAGGATGGGGAAGATTTGTTTTCGGATCAACGCATTCACGTGATATGAAGGAAACGATTTGTTTCCGTTTTTCTTCAACGAGTTGTTTCCTTTGTTCCGTTGTTAACTGCAGGGTGCCCTTTTTAAGGATTGTTCCTGCTATTTTGAGGGGGTCTGTGGTTCCGAATTTTTCCTGCAGTTTTTCTTCTGACGCTTTTAATCCTTTTCCGGCGTCTGTGAAGATTGTGTCTGTGACTAGAACTTCGGAGACAGATGTGGTTTTCCCTAGCTTGTATGATAGGGCATGTTTAGGTTTGGCTAGAATTTCGAAGTGTTCGCCATCATGTGTGATGCGTGCGACGGTGTAGCGTTCGCTCATTAAGTTCCACTGCCTTCAAGCCCTCTCTGGTAGTTCTCAATTTCTTCGTCGCTTAGTGATTGAAGCTTTTTGGTTTTTATTGGAATAACACTCACTTTGATTCTTTTTGGTTCTCCTCTGGTTTCGAGGGCGCGAGTTAGACATTTGACTGCGAGTTTGATTGTTTCGTCTAGGGTAAGGTTTTCTCGGTACTCTTCTTTCAGGATGCCTTCAACTGTTTCACGGCCTATCCCTACAGCCACTGCCTTGTAGCCCCTGTAGGAGCCACTTGGGTCGGTTGAGAATATTCTGCTTCCGGTTTTGTCGACTCCGCCAAAAATGATTGATACTCCGAAGGGTCTTACTCCTGCGTGTTGTGTGTAAAGTTGTTTTACGTCTCCGACGCGTTTTGTCATGATTTCTACGTCGATGGGCTCGTCATACATTAGTCGGTTGCTTTGGGCGTATATTCTGGCTTGGTCGATTAGTATGCGGGCGTCTGATCCTAAGCCAACGACTGCTGCTCCCAGATGGTCGTCTACTGCGTAGAGTTTCCAGGTGAAGTTGGTATCTTGAAGTTTGGTTTCGATTTTTTCTTCTGCTCCTAAGACAACTCCTTCTGAGCAGGCGATTCCTATTATTGTTGCCCCTCGGTTTACTGTTTCTAGGGCGTATTCAACCTGGAAGAGGCGACCGTCTGGAGAGAACACTGTGATGGCTCGATCGTAAGCGCCTGGTGCGGCAAATACAGACAAATCATTCACCTCATATATGAACTACGTTTTGTCTCTGTTGTAATGAGACGGAACTAAAAACCTTTTCGTATTTGTTACGGATTTTTGTCAATTTTCAATGTTTGTTTCTTGTTATCATCGTTGCAAGAGTTCCAGCTAACAAAAAACACCAATCATATTTGAAGACTAATAACAGCAGTATGTTGAAAACAGCATTTTTTCAGGAAATCCGGAGAACAGCAAAGGCAATAACGTTTAGTGTTCCTTTCATGCTTAAAAGGGCAACAAGACAATGCAGTTCAGTTTTTCTGTTTGGTTACGTATTTAAATACAAATTTGGTGGAATAATCAAGGAGGGCATAGCAAAATGAATGATAGGAAGCCTTCGCATGAGTTGTCTGTTGAATCTATCCTTTCGTTAGCGTTCAATCTTTATCGTTCAAAATTTTTGCAGTTTTTCTTGCCTTTTCTGATTTCAGGAATAATAACGGGAATTTTCTCTTATGTGATTGGTTCAGCTTTTTCAATACCTGAACCGCCAGATGTACCAACAAATCCTGACACAACGTTTGTTTCCGACGTAATAGTTCCATATTTTTTCGAGTTTATTTCAGCAATGGTAGCAATAATCATTCTGTCGGGATTAGTGGCATGGATAGTTAATACTACTACCTACGGTATTGTCACAAAAAATGTCTCTGATCACATAGAGAAAGGCACTTCAGACCTCGGCGTCAGCTTCAACTATACAATATCTAAGCTTCCAACATTGCTTACAGCCCAACTTATCGCCGGAATCTTGATTGCATTCGGAATCATTCTTTTCATCGTGCCTGGCATAATCGTTGCCATAATGTTTTCGCTAGTGATTCCCACGATAGTTGTGGAGCAAAGAGGCATCCTTGAAAGTTTGGGAAGAAGCAAAAAACTTGTAAATAAACGATGGGAAAAACTTTCCTTCTGATGCTGATTTCAGGAATCATTTTAGGCATACCCATCGGAATGGTGAATGTGCTAACATCAAGTTTCATCATTTTTCATCCAATCATTAACTCGCTTATCCCAAACATAATATCTGCCTTTATCGCTCCAATCATACCAATCGCAATAACTTACCTCTACTATTCAATGGTTGCACGAGAAAATCAACCCCCACCACCCACTTTCTAACCCAATGTCACTCAATTGAAAAATGACGAATGTTGGTGCTCCGGCCGGGATTCGAACCCGGGTCTTCGGCTCGAAAGGCCGAAATACTTAGCCAGACTATACTACCGGAGCCTACCCGGAGCATCAACCAAATTAACCGTTCCTACGTTTTAACCTTTCTCCGCCTAAAAAGAAATCTTCGCCGAAGAAGGAGTTCCGCCAATAATTTTTGTTGCAGCAGCAGCCACCTTCTCAAGATGAGTTTCTTCAGTGTAGACTCGAAGGATATTGATGAATCCCTTAAGAACATCAAACACCGAGGAAATGTCACTCAGCCGTAAGGGAATCTTTTCTCCTTTCCGGGTCTTCTGGAAAACAGGAATCTCCATTGGCTCCAGCAAATCTGAGTGATGGTAGGGCACAGAAGGCACTGTCGGCACATCAATCACAACTGCTTGTGGTTCAACTCCTGCTTCTGAGGCGATTTTGTTTCTCATCTGATTTCGAATCTCATCAACGCTGAAGATGCTGGGCACCATCTTGTCTCTCACGTGGAAGGTTCGGTCGTAGGCACACTTAAGCAGCTTACGCCTCTCCATAGCCTCCATAATCTTTCGGGACTTTCCACATTTCTTCAGCATGGTCCAAACAGCGTAGTCATCTAACGCTAAGTAATCTTCGGGAGAATCAAACTCTACTAGACCCAATTCATCGTTTGCTTCTTCCATGGCTGTGGCAAGCATTATCTGAGCCGCTCGTCCAACCCGGTGGAAATAGATGCTTCTGAACGATTCCAGCCTAGCCAACACAAAAGACTCAAGAGCAGAGAGGGCTCCCACGTCAACAGCAAGATTTTCGCCGAGAACATCCAACATGTGGATTAGACGGAAGATGTCTACATACCCGTATTCTGCTCCTGTGTGATAGGTGTCCCTCACCACAAAATCAAGCTTGTCAACATCCACAGCACTTTGAATTATCTGATCCAAGAAAGCCTTTCCCGGTCTCCGCATTGACCCAACCGCAAGTTTCCCCACCTCAACCGGATCATATCCTAATCCGCCGATGGTGTCTTTCAACTCAGATTCTTGGATAATCCACAGGGTAATGTCTTCATGAGTCTTGTTCAAGAATTTTACGAGAAGGTGCTCAAAAACGTGGGAGAAAGGACCATGCCCCACATCATGAAGAAGAGAAGCCATTCTGACCAGTTGAACTTCCTCTTCAGAAAGAAACTGGGAAAGATTCGGATTTTCTGTTACTTTACCAGCAAGATGCATGACGCCGATGGAATGTTCGAAGCGGGTGTGGTTTGCTCCTGTGTATACGAACTCTGATCCAGCCAGCTGCCTTAGTCGGCGTAGTCTTTGAACGGGATAAGAGTCGATGAGCTGTTTCTCCGCTTCGGTAATGTAAACATACCCGTGAACTGGATCTTTAATTTCCCCCCAATACCGTCGCATAGGGACGCCTCTCCTCAGCTTTGTCAATCCTGAGCATTATTATTTAAGGTAATCGATTATCTAATGAATAGAGGCTGAACCGACCAGTGAAAAAGAAAGGAGTTTTCATCTGCATCGAAGGTCTTGACGGAAGCGGAAAAACCACTCATGCCCATCGCCTTGTACGAAACCTACAAAAACTAGAGTATGACGCCGTTTACACCACCGAACCGAGCCGAGGAGAAATCGGCAAATTCATACGAGCATCAGTTCTGCAAGGGGAAAAACGGTTACCAAGAGTTGTAGAGGCATTTCTCTTTGCACTTGACCGTGTTGATCACCTAGACAAAATGGTGAAACCAGCGTTGAAGGAAGGCAAACTCGTGATTTCCGACAGGTACGTCTACTCATCCCTTGCCTATCAAGGAGCAGCGGGGCTCGACATCAAATGGATCGAAGAAATCAACCGCTTAGCTATTCTCCCAGATTTAGCAATATACATCGATGTCTCACCGGAGGTTGCGGTGAAACGAATTAGGCGCAACAAGTCAGTTATGGAAACGCTAGAGACTCAGCGAAGAGTTCAAGAGGTTTACATGAAATTTGTGAAAAAAGGAAAACTCGTACCTCTTGACGGAGACAGAAAAAAAAGCGAAGTGGAAACAGATGTTTTGAAGATGGTTCTGGACTTTCTAGAGAACCACAAAGAATCTTAATGATTATGCCCAATTAAACGATGTATCCTTGGTTCGGTTTTTCGAAGTTCTTAACAATCTCCATGGCTTGTTTAGGCATCGTTAATCTATCTAACGGAATTCCTTTGATTAACACCCAAGGAGTCTTTTCAGCCAAAGTTGTAACGACATGATCATCCCCGAAACAGTTTCTCGAAACATCGTAAACTAGGGAACGAACCTCAGCCTCTGAAACGTGTCCCAACGCGTGAAGGTATTCATGGGTTAGCAAACTATAGACAAAAGCGTTCACAAGCTTCTTCGATTTTGTAACCGCCTCAACAATGTTGACTAAGCCTCGGTTCAAAACTATGTTGTTGGTGCCTAACGGATGGTATGCACCCAAGTGAAGAGGCAAATCATCCAAAAACAGCAACATACCCAGTCTGTGTTCGCCCAAAGAAGCTTTGACAGTGTCTTTAACTATCTCCCAAACCCCACTGAACCCCTCAGCCTCATCAATCCTCAACCGATAATCCTCAACATTGGAGAACTCTTTTGGAGCTTTAGGGTCTCCGTCCCTCACCAAGTTATCTCTTCGAAACTCTGAAGCAAAAAATCCTTGTATGCTGATTCCTCTATTCCTCCAGTTTCTTAGCTAACTCCTCGATTTCATTGGCAGCATCTTCCAGTATCTCAGTAGCTTTAGCAACAGCTTCTTCAGAATACTTCTGCCGCAGATTATCCAAAAGAACCCAACTGGATTTCACAAGTTTTTTCCCTGCCTCGATAATTCCTTTTGCTTCCTTGGAGTGATGATTAAACCATCTGGGTCCTAAGAATGGAGGCGAACAGAAACCAATTCGGTTACGAATTTCCTTCTTCCTCTTGGTATGTTCTTCGAGAAATTTTTTGCCTTGTTCTGTAAGAGTGTAACGTTTCACTCCAGGTTCCTGTTGCGGCACTTCTGTAGAGTATCCCTTTTCTTGCAGCCATGATAAAAGAGGATAGATGGAACCGGGGCTTGGTTTCCAGTGTCCGTCAGTTAGTTTCTCGATTTCGCTCATGATTTCCGAGCCTGACATAGGCTTTTCGTTCAACAATCTCAGCACGTAGTATCTTAGGAAGCCTTTTGGAACTGCAGCCATATGCCGCATCCAATGACTGAAATGATTGTGTGAACCAAACATTTTTTTCTTTCAACTCCTCAATAATCAGTATCGATATCGAAATAGATATCAACATCGATATTAATAAACCTTTTCATTACCCACCAACAAAAAACCTACAACTCAACGTTCTTGACAGCTATTCGCGAGACCTGTGCGGCTGGAACACTTTGAATCCAAGAACAAAAGCAATCAACAAAAGACCTGCACTAACAAAGAAAGCAACGTTTAATCCAGCAAATTCTGCGACAAAACCTCCAATCAAGGGACCGGGAATCCGCGCGATGCTTCCCACAGATTGAGCAACTCCCAACATTCCTCCCTGTTCATCTGAAGCAGTTTTCTTCGAAATGAAGCTGGAGAGAACAGTGTTTAAAGTGCCGATGCCAGACGAGAACATCGTGAGGGAAGAAAGGAAGACTACAATGTTGGACATCAGAGGCATGATGAGCACGCCAAGCATCATTAAAAGAGAGCCTAAGACTATGAGTTTCTCTTCTCCCCACCTTTTAGCCATTCTGCCAATCAAGAGACCCTGAAGAACAATCTGGATAACTCCAATATACATGAAGAAATAGGACATCTCAACTTCCCCAAAACCGAAAAACGCTATGCCCAACAAAGGCACGATAACAGGTATGGCTGAAAACGCAAAAGTTATGATGAAGAGAATTATGAAAACAGTGCCAATCAACGGTTTTGTCAGAGCCGCCGCCAGCCTACGCCAGTAACCAGAGCTAGGCACCGCTTGCACACCTGAATTGACATGCCTATTCGATTCAGGCAAAAAAAAGAAAGCGAAAAGAAGGTTTACTCCGTTCAAAGCAGCAGCAGCGAAGCCGAGCGTCGAGAAACCGTAGATGCTCAGGAACCCTCCTATTGCAGGTCCGATTATGAAACCCGCACCATGGGCTGCACCCACTTTACCCATTCCAGTAGCTCTGTCGCTTTCAGTGGTTATATCAGCTATGTAAGCTTGAGCCACAGTGGCTTCAGTAGCCATTCCCGCGGTAATTCTTGAAAGAAGAAGCATCGGGAAC
Source organism: uncultured Candidatus Bathyarchaeia archaeon (assembly GCA_964618695.1). GTDB lineage: Archaea > Thermoproteota > Bathyarchaeia > Bathyarchaeales > Bathyarchaeaceae > Bathyarchaeum. The sequence continues at coordinate 104,916 of CAZUDX010000003.1, read as the reverse complement.
GAGTTTGCTAAGGCAAAGATAATGAAGCTTATGATGGAGGAAAAAATGGATAAGAGAAGAACTGGTCTCCTTCCCACTTTGTCTGACAACCGCCCCAGAAGAGGAGAAAACACGAATTGCATCAACGAAAAAGAACCTACCAGAACTCCGAGAGCAAGAGCTCCCGCACTAACAGTGTCTGGATGGAAAGGCAAAAGAGGAATGACCATGCCAAACCCAATCATGTCTATGAAAGTCGTCATCACAATCACAAAATTCGGAGAAACCCCTAGCCTATTATGTGCGCTCTCTTTTGGGTCAACAGTTGCGTCCATGGCAATACTTTCCGTAAATTAACGCAAAATGCATTACTCACCTTTAAACCTAGCTGACGAACAAACCAGTTGTGGAATGTGTTACCTTGGGTGGGACTGCTTCCTTTCTCTTCTCAGGAAGTCACCTATGTCAAGAACGTTCTTTACAACAACTTTGTTTGCGTCCTTCTCTTTGCGGATGTTACGTAATATTTTGCCGAAACCTAAACATTCGTTATGTTCGTTCAAAATCAGAGTGTAGTTGCCTTTTCTTTGTGCGACTTTAGCCTCAACTATCCCCTGTTTGAATACGTCTCTGCCACAAATGAAAAGCCACGCAGTATTCTTGTCAACCACCACCTTGTTTGCTCTGCCTTCAGCCATCATTGTTAACAAAAGAAAACTTGGAAAAAAACTTGTGCCCTTTAATTTTCCCAGATAGAGCCCAGCATAGAAAAAATCTCTTGGAACCTGCCTCTTCAGTTTCTCAGTTAACAAATAATACCTGTTTTTCTTCTTAACAATAAGGCTCTCATCCAAGTTGACGCTTGCCCTAAACTGTCCCACGAAATCCTTGATCTTTTTCATCATCCAGCCTCTTGCTTCTTGAGTTTGCAGACGAAAAAACCTTGAGTTTGTCCAGGCCAGATTCTCTTACATTTTTCTACGGAAAGGTCAAGTTCTTTGCCAAAAACGTTTGTTAATGCTTTTTCTCCGTGGCATTTAATTTCTTCAACATGGAGATTTAAGGTTCTTGTTGCCCAGTCGATATTTAATTCGTTCTCTTCTGGCTCTAGTGAACATGTGGCGTAAACAATTTCTCCATCGTCTTTTGTGACTTTGACTGCTTCAGCCAGTATCTGCCTCTGACGTCGAGCGTTCCTCTTAACATCTTCAAGCGTTCTCTTGTTGAACCAGTCTTTGTCTGTTACATAATTGCCTGAACATGAAACGTCAAGAAGAATTCGATCAAATTTCACGTTTAGCCTTGATGCTTCTCTTGCATCCATGTGATAAACTACCGTGTTTCTTACGCGGCTTCGTTCCAACTGGTTTGACAATGCAAACAGTTTTCGTCTTTTAATTTCTAGGGCTACTATTACACCGCTGTTATTCATTAGATTAGCTAACTGAACGGTTTTTCCGCCTGGAGACGCACAAGCGTCAAGAACCATTTTGTCTTCCAGCCCAGTAAATAAAGTGGCGGGGATTTGAGCGGCTGCCTCCTGAATCGAATATAACCCTAAAAGGTATTCTGCTGTTGCGCCAACAGAAAACTTGGATTTGCTAATCCAGTAACCATCTTCAAGGAACGGAATCTTTTTCAGCACGATTCCCAAGGATTCCACTCTCTTTACAACATAATCCCTGTTTGAGTTCATGGTGTTTATTCTGATTGATGGCTTAGGCTTGATTTCCTTGTATGTCCACCCAAGTTTTTTATAACGATCAACAAAGAATTTTTTGCCCAACATCAAAGATAAGAAAACAGTTGTGACAATAAAAACTTGGTGTTGCAACAAGAGGGTGAAGGACAAAAGTTATTGCAAACTAACTCTCTCGAAACCACCCAAAATTAAAGGGTTTAGCTGTCTTCGAGCAAGTTCAGAGTTTATTCGTTTAGCTATGAAATCTGTTAGGTCGTCGAGCAGAACTCGCTGGGGTCCCCTCTCATGACGTATTTGTAGAGTTAATCCGCTTTCTTGGAATGTGAAGCGGAGCACGTGATAATCAAATCTTAATGGAACCCGCTTTTTGTCTTCCTTGATAAGGTGATAGCGGACAACAGAGAAAAAATCCAAAGTTTGCAGCTCTTTTTCGGCAATTTCTCCTAGGCACTGATCGAGCTCTTTCTTGTCCAAAAAATTGAAAGCGACGCCTTCTGCTACGCCGAACTCGAAGCTGACTTCACACTTTTGTTTCATATATGGAGTGACGGCGCCTAAATCGTAGACTTGGTTGTTAAGGTCGTGGAACGTACGTAGAATCGCCTGCTGAACGCTCTTGATTGGGTCATAGTAATTGAAATGGGCTATGCCGTGAACAGCTTCGGGGAAATCGTCGTAACATCCAAGCAACTCAAACGCCTTTCGTTTTTGATTAAGCCGTTTTTTTCATCTTCCGTATCTTTTCAAGATTTTTTAGGAGGGTGGAAAGGGTTGTTCCAAGGTTTTGCATTTTTTCCGCGTCTTTTTCTTCTCTAAGTTCTTTCTCTATCTCTTGAATCTTAACCAAGATTGTTGACTCTAGGCTAGAGAAAAACGTGGGATCAGGAGTCTCTGGTTCGGTTTCTCCTTCCTTCACAATTATCACGCGTTTTTGGCAATGAGCGCACCAGAGTTCTCCGCTTCTCAGTTTGAAGAGGGGGGAAGAACAAGCTGGACACGCGTGTTCAGTGAGGGTTGCTCCCTGCCTAAGCAAATCCGCCATGACCTTGATGTTTTTTGCCTCTTTTGACACAGTAAACCCTTCTGAACAAACTTTACAGTTAAAGAATATATTTTGCTGTCGGTTAATTAACTATCTATTTTCCTTTTTTATGTTGAAGCAGAATCGGCTAATGATTTGTGCTCCGTAAATTGTATAAATCTCCGTCTATCTATACGATAAGAATAAAAATACGTTGCATCTCGGTTAAGCAAGATTACAGGAGGCTTCTACATGGTGAGAAAAAAGAAACTAAAGGAATACGAGGAAAGGATAGAAGAAGCCATGAATGTTCTTGGTCTGGTTTCCGAAGACACCACAACCCCACGAAATATAAGAAGAGCCGCAAAACAGTCCATCGCATCCCTCCAACTCCCCGACAACACTCCCGCAGTCAGAGCAGCCAACGCCATATCCATTCTCGACGAGATTTTGCAGGACCCTAACATGCCCCCATACACCAGAGTGAAACTCTGGAACGTCATGAGCCTACTTGAAGCAATTAAGGACTAAACTCCAACAGGACCATTAATGCATGTTTCCTCTAAGCCCCAACAAGTTTTCAACACCATAATAGCGGAAGCTTCGGGTTTTTTAGCTGTATGTGTGCATAAAGGTTTTTGATGGATGTCTCCTATCAACTATTCGCCGAAGCCCAAGCAATGTAAAAAGATGAAAGGATTGGGTCATGAACAAGTTTGAGCGAGACTTAGATATTCTGTTGGCAAGGTTGAACAGTGACGCAGATGAAGAGACGAAGAAGAAGCTTATTCTTCTGCGGGATAGGCTGATTCAATTAAACGAAGAGAACGTAGTTAAGATCAACCATTCAGTTATGGAACTTGTGTGCGCCAAACAGTTGATTCTGAAAGGTTATGAAGTGGAAATTGAGCGACCGATAGACGGGTTGATATGTGACTTGTATGGAGTGAAGGGATTAGGCTCCCATATTGTCGAGGTGGAGACTGGTTTCATTCCGCCAAGCCACGCCCTCGACCCCGCCAACTACCGCAAATCTAGGATAGCCAGCAAGATAATTCGATATGGCAACTATTCAGACAAGTTTGCCTTAGGAGTACCACCATACTATCTTCTCCAGATCCCAGATAGCCTAGTTAAACCTCCTCGGGATAGAACACAGGAAGACTTGAAGCATCTCAAAACTCTTTGTGACCTCTACTACAAGAACCCGCCCGTTTCTATTGACGAAATCAGGAACGCTCGCATCCACACAATCTACATAATAGACGTGGATGGAGCAGCTGTTAGAGAAATTGACCCTGCAACATACCTGAAGAAAAGGTCTCTCTTTGCGTCAAGAAAATAAAACAGGAAACTAAATTTTGTTATTTGTGGTGCTTAAGATTCTTATGTGATACAGCTATAATCTAAAATATGGTGAACAGAGAATGGTAACAGTTTCTGCAAATCTAATTCAGTCTCATCTGAACGAACCGAAAGTTGAGCAGATGTTTCGGTTGTTGGAAAGCGATTTAGAAATACAGAATACTCTCCGCATGTCCAACGTTATGGCTGTGGAACGGTTAAAATACAACGATCATGGTCCGGTTCACGCAAAAATTGCTTCGGGAAGCGCCCTAGAAATCTTCGAACTCTTAACGCAGCAAGTCACGCCTACAACAGTCAAGAACAAAATATGCTCCGCCGAAGACGCCAAAGTTGTTGTCCTTTGCGGTTCCTATCTACACGACTTGGGAAACAGCATTCATCGAGTTAACCATCAAATCCACGGCTGCATAATCGCGAACCCCATATTGGACAGAATTCTCAAGAAAGTTTATCCTGAAGATGCGGTTCTGGCGGTGAGATTAAAGTCGGAGATACTGCATTCTATTTTTTCTCATGAAGAGGAAGTTGAATGCCTAAGTGTAGAGGCTGGAGCCGCAAAAGTTGCTGATGGAACTGACATGGCCCGGGGAAGGACTAGAATTCCTTACAGAACCGGAAAGGTGGATATTCACTCCCTCTCCGCCCTCTCGATCACAAAAGTGGAAATCGAAGAAGGAAAACGGAAACCTGTTCAAATCTTGGTGAACATGAATAATCCTGCGGGTGTCTTTCAGATAGAAGAGGTATTAGAGAAAAAGCTGAAGACCTCAGGCATACAAGACTTGGTTGATGTCATAGCTGTGGAGAAAGGAGTACAAATAAGAAGAACTAAGATGTCAACAACATAATCAACTTTTTACTTTTGCACCTTTTTTTCTAGATTCGCCACTCTTTTTCTCAGCTTTTCAACCTCATCTTCTAGAGCATTCATTCTTGCTGCGCTCATCTTGCCGAGCATCTTAGGCATAATCTTAATATCCATCTTGGATTGGAATTCTGATTCCGAGATTTTTCCTCGGGAGAAATCCAGCCACAGATTGAAAGCTAGTTTTTCTTCTTCGGTTAGCATCTTGGCAAACTCTTTTGTCCACCTTTCTCTAAAGCTCATTTTGTTTTTCCTCCGAAATGTATGAGAGAAGCTTTTTCAGCTCTGGCCACCCGGTTGCCTCCTCCGCGGACTTTATGAACCTTTCCAAACTTTTGCTAGCTGATCCAGCTTTTTCGTATTCCTTGGCTTGTAGAACCATCTCGATCTTTTCTAGCTGTCGCACGGCTTGCGCTTCTCTCGTTTTTCCTTCTTGGTATTCGTTCCAAACTGCTATGTATTTTTCCCTTTGCCTCGGTGGTAACAGGTTCAAGATGTGGTTTATGGCGGTTTCTTCTTTTTCTCCTGTTTCCTCTGTCTTTTGTGATGGGGTCAAGTCTCCTATTATGGCTTCGGGGAGATCATGGATCAACGCCATTCTTAATACCTTGAGGGGGTCTAAGCCTTCCATGTCGGCGTATAGCAAGCAGAGGATGGCTGTTCTGAAGGTGTGGTCTGCAACGGATTCGGGTTGATATACGCCAACCTCGACCCATCCCGCTCGGGGTGTTCGTTTTAACATGCCTGCTATCTCCAAGAATTTTATGATATTCTGCAGGCTTGAATCGGTAATATTCTCCAACCTAGAATCACCTTCTTTGATCAACTAAAGTAGATAACGAAATTTAAGTCTAAACTGAACTCTAGTAAATACAGAATTTGTTAAGCTGTCTTGTAGACGATGTCATTCTCTCTTACGCGGGCATTAACTTTCATTCCGATGCTTTGACCCGCTTCCGCTCGCTGAACCTTCGCGTGTTCTATCTCCATAGAATCTACAGTCTGTTCAAGGTCTGTGGTAGGTCCCTTGATGAAAATCTGATCTCCCACTGAAATGGTATCCGTTAACTCTAGAATCGCCACATTTATTCTTCCGAAGAAATGTGACACCTTTCCAACTTTTCGAAGCTCCTCCATCAAAATCTACCCCCAACACCAGATGTTTAATAATAAACTGGGTTGCCCCTAGATATAATTTGCCACAGCCTCAGAGGTACGCAACTTATTTGACCCAGCAAATTTTTTATTCCAGACCTAACCCAGTTAGATTCGGGGAATTTTAATGAAATTAAAGAGCAAAGATTTTGCAGCTAACGGCAGCATCCCCTCAGAATTTACGTGTGACGGAAGAAATGTCTCGCCTCAGCTTTCATGGGAAGATGTTCCTGATGGAACAAAGAGTTTTGCTTTAGGCGTCACGGACCCGGATGCGCCGGGAGGAACGTGGATTCACTGGCTTGTCTACGACATCTCTAAGGATTTGAGGGAAATTAAGCGGGGAAGTTTACCGGATGGATCTGAAGAGGTTGTGAATGACTTCGGCAGAAAAGGCTATGGGGGACCTTGTCCTCCTTATGGAACTCACAGGTATTTCTTCATCATCTACGCCCTTGACACGGAACATTTGGAGGGTCTCAGCAAACGCAACTTCTTCGACATAGTTGAACAGCATACAATCGAAAAGGCTGAAATCATGGGGTCATACAAAAGGTGATGATAGGCGCTGCCAAATATTTTTCGGGACTTTCTTAGTGGATCGTCTAGTTTGATGATGAATAAAGAACATAAAAAATAGTAAAAAACTCTGTCTAATGGTGGTTCACACCAGTTTTATGCTTTGGTTTTTTTCTTTCCTTTCTTTCCCTTCTTCTTAGCCATTCAACTCACCTCCTTCTAAGGAATGAGCAACAGTGGCGCAGGATTTACCAATCTTCCTCTTCTTCGTCCTCGTCTTCCCATTCCCAGTCTTCATCTTCAAAAACCATGTCTTTTCACCTCCCACCAAGTTTTCCTTGAGAGAGCGACTTGCACAAAAATCAAATAAGGTTTATGCGCCTGAAAAACGGCGTAAAAATCGATTCTTTCGAGATATAGAACAAATTAAGTGCTTATTATGGTAAAAAAAGTAATATTCAAAGACTAAAATAGTAAAAGACGATTTTTATCCAGTATTTAGCCTATAAAGAGCTAAATTTAGCTCATATCCCGAATTACTTCTGAAATTGGGAAGGCATCAACCGATTGACCGAACCTAACTGGTTGAGGAACATAAACAAAGGAAAATGTACCCTAATAGGTGAACAACATCTTTTGAAGCCCATTTATCTTTTGAGTAGGCGTGTCTTGATGCCGGATAAAAATGCCAAAGTATTTTCGTGTAAGTTGTCTGACTTTATGTTCATTGCCTTCATATTTTACGTGAAGGAGTTCATGTATCAAAGCAGCCCTTGCTCTGTTTTTGATATAAAAGCGAACCTTCTCCTTTTCATAGTCTTCCATCTTTTTCTCAAAAAATCTCCGGCTTTTTGGAAAAAGGAATATTACGCCCTCATGATTGCACTTTCCAGTGAGGGAATTTCCGTTCTCTTTTCGAAATGGGAAAACCCGGACCTGAATATCTTTAACAGCCTTTTTTTCAATATTTTCTCTCTTAAGTATCCAGTTGAGGAATTTCTGGAACAGGGGTTTTCTCAAAGTCGCAGAAACTACAGAAGCGTATTTCGTGTAAAACCGAAGGTGTTTTTCTGGGCAAGTTGCAGCTTTTTTATGGTTCGAAACAACTCTAATTTTGTTTGATAGTTTTTTCTTATCCATTTTCATCCTGTACAGGCAGTTTATTCGGCGAGAAGCTAGAAGAGTTAGAATCCATGACCTCTTCGTCAACTCGACATATAATATGTTCACTAATACTTTTAACCGTTATCTAAGAGGGGTAGAGGCGTTTCTAGGATTATGTTTAATTTTTCATTCTTTTTTGATAATCGAATTTACCTTTCTTAGGGCATGGTATGCTCTCATCAGATTCTTTGAGAAGTCCAGTTTTAGCCACCCTTCATAGAATGTAGCTATCTTCTTTAGGGTTAAGTATCTTCTTTTGATTCTCAAAAACCGGTCACTTAACAAGGTTGAGTCGTTTTCTTTGAGGACTTTTCGGTAGAGTTCTTTGCATGACTCAACAATCTCAACGACACTTTTTTCAACACGTTCTCTAGTTTCTTGCAAAAGTCGTTCAACAGAACTCTTGTTTATTATTACTACTCGTGGGAGAACCTTGACTTCTCCTTCCATCTCTCTGAGGAAATTAACAAATTTCAAAGCGTCAACAAGCTTTTTTTCTTTGTCATAAAAGATGTGTTTCTGGGAAAAGGCATAGACGGAACGGCGTAAGCGTAGACATGGTGCTTTTCTAAGAAAATTTTTCACTTTCTCCCGATTAGCTCCCTGTGGAACAGAAAACAGCACGATAATTAGGCTGCCGAGTCCAGTGAATTCTTTCTTTTTAGCCAACTGGGGATTTCTGATTTCCCTTAGCCGCCTTAGAAGTATCGGTTGATTATTTTCAAGAACTTTCAGGACGTTACGCGTTCTCTCCTCATTGACTTTCCAGAAAGCTCTATGCAACTGTTGACAGCCAAGTTTCTTTAAACGATGTGGAATAGCGCTTCTACTCGTAGAGTCTTTGGGGGCTCTATACACTACATAAAGGACCATGTTTCTCGTAGCCCCAACAACTTCTCCACTTTATATGCTTTTGGTCATTCACACTAAAACATGGTTTCTAATGTTTCTAGTCCGATTTGTCATGGCTAGCTATTAGTTGTTGTTTTTTGTTGTGGCTAAGCGTTTTGATTCGTTTTTCTCTTCTCATGGCTTCGCCACGGCTCTCAAACTTTTCGACGTAAACCAGTTTTTCGGGTTCATGCATTCTGGTGTATCTTGCCCCTTGTCCCCTCTTGTGCATTTTGACTCGTCTTTCCACGTTTTTGGCGTGTCCAGTGTAGTAGCTGCCATCCTTGCAACGAAGAATGTAAACGTAGTAGGGCAACAATCATCCCTCAAGGGCTAACAACAACTCTATTTTCTCTCTTAAAAAAATTACATATGAAAGAGGTTCCCGTACTTTTGGAAAACTTAAATATTTGGTGAAGTTTTGGAGATTGCAGGGAGATTGATGGAAGGCGTCACGGGTACTGATTTGAATGAACTCGTTTTGAGAGTTATAGAAGTTTACAACCGTTATCGGAGTCCTGAAGTGACAGCAAAGCTTGTTGGAATGGAGAAGAATGGTTTTGTCATCGAGTTTGAGGGAGCTTTCTGCAGGAGTTGCGGGGTAAGGGACTATTTTGAGGACTTCATTTACGAGTTAGAAGACTTGACCAAAAACTTCAACGTGAAAATAAAAGAGACGGAACATGCTGGTTCACAGAGTTACAGGGTGCGATATATTGTCAACTCTGAAGCCGACGAAGAGTCTCTTTTCCGAATGTTTCTTCAAGAAAGAGGCATGTCCTACGGAGAATATTTAGAATCTAACGCCTGCACAAAAGACGTGATCAAATTCCACTTTCGAACATGGTTATTTGAAAGAGAGTCCGAACCAGAAGAATAGTTTCAATCGTTGGATAAGCCGAAAAAGCTCGTTATCTGTTTTTGTTTTTTCTCTTCTTTTGCTAGGTTCGAGACTTTGACGCCTACCCTTCTAGCTTCAACATCGGACTCGCTGAGGAACTTTTGAAAGAGTTCTCCTACAGTTTTTTTGAAGACTTCCAAGTCTTTTGTGGGGCTTTCAAAGGTTTTGGACCTGCTGTGAACGCCTAGGTCTGAAGCAACTACAAGTATGCTCACTGACCTGAAATTTAATCCCCGATCTAACAGCTTGGCATAAACTTTCTCACAAAGTTTGTCTGCTTCTTCCAAGATAACATCCAAGTCTCTTGTGTTTTCTTTGAGAGTAGAGATTTTGCTTAGCGATTCGGCTTCTCCCCTCTCTTGAACTGGTTCATTGTCTATCCCCAAAGCCGCATTATGGAAGTAAGTTCCCAACTTTCTCCCAAAAACTTCGACCAGCCTCACTATATCAAACCGTGCCAAGTCACCTATTGTTCTGATTCCCAAAGTTTCCATTTTCTTCTCGGTTTTTCTTCCCACTCCGACAAGACGGCTGACTGGCAAAGGCGACAAAACGTGTCCAATTCCCCATGGTTCAATCACTGTTAAACCGTTGGGCTTTTGGATGTCTGCCGCTATTTTGGCGACAAGTTTGTTCGGTCCAACACCTATGGAGCACGTGAGTTCCTGTTGGGTCAAAACATCCTTTTTTATGTTTGCTGCCAGTTCTCTCGCTTCTTCATAGCTTCCTTGGACTCTCTGAGTTACGTCCAAGTATGCTTCGTCTACCCCAACCTGTTCAAACACGTCGGCATGACTCCTAAGAATCTCCATTACTTTATCGGAAACCTCTCGATAAAACTCATGATCCACTGGTAGAAAGATTGCGTCTGTGTCTTGGAGCTTCTTTTTGGCTAGGGATATTGGGATTCCTGATTTGACGCCGTATTTTCTGGCGATGTAGTTTGCGGTGCTTACGGCTCCGCTGTCTTCGGTGCGCCCAGAATAAACACAGACAACAACGGGTTTGCCTTGGAGGATTGGATTTCTTTTCTCTTCACATTGGGCGTAGAAGTAATCTAAATCAACCAGCATTACAATTCTGGCTTGCAAGAGGATGCAACCTCACATGCCTGACAATTTTTACAACATTAAATGCTTTAACGTTGCTTAATAAAATAGTTCAGGTAACATCTACTTGTGAAAGTTAGTTGTCTTTGCGGAAGATGAGAGTGTTGTCCGTCTGCATGACATTGTAGAGTCCGTATATGATCTTGTTGATGTTTTTCACTAAGGTGAAACCAAGCTTTTTGCACTCTTCTATGGTGAATTCGATTGTCTTGATTTTTCGCTGCTGGTAAGTGGCATTTCCTATGACTATGGCGCAGTATCGTCCTTTCTCCAAAACTCGGTGCATTTCTCGAAAACTTCTCCGCATATCCTCGTTGTAAAGTTCTATGCGAGCATCTCCTTTCCCTCTTACACCAACAAACACGTCCCTCATCTTATCAGGGTCACAACCCATAGCCTCTAAAGCATGAGCATCATTTGCGACGTAATCCAAAGCTATCGAATAGGGAGGAGAAGTAACTACACCCTGTATACTACTGTCTTCTAGAGCTAGTTGGCGGGCGTCCCCTTGCTTTATGTCTACATTTCCAAGCTGAAGACCCAATTCTTCTTTTGCCGTCCTGTAGTCTTCCACCGAGGCAATCATTAATGCCAAGTTCTTGCCAAACGACTTTACTATGTCGCGTCTTCTCCTCGTGCTGTCACTGACTGCCACCAACTTAGCCATCAGGTAAAAGTTTCTAACTCGTTCGTCACTGATCGAGTCCAAAAATTTTCTGTAACTTTTTGGTTTTTTAGCAGAGGAAGTTTTATTGCTGTTTGATTGTTTGAAGTATGTTGCCGCTTCTTCTATATGCTTTTTGATTTTGTCTATAGCTTGAATTGACTCAGTTTTGACTTTGGACTGGAGAACACATAGGGGGGAGATGTCTCTTCCCACACAGTGTATGCCTAAGAGCTGAGCTTCAACTGCGGTTGTTCCGCTCCCCAAGAAAGGGTCTAGAACCGTTTCTTTTTCTTCAATTTGAAGGATGTTGAGGAGGGCTCTGATCATCTGGGGATGAAACTTGCCCTTATACGGGTATATCCAATGAGTTAGATACTGATTAACCGACCTTGTTCGATTGTATCTCGTCAATCTGTAATAGTCAGTTACGGATTCTCCCACAGTCTTGAAATAAGCCAATCTTTGGACTAAATGATCAACGTTGGACGGATTTTTCAGCATAAATTCCCGCAAACTATTCTTAACTTTGAAATCAACGCCAAAGGCTTCTAACTCGAGCTCGGCAAGAGCTAACTCGTAGATGAACTGGACGTTTTCTATGAGTTTAGCACTCCACTCCAACACGTTCATTTCTCCAGCTTTCTTATTTGATGAGTCTTTTCTTCATCAAGTTTATGGACAAAATAAAGAAGAAAGGCGTAACTATTAGCAGCCAAGCTAGGTTCAGAAGAATGACAAATTCAAAATTGCCAAGGGCTAAAGCTCTGGTTAAAGCTACAGCGTTGGTGAGAGGCAGAAAAAGTTGGGCAACCACCTGCAAAACCTCGGGCATAGAAGTTAACGGAAAGAAGGTGCCGCTTAGAAGAAACATGGGTGTTATGAAGAGAAAGTTTGGGTAGCTGAAAGAATCTATGTTTGGAACAATAGCTGTGAAGCACATGGCTATGGACGAAAACAACAGCCCCACAAGAAACGAGATGGGAGGAATCAGCAACAAGAAGGGGCTTGGAGCTAAACCAAAAGCGAATATGACACCTAACACTATCGAAGAGTTGATGAGGCTCCTTGTTGCGCCCCACAGGATTTCGCCTGTTATAACTTCATCCATATTCACTGGCGTAGCTATTATAGCATCAAAGGTTTTTTGGTAATACATGCGAACGAAGGAACCGAAGGTACACTCGTAAAACGAGGAGAACATCATCGAAACAGCCACCAACGCAGGAGCTATAAACTGGATATATGGTTCACCGTTGATAAGTTGAACAAAGCCTCCGAGACCCAAACCCAAAGCTAACAAATACAGGACAGGCTCCAACAAAGGAGGAATAAAACTTGTTTTGTACGTTTTCAAGAAGACATCCCTGTTTCGCATCCAAACCTTCCAAACCCTGTGGCTCAGTTTAGGTAACCGAAAAAGCGAAGCTATTTTAGCCAAAATTTATTCCCTCAACCTTCTCCCAGTTAATTTCAAAAAGACATCTTCAAGGTTGGCATCCCGCATAACAGCCCCCTTGAAAGAAGCCGCCTTCAACATTTTGGCGAAGGCTCCTCTAGACTGACAAGTGAAAAGGTGAATCTTGTCGCCAACAACTTCAATTCTGGCGTCACGGAAAGTTTGTTTCAGAAGCTCCATCACTTCTTCACTGTAGGCAAATTCCAGAACCTCTTCTCCCACATGCTTCTTAACCAGATCCGAGGGCTTGCCTTCTTCAATGATTTTGCCGTGGTCCATAATGATTATTCTGTCGCAGAGTTGAGCAGCCTCGTCCATGTAGTGGGTAGTCAATATGACGGTGACGCCTTGTTTTTGCAGATTCCGAACCTTGTCCCATATGAGATGGCGAGCCTGCGGATCCAAACCGGTAGTAGGTTCATCCAAAATCAGTAATTGCGGCTCATTCAGCAGGGCTCGGGCAATGATTAATCTGCGTTTCATGCCTGCAGAAAGAAAATTAATTATAACGTCTCTCTTCTCTTCTAACTGCACAAACCTGAGCAGTTCCTCTGCGCGTTTTTTAGCCTCTTCTTTAGGGATGTCAAAGTAGCGAGCATAAACAGTGAGATTCTGGAAAACAGTGAAGTCTGGGTCAAGATTGTCCTCTTGGGGAGCCACCCCAATCATACATTTAATTTTCCTCCCGTTTTTTGAAACGTCCATGTTGCCTACTGTTAGATTGCCTGCTGTAGGGGGAGATACTCCGTTGATCATCTTCATTGTTGTGGTTTTACCAGCGCCGTTGGGTCCAAGAAAACCGAAGCTTTCGCCTTTGAAGATTTTAAAGTTGATGCCGTTCACTGCGACAAGTTCCCCGAACTTTTTGGTCAGGTTCTCGGCTTTAACAAGGATTTCTTGCTTCATAGGGTGGTTTCCTTCACTGAATTTGTACTTTCATGTTACTGTTATCCAGTTTTATAAGATGTAGTAAACTTTTTGGTCGATACTTGCATTTGTACACAAAGCATTGCATTGTAAACGTCCCCGTTTTATATGATGTTAGAAAGAGATTGTATTGTTAGAAACTCGATTTTGAGTTTTTAGAAGTTAAAGGAGTGGAAAATTATTGAATAAAAATGCTAAAATCTCAACTATTGCCTTAATTTTACTTGTTTCGACTCTTTTGATTACCGTTCTAAGCGAAGGAATTGTTGTTGAAGCACAAGAAGATCAAGCGACTGTAATTATTTTGCCAACATTAGGCGGAACCACAAGCCCTCCACCAAACACCTACACTTATCCTGACGGTGAAACCATTACACTAATAGCTACGCCTAATGAGGGCTTCGAATTTCTATACTGGGTCATCTCTGGAGAATATACAACTACACATAATCAACCCCCCTTGATCGTGCCTGAAGTTTACCTTAACGACCCCAACTGGGTTCCTGATTTGCCGAATCCTGACCGCACAGGCATAGACAGCCTTCAGGTTGAACAGGAAAGATTAGACGTAATCTGTGGATACGGGTACACTTTCACATATCAAGCAGTGTTTGCTCCAACGGTGGGAGGTCAAGGTAGTGACGCTGTTGTAATAGTCAAGGATGCAATAGGAGGAACCACAACTCCTGATGCAGGAACATACACCTATGCTGAAGGCGAAACCATTACACTAATAGCAACACCCAGCACAGGCTACGAATTCCTGTATTGGATAATCTCAGGAGAATACGTAACTACCCACAACCAACCGCCACTGATCGTGCCTGAAGTTTACCTTAACGACCCCAATTATGTTCCTGATTTGCCGAATCCTGACCGCACAGGCATAGACAACCTTGTCTTATCCCAGAGTCGATTAGATGTAATCTGTGGATATGGATACACCTTCACATATCAACCAGTGTTTGCTCCAACATCTATATCTCCAAGCGAACCTAGTGAAGCGATTGTAGTAGTTTTGGAATCTGCGGGAGGAACTTCACTTCCAGGTCCTGGAACATACACGTATACTGAAGGTCAAACCATTACACTAACCGCGACAGCGACCGAGGGCTTCGAATTCTTGTATTGGATAATTTCAGGAGATTATGTGCCTACTCATAATAGACCGCCACTGATTGTTCCCGAAATTTACGTTGATGATCCATCTTGGGTTCCAGATTTGCCAACCCCTGATGCGTCAGGCATAGACAGCCTAGTCATCGAACAAGAAAGATTAGACGTAATCTGTGGATACGGGTACACATACTCTTATCAACCAATCTTTGCACCAATTGAAGCTGACGTTCCAACACCCTCAGAACCTGGAACATCAGAGCCTGAGCAACCCACAGATGAAGGAATGATACATCCGCCACTAGGTCTATCCGCTGAAGCCATCATTGCGTTGATAGCGATTTTGGTTGCCGCTGTGGTCATCGCGGTTCTATTCGGGTTCTACACGTATAGAAAAGGCAAGAAATAGTCATCTCACTCCCCATTTCTTTTTTTGTTTAACAACAAGCAGCTTGTTTCTTGAACAGTTTTCTGGTTACTTCTGTATTTTCTGAAAAAAGGCTGTTTTCAACATACTGCTGTTATTAGTCTTCAAATATGTGGTCATATTCAACTAGTTTGTTTTGTTTGTTTGACAAGAAAACTAATTTATGCACGCGGTATCAGATTAAGCTGGGTTTGGGAGTTGGTTGTATGCCTATGGCGTATGTTTTGTTAACTACTGAAGCTGGTGCTGTGAAGAGTGTTCTGGAATCTCTGAAGAAGATTGATGCTGTGGAAGAGACTTACATGGTTTATGGCGTTTACGATGTTATAGCCGCGGTTAAGGCAGAAACAATGGATAAGCTAAATGAAATTGTTACTTGGGATCTGCGAAGTTTAGATAGTGTAAGGTCAACCTTAACTATGATAGTGGTTGAAGAAACGAAGTAACCACGGAGCCTTTGAACACTTTTTCGTTTTTTGCCAGAAAATCTGATGTTCAATGTGGCGGCAACATCTCTATTCCTTAAATACCTAACGGAATTAATCACCCGGAAGATTGAAAATTTTATATAGGTTAAAATATCCTTTGTATTTGAGTATCATGGCTGAAATTTGCCCTACCTGCGGACTGCCTTCAGATATTTGTGTCTGTGAAGAAATCGGGAAAGAGCAACAACGAATACGAGTGCGTTTAGAAACCAGAAAATGGGGAAAAGCAGTAACTATTGTCGATGGAATAAGTGATAAAGAAGCTAACCTAAGCCGTCTAGCCCAGAAACTCAAAGCTTTTTGCGCTTGCGGAGGAACCGCCAAAAACGAAGAGATCATCCTGCAAGGCGACCACCGAGACAAAGTCAAAACCTACCTTATCCGACAAGGATATCCTGAAGAAAACGTTGAAATCCAATAATGGACGAGTGGACTAAATTGGGAATCCTTACCGATTTTCGGGAAGTACTCAAAGGACTGAAACATAAAAAACTACTTGAATCTCCAACTAAGCTTTGTCCCAAATGTGGAAGCTCCAAGATTATACTCAGCAGTGGCTTGACTACGTATCCGAGATTGTATGGAATAACACCGACACAATATGTCTGTACAGAATGCGGGTATAATGGACCTATAGTGTTGGAGCAGACAAAAGAAGAAACTAACTAATCCGGCAGTTCTATGCCCAACTGTCTCCTCAGACTTTTGTACCGATTTCTAACAGTGACTTCAGTTACACCAGCAGCCTCAGCAATATCCTTCTGTGTCTTCTTCTCATTCTTCAAAAGACAAGCAATATACAAAGCAGCAGCAGCCAAACCCATAGGGTCTTTTCCAGCAGCTGCACGTCTTCTCTTTGCCTCATGAAGAATCTTGATTGCATAGCCTTGCGTTGGACCTGAGATGCCGGTTTTCTCAGCGATTTTGGAAACGTAGGTTAGAGGGTCAGCAATTGGCATCTGAACTTTAAGTTCTCGAAGCAGTAGTCGGTAACAACGAGCCACATCTTTTTTGTCCACAAAACTGGATTCAGCTATCTCTCTGAGGGTTCTGGGGGTTCCAGTGGTTCGGCAAGCAGCATAGAGACTAGCAGCGGCTATTGCTGCGATGGATCTGCCTCGCACTAAGCCTTTGTCTAAGGCTTTTCGGTAGATTACTGCTGCTTTTTCTTTGACTGGACCGGGAATGTATGATTTGTCGGAAAGACGATCCAGTTCTGCCATGGCTTGGGCTAGGTTTCGGTCTACGGAAGAGTGGACTCGTGATCTTATCTGCCATTTTCTTAGTCTCCACATTTGTAGTCTTGTGGAGAGGGGAAGTTTTCGTCCGAAGGCGTCTCTGTCTACTCTGCCTATGGCTGTTGATAATCCTTTGTCGTGGACAGAATATGAGGTGGGTACTCCAACACGGCTTCTGGATGCTTTTTCTTCTTGAGTGAAGGCTCGCCATTCTGGACCTTTGTCCATCATCTGTTCATGGAGAACTAAGCCGCAGGCTCCACAGATAGTTTCTCCCGTATCGTAATCGTGAATGAGGTTAGGGCTTCCACATTCAGGGCATTTTTCTGTGATTCTGCGGGAAACTTCTTTTTTTTGCGTGGCTTTTCTCCTCTCATTAGGTTTGTGGCGAGAATTCCGTTACTAATGGTGGTTCGTCATCCTTTTATGGGTCAGAAACCGTACTTCTGGACCCGCCGTAGTAACCCTGAGGATATGTTTTAATATATAAGCATTACGATTTGTGATTCTGGTCTTGGTATCAAGTAGATTAATCCGTATAGAAAGCGTTCTTTTCCTTTGTTTTTCTTATGAAAACGTGGGTAATGAGAGATTTATTAAGAAGAGAAACTTTTCTGTAAAGTAGAACATTTAGCCCGGTGGTGTAGCGGTCAATCATGGAGGCCTCTGGAGCCTCTGACGGGAGTTCGAATCTCCCCCGGGCTACCAATCGTTTCATATTTGTTATTATTTTCGGAATTGGTTTTATGAATTTCTAACCTAGTAATGTTTAGAAGTGATTTTCTAAAAGTTCACTTCGTTCCTTTTCAAGTTTTTTAAAATATTCCTCAAGTTTCTTCGAATAAAGTTCCAGAATCAGATTAAAATCTCCCAATTTTCTAAGTTCATGGATAACCCAAGGTTTTGATTTTAATTTTGAGTATTTTTCAACGCTGTGACGTCCAGTGGTAATTAATTGTTCTGCCACCATGCCTTCGAATGTTTTTTCATTCTCTTTGTCCTCAATCCACATTTCTTTAAGAAATTCATCTTCAGGTGGTTCTTTTGCCCATTGCATTGCGTTGTAGAGAATATGTTCAGCAGTATAATATTGGTCCATAGTTTTTGGATGTCTAGTGAGAATAACTGCAAAATCTTCGAAATTAGTGTTTAAAGCCTTTAAACCTTCAATCACCTTCAACATAATTGCCGTTCTATAATCTCCCTCCAATTCAGATTCTTCTTGTGTAAGTCCATACCAATGCTTTTCAACCAGATCTTTTTCGTGACTTCTTGTAATCCAATTTTGAATGTCGATGTATTTTTCAACTAATTCTTCAATTTGATATTTGTCGACATCAATTCCCGATCTTTTTTTCAATTGTTTCTTGATGTTTTTTCCATCATCATGAATATCATCTAAGAAAAAATCTAGCAATTCGTTACTAAAGAGACCGCCAGTTATTTTCGGGCTATTCCTTTTCCAAACCTTTCGAAACGCCTCTTTTTCCCATCGTCTAAACAAACGGAAATATCGCGTAAAAAGATCTTCTGTGGCATTAGGCCTACCTATGCTTCTAACCAAAAGACCAAAAAAAATCTCTCGAACAGTTGTGTCATCAAGGTCGATTTGTGTTAGACCAATTCGTCTTTTCAATATTGTATTTCTCAGCAAATGTAACGCTGAAAAGAGTTCAGCTAATCTTAATGAGATAATATTGAAAGCAATTTTTTCATCATTTTCCTGAAGTAATGTATCATCAAAATTTAGATAATTCATTGCACAGACATGTGAAATTAATCCTCCAACTTCTCCTTCATAAATGTAATTTCCAAATTTCTGCCTTAGTTCGTTAATATAATCAAACATCTGGAATTGTTTTGGAGTCATCTTCAGTGCGTATCCTTTCTGAGTTTTTTTAAGAGTACCATCTTCAGTTAATTTTTTAAGCCATCTAGACAGTGTTCGGTCATTTTTTTCTCCAATAACTTGTTTTTTTACTAAGTGTTGTTTGATCTGCGAATACCGAAGAATCTCACCTTCTTTTTGCCACGCAGAAATAATCGCATCAACTTTTGAAACTTGCATAGGGTTATTTAATAACATAGTGATATTTATTATTTTCTTCTTACTAACATAGTGATATAAGGATTTAGGAGGTGGTGATGATTGCTGAAATGGATAATTCAAATAATCGCTAAGAACCCGCCCAGCATCGCAATAGCTATTGCCGGGCTTCTGATGATCTCTGGTCAATTGAAGGAAGCCTATACTTTTCTCTACGCTGGCATCTTCATGCAGATTATTTGGATAATAGGGAAGTATGTTATCTCAAGATGAAACAATAATTTGATAACACTTTTTTCTAATATCAATAATAACTTTAAAATTTGGCTTTTTTTATTAGGACATGTAAATTGAAAAATGTAGTTGTTAATCACAATCGCATACCTAAATCTTATAAATATTTTACAAATACTTAACTATTTGAGGTAGACTAATGGTGAAGTCCTGCCTATTATTGTTACCCGCCAGAAAAAAGACATTGAAAAAAGAATTAGTTAGGATACTAAATTCTCTTAATATCAAACCATTAACTGTTGAAGACTTGTTTTTGACCAAAAGACCATTAGTTGAAAATTTACAGATCGCAATAAAGAATTCTGATTTAGTAATTGCTGATATCACTGGAGAAAATCCGAATATAATGTTTGAAATTGGTATGTGCTTTGCTTACAAAAAACCTGTAGTTATACTTACCCGTTCTAACAAAAAGGTTCCTTTTGATGTTCGCAATTCGATAATTGTTGAATACGATTATACTTTAAAAGGCCTTAAAAAAATGAGGCTGGATTTAAAAAATAAGCTACTGATGTTTCCGGCAATTTATGAGACATCTCTACAACAAGCTCGTATGTCTGCCTCTTCTTTTATCAAATCGATCGACCAAAGAAGAGAAGATTTTTTTCGATCTTCAAATATAGCTAACAGCATTCTTGATTTACATTATGGTAATAATATTAGGGGTTTCGTATTCGAATCCTTGATTTCTGAATTGTTTCGAAATGAAGGGTTTGAAGTAATAAATACTGAAACAAAATTGAATAAATGGCCAGTTGATTTTGTTCTTCAAACCCCTTCGAAATCTGAACTGCTACTTGTCGATTGTAAAACTAGAGATATAAGGCCTAAGGATATTGTACGATTTGCAAACTTGTTGGACAATAGGCGTATAAATAAAGGAATAATTGTAACTTCAAAAAAGTTAACGAAAGTAGCTAAAGACGAAATATTAGAGGAACTTGAGAAATTAGGGAAAGTGATAATTTCAATAGATATTGATGATTTTAGAGATGTTGCATCTGGAACCAGTTTTAGTAAAATTCTAGAAAATAAAATTGCTAATGCAGAATTTGTTGCCCGCCTTATATAGCGTGGTTGATAGATATGGCGTTTTCATTAGCAACATATCAAACTTTTTTGGGTAATGTTGATGATGCGATTTCAAATCAGGAGAAAGGACGATCTCTTGAAAATTTGATTGAATATTTAATGCAATCGATTCCAGGAGTTCGTGTAATCGGCAAGGACGCAAACTGTGGAGACGAAGAATTAGATCTAATCTTATTCAATTCTCAAACGCATCCTAATTTAAAACCATGGTCTAGCATAATACTTATCGAATGCAAGAATTGGTCTAATGCAATTGATGGACATGAAATTAGTTGGTTTTTAAGAAAAATGGAAGAAAGAAAAGTAGAAAACGGCATATTTGTTGCAGTAAATGGGGTTACGGGCGATTTTAGAGGAAATCGTGGAGGTAAACGATTCATAATTGACGCATTATCAAGACGTATTCGAGTAATAGTCTTAACAAGAGAGGATCTTGACAGAATTACAAGTGTTAATGATTTATGCGAGATTTTATTAGACAAGTATTGTAAACTTTTCCTTGGTAAGGTTATATAGTAAAATTACCGATTCAGAACTTCTAAAGCAGATTTCAAATAGACCCTCCTCAATATTTCGAGGCCTTTTCCAGTATAATGCTTAGCTATCACACTTTTTGCGGTCTTCCTTGTAACAATTCGCTCATTGTTTGAAAATTTCATAAACACTATTCTGCTGGACTATAAAGCAATTCGTTATCAATGTTTTCTCTGGGGATTGTTGCAAGTTTAAGGCATATTAAACTGGCTGAACCTACATATTTTCCCAATCTGCTATCATCTTTGTTTGGAATTGTGTTATATAAAGAAACGCGTTCAAAAATTCTATACCTTTTAAGTGGAAAAATATCTAGAAAATCTCCTTCTTTAAAAGGGCTAATTCGGAATCCTCCTACTGGCGTTTTGATAACTATTTCTTCATCAGAATTTAGTTCGATGTCGTAATTATGGCTCCTCTCGGGCCAATCAATATTCACTCTGAGAGGCTCAAGATCTGATATTTCACTGATGTTGTGCAATCCGAACTCTAAGAGTTTAGATATGACCTCGCTTCGAGAAAATTCACTATTGGCAAGGAGTTTATCCAATTTCGACGTAATTTTCTTAGGAAGAGATATGGACAGTTTTTCGTATCGTCGTTTGACCCTCATGTTATCCTACTTCATTCTTACCAAAGTAAGAAGATATACTCACTTTTATAGTTTTTTGCCAACAGCTTCTAAGAATTAATGTAAAACTTTCAATCTGACATTGTTGTAGATTCTCTTCAGCATCTCCAAACCTTTTTCTGTATAATGTTTGGCTAGTACACTTTTTGGTGCTCTTCCTTGGAAGACATCTCCCAACCTATCAAGCACCATTAGCTCATCAAGGCATTGTTGAATGCCTCTTTCTTAACTCTTGAGGAGGTATCCTAAATGTGACTGCCTTAATTTTTTGAACTTTGTAAAATCTTGTTCATGATGTTCTTGAATCTGGTGTTGCTTATTGGGTGATGTGCAACGATTTCTCCATCAAAGATTATGCAGAATGTTCCGAAAGCACATGGACTATTTTGAGCATCTTTACAGTTAATAAGATTGACAACGTTTGCCTTCAAACCAAAAATCTTCTCAGCAGAGTCAACCATTTCCCTAACGTTCTTCACGGTATACGGACATTGATCTGCCCTAATTATCGTTAAGCCTTTGCCATATTCACCCAATCTTTTCCCGCTATCTTCCTTAAATTTTGGCGTAGGAGCATTCTTGTCAAATTTTTTAACCAGCAACTCAAAATCAGGCGGACACGAATCAACCACTTCAAAACCATTTTTCAAGAACAAATCCTTTTTCGCCATAAATGGTCCTTCGCGAGTTACTACCGCAACACCATACATATTCTCCTTTTTTGTATCCTCTAAACATTCTTTCAACAACATGGAACCGTAGCCTTTTCCCTTGTAGGCACGTTTGAAACCGCTGAAGATGCAATGGATAAACATGTATCCGCTTGCTTCAACTGGTCTCCAACAGAACTCTCCTGGAATATATTCAATCATGCCTTGAGTTCCGTCTGAACTTGAATAGAGTATCTTCAGTTTAAGACCTTCCGCAAAACGTTCCTTTAACCAATTAATCTTCTCAGGATACCCTTCTCTCTTGATGTTCTTGTAGCCGCAAACCCCATAATTAAGAACATTTTCAGAATTTGCTTCAACTATCTCAATTTCCTCCGAACTCATTGGATTCTGTCCTCCCCTATTTGATATAGCTTCAACATAGGTATAAAGAAATTCAGGTTAACTGAGGTTAATTACTTTTTAAGCCGTTGAAGTATAGAATTGGTGGGTATGTAGCATGAGTTTCTTGCCGGGTAAGGTTCCAACCAAAATTTTAGAGGAGATCGTTTTCAAGAATTTGGGAGCAAAAAGAGACGATGTTGTTCTCAAGCCTTCCATAGGCGAAGACGCAGCCATAGTCAAAGCCGGAAACGAAATCCTAGCAATATCAACTGACCCAATAACCGGAGCAGAAGAATGGCTGGGATGGTTAGCCGTCCACGTAAGCGCAAACGACATAGCAACCCGCGGAATCCAACCCCGCTGGTTCAACTCCATCATACTACTACCCAAAAACTCAACAACCAAACTCATCGAAAAAATATGCACCCAAATGGACAAAGCAGCACAACAACTAAACATAGCCATAACTGGCGGACACTGCGAAATCACCCCGGGCATAGAACATCCCATAGTAACAGGATGCGCCGTAGGCGTTGCTGACAACGGAAAATACGTGACAAGCAGCGGAGCAAAAACAGGAGACCGCATCATCCTGACAAAAGGCGCAGGAATAGAAGGAACAGCCATACTAGCCTCAGACAGAAAACAAGAACTCCAACAAATATTCAACAAAAGTTTCGTACAAAAAGCAGAAAAATTCTTCGAAAAAATCAGCGTAGTAAAAGACGCCCTCACAGCCTTTAAAACAGGAGGAGTCTCAGCCATGCACGACCCCACAGAAGGAGGAGTAGCAGGCGGATTACATGAACTAGCAGACGCCGCAAACATCGGTTTCACAGTTTACGAAGAAAAAATCTTTGTTCCAGAAGAAACCCAGAAAATCTGTGCACACTTCAACATTGACCCCATGCAACTCATAAGCTCCGGATCACTCCTCATAACCGCTCAAAAAGAAAAAACAAACCAAATAATCAACAAACTAACAAAAAACGGTGTTCAAGCCTCAATAATAGGCGACATAATAGAGCCTGAGAAAGGAAGAAACTTTGTTACAAAAACTGGAGAAAAAACTGAACTAGTCAAGCCAGTCAGCGACCACCTCTGGACTGCACTCGCAAAACCAAGCAGAACCTAACTGGGACCTAGGAGAGGTCTTGTCGCAGATGTTTCATCAAATCTTTCAGGTCTATCCATTGGACAGCCACGAATCCTATGATAATTCTCAGCCACACCCGCAGAAACTGAATAAGAACCGTTGCAGCTGCACCAACAGTAGCTTCTACGGCAAGCAAACCATAAAGCCAACTCATGGCGGCATCAACAATGCCAATATCTCCGGGTATTCCAATTGGGATAGACTGAATGCTTACGCTAATGGAGTGAACAATCACTATTATGACGAAGTCAACGTGCACACCAAGAGAAACAAAAACCAAGTAAGACATAACTATGCTGAAGAACCAACCAGCTAAGCCTAACACTATTGGCGGAACCAAACTTTTCGGATTTCGGCGCAAAAAATCTATGGAATCGTGAAAAGCACTCAACCCCTTTATGGTACTCGCTCTTATGCGAACAATATTCAAGCGCCCCCTCGTAACAAAACCCAAAAAACGCATCAAAGCGTCAATTAATCTCTCCGCCAGCTTCTCTTTTAAACTGAAGAGAAAAATGAAAAACAGCGAAATGGAGATGCCGAAAATCACAAGCAAACTAAGACTTGCAACATAAACATTAACCCCGATTCCATAAATGTAAAGCAAAACTAAACTGAGAATTAGGCTGCCTAAAGGGATTATCATGGACAAAATTCTGTGACTCACAACCGACGCCAAGACTTTTCCCGTCTTTTCACCAGACCCCTTAGTCATCAAGTAAGCTTTGGTTATGTCTCCGCTGATTGATTCTGCAGGCACCAAAAGGTCAACAAAGACTCCCACCCACGTGAAGAGCAAAGTTTTTCGAAAGGGTACTTTTATCGATAGGGGGCGAAGGAAAAAATGCCAAGTCAAAGCATTAATGAGCGTGTTTGCTATGAGAACCGCGACTGCAAGGGCATAGTAGAAGAGATCGACTCCCTGAATTATGGCGACCATTTCGGGAATGCCGACGAAGAAGTAAAGATAAGCAACGAAAATCAGAATACCCACTAGCAGAAAAGGAACTGTTTTCTTCAGGGACAACTGTGTTTCAGTAACCATCAGCTTCCTCGTCCATATTGAACACGAGCAAATAGAAACTTCACCATATTATCTTTTACTAGGTTTCCCAGCAACAAAAGAAAAATTCAATTCACGCTTCCTTTAGCATGAAGATTTATCGAAATCTGGTTTTGTCTTTCCCAGTTTCTTGTCCAAGCAAGCTTTAACGAACCCGTAATATTCTGGTTCTGGCTTTGTAGGTCTGCTCTTGAATTCGCCGTGGAACTGGGAAGCAAAGAAAAAGAATCTATTGGGAACTTCCAGTATCTCTTTTCTTCTGCCATCGGGACTGTTGCCTGAGAAAACCATTCCATGCTTCTCTAAAGTGTCCCAATAGTCTGGATTGACCTCCCATCTGTGACGGTGACGCTCAAAAATTTTGTCAACACCATAAAGCCTGTGAGCCATCGTGTCTTTATGTACCAAAACTTCGTGGGCGCCTAAACGCATAGTCGCCCCCTTTTTCTTGACACCACGCTGTTCAGGCATCAAGTCAATCACGGGGTGAGGCGTCTCTGGATTTATTTCGGTGCTGTTGGCTCCATCAAAACCACAAACGTTGCGGGCGAACTCGACAACTGCCAACTGGAAGCCGTAGCAGATTCCCAAGAAAGGCACATTGTTTTGGCGGGCAAAATGGATAGCGTTTATTTTTCCTTCGGTTCCGCGTGGACCGAAACCGTAGGGAATGAAGATTCCGTCATGACCTTCAAGCAGTTTTAAGCCGTTGGAATTTTTTTCTAGGGTTTCTGATTCAATGTAGTTGATTAGAACTTTTGTTTGGCAGGCGGCGCCGGCGTGTCTGAAGGCTTCGTTCATGCTCACGTAACTGTCGACCAAACCCGCGTATTTGCCAATCAACGCTATCTTAATTTCATATTCTGGGTTTACGAAACAGTCCACAAAGTTTTTCCATTCGCTCCACTCAGGGGTCTTTTGAGGGAGACCTAATCGTTTGCAAACGTAATTGCCCATGCCTTGTTTGTCAAAGATTAAGGGAACTTGATAGATTGATGGAACATTATAGGAACAGAAGACCGCGTCTTCGGGGATTGTTCCAAAGAGCGCTGCTTTTCTACGGGTTTCGGAGTCAATCATCTCCCTGCATCTAGCCACGATTGTGTCTGGCTGGATACCGATTCGCCGAAGCTCATTGACACTGTGTTGTAGGGGTTTGGTTTTCATTTCGCCCGTGACGTCCAAGATGGGAACAAGGGCAACGTGAACGTAGAGGGTGTTGTCGAAGCCTTCTTCTAGTCGCATCTGACGGATTGCCTCTAAGAAGGGTAGTCCTTCGATATCTCCAACTGTTCCCCCCAATTCAGTCAAAACAATGGCGCTTTTAGAACGTTCAGCAACCATGCGAATACGACGCTTAATCTCATTAGTTACGTGGGGAACAATCTGTACACATCTACCCAGAAAATCACCCTTCCGTTCCCTATCAATTACTGTCTGGTATATTTGACCAGTTGTTACGTTGTTTTCTTTGGGCAAGTTGATGTCCAAAAATCTTTCATACCCGCCAAGGTCAAGGTCTGTTTCGCCCCCGTCCTCTGTGACGAAGACTTCTCCATGGATATAGGGGTTCATTGTTCCGGCGTCAACGTTCACGTATGGGTCAACTTTTATGACTGTAACGTCGAAACCTCGAACTTGAAGCATTTTACCTATGGAAGAAGTAGTGATTCCCTTACCAACCGAAGAAAGCACCCCACCAGTTACAAAAATATACTTAACCATCAGTTTGACCTCGTGACAACACACCTTAAGCTATGTTTCTTGTTAAAAATTCTTTCTGAAGCCTGAGGCTTTACTTCGTTTTAAGGTGGCTAAAGCTTGTTTGCCTGCTTCTTTCATTGTTTTGCCCATAGAAATAAATCCATGATTCTTTATCACGATCAGATTTTTGTATCCCAAAGTCTTCAAAACCTCGTTTGCCAATTCTAACGAGCCGGCTTCATGCTCCCTTTCTGTGACGGGCAACTCAAGTTTCTCGGCATTCGCTATTATTTCGTCGTTGTGTCCATGAAAAATCGCATTTACTTCCTCTCGAGCTTTGTAAATCAGAAAGTGCATTACCGCTTCTGAAGATGGCTGCCTCTTGCCTTGAACATAAACAGTGTTACTCTGTTCGTCGTAACTTTTCACCGTGACAAAACAATCGTTGCTTAGGTTTTCTTTACTCTTCAACCCAGACGACGTTATTATGAATCCTGCTTTTGATCTGAAGCTCAGGTTGCCCGTGTAATTTCCTTCAATCTCCGGAGTTAAACCGTTCTTCTGGAAAATCTCACTCCATTCTTTCAACTCTTCAATTTTGGCTTCGCTGGGAATCTTGTCGGAAACAAAACTTATGTTGAATTTGATTTTTCCTTCTTTCATCTAATCACTTAACAGTTGGTCGGAACTACAACCATTTTTTCCTTCTAAAGTAAATCAACATTATTACGCCAATGATGAGCATGACAACATAAACTAGGGGATAACCCCAAGGTGACTCAAGTTCAGGCATGTATCTGAAGTTCATTCCATAGATGCCAGCTATGAGGGTCAAAGGAATGAAAATTGTTGCAATAATCGTTAACACTTTCATGACTTCGTTCATTCTGTTGCTGACGCTTGAAAGATAAATATCTAGCATTCCAGAAAGCATATCTCGAAAAGTCTCTATTGCGTCAATCACCTGAATTGTATGATCGTAAAGGTCTCGCAAGTATATGTATATGGATTTGTTAATTAGCGGTGACTCCCATCTTTCCAAGCGGCTAATCAACTCTCTTAAAGGCCAAACCGATTTCCGCAGAAAAATCATTTCTCTCTTTAAACTATGAATATCCTGTAAGGTTTCGGGCGAGGGGTTCGAAACCAACTCGTCTTCCATGTCTTCGATTTTGTCTCCGAGTTTTTCCAATATTACAAAGTAGTTATCAACGATAGCGTCGATTAGGGCGTATGCAAGATAGTCTGCGCCCATTTTTCTGATTTGTCCCCGGTCACTTCTAATTCGTTCCCTAATCGGGTCGAATACGTCGCCTTTGCTCTCCTGTAACGAAATAACGAAGTTGGAGCCGAGTATTATGCTGACCTGTTCGGTCTTCGTTTCGTTCTCTTCTTTATCGTAACGGAGCATCTTTAGAACGAGAAATATGTAGTCGTCAAATACCTCCATTTTTGGGCGTTGACCAGTATTCATGATGTCTTCAATAACTAGGGGATGTATTTTGAAGTGGGCTCCAAGTTTTTCCATGTCTGCTAGTTGATGAACGCCGTCCAAGTTTATCCATGTTGTAGTTGGCTTATCTTTGAAGGTCAAAGATTCTTCAATCGTCTCCACTTGCTTTTCTTGGAATCCTGCCTCATCATAATCAATGATGGTAATAGTTACTTTGCCAATCTTCTTTTTCCCAATATACACTGGGGTTCCTGGTGGAAGACCACTCTTTTTTGAGCGCCTTTTGAGAAAACGTCGCGTTATAATGCACCCAAAGCTCGATTTCCCTTTAGGCATATTTATAATTTTTTTAAACGATCAAATACCAGTGCTAACCAGTGCCATGTTCTACAGGATTACCATCAACATGCGCACGCTTATTCTAGAACTTTGTTTGTCAGTGTCTTCTTTCTGACATTCTCAGCAATTTCTTTTCCAACAAGTTTCTCTGCTATTTTCAGGGCAAAATGGAGTGCAGTTGCTGGTCCTCTGCTAGTTATTAGGTTTCCATCAACTACAACAGAGTTTTCCAGAAACTCGCCACCCCCATTCTCCACCTCACTCTCCATGCCTGGATAAATAGTGCATTTCCTGTTTTTCAGGACACCAGCATCTGAGAGAACTGATGGTGCAGCGCAGATTGCAGCTACAAGCTTACCTGAACTATAAGCTTCTTTGATCATTTGCAGCACTCTTTTGTCTCGTCTCAGATTTTTATATCCCGGATTTCCACCTGGCACCACAAGGGCGTCAAAATCTTTCATCTGAACCGCTTCAATTGCCTTTTCAGGAACTATCTTTAGTTCGTGAGCGCCTTCCACCGAATCAGGCAACAATCCAGCAACCGTCACTTTTATTCCGCTCCTTCGCAGAACATCGATAACCGTCACTGCTTCTATCTCTTCAAATCCCGGAGCCAATATCACCAAAGCTTCAGCCATTTCAACTCACATCATATACTATTGACTAGAATCACTTTAATTCTTTTAGCACAAAAACAGCGTAACTGATGTTCATGCAAGCTGCAACATCTTTCAAAAACAGCGAAAAACGGAAACTATCTAAGAACCGAACCGCCTAATTTCATGTATAAGAGATGAATCATTATGAATAAAGTTGAATCTGACAAACGTTATGAAGTTGCAACACTAGCAAGTGGTTGCTTCTGGTGTACCGAAGCCGTTTTTCAAGAGATTAAAGGTGTGGTGAAGGTTGAATCAGGCTATTCTGGCGGTTCAATGTTGAATCCCACTTACCATCAGGTTTCAACTGGAACCACAGGACACGCAGAAGCAGTCCAAATCCAGTTCGACCCCAGCAGCATATCTTTCAGGGAGATTTTGGAAATTTTCTTTGCCACCCATGACCCAACAACTCTGAATCGACAAGGAGCAGACATTGGACACCAATACCGATCTGCTATTTTCTTTCACAATGAAGAACAGAAATCGACTGCAGAAGAGGTTATTGAAGAATTGACTTCGGAAAAAACCTTTGATTCACCAATCGTAACTGAAGTTGTGCCCTTCAAAGTATTCTACAAGGCAGAGGATTACCACAGAGATTACTTCAAAAAACATCCTGAACAACCCTACTGCAGAGTCCTGATTTCACCAAAGATAGCTAAGATGCGGAAAAAATTTCAGAACAAGCTCAAAACGAGCTGATTAGAAACTAAGTCCTGTTTGGTTCAATTATTACTTTCAACGATTTATCTGCTTCTGCCACTAGCCTGAAGCCTTCAGCAGCCTCTCGGAGGCTCAGTCTGTGGGTTATCATGTCTGCAACTTTTATTTTCTTTTGAGCTAGAATTTTTAGGGCTTCTTCAAGGTCTTTTGGTGCTGCTCCGTAAGAGGTTTTTACTGTTATTTCGTTTCTCCAGAATTGGGTTATAGGTATAGGAATTTTTATTGTGGGGTCTGGAACAGCGAAGAAAAGGATTGTTCCTCCGCGGTCTACGCATTCTAATGCGGTTAACGCTGCCTTCTCCGCGCCTGTGCATACAATTACTTTGTCAGCGGCTCTGCCATCGTTTAATTCTTTGAGTTCTTTAGGCAGGTCTCCTTTTGCGTCTATCACATGGTCTGCTCCAAATTTTTTAGCTAGTTCCATGCGACGTGGGTTTATGTCTGCAGCGAATATTTTCTGTGCTCCTTTCTGTTTTGCCAGTTGGATGTGAAGTAATCCTGCCATTCCACTTCCAATTATCAACAAGATGTCGTCTTTTTGGATGTCTGCTAGCCTCTGGCCTCTGACTGCACACGCTAAGGGTTCGATGAATGTTCCTTCTTCGTAGGACACATTGGGTGGTAGTTTGTAGACTCCTGTTTCTACGTTGATTTTTGGCACTCGTATGTATTGGGACAAGCCTCCGGGGTAGTAGTTTGTTGTGTGGAGGGTTTCGCAGGCTGTGTGATTTCCCTTTAAGCAGTAGCGGCATTTGTTGCAGGGAACATGGTGGGAGACGAAGACGCGGTCTCCGACTTTGTATTTTGTTACTTTTTTTCCTGTTTTTTCTATGATTCCTGTGGCTTCATGTCCTAAAACTCTTGGAGCTTTTGGTAGCCTGTACCATTCTACCACGTCGGTTCCGCATATTCCGCTTGCCATGACTTTCAGCAGGATTTCGTCAGGTCCAATCTCTGGTTTGGGAACCTCTTGTATTCTTATGTCTTTGTTGTTGTGGTAGACTGCTACGAGCATTGGTTCACCAAAAATTTGAAGCCTAAGCTTTTCCCGCTTTCACTTGTTCGAATAGTTGTTGCGCTTCTTTGGCTGTCAGGTTTTCGTGGATTATGCCGCGTATTGCTCGTATCATGGCTACTGGGTATTGGTGTTGCCACACGTTTCTGCCGAGGTTTACGCCTATGGCTCCTTGTTGTATTCCGTCGTAGACGAATTCGAATACTTCTAGGGCGGTGTCTACTTTTGGTCCGCCTGCGATAACCACGGGCACAGGACAGCCGTTAATTACTTTCGCGAAATCCTCTTCGCAGTAGTATGTTTTTACGACCCGGGCGCCTAGTTCAGCTGCTATTCTGGCGCATAATGCCAAGTATCGGGCTGTGCGTTTTTCTAGTTCTCTGCCTACTGCGGTTACTGCCATCACTGGTATGCCGTAGTCTTCGCACTGGTCAACTAGTTTTGCGAAGTTCAATAGGGTTTGGTGTTCGTGTTTGCTGCCTACGTAGATTGACATGGAGACTGCGCTGGCGTTTAGGCGGATGATTTCGTTGATGGATGTTATCTGTCCTTCGTTGGATAGGTCTTCGCCTACGACGCTGTTGCCTCCAGAAACTCTGAGGATTATGGGTTTTTCGATTGCTGGGTCTACGCAGTTTCTGAGTACTCCTCGGGTCATCATTATGGCGTCTGCGTATTGTGTTAGCGGTTTTATGGTTTCTCCGGGTTTTTCCAGTTTTCTGGTTGGTCCTTGGAAGTATCCGTGGTCGATGGGTAGAAAGAGGGCTCTTCCGTCTTTTTGTATGAGCCTGTTTAATCTGTTTTGGATTCCCCAATCCATTGTTATTTTCCTCCCGTATCTTTTGGTCTTACGATTAAATAGCCTTTTTCTATGAGCCAGTGGTGAAATTGGTAGGTGGTGTATCTGCAGTTTGTTTTGCATGTTTTTCTGATTTGTTCATATTCTTCTGAGCCTGACTCCTGTTTGTTTAGTTCAACCTGTACGGGGCAGGGTATGTCGTTGCAGAATTCTCTGCGTTTATACTCAATATAGCCTTCTATGGTCATGTTTGTTCCTCTCAATCGGAATTATTTTTCAGGTTATTGGAACTAAAACTTTTCTGAGTTCACTATATTCCTTTGATTGTTGTTGCGTAAATCTTTATAGTTGAAACTGTAAGGTTAAGTGAGGGAGTCTTTGTTGAAAAACTCGTTTAATTTTGCGCTTGTTGGAATATTGCTTATGGGATTTGTTGGATATTTGGTTGGGGCTCTAATTGGGCATCCGATTGGTCCGGCAGGGCTTCCAGTTGTTGGAGCTTTAATTGGTGTTTTAGTTGCCTTAGCTATCCTGTTTCTTGGAGAAGCCTTGAAAACTAGAGAGTGAATGTTGTACAAGTTTTGTTTTGATGCTCAAAGTTTAAGCTGCTTTTTTGCGTATTGGTCCTTCCGTGTGTATTTTATATAGCTTATTACCCAAAGGGATACTACACGATACAAGTTACTGGGTGTTCTGTGATGAGGGAATGGGAAATTGCGCTAACTTTGGAAGAAGGAGAGAAGATTATTAAAAGTTGGGATGATCTAACAGTATATAAGGGTGATGAAAGACTTAAAACCGAGCGCGCTCGCTCAAAGAGTGAATATCCAAGTCATATAGTTGTTTTAACTAACCGTAGGTTTGCAATCATTTCAAAAACGATTTACCTGTTTAAAGAAGATTTATTCGAGTTCATCGAAGAAATTCCGTTGAAATCCATAAAGGATCTGGAAAAGGGAGGGCGTTTTGGAAAACATGTTAAGTTTCGAGCTGCAGAAGACGAGTACAAACTTGAAGCTTTTACTGATGATGGCGCTGACGAGTTCATAACAAAAATTCTTCAACAAAAGCGAAAGTTGAGGGAACAAAAGCCTCAACCTGTAAAGGCAAAGATTAGAGAAGATGTAAAGAAAGAAACCAAAACGGATACGTTGGCTGGTTGGAATGAAGAGCTAGTTTTGGAAGAAGGAGAACGTATTATCAAAAGTTGTTACTGCATGACCGCATATAAGGACGGTGAAAAACTTACCCCTGAGAGTGCACGTTCAAAGAAAGAGAAATTGAGTTACACAGTTTTTTTGACTAGCAAAAAGCTTGCTATTTTTTCCCAAAACGTCTCCGATTCTAAAGGAGAATCATTCAAGTTAATAGAAGAAATTCCGCTGGAATCCGTGATTTATCAGGCAAAAGGTAAGAGAGGTTATTTATTCAATCATATTAAGTTTGGAACTGGCAAAGTCAATTACAAACTCGATGGTATTATGAATGATGACGCTGACGAGTTCCTAGACAAACTCTTTCGTGCAAAGCTTGCTCTTAAGGAACCAGAACCTCAGCCTGAAAAGCCTAAGATTAAGAAAGATGAAAAGAAAAAAATGGATATATTGGAAAAAGTCGATGCTGTGCTGGAGCACCCGCAGCTGCATTATATGGCGCGAACGTTTCTTTTGCTGAAATTATGTCAGTTATCATTGCTCTTTTCTCCAGACAAGACGGAACATTACTGGAAGCAACTTGAATTGCTAAAACATAATATCACAAAGGACACCCAAAAGGAATGGGACAATCTTGTCTCCGCAATGAATCCGAAGCCCACTTCAGGCGATAAGAAAATCCCCACCAAAGGATTTTCCGCTGAAATTATCGCCGATATAGAAGAGTCGAAGAAATTTTTTGCTTCGGATGTAGATGAGATTATACGTCGTCTCCGTGATTGTGAGGTACGCTTGGAAAAAAAACGCTTGGCGTGGGAGAGGTCACAAGCGTGGTTAGCATTGGCAAAGGCGTGGTTGGAAATTGATCGCCATTACGCCCTCAAGTTAACTGGTAAACTCCCTCCCAACGAGCAGTTAAAAATAATCATGGAAATCAACAAAGCCAAACCGCTTACCACCGAAGAGTGGAACATCGTGGCAATTAACTCAGGAACGAAACGGACTGCCCAAATTATAATTGAATTTTTGGACGACGAAAAGGCGCCACTTTTCCTGCCGAAGGAAATTATATTGGATGTTGGAACACACATCAGGGAGTCAATAGACAAACGCGAAGGGTTGAATAGCACCTCTTCTCCAGATGATTTTTGGAAAGAGTGGAAGAAGCGGTTTGATTGGTATGCGAGTCTTGCTATACGTGCGAATTTGATGGGGAGTGAACAGGCTGAAGTTATTCCAACTTTGGTGGAAGAAATATTTACCTTCATTGCGAAGACGTGGAATGTTGACGGGAGGCTTTGGCCTATACGTTTCGGTTTGATAGCTCAAGTCTTAGAGCTTGGGGTGTTCCTGAAGTCAATTACACCTGAAATTTTGGAACAGCTTCTTGGCAGGGTCCCTTCCTATTTAGCCAACTTTGTAAGGGCTCGTTATGCTGCGCTAACTGTTTCACCCAACAATGTCGAGGATGTTTATGCGTCGTTATTGAGCAAGACAGGACAGAATCCTGAGGCAGAAGCTTGGTTCTTGGTTCACTTGGTAACTCATAACCTAGGCGCTGAGGCAATGAACCTTGCCAAAAAATCTGTTCATGCTGAGACGCTGTTGCCACGGTTGAGACGCGCGTGGCTCTCCACCGACCCAGAATCGGCTCGGGCAGTCATCTCCCCCACAGATATGGAACAGGATATAGTCGGACAGTTCTTGGCTCAAGCCACAGTTCAGGATCGGATCACCTTCCTCAAAAATGCTACTTTAGAGTGTATACATAGCTTGCCTACGGCGATTTGGTATTCCCCAACAAAAAAACAGCTAGAACATGCACCTACCCTCCCGCTGTATTCTTATTATCGTGAACACGTGAACGATGAGGAGAAATTCAGTGAGTATTTGAGGGTTTTCGGCTACGGGGAATACAAGTACCAAGTTGTTGACGCTGCGCTTCTTGAGACACTTGTGGCGTGGAGTGACGAAGATTCTGCACAGGTTCGACAACTACTGGAGAACATGTGGAACAGTATCAACGTCAACTACGGTCAAATCCTTTCGGATAGCATCATGAATGCGCGCCCACGCGTAATGCTTAATAACTTAATGAGCCGCTGCCTAGTGTTTGCCGTGGACCCAGAATTCTTGCGTCATGTCTCAGGTGAGTTGTATTCGATTCACTTGTCAACGCAGCATCAGACCAAATTTAGCGTGTTTTCCATCCCTTTTGACCCGATGGCGTTCCGCAATAAAGCTGCAGCGGTTATAAGTGAACTTTCTCCTACTCTTCGGGATAAAATCCTGTTTTTGGGGGTGCGTCAACGGGTGGGTGATGAACCCATTGAGATTCATCGATTTCCAGATGAAAAAGTGGGCCTTACGTTTGATTCAAGTTTGAATTTGGCTGCCCAACTTTATAATTCGGACAAGGAGGTACTCGAAATTATTCCGCCATTTCAATTGGACCCAAGGTATACTAGTGGATGGCAGGTTGGTGTCATCCAAAACGCTATCCCAGCCATCACAAAAGCGATGTACGAAAAAGCGAGCAGCAAAAAACTTCAAAAAGACAAAACAACACCACAAGAAACCTAACCTACCTAACATATTAGGAGACTAATAACAGCAGATTGTTGAAAACAAAATTTTTTCAGAAAAAACCAGAAAAGCAACGACTCTGCTCTTTGTTTGATCTATTCAAAGTGGAAACGTCACAATTTAATAAGTGAAAATATATCTGATTCACGATACCTGATATACTCCGCTGAGATGTGAAGAACAGTGTATGACGTAATAATTATCGGTTCTGGACCAGCCGGCCTAACAGCCGCCATCTACACAAGCAGAGCAGGACTAAAAACCCTTGTAGTAGCTGGAATGTTGTGGGGCGGCCAACTCATGCTCACCCAAGAAGTGGAAAACTTTCCAGGATTCGAAAACGGAATCCTCGGACCCAAACTCATGGACGAAATCATGAAACAAGCTAAACGCTTCGGCGCAGAAATAATCCTCGAAACCGCCACAGCAGTGGATTTCAAAGCTAAACCTTTCAAAATAACAACAGGAAACAAAACATATGAAGCAAAAGCTGTCATCATAGCCACCGGAGCATCAGCCAAATGGTTAGGCTTAGAAAGCGAAACACGACTAAGAGGCAAAGGAGTCTCAGTCTGCGCCACATGCGACGCCCCCTTCTTCAGAAACAAAAAAGTCGTAGTTGTTGGAGGAGGAGACACAGCCATGGAAGAAGCATTCGTCCTCTCCAGATTCGCAAGTGAAGTTAAAATAATCCACAGAAGAGACAAACTCAGAGCATGCAAATGCCTTCAAGAAAAAGCCTTCGCAAACCCCAAAATAACCTTCGTCTGGAACAGCACAATCCAAGAGATATTAGGCAAAGACCGTGTGGAAGGAGTAAGACTCAAAAGAGTTGACACTGGCGAAGAAACCATCCTGCCGTGCGATGCAGTCTTCTTAG
The DNA here is from genome assembly GCA_964618695.1 of uncultured Candidatus Bathyarchaeia archaeon. Lineage (GTDB taxonomy): Archaea > Thermoproteota > Bathyarchaeia > Bathyarchaeales > Bathyarchaeaceae > Bathyarchaeum. The sequence continues at coordinate 68,733 of CAZUDX010000003.1, read as the reverse complement.
CAATCGGACACAAACCCAACACAGAAATCTTCAAAAACCAAATAGAATTAGACCAAACAGGCTACATAATAGCCAAACAAAACACACAAACCAACATAGAAGGAGTCTTCGTTGCAGGAGACGTGGCAGATTACAGATACCGCCAAGCCATCGCAGCAGCTGGGTCCGGATGCAAAGCCGCCCTTGACGCAGAAAAATATCTGGAATTAGCCTGAGAACAGTGAGGATAAATTTAACAAAGCTTTTACACGGGAAAAACCCATAAACTGACTCTGACACGTTCTCCACAAACTAGGCAGCGGAGAAAAGGAAGAGCCAAACATGAGCATGAAATCTTATGCAAAAAAGTTGGGAATCGTCGGCAAACCTAACACAGGCAAATCCACATTCTTCTCTGCCGCAACCCTAATTCCCGTAGACATCGGAAACTACCCCTTCACAACCATCAAACCCAACCGAGGCATAGGATACCTGCGCACCCCCTGCGTCCACAACGAATTCAACGTACAAGACGACCCCAAAAACTCCCTCTGCCTAGATGGAATCAGACTGGTCCCAGTCGAGTTAATCGATGTAGCCGGATTAGTTCCCGGAGCATGGAAAGGACGAGGACTAGGAAACCAATTCTTAGACGAAATCAGAAAAGCAGACGCCCTCCTCCATGTAGTCGACGCTGCAGGAGCAACTGATTCTGAGGGAAGACTCTGCAAGCCCGGAGACCACGACCCAGTCGAAGACGTTAAGTTTCTTGAGACTGAGATAACCATGTGGATAAACCAGATACTGAAAAAAGACTGGGCTAAAATGGCTAGAACAGCAGAGTCAGGCAGAGAAGACCTAGTTTCCCTTCTTGAAGCTCGCTTGAGCGGACTGGCAATAAAACGAAACCACATAACCGAAAGCCTAAGAAAAACCGACCTAAACACAGAAAAACCAACATTCTGGAGCGAAGAAGATATCATAAAATTTTTGGACGTTTTACGAAGCAATTCCAAACCAACATTAATCGCCGCCAACAAAATCGACCTGCCAACAGCAGAAGAAAACGTCAAGAGACTACAAAAATTGGGATATACTGTTGTACCTTGCAGCGCAGAAGCAGAACTAGCTCTAAGACGTGCAGGAGAGAAAGGTTTAATCGACTACAGACCCGGAGACTGCCGCCTAACTGTGAAAAAATCTGAAAAACTGACAAACGCCCAAAACAGAGCATTAAATGTTATTCAGGAACAGATTTTGTTCAAATTTGGGTCTACAGGCGTTCAGGAAGCCCTCAACACGGCTTTCTTTGAGCTCTTGCAGATGGTCGCGGTGTATCCAGTAGAAGACAGTGAACATTTGAGTGACCATAAGGGTCGAGTGCTTCCTGACGTGTACCTCGTACCCTATGGGACTACTGCACGCCAACTTGCCTACATTATCCACACCGAATTGGGAGAAAGCTTCATCCACGCCATCGACATTCGAGGAAAAAACAGAATCGGAGAAGACTACGTGTTAAAGGACAGGGACGTAATTTCGATAGTTAGCGCCAAGAGGCGAGGATAACCAAAATTTTTATGCTTTACTTACCGAAACGGCGTAGTCCATATGCTTTCTGCCAGACGAGAGCACAGCAGACTTACATTTTGGTAAATCTTATAGGAGAAATGCATCTTTAAGGGAAGAAGAACAGAAATGGCTTCAAAATTGGTCGTAGTGAAGGCTGGAACTGCAAGCTTAACCAAGAGCGACCTCTCTCTCGATGTAGAAGTGATGAAAAGACTGGTTAATCAAATAGCCGAAGCAATCAAACAAGGTAACAAAATAGTTTTTGTAACTTCAGGAGCCATAGCCGCAGGCATAACCGAACTGGCTATACCTCCAAAACCCAACGATATAGTCTTCCAACAAGTTACAGCCGCAACCGGTCAAAGCATAGTAATGTCTACATACCGAGAACTTTTCAGGAAACATGACTTGAAAGTTGCCCAAATCCTACTCACAGCAGAAGACCTCTCTAATCGAGCCGCTTATCTTCACATATGCAACGTTTTGGAGATGGTCTTACAATTGGGCATCGTTCCAATCATTAACGAGAACGATGTGACATCCACCGACGAACTTGTTCCTGTGACAAAAGGTTACGAAGTGAACTTCAGCGACAACGACATTCTATCAGTCCTTGTGGCGAATGCCGTAGAAGCAGACCTAGTTGTTATCCTATCCAATGTAGACGGCTTATACACGATGAACCCAAAAAAACGTGGAGCAAGATTGATCAAAACAGTTGAAAAAGTTACATGCGAAGAACTCGAGTGTGAAATAGAAAAAAAGAGCCGAGTAGGAAGAGGGGGAATGAAGACAAAACTTAAAGCCGCTGAAATCGCTACATCCAGCGGCGTACCTTTGGTAATAGCCAATAGCAAAAGGGAAAATGTGCTCCTCGATATACTCGCAGGAAAACAAATAGGTACTCTCTTCAAGCCCCAAGAGAGATTGCCTTCAATAAAGAGATGGATTGCCTATGGCGCTTCAGTGAAAGGGCAAATATTCGTAAATGAAGGAGCAAAAAAAGCGATATTGCAAGGTGCTAGCCTTCTACCTGTAGGAGTGATTAAGATTACAGGAGCCTTCAACGAGGGAGACGTAGTTAGCATAGTGGACCAAGATAATGTCGAGTTTGCGAAGGGAAATCCAAACTATAACAGCGGTGAGATAAACATCATCAAAGGCTTAAAGACGAATCAAATCGAAAAAGCACTTGGATATATAAGGCGCAAAGAAGTTATTGCTCGAAGAAACATATGCCTTACAAAGTGAGAACGTTGATGTTGGAAATCTGCAAAAAAGCAAAAATCGCCTCGATACAACTAGCCCAAGCTTCTACTGAACAGAAAAATAAAGCACTAAATAACATGGCTGATGCCCTTGAAAAGAGCAGTTCAGAAATTTTACGGGCAAACCAGAAGGATGTTGAAGCAGCCAGAGCCAAAGGCGTAAAAGATGCTCTGATTGATCGATTAATTCTTGACAAACGCCGACTAACTAGTATGGCAAGTACCTTAAGGGAAATAGCTGAACTAGCAGACCCAGTTGGCGAAATCGTGAGGACATGGACCAGACCTAACGGCTTAATCATCGGACAACTGCGAGTGCCAATGGGTGTAATCGGAATTATCTACGAGTCCAGACCCGATGTTACCTCAGAAGCATCGGGGCTCTGTATAAAATCAGGAAATGCCATAATTCTTAGGGGCGGCTCAGATGCCATAAACTCAAACATGGCAATTGGAAAAGCGTTGAGAAAAGCTCTGGAAGCAAGTGGATTAACGAAAGACGCGATACAGGTCATCTCAGTAACCGATAGAAGTTTTGCCGAGAACCTCATGAAAATGAGAGATTATATAGATGTGCTGATTCCACGGGGAGGAGCGGAACTCATAAAGACTGTAGTAGAAAAGGCAATGGTCCCTGTCATCGAAACAGGAACAGGAAATTGTCACATTTACGTTGAGGAAGACGCTGACCTCAACAGAGCAGTCGACATAATCATAAACGCCAAGTGCCAGAGACCGGGAACGTGTAATGCTGCAGAGAAAATTCTGGTTCACAAGAATGTTGCAAAGCAGTTTTTGCCGAAGGTGGTTTCTGCCCTTAACTTGAAGGGAGTCGAAGTTAGAGCATGCAAAAAAACCATGCAGTTGCTTCCGAACTTGAAGCCAGCCGTTGAAGATGATTGGGGAACCGAATATCTGGACCTGATTATTGCCATAAAAATAGTGGAAAGCGTAGACGAAGCAATCGCCCACATAAACAAGTATGGCACCATGCACTCGGAGTCTATACTAACAGCCGATTTCAATAAAGCCTTAAAGTTTATTCGAGAAGTGGACGCTGCAGCCGTTTACTGGAATGCTTCTACGCGCTTCACAGACGGCAACCAATTCGGTCTGGGAGCAGAAATTGGCATCAGCACCCAGAAACTGCATGCACGGGGTCCAATGAGCGTTAAGCAACTAACAACAACTAAGTTCTTCATTTTAGGCAGAGGGCATATCAGAGAATAATCTGCCTTATTGGTTATTCGCCGAAGCGGCGCTTTCGTCTCTGATATGTTCGAACTGCACGAAGAAGGTCTATGTGTCTGAAGTCTGGCCAGTTTACATCCACGAAGCAGAGTTCGCTGTAGGCGGATTGCCATGAGAGGAAGCCGCTGAGTCTCTCTTCTCCGGAGGTTCGGATGATGAGGTCAGCGTCTTGATTTGGCATGTGGGCTGTATAGAGATATTTCTCAAAAAGTTCTTCATCGATATTATCGGGTTCTAGCTTTCCTTTTTCCACTTCGTTAGCTATCTTCTTTGTTGCATCAACAATTTCTGCTCTTCCACCGTAAGCCAGAGCCACATTCAAAAACCGGTCATTATACTCTTTCGTTGATTCTTCCACGCGCTGTATCAGGGCTTGAATAGTTTTAGGTAGGAGGTCGAGGCGTCCTATGGCTTTAACTCGGATTTTGTTTTCGTGAATGCTCTTATTTTCAAGGGCTAAATGCAGTTTTTCTTCAATCAACTTCAGAAGCTCGTTCACTTCTTTTGGGGAACGTCGAAAGTTTTCAGTTGAAAAAGCATATAGAGTGATTGATCTTACATCGAGTTCTATGCACCAATCCACAAGTTCATCAATCTTGTTGGCGCCATGGCGGTGACCGATCCAAGGAATTAAAGATTTCTGGGAAGCCCATCTTCGGTTTCCGTCCAAGATGATGGCTACATGTTCTGGTTTTTTCCCGTCTTTAACTTGGAACCACAGCCACTTTTCGTATAATCTGTAGATTCCGAGCAGAGAGAGCAAACGTTGAAGCATAGTTTTTACCACAGCGAGTTAAGTAATTCTGGTTTTCCAGTTCCTGATTTTTCTGTTTGATTTCTTTCGTCTCAATTTATGAGAACTGGGTTTATAGGATTACTTAACTGTAATAAACTTTGTTCAATTTTTTACTTCTCATATCTTTCTATTTGCCCACTTCTTACCACTGACTTTTGTGTATTATCAGCTTTCTTCAGATTCTTCGATTTCTTCTTCTGTCCCTTTGAAGAAGCTGCTGTATTTTCTGCGTAGAACTAACACAGTTAAGATCGTAGATATTATCACAGGTATACCACCGATGATGGCATAAAGCAATGGGAGGTAATCAAAAGTCGGGTCAATAAGGATTTGTGATGCTTGAACAAACATAACAGAAGACCATGCGACCACAACGATTATGACAAGGGTTCGCCACAACCGGAGGTCCCGTTCACCGAACCATCGAATCGCCCTGCCTGCAAGTATGACACATAAACCGATAGCTATAAGGTATGTTGAATCTGAAAGAAACCATCCTGTGAGTCTCGCAACCTGTGTAAAGGGGTCAAGCTCTGCAGTAGTCTCTGCCACCGCTGCCACCGCAGTTCCTCCCAGATAGCCGCCAACCAGAATCAGCAAGATTCCTGCAACCGCGGAAAAGCCTGCTATCTGCACAGTGAATGGTGGAGGAGAGTATTCTCTCACCCATTTGATAAAGTTGAGAAATGCTTTGTCGAGTCTGAATCCTCTAACAGCAAGAAATGCACCTACGATTATAGCGAGAGCGTATCCAGCGTACTCTAAATAGCCTCTCCACCATAAGATACCTAAGACGATGAGGAGGATTCCGGGCATACCTAAGAGCATTCGAGAGTATCGGGGGTTTTCTACAAGAACTTTCAAGTATCGAGAAAAGATGGCAGCAGTTTCTTCAATGGATTTGCTGTGTTTCATTACAATTCTTCGAACAGAAGTAACGGGCACTCTTGATTCAACCAGAGGCAGGACCATCTCATCTGTGTAACCGTCAGTAACGAGGATAACATCTGTAGCCGGAAACGCCTTCAGAACCTCTGTTAGTTCAGCTACAACTTGCCTGTCAGCTTCTACTCCCCCCAAATCGGAGCCAGCTATGGTCGCAACCTCATGTTCTTCTCCTCCTTTGGCGCTCTTTTTGAGATTGTCGTAGATTCTAACCGCCTCGAACATGGCATTAGCATCAGCTTCCTCAGGGTCTCGTAGGGCTAGACCCGCAGCAGCGTTTATGGTTTCCTTTCTTCCAAGGACAGGCGTGTTTATTCCAGATTTCATGCCTAGATCGTCATCCCTGTCAACGCAGAGAACGAGAATGCGCTCCGCCTTGGATGATTCCGGCATATTTGCTCCCCATTATCCCTTTATTTAGAGGCACACTTTAATCTTGTCTTTACATCTTCTCCCTTTTTCCTAGAAAAAGCTTTGTCCCTAAAGGTTCCAAAATTACAGTTTCCCTTTCTCAGCCAGAATCTGGAACTCTTCCCACAACAACTTCTCGCCGCGTTTCAACTTCGCTAACGCCCTCTCCTCCAGCTCTTTCTGGATTTCACTTTGTTTTTCAGCTTGCTTTTTATCTGCGGCTTCCTTCAACTCTTGTTCTAATGCTCTGATTTTGTCTTGAAGTTCAACACATTTTTGGTGTAGTTTCTTGGCTTGTTGTTTCTTTTCCACATATTTTTGATGGGCGTCATCAGCTTCAACTTGGAGTTCGCGGGCTTTGTTTAAGGTTTCAAGCATCTTTTCATGATATTTTTGGCTTTGTTCAGCGATTTCAGCTAGTTTTTCGTGAAGGGTTTTTGCTTCGGTTCCAAGGTTTTTCTCTTTACTCCGCAGTTCCAAGAATTCTTTTTCCACTTTTTTTATTTGTTTTTGAACTGTGAGTTTTGTTTCAAGCTGCCTCACCTGATTAATCAATTCCTCTTCTTCTTTTAGCGGAAGTGAGGTTGTTTGAATCTTCCAATCTATCTTTTCAATTTCCTTCTCGATATGTTGCAGGTTTCCGTCAGGTCTCTTTTCCATTAACTCTCTGAGTTTCTCTTTTAGCTCTGCGATTCTGTCCCGTTTCTCTTTGCGGCTGAGCTTCACTTGGTCGCGTAGTTTTTTTAGTTCTTGAACCTGCTCGTTTAAACCGTCTCTTCTTTCTTTGATGTTGGCAGCTTTTTTTCGTAGATTGCTGATTTTTTCGTGGAGTTTATTTCTTTTGTCAGCCCATTTTTTTGCCACCAAATTCAGTTTGTCTCGTTCTTCCTTGAGTGGGGTTAATTCTTGGTTTAGTTTTTCGATTTTGGCTTTTTGTGATTCAGAGATTTTCTTCACTTCCTGTGGTATGCTTCGATGGTGAGAGTTTGTTGAGTTAGATTTTTGTCTTCTTTTAGTGAGTGGGAAAAAGATGTTATGTTCAGGTTTTTAAGGGTTTTATTCGAGTATGATTCTAGCATCGACCGTTTTTGCTCCCTTCTCGTAAACCATCACTGGATTTAGGTCGAGCTCTTTAATCTCTTGGTGGTCCATCACTAGCCTTGATGTGTTAAGCAGGATTTTTACTATGGTGTCGATGTCAAGGGGTGGTTGACCGCGGTACCCTTTGAGGATAGGATATGCTTTAACTTCTGAGATCATCTCTCTGGCGTCCTCTTCAGTGATTGGTGCGATTCTGAATGCTACGTCTTTCAAGACTTCAACGAAGATTCCGCCGAAACCGAACATCAAAGTTGGTCCAAACTGGGGATCCTTGATTGACCCCACGATCACTTCTGTTGACGAAGGAGCCATCTCCTGAACGAGAATACCTCTAATCTTTGCGTTGGGTTTCAGTTTCTTTACATTCTCTAAGATTTTGTTGTAGGCTTTTTTGGTGTCTTCTCGATTGTTGATGTTGAGGATTACTCCGCCTACGTCAAATTTGTGGAGAACATCTGGAGAAACAATTTTGAGAACTGTAGGGTAACCGATTTCCTCGGAGAACTTCACTGCCTCTTCAGCGGTTTTTGCTACTCTAAACTTTGTGACGGGTATACCGTATTCCTTACAGATAGTTTTAGCTTCATGTTCAAGGAGGTAATATCTTCCCTCTTTCCTAGCTTCCTCACAGATTTCAGTGCACTTTTCCGACAAGATCAACAACTCTACTGGGCTGTAGAATGTTAGGTAAAGTTATTGTTCTTTCTAACTCTTTCGCAAATCCATTACTGTGACTGCTTGAGACCACTAGACATACGATATTTGGACTACTCACGCTTATAGAAAATATCATTCTCTTGCTTGAAAAACAGAAAAAAACTGTTTTCAACAATCTGCTGTTATTAGTCTCCTAATATGATTGTTGATTAGAATGGCTTTGGGTTGTGTTGGTTGTCTTGCCAATGTTTTTAAGCTGAGATAGAGTGTTAATATTTCTGCCCTTAACAGAAAGTGGGGTCGTGGTCTAGCATGGTCTAAGATTCGCGCCCGGGGCGCGCGAGGTCCGGGGTTCAAATCCCCGCGACCCCACCAGAATATTCCGGGGACAATTTCTTGGGTTTTCTGAAAATTTTGACTTCTGTAAAATCGTGGACATGTTCAAATCCTGTCTGAACGAGCATTTCATTTTCTTCGTAACGTTCTCGCTTAACTAGACGCTTAATATCTGACCCACATAACTTCGTTTGTTGATTTGCGACCCAGTGATCCAATGAGTTCGATTACCTTTTCTTCGACAGTAATTAGGTCTTGTGGGTTTGGGCGACCTCTAATATCTCCCAGCCTGCCTCTGGTGCTTAGATCTTCCCATCCATGGAACTCTCCTACGATATACCACTCCCCAATGACGTTAAAGCCAAGATGTTCAAATTCTTGTGCTAGGAACTTTCCAGCAGGAAGTGCTTCTTTTACACCAACATGGGGACCTGAGAAAGTAACGAACACCAGTACGTATTTTCCAGGGATCATGGATGCTGGTAATCGCACATCAATTGGCCTGCTTCTGAACTTCAAAAAATTCTTATGAAATAATTTTATCACTGGGAGTGGGGGGAGAGCATGCATAACAGGGGACCCAAAACACACGAGATCGTAATCATAATAGTCCTCATCGAAGGTATCTGAAACTTTTTTAACCGTTGGCTTCAGTCCTGCCTTTCTTACACCCCGCTCAATAGCCGCTGCGACCTTCTCAGTATTCCCTGTTTTAGAATAGTAGACAATTAAGGCTTTGCCAGTCCTGAAAGTTTCGCTTAGAGATGGATGCGAAACTACTGTTCTTCTGACACCCCACTTCAACCAATCGCTCAACTTCTTCGGAGTCGCGCTGCAATTCATCGCAAAAGTATAAGGAGTTCTAGTCAATGGCACGAGCAGCATTACGGAACATAACTTCTCTATTACTGTTTCAACTACCAAAAAAGCCAAGCCTTCACACGTTTCATAGAGTTTTTGTTATTCGAACTAGGATATTCAATTTGCGATTATTCCATAAGGATTTTAAATTTACCACGAATATAGGGATATATGTAGTATGTTTGGGGTTAAATTTTTACCTTTTCTCTTCCTATATCAAACTCTTCTCCTCTCTCTATCTGCTCCTCTTCTCACAAAACGAAAAACGGAATACTATAAACTAGAAAACTCTATACGCATAGTCTAATGTTTTCTGTTGGGAAAGAAAAAAGGTTGACACCTTAATTAACGAAGAGGCTTTGCTTCTGCCAAAGTTACTCAGGAAAGAACTGTGATAGTGGAATCTTAGGATGCCACAAATCTGCATTTTTCTATGAACAAAGGCTGAAAGGGGCATAAATAGACTAATTAATCTAACATTATGATAATACTACAGTACTTCAGATGCTCCCGAAACACAAAAGCCCAATGTTCAAAGGGGTGTCCTTGAAAAAGTACAAGATTCCAGCAATCGTCATTGGTGGAGGGGTAAACGCTCTAGGTGTAATCAGGAATCTTGGAAGGAATGGTATTGAGGTTTATTGCGTAGTTGACAAGAAAGACGAAGTTGTTTATTCCAAGTACTGCAAAGGATACTTTATTTTTCCAGAAATAGACCAAAGTAAAGAAAAATTGAGGGCTTTTTTAACCGAAATCAAAAGTCAACTAAATTGTGACTTTGTCGTTTTTCCAACATCTGATCTTTCCGTTCTGAATGTAGCCCATTTACTTAACAAACTTAGTGGATGCTTTGTAGTGCTCTCAGACTCTCAAATTCTTGAGACTATGATCGAAAAGAGAAAATTTTACCAATCCTTAACAGCGAGAAACGTTCCACATCCAGTTACACTCTTTCCTGATCTTGAAGACAGCAAAAATTTTGGAAAGAAAATTTCCTTTCCTGTTTTTTTAAAACCCTCCATTTCACAGATTTTTATTAAAAAATTCGGAAGAAAAGGGTTTGTGGCAAATTCTGAGAGAGAACTGTCTAAGTACTTGCGATTGATGAAAGAGCAGAAAATTGATGTTATGGTTCAGGAAATAATACGCGGAACTGCTGATAACCATTATTTCATTGACGGTTACTTCAATAAAAATTCCAAACCTGTAGCTCTTTTCGCTCGTAACAGATTGAGGATGTGGCCATTGTGGTTTGGAAATAGCACAGTTTGTGTTAGCGTTCCAATTTCTGAAGTAGCTGACATGAAAGACATTATTGTCAAATATCTTGCGGACATTGGGTTTCGAGGCATATTTAGCGCAGAATTCAAAAGGGATCCACGCGATAATGTTGCCAAGCTCCTTGAAGTGAATGCTAGAAGTTGGTGGTATAACTCTTTTCCTTCAGCTTGCGGAGTAAACATTATTTTAATGGCTTATTTAGAAGCAATAGGGATGGATTTAGAAACCATCGAGGATTATGAAACCGGAATCTATATGATTAATTTTCTACTGGATTTGAACTCCTCATTGGCGATGATTGCTAAAAAACAGCTTTCCATTAGAGAATGGTTTACTCCAATGGTCAGAAAAAAGAACATGATCTTTTTTGCACGAGATGATTTAACCCCTTTTTTTATTAATCTTTTCCAAAGGATGACTAAACTCATGAATAAAGAAAAACGTGCCCGTAGGTTATTAGATTCGCAAAATCCAGATTTTCCTGTAGATACTAACAAGAAAAGATCGAGCAAACCTTAAGACTTTTAGAAATGAGAAAGATATGGGATACAGTTATGGATGAGAAACTGATAAACGAGTTTTTGGAAAAGAGAAACGTTTTTGCAGTTGTGGGTGCTAGCAGAGATCATAGGAAATATGGTCACCAAGTTTACAAAGACTTGAAAAATGCTGGGTATACGGTCTATCCTGTGAATCCGAACGCAGATAAAATCTTAGGTGATAAATGTTATCCAAGTCTTGAGTCCTTGCCTGAGACGCCGCAAGTTGTTGATTTGGTTGTTCCCCCAAAGGCGACAAATCAGGTTGTGAAAACCTGCAAGAAGCTTGGAATTAAAAAAGTGTGGATGCAACCTGGATCTGAATCTGAAATAGCACTCAGCTTCTGCAACGAAAATAACATTGAAGTTGTTCATGGACTTTGCGTTATGGTCGAAAGACGAAACAAGAAGAATTAACAAAAAGTCTTGCCAATGCATATATTTGCATGCAATTTAGTATGAATTCACTCTCTTTTTCGCCCTTTGCCTGTACCATATCCATATGCTTGCTTTGGATTGCAAGGATTCGGGTTTCTACCCGCTCTTTTTCCTCCATTCATTCCTGCGCTTTTCCTCTTCCATCTCTTGCTCTTTTTTCTCCTAGGGGATTTGTGTTGTTTGACATAAAATCACCTTTTTTAGAAGAAGAGATGATGTGTGCTTAGATGTTGTATGGTTCTTAATGTTTTTTGAGTTTATAGAAGTCGGGAATGGAATATGGAAATTGTTATTAACTGAAGTAGATATACCAAGCTGAAAAGGTTGAATCTATATTGAATTGCCCAAAATGTGGTAAAGAGATACTTCATGAAAATGCTACTTATTGCCCTAGTTGTGGCGCCTCCCTTGAAGTGAAGCAGAAACGCTCAGATTATGTTCTTGTTGCAGCCATTTTAACTATAGTTGCTGCCGCCTTTTCCGCTAGTGTAGCATATAATGCATTTTATCAATACTTACAATTAACTGACTATTACGGTCCGCAATCAGAATTTCTCGGATTTCTGATTTTCGGGATCCCTAACGTTATTGCTGCAGCAATTGCCATAGTTGGAGCAATATTCATGCTAAAAAGAAAGTTCACGGTACTTTCAATGTTAGGGGCTATTATTCCACTGGTTTCGACAGTTGTCACATACATGACTATTTATTTTTACATGCCAGCCGGCGCACAAGCAGCATTATTTACGGAAACCTTCTTCCTCTCTGAACTGTCAATAATCATATTCGCAATCTTAAGTACAATCATGGTTTTCATATCAAGGGATGAGTTCAAATAAACTAGAAACTTCAATTTTTCTAATTCAATGCCTTCACTATTTTGTCTACAGCTTCTGAGAAGTCTTCTTTGTTTGATTTGTTTCCCTTTTTTGGGACCGTTAGAATAGTGTTGTAATTTTTCTTTTTCAGTTCTTTTTCCAATTTCTTGAAGGTTCTTCCTTTCAGCATTATGTAAGTGCAAAACAGAATTGCCTTCTTGCCTTTGCCTTCGGGCAAACTTTCTACAAAAGACAGAACTTGCTTGGCTGGACTGAAACCGTGAACTGGTGTTCCAATAATCAACACTTCAAAGTCATCGATAACTGAAGATTCAGTGGTAACAATATCAAAAATTGGTATTTTCGAAGATTCAGAAATCGCTTCAGCAAATCTTTGAGTGTTACCTGTCTGCGAAAAATATAGAACACAAGCTTTCATAGCCTCAAATAAAACCATGTACAATATATAAGATTCTTCGAAGTTTTTCAGAAATATCCCTTTAGCTAGTTGTCAATTTCTGGTTAATTATATGGAAAACGCATGAGAAAAAAAGGGTGGAGATGCGGGAGTCATCGCTGTTGTCAACGCGTGTGTGTCCCTACAGGTATAGCCGCAAACCAGAATCTCAGTACTCTACTTTTCTGGGTAACGCTTTTGCTTGTTCAACCCAGTCTTTGACTCTACCTAAAGACGGAGTTCTCATTACAAGTTGCTTCGCTTCGTTAATACCGACAATCGTAGCATGAAGATTCTCTGGATTTCTTCGGGAAAGCTCAACAACGGTATCAACACCCGCCTGCTCTAGCAGATCTGAATACTCTTCACCTATACCTTGTATTCTGGACAAGTCAGCTTTGTTAACCCATTCCAGAATCAATCTCTCTGCAATACCCGTCTTTTCAGAAAGCTCCTTCCTCCCTTTCTTAGTTGAACCAGCTTCCAGCAGATCATCCGCCGTCTTGATCCCCTCCTCTTCAAGCTTTTTGGCATAAGCTGGTCCAATTCCCTTGATTTCTTCAACCTTTGCAGAAGGTGGGGGAGCTTCCTTTACTGCTGTAGTTTCTACTTTGACAACCATTTCTTTTGGACCTTGTGTTCTGTCGTATAGCATCTTGATTATAGTGAATATCACCCAAGCAATGACTCCATAGATTACTCCGTTTATGATTCCTTCAGCTAATTGTCCATATATCGGATCGGCGTCGAAGATTTCGGGAACAACCGCTTCTAATATCTCGTGTCCCGGGGGCAAGTAGATGCCGGCGAATGAAATCAAAAGAAACAACACGAAGAATATGACAAAAACAACTGCTCCTATCAACTGCATACCTCCTTAACTAATTATATCCTCTTGGAGTTTTTAAAGCCAGCGATATGCATGAACAGCAAAACAGTTAATCAACTTCAATCTCTGTGAACACATCAACAAAAATGGTCAAATAATTTTTTGGCTTTTGGATGCAATAGCTCTTCAGAATTTTATTTTATACGCTAGTGTTGACTAGGGGTTTCTTCTGGACGTGTTTGTGTCCGCATTCGCATTTGAATCCCACGATTTTCCCTCCGCTTCTTATTATTTTACATTTTGTGGCGTTGCATTGGGTTTTTTGTCTGTGAACTTTCCATAACATCTCGGCTTCTTCGGGAGAAAGTGCAACTGAACGTTTTGCTGATAGAATGAACCATGCGATGCAAAAACCTAGGCTTAGCCAGATTGCGGGTACTAGTACGCCCGATTCGAGTAATGTCTCTACGAATTGTATTAACATCGTCGTTTCGCAGTGTGCTAATTATGGTTACAATTGGTTCTAATTTTCGATTTAAGCTGTATGAAACAAGAATATGAATTAACGGATTTCACTTCTCAAGAAATCCGAAAAAGAGGGAACTACAAAATGATGTGTCTGGGGTTCAAAATCCACGTATCCACCAGTAAAAGTTCACTTTTTCAGTCGTTCTCTTCGCACTTCGGTAAGAGGCAATCGTATTCTAATTGTAGTCTTGTTTCCATAAATGCTGTATTTGTGGAGTTTTTTTCCTTCCGGAATCCTATCCACCAAACCACACCTAACAAGGGTATCCAAATTTCTCCAAAGCCCCTTCTTGGCACCTTTTTTTAACCCCATCTTTTCAAACAGTTCACTCACTGTCATCGGGGAAGCATGCTTCTGATAATGGGAAGCCAACTCAACAAGAATCTGCCTATTCCGTCTCGAGCCTAAAGCATCCAGTGTCTTTTGAGTCAGTTCCTCAGGAACAAACAAGCTCTCATGAGTACCAAGAATCGTTTCAATAGAATCATAATACGGTTTTATAAACTCCCAATAACACTTCAAAACAGCGCGCTTCAGCTCACGAGACGCTACCCCATCTCCTATCTGTTTATTCGTCACAATTTTTCCCCAACATAACTCCAAATCCTTCTTAATAGATGCTGGAGAAAATGGCCGAACAATATCTCTTACAAGATAATCAAGGAATTTCTGGGATACGTTTTCTCGCTCGTAAATCTTACGACTAATATCCCTGTAGGAGTCAACAATAAATAATGCCTCATCTGGGTTTAGGTCTCTTGCTTCCAAATACCTCATAGGCACACCTGAGACCGTAACAGGATCTGGCAAAACAATAGTTGCAGGGTATTCTATGCCGTGGTCTGCGCAGATCAATTTTTTAAGAATGGAGAGACCTGCGTTCGATTTGTCAAAAATATTATATGCCGCTCCTAAATACCCAAGGGTCTCTAAACCCCAGCTAACATACGGGTATCTCTTTATCTCCGTTCCAAGTTTACCTCTTTCAAACAGATAAATCTCAAGAAGTTCCTTTTCATAGTCTGAAAGAGTGTATGTCCTTTCTGTGAGCCTAACTGTTTTTGCTTCACGAAGCTTCCTTCGTGTGTTTATTTGCGGAAGTATGTTCTGAAGACTCTTTTCAAAATCAAGTATCCTTAAAATGCTGTAGACGTCTCTCTGAATCTCTACTCTATCTTCAACAATCACGCCCCTTGCACTTGGAGCAAAGACTCCCTGAAAGAATTTATGTGCCTCTGCAACCCGCTCTCTAATGTCTCCTCGATGATAGCCTCTACCGATATCTCTCAAAGCTCCGATATAAACTACTGGGTTGATGGAATAGCCACTATCTATGAGTTCTTCGAGGAAAAAGAGAGGGACAAAATGTTTCAGTTGCGCTATCTCCAAGTCCGCGTGAAACGCAACCACGACAACAGAATTGAGTTTCCGTCTTTTCCAGTGTTCACCTAATCCTTCAACAACTCGGATTCTCCTCATGTCTGGAAAACGTTGGCTGAGCCATTTTTCAGTCAGCAAAGGTAATGGGATGCCTTCCCGCACGTCTTTTGTCGCCATTTTTTCATTGTTCTCCTTCTATTTTTGTCACATGTGTTTCATTACGTATGGATGAAAGTAACATTTACTGTAACTAAATCCTACATGATGTAATCGGCTTTCCTAATATATAAACTTAAGTAACAATGTAAGTGACTAAAACCTCAGAACATCCCATTTTTTAATATCAAAGAATAATCCAGACCCTTACCTTACTTAATTCGGTGAAAGCAAATGGCATTGCAAGAACATACTCGCAGGAGCCAAGACCCAACAAAAAAGAAGATGGAATTGGAAATAGAAACCACGAAAACAGAACGACCTCTACCCATGTGGTGCAGAGGAATCATGAGCGGTTGCGTAAACTGCGGCGGATGCGTCTAAAAAGACACTAATCAAAAAGGAGATTGTTAAAATGAAAAGTTGTCCGTTTGGATGCAGCCACCACACATTCCCCAATTATTACAAGTTTTGTCCCTACTGTGGAACAAAACTAGCCCTCTCAGAAATTGACAGTGCAGTCTCGCTTTCCAGATTCAAAACTCCGCACAAACACCTCAGAACATTCTAAACGCTTAACTAATAATTTGAGCTCACACAGTTTCTCTGTCACTTTCATGAACTATCCTTCGGCAGAATTCATTTTTTCCTCTCTGCTTCCACGTTTTGGGTGAACCCACACACTTATCTTTTTACAACATTCTTTCTATATACCGGAGAGTTTCCTAAACTGGTCTCTGCTGAATCAGTGGGTAAAAACAAATGAGTGAACTCGACCTAAATCTAGTCAGCAACTTCCTTTTGCGCAAACAACATTTGACCGATGAAACCAGAACTGATGACCTAGTTCAAATTGTGAACGATATAGGAGGTTTGCATGCAACCAGTCCCAAAACACCCTACTTTTCCATCTTCTCAAGAGCCAAGAATTTTACCAGAAAAAAGTTAGATAAAGAACTATATGAAAAAAGAAGTCTCGGCAAGATTCGGTGTGTACGAAAAACCGTTTACATCCTCCCAAAAGATATAATTTCCATAGCGTATTCTGCAACCAAAAATATGGTGGAGTTAACCTCTGAACGTTACAGCAGATATTTGGGGGTCACCAAAAAAGAATACAATGAAATGTCGAAACTGATTCTGCAGTTGCTCAAGGGCGGGGGAATGACAGCGAAAGAAGTAAAAAACGCATTAGATACTGACCTGAACGTTTCTGCTATCTTGAATTTGATGTGTGATCAAGGGCTGTTGATACGCGGAAATCCGAAGAAGGGATGGAAAAGCAACCTCCACACTTACATTCTTTTTAGCGATTACTTTCCAGATGTAGACCTCAACGAGCCAAACCAAGCCCGCGCGGTAGAGTTGTTAGTGAAATATTACTTGGGTTGCTTTGGTCCTGTGACTGAAAAGGACATAATTTGGTGGACCGGTTTAAACAAAACCACAATTCAAGAAGCATTGAAGAAAATCCAAGAACCAATTGTATCAATAGAGATTGATGGTTTAAACGGCGATTTCGTTATGCTTGAATCGGATATGGCTTTGGAAATGGCGACTCCCCACAAAAGTCGAGTGGTTAATTTGTTGCCAGTTCTCGATTCTTATCTTATGGGCTACAAGGAACGTGAAAGGTATCTGTCTTACGAGCATTATGACAAAGTGTTTGACCGATCAGGTAATGTTACTTCAACAATCTTGCTTGATGGAAAAGTTGTTGGAGTTTGGGACTTCAAAGAAGGAAAAGAATCAGTTGTTAACTTACTCCTTTTAGAGGAAGTTGAAAACAGCGTATTAACTGACATATATATGAAAGCACAGAAGATTGGGAGATTCATAGCCGATAAAGAAGTGAAAATAAAAGAATGTGATTCTATGGTTCCCCTAACCCGCAGAACAGCTGGAGGTTTCATGTCGCCTCTCAGGGACTCTTAATAACATGGAACAGAAGAGGAGAAAACATGAGTAACTGGAAATCATACTTAAAAAATGACCCGACAGAGTGGCTCTTGGAAGAGGATAATCCTTCAGTTCGATTTTTTACCCTCACCGAACTTTTAGAAAAACCTGAAAATGACCCTGAAGTAAACGAAGCAAAAAACGAAATCATGAACATCGGAGTGGTGCCCAAAATTTTGGCTAAACAGAATGCCCAAGGTTACTGGGAGACTCCAGACCGATTCTACACAGCCAAGTACAAGGGTACAGTGTGGCAGCTCATAATCTTGGCTGAACTCGGAGCAGACGGAATGGATGAAAGAGTCAAGAATGCATGCGAATTTATTCTGGAGAACTCTCAAGATCATGAGAGCGGAGGTTTTTCCGTTTGGCATAGTGCAAGAACTGGCGGAGGCAGACACAGCGGAGTTATCCCCTGCTTAACTGGCAACATGGTCTGGAGCCTAATACAATTTGGATTTTTGGATGACCCTAGAGTTGAACGTGCCATAAACTGGATTACCACGTATCAAAGATTTGATGATGGCAATGTGCATGCGCCTAAAGGTTGGCCTTATGACAAGCTTACGAGCTGCTTCTCAAAGCATTCTTGTCACATGGGAGTTGTTAAAGCGCTGAAAGCGTTAGCGGCAATCCCTGATAATAAAAGGTCGGATGATGTTAAAAGCACGATTGAAGCCGGTGCAGAATACTGGTTGATTCATCACATTTACAAAAGAAGCCATGACCTGAGTCGTGTTTCTAAGCCTAGCTGGCTCAAATTCAGTTTTCCCCTTATGTATCAGACCGACGCCTTGGAAATCTTGGATATA
The DNA here is from genome assembly GCA_964618695.1 of uncultured Candidatus Bathyarchaeia archaeon. Classification (GTDB taxonomy): domain Archaea; phylum Thermoproteota; class Bathyarchaeia; order Bathyarchaeales; family Bathyarchaeaceae; genus Bathyarchaeum. The sequence goes on along the minus strand of CAZUDX010000003.1, from coordinate 50,358 downwards.
CTGACGACGCTTGGTTACAGGGACGAAAGAATGCAAGAAGCCATAGATTTGGTGATTTCTAAACAAGACGATTATGGGAGATGGAGCTTGGAAAGGACGTTCAACGGGCGCTTTCAAACAAACATCGAACAGAAAGCTAAACCAAGCAAATGGCTCACCCTAAACGCGCTAAAAGTGCTAAAAAGATTCTACAGCTAACTAACCGTTTAGCACAACAACAAACAACTCAACTTTTGGCGGTCAGACAACTTAAAATAAGCTATTACACATACCTGAAACTTGAGGATAAACGTCATGCCGATCAATTTTGGTTCCTTAAAAAAAGTTGCAGAAGGCAAAACCAAGATAATCTATGAGAACCCGGAAGACGAGAAGACAGTCTACATGGTTTTCAAGGACGATATAACTGCTGGAGACGGCGTGAAACATGACATCATCAAAGGAAAGGCTTTGGTCGATTGGAAAACTAATCGAGACATCTTTGAGCTGCTTAATAAGGGCGCTAGAACGCATTATATTTCTAGTCCTCAGGAAAAAGTTGTTCTCGTGAAAAAACTGGACCGAAAAATCAACCTTGAAGTTGTCAGTCGAAGAATCGCCGCAGGCTCCATATTAAAATGGGGAAACGAAACTGAAGGAACCAGATTCGATCCGGTAATCACCCAGTTTCACTACAAAGATGATCCTTTACATGATCCTATGCTGGATGACTCATATATCAACTATATTGTCAGGGCAAAAGGAGGCACCGAATACGCTGAGATGCGTAGGATGAACGCTGAAATATTTCTTCACCTAGAAAAAGCCTTCGCGCACTTTGATATCCAGTTGGTTGATATGAAGCTTGAGTACGGCATCATCGAAGGCAAAGTTTACCTGATAGATGAAATCACTGGAGGTTCTTTCAGGCTATGGCCGTACGCTCACAAAAATCCTAATCTGAATCAACCTAATGTGTTGAAGGAGCTTAATCCTGCAGGAAGGCTTGACAAGGATACCTATAGAATGGGCGAAAAAATAGACAGTGTTCTAACCAAGTTTGAAGAGATAGCAAAAGTAACTGCGAAATTCCGAGACCTGTAAAGACGGTGCATTAATCGTTTTGTTCTGGTGTTTGGAAAACAGGGAGAGTGTCACTCCCGTGTGGCATTACGTATACTTTGGCGTTTTTGCCCGCTATTTCGAAGGCGTCTCGCAAGGCGTCGTTTAGGGCTCTGGCTGTTTTCAGTTTAAAGGTGTTAACTGCGTAATAGTCAGGCATAACTGAAACCAAGATGATGCTAACTTTCTGCAACGCCTTGGTTAAGTAGTAGGCTTTGTGTCCGCCGAGAACGAAGCGTTTCTTTATCTCCTTTTCTATGCGCTTCAAATCGTTGAATTTTTCCATCCATTCGCAGAAGACTTGGTTTCCATGTCCTTCGGGGCACTCTGCCACCAATACGATGACGCCTCTTCTTTTCACTGCTTCTAAGGCGTTATGCAGTCCCTTGGAGGCTTGGAAGAGATTAATGTCGAGGGGATATCCACCTGCACTAACAACAACAATGTTTGCTCTCTCTTCGATAGGAACTTTATACATTTCATCTACGAGTTTGGTTCCTTCCAAGAAGGCTTGTTCCACATCTCCCGCGAAGGCTTGAACAACCTCTTTTTTGCTGTTTGTTACGATGTTCAAGATGAAGTTGACCTTGGCGAGTTTAGCTGCTTCCATCATGTCTTCATGCACTGGGTTTTCGTCCAGATTGCCTGTGGAAGCTTTGGGATGCAGAAGTAATCCGTGATTTTTCTGAATGGTCTCGGCGCTTGAAACTGCTGGAAGCACTCCTTTCCTTCCGCCTCCGTAGCCAGCGTAATAATGCAGGTTTATGTCTCCTGCCAAAACTTTCACGTCGGCTTCGGCGAAGACCTTGTTCACGTGGACTTTGGTTCCGAAGGAAGTTTTGCCTAGAGAAACTTGATCCTTCGCCTTGTAGTCATGGCTTATAGTCTTAACCCGTTCTAATGCCTCTTTTCCAACGAGTTTTTCTTTCTCGTCTGGGTTGACTGGGCGGTGAGAACCGCAACCAAAAATTACTGTAACGTCTTCGTCCTTTACTCCGGCTTCATTTAGCTCGTCTAGTAGGGGAGGAATCATAAGGTAACTTGGAGTTGCCCGAGTTGCGTCGTCAACAACTATGGCTACTTTGTCCCCCTCTTTCGCAATTTCTTTTAATCGTTTTGTTCCAATGGGTTGGCTTAGCGCTCTTTCAATCTCAGCTCTCGGATCTTTAACTCCTGCCTTTTCTTTAGGCTCTATGGAACCCAGAAAGTTTCGGGTGGGTATTCTTGCACAAATCTCAGTTTTCCCATAAGGAAGCCAGACATCAACCATGTAAGCCACTTCTGATTGATTAGAAGATTTAGCATTTCATTTAAAAGTAACGGAAAATCTTACGCAAGTTCTTTAAAACTTCATACACATAACTCTCAGGGGAGGCTGGAACTTGGAAAAGGAAGAGATGAAGGCTGAACTGGGGCGAATTTTAAACAAGATTGGTGCCCTAAAATTTGGAACTTTCAAATTAACCAGCGGCGAAGAAAGCCCCTACTACATAGACATGAGAGTTGTTCCAAGCTTTCCTGACGCCTTCAAAAGAATCTGCGACCTCTACCTAGCACTGATAAAAGACGAAATCGGAGCCGACGGCTTTGACAGAATCGCAGGCATCCCCACTGCAGGAACATCTTTCGGCTCAATCACTGCGTATCTCCTCAAGAAACCCTTCATTTATGTTCGGACAAGTGAGAGACAGCATGGGCGAGGGAGAAAAGTAGAGGGGATTCTGTCGCCTGGGGACCGTGTCTTGTTGATGGACGATCTCATAACCAAAGGTGGATCTATCTTAAAGACTACTGAGGCTGTGCGAGCTGAGGGGGGAGTGGTGACTGATGCTGTTGTTTTGCTGGACCGAGAAGAGAATGGAAAAGCCAATTTGGCTAAAGCCAGCATTAAGCTTCATTATCTTCTTACTATAAGTGAAGCCGCCAACAAACTTCACGACTTGGGCGCTATAACAAAGGAGCAGCTGCAAACTATACTGAAACGGGTAAAAAACTCCTTCTGAGTGAGTTTCTCTTATATTTTCAATTGCCTTAATAGTTTTTATGAAAAAAACTTGGTTAATCTTCGCACTTGTAGTCATCATTGCAGCTCAGGTGACTTTCCTTTATTCTTTCCGTACATTCTCAACTTCAGTATCTACCGATGTTTCAGGCACATCAGCCATCGTTGTTTCAAAGTTGAAATACGCCTACATGAGTGCCTCAATTCACATAAGGCTCCTCGATTTTGATTCCTCGGTGCTCCTAATTTTTCCCAATGGTACCCAGAAAGAAATAATTCAACCCGCCTACAGCATAGAGGTGATGCTTCCTAGAAGCGGTGGTTTTTCAGGAGACTACGATACAGGAACCATTCTGGGAACATCTGATGCTTATCCAGACTTGAAGCTTTCTCGCAATCATCCAATTCGCGTAGACATAATTCCCAATGTTTCCGACAACTTTCTCAGTTGGTATGATGATTCCGGCCACTCCAACTATATTGACGTTTACTGGTTCAAAATTCAAGGAGACGCACATGTTATCGTTTCGGAGGATGGGGTGACTATTTGATAGAAGAAAACCTTTCCTCCAAAATGGAGGAGTTTATGTCAGCGTTGGATCAAGTGAAAAAGTACAGAGAAATTGTAGTCTCATTAACAGATTTTGCAATAATACTGTTGATATCCCTTGTTGTTGCGTTATCGGTTAATATCTATACGGAATTCTCGTTTCTCTACACTGGTCCCAATCATTTGTTAAGTTTCGTTGCTTCCATTTCGTTTATTCTATTTCTTACGATGGGAACCATTTTGGGAGCGTTTTGGGTTAAGCGCAGAGTAAAATCAGTGAAATTGCGTCAATGGAAAAGTACGTTAAGTGAAGGAGCTCCCGGAGCGATAAAGCTTCTTCAGGAACTAGAATGGCAAAACATCTTCAGTGACATACGTTCTGCAAAACTTGGTTTTCTTCTCTATGGAATCTCTAAAGTGTTGGCTTATTGGGGGCTGGCAATCGTCTCTTTTTCTCTGTTAAGCTTAGTCTTTCAGTTCTTTTTTAATATGGGAATCTATATTATTACGATAGTGTGGTTTTCTTTGGTTGTCGTTCTTATCTTAAGCAAGAATGACCTCCGTAACCGATATGAACAGATGGGACGGCTTGACTGGCTTCTGTGGGAGCTTCGGTGGTTTGAAAGTGAATTCAGGAGAGCCAATTTCGAAACCTGACCTCTACGTGCTAGCTAGAATCATCAAAGTGTTGAAGGAGCGAAGACGACTAAACAGAACCACCCTTGCCACTTATACTGGTTTGTCTTATGATCGTTTAGTGAAGTATCTGGATTGGATGTCAAACAAGGGATTTGTACAATTAAACTCCGATGGCGAAGTGCTCCTCACGAAACTGGGAACAGAAACCTACGACAGGTTAGTGAATTGGATTCTGCAATACGTGGGAAAAGTTAGATTCCCCAAATTTAACGAATAAATAATCGAAGTTGTAAAAAAACAAAAAGGGAGAAAAAGAAGGGTTATTTTTGGTCTTCGTAGTATATCAGGTCTTCTTCTTCGAGTTTTTTATGAAGTTTGCTGACTGCTTCGTAAACGTCCTCTTCTTGCTTAGCTCCTGTGCAAACAAGTTTTCCACTGGCGAAGAGAAGAATCACAACTTTCGGTACATCCATTCTGTAGATTAAACCAGGAAATTGTTCAGGTTCATACATTGTTCTTCCGAGAGAATAGGCTGACCGTTCTAGATCTATTAAGCCAGACAAATTCGCTGAAGCAACGATGTTCTGTATCTTCAATTCTGGCTTTCCGATGATTATTATTCCGCTTTTCTTTAGTTCCCTAATAACCTTCATTACTGCTCTTTTTGCCTCTTTTTCCGACTTGGCTCCGGTGCAAACCATTTTCCCAGAATTGAAGATTAAGGTAGCTGTTTTAGGTCTCTTTAACCTGAAAACCAAACCAGGAAACTGTTCCGGACGATACTCAACTCCGGGGTATCCTTTAACAACAGCATTAAGATCAACTCTCTGATTTAATGTGGCAGACGCAACAACGTTTTCTATTCGGATAGAAGCTTCAACTTTGGGTATCTCCAGTTCCTCCTTATAAAGCAACATGAATTTAGCAGAGTTATTTATAAAGGCTTGCTTCATCGTCGTCGTTATCTTCGTCTTTATCGACATCGTTATTGTCGTTATCGTCGTCATCGTCGTCGTGTTTGAATCTCTTTCTCACCAAAGGAACAACCTCTAAAATCACCAAAACCACTATCCATAACGCGATGAAAGCTACTTTTCTCTCTAGCGGATTAAAAAACAAAGCAATGTGACCAAGCAGCGGCACTTTTATCCCTGTGTATCTACCCACAATACTTTCCTCCTGCACTTCCCACCAGTCTGGCGCTGGATTGTTATCGCCACGTGTTTCAAAACTGTACGTACCATCCCCGTTATCGATTTTTTTTATTGCTCTATGCACAATAAGGTCGTCTGGGTCACCCGGTTCGGGAAATACGATTATGTCGCCGGGATGATCAGAGTTTTTGTTACCAACTTGAATATCAGCCCCATTCGGTACTCCTTCAATTACTATTAGGTCTCCTTCATACAATACTGGCTTCATGCTCCCTGATGCTACAGCTAAGACCGGGTGTTCTGTACCAAAGGCGAATCTTAAGCCGAACCAAAAAATGAAGACAATGAGTATTACAACAAGTATCATTATAACGGTGGACATGTAGTCGCGCTTGAACACGTCAGGAAACTTCATACCAAATCTTGGCTCCGATAAAGCTTAGAAGTTTTTAGGAGTCTTCTTTATTCCAAGCATAAAAACCTAACGCTTAAAACACAAAAAAAGGAGGGTAGTATGGAACTCAGAACGCGCCTAGGTTTTCGGGTTCCCTATCCTTAAGACTACTTTAATCAACTGAAGTTTCACTGCCCTTAAGGAAAGTCCTCGGCGAGATCCGGAGTATCAGATCTTCTGCTTGTTCAAGACGACCTTGAAGGATTTGTTGCAACTGGGGCAATCAAAGAGTCCTATTGTTAATTGCGTTCTCTTACCTGTCCTGTCTGGGCGACCAGCCATCTTCCAGCTCTTTCTCGGATTGGCAACTTCGGCTCCACAATTAGTACATTTAGCCATTTTTATTTTCCTCCATTGAATGTCACATTCCTGTATGTTGATGATGAATAAAAGATTTGCCTTCCATTAATGCCCGTGAAGAACGTGATAACCCCCAAAAGAGCCGCTTTTTTAATCTGAAACGCTTGTTTATGGCTCCAAAATGCTTTTTACAACGGCTTTGCTTTACTTTTTCAGCTTTGGTGCATAATGACTTTGGCTGAGAGACCAAAAAATGTTTTCGAGGGGTTCGTCAAACCAATCCGCAGGTTGGTTGAGGAGAAAGGTTTCAAAACGCCCACTGAACCCCAAGAAAAGGTTATCCCGAAGATTCTTGAGGGAAAAAACGTTCTCCTCATTTCTCCCACAGCCACTGGAAAGACTGAATCAGCCGTTCTTCCAGTTCTCGACATGCTTCTCAGAACGCCTGAAAGAAGACGGGGCATCAAAATTCTGTATGTGACGCCTCTCAAAGCCTTGAATCGGGATATGCTTGAGCGTCTGGAGTGGTGGTGCAACAACCTTGACATCAAACTGGCTGTTAGGCACGGTGACACTGAAACCAAAGAGAGAACTAGGCAGGCTAGAAGCCCTCCAGACATGCTGATAACGACCCCTGAAACTTTGCAGGCTATCTTGCCGGGGAGACTTATGCGTCAGCATCTTAGTACGGTTCGATGGGTGATAGTGGATGAGGTTCATGAGATGGCGGACAGCAAACGGGGAAGCCAATTGTCTTTGGCTCTTGAACGGTTACGTTGGGTAACGCGCAGGGACTTTCAATGCATCGGCTTGTCAGCCACGATTGGCAGTCCAAAAAAGGTTGCCAAGTTTCTAGTTGGGTCTGAACGTGAAGTTGAAATTGTAAGGGTTACCTTGGCGCGGCAGATGGATTTGAAGATTCTTTTTCCGCAACCCACGCAGGACGATTACGAATTGGCTTCTGCCTTGTTTACTCATCCTGAAGTTGCTGCTCGTCTACGTGTTATTCGCCGATATATCGAAGAGCACAGATCAGTGTTGCTCTTCACGAACACTCGCTCCATCTCTGAGGTTTTAGCTAGTCGATTCAAGGTTTGGGATGTGGATTTTCCTGTCTCTATTCATCACGGTTCTTTGGCTAAACCCTCCAGAATAGCGGCGGAACGGGGATTGAAAGATGGTGAGTTGAAGGGGCTTGTGGCAACTTCTTCTCTGGAGTTGGGCATAGATGTTGGCCGCATTGACATGGTGATTCAGTATATGAGTCCCCGACAGGTTACGCGCCTTATTCAGCGTGTAGGTAGAAGTGGGCACCGGGTCGGGCGCATTCCAAAAGGTGTTATCATAACCATGGATTCTGATGACACGTTGGAGGCTATGGCTATAGCTCGCAGGACCATTAATGAAGATATGGAGCCTGTGGAGGTTCCCCCCAAGCCGTATGATGCTCTGGCTCATCAGATTGCCGGTCTCCTGATGAAACAGAAAAGTTGGAGTTTCCCTGAAATTCATGATCTTTTCAGGAAGGCTTTTCCCTATTCTGACCTTACTGTAGAAGATGTCGAGAAAGTTTTAGATTATATGCATCGTCGTTTTCCAAGGTTTGCTTGGGTCTCTGAAGAAGATATGCTTGTCTTTAAGCCTCGTCGAACAAAGCCTCTCTATGAGTATTATTTTGATAATTTGTCCATGATTCCAGCGGAAAAGAAATTTTTGGTTATTGACGAGGCGCAAGATTCTGCTGTGGGTGTACTGGATGAAGCTTTTGTTGCTGAGCATGGTAAACCGAGTGTGAAGTTTATTATTCAAGGTAGACCGTGGCAGATTTTGAGCGTTTCTGGCGACCAAATTTATGTGAGGCAGATTGAAGACCCAACAGGCGCAATTCCAAGCTGGGTTGGAGAGGAGATTCCTGTTCCTTTTGAAGTGGCTCAAGAGGTTGGTCAAATCAGGGGCTTCATAGAAGAGCGTGTTAAAAGCGGTAAAACAACCTTTGAGATTGCTGCAGAATTGGCTAAAAGATATCCTGCTGACGCGGAGACTGTTGCACGGGCGATTCGTGAAACTGTTGAACATGCGAAGAAAGGTTACTCTGTTCCCACGGATAATCGAATTTTGATTGAGGATTGGGAGGATTTTGTGATTCTGCACGCCAACTTTGGGTCTCTTGCAAACAGGGCTTTGGCTCAGCTGATTGGTCATCTTTTGTCGGATCAGATCGGACACAGCGTCGTGGTTCAGTTTGATCCATATCGCATTTTCGTAAATACAATGGGCGCGGCTAACGCTGATCGAATAATTACGTTGTTTGAAGAGATTAAGCGGATGGACGATCAGGGTATTCGAGATATCATGATTCGGTCTACTGTTAAAACTGGGATTTTCAAGAGGCGGATGTTTCATGTTGCTCGAAGGTTTGGTGGAATACAGAAGTGGGTTGATTTGAGCAGGGTGAGTCTTCGTAAATTGTTGGAGAGTTTTGAGGGCACAGCGATTTATGATGAGGCTCTCAAGGAGGTTTTCCGGAAGGACTTGGATTTAGATAGGACAATTCGTGTTTTGGGTGCTGTTCGTGAGGGTGGGATTGAAGTCCGGAAGGTGGAGACTGAGGGGGATGCTTCTCCGGTTGCGCGGGTTGGATTGGAAAAAGTCAGCATGAAGACTGATTTGATTCCTCCTGAACGGATGAAACTTATTCTGGTGGAGTCGGCTAGGGCGCGTCTGCTTAATGAGGTTCGAACTTTTGTCTGTACCAAATGCTGGGATTATCTGGAGATGATTCGTTTGAATGATTTGCCGGAGAAGCCTGTCTGTCCAAAATGCGGGTCTTCAAGTTTGGGTGTGCTTAGACGGGATGAAGACGGGGTTCAGTCTTTGGTGGATAAAAGAGGAGAGAAATTGACGAAAAACGAGAGAAAAATTAACCGACAAGCAATGAAGACAGCTAAACTTGTTTCGAAGTACGGTAAACCAGCTGTTGTATCTCTCTCCGGAAGAAACGTCCAATTCTCTGACGCAGAAGAAATCTTGGAGAAAGAGAATGTTCTCTCAGACCACTTCTTCGAATTGATAACAGAAGCGGAAAGAAAATCCCTAAAACGCAAATTCTGGTAAAAACAAGTCTACCCTTTTGCTATTGTCATTATCTGCTCGTGCGTAGGTATCGGTAGATGAAGCGTATGGGTGCGGGGCCTACCTTTATTTTTCCACTTCTCTCGTCCCTAATCATGGCTGCCAAATCGTAATCGTAGTCTCTTTTACATTGCTGCATCAGTTTCTTAGCGTGGTTGATGCCATAAGAAAACAGAAATCTCAGCCCGTAACCTTTGACTCCACTCTTCGTGAGGAAGTATTCCTGAAGAAGAGTCTGCCCCCAATCTATGTTATGTTCCCAGCACTTGAAGAAAAGTTCACATTGTTTTGGCGTCATTTTTTCGATAGTAAAGGATTTTGTTTTGTTTTTCAGTCCTCCCATCGAAACAAGGAAGAGCGGAACAATCAAACTCTTGTAACTCTTCAACTCTTCAAGGAGATTAATTGTTAAATCAATGTCTCTATCGGTTTCGTTGGGAAAACCTATGATTAAGGTAGCACATGGAACCCAACAGTTTCTTTTCATAATATCAAAAGCGTTCAAGACTACCTGCGGCCAATCCTCTGTCTCAAAGGGCTTGCACTTTCCAATCATATACTCCTTCATCAGCCGTGGACTGCCTGATTCCAAGCCTGTTTGCCCGCTGAACCAATCCCCTCCTTTACCCGCATCGAAAAGGTTTGATATTTCCTCCACAACTTCCGGTGCGCTGGCTATGGAGGAGAGTGCAAAGTGGCTTATGCCTACCGCGTTAACGCCCGGATGATTCTTCACAGTTTTGAAGAGGTCTATCACCGCCTCCCCGTTCACTTCTAAGCCTTTAGCCTTGTACCTGAGCACATCCTCTGCATGCAGTAACGGCCGTCTCCCAGCCCTAAGGTTGACATCAACCTCCTTCAGGATTTGCTTTATTGGAATGCAACGGTAACGTTGAAGTGTTGGGACGCAGAATTCACAGCCCCGTCCACATCCCCGAGCAATCTCAACTATCCCGTCTACAGTCGCATTCTTGATCAGCGGTATCTCGTCTGTTTCAACCACATCTCCATGAACAACTTCTGGAAGCACTTCACCATCCACAGCTCGCTCGAAGAGGGAGCCCACAACTTTCTCCGCTTCACCAACGAGCACACAATTTACTCCCAAGTTGCTTCGTGTCTTTCTGTCTTCGAGCTGCCAAGCTCCAGGTCCCCCAACAATGATTCGAGGTCTATGCTTTTTGATGGCAGAGTGGTTCAGTAACTGTCTAAATTTTATGTTCATGTAGGCTTCGCCATCAAATAACTGCGTAAACGTAGAAGTGGCTGGGGCGATACCCAACGGATCAGTTTCTGTAATTCCAACAACTTTAGTTCTGGGACCTACAACTTTGTCTAGATGGTCCGGGTGAGCGACAACCACGTCTTTTCTTTTGAAACCGTGGTCCAGCAGAGCGGCTTCAACTTTTCTTATTCCACAGGGAGCGTATCTAACAGATCCATCTCCATTCACCGGAACAGAGGGACAGAAAACCGAGAAGTAAAGCCAGTCAGGAACCAGCCCTTTTGGTACGCAGGCACTGAAACCAAGAAAAACTCCTCCGCTGTACTCGCTCATCAAAGTTCTGTCAGCAGTCAACACAACCTTATAGCCATCGTTTGTTTTTTTGCCCAAAAGCGCTCCCCTATTCTAGAAATAATTGTGCAAAAGTGCAATTTAACATAGTCGGTTATTGAATATTCCCTTTTTTTAGAAAAAACGAAAGTTTACCTTACACCTCGAAACGCGTAAACCATAAAAGCAACTGCGCATCTATAAAAGAAAAACCAAGAGTTGAATCAACGTGTTCCTTGCGCCTTTTGTGGCTACCCCAACGCCTGTAGTGCGTCAGATGCTTATTTTAGCTGAACTCAGACCCGGAGAGGTTCTCTATGATTTAGGTTCTGGAGACGGTCGAGCGGTCATAATGGCTGCCAAAGACTTCGGAGCAACCTCTGTGGGAGTTGAACTGAGGGAAGACCTCGCAAAGAGAGCCCTGAACAACATTCAGGAACTCAGTTTGAATGAAAAAACACGGATCATCCAGAAAGACATATTCAACGTTAATCTGTCTTCTGCCAACGTTGTCTTCCTGTACCTGACAACCAGCGCAAACGAAAAAATTAAGCCAAAACTGGAGGCAGAACTCAAACCTGGCGCCAGAGTCGTTTCCCACGACTACGAAATTCTCGGGTGGAAACCCTTCAAAATCGACAACTTCTGCGAAAACCCAAAACTAGGCTACCCATCCCACACATTATACGTCTATAAGCGGTAAACTGCAAAGAGCAAGAACCCCATCCGTTTTTGAACTCTTCGGCGTTTCATTTATAAGCAATAACGCCGTTATAATCTCGTGAAAATAGTTGCGACCACCCTGTGAAATCGTTGTACGCTCTGTTCTACCAGCGTTTCGTTCCTTGGTAGCGAGGAGTCTCATAGAGAAATGCAATTTATCTCAGGTTGCTGCAGCAAAAAAACTTGGAACAACCCAAGCTTCCATAAGTCATTATATTTACTCAAAACGGGGAGAGAAGATGGTAAAACAGCTTGAAGCCTCCCCCTCTATTATGGCTTTGGTCGATGAGATCGCGGAAGGTATCGCTACCGAAAAAATCTCTTCCTTCGACGCCATGCTGCAGTTCTGCAAGTTATGCGAGGCTCTAAGATCAGGAGACCTGATATGTGCTTGGCACAAGGGTTTCTCAGCCATTCCGGAATCCTGCAATGTTTGTCCACCAACAGATAAAAAGCGTTGATAACCCTAACTATTGTATTAACTGTGGTGGCGGATATACCAAAGAAGCGTCGTAGACAATTCCTGAAGGAGAAGGAAGCGAAGAAATTTCTCTTAGATGTTTCTCAAAGGCTGAAGGCAGGCATTGAAGATTTGCTTGGATCAAAAACTCGCGTTGAGGCAATGGATACTGAAACCGCTGAAATCTTCCTTTTCAACGGGAAACCATTAATTGCGAGGTCTAATGGAGAACTTTTTCCAACCCTAAGTTTCGAAGCGTTTTTTCTTCATATTTCCAAAATAGTTGTTGACATGGGTGCTGTCCCTTATGTTTGCAAAGGGGCTGATGTGATGGCTCCCGGAGTTGTTGCCATCGAAGGCGAATTCGAAAAGGGAGACTTTATTCTTGTGGTTGATGAGCGCCACGGTAAGCCCTTAGCTGTAGGCGTAGCCCTATTCAATTCTGAAGAAATGAAAACGGTTAATCATGGAAAAACGGTTAAAATTCTTCACTATGTTGGTGACAAACTTTGGAACTATCTTAGGAGTTTTTAAGCGTAATTTTCTCTTTTAGTTAATGGTGATTCATGAAAAACTCCTGTAGAAAGGTAATTCTTCTTGGTGAGAATTAGAAAATGCTAATTTTAAGCCTCATTTTTTGAAGATCATCTTCTGCATCGAGCGGAAATGTTTAAAGTAAAACGGCTCTAATTAGTTAAAGAAGTGAAGTCAATTGCCAGCCTCAAAGCAAAAAAGCAAAAAATCTCGGAAGAAAACCTACTTGAAAGCTATTCCCCTACGCACTCTTGACGACGTAGAAGTAATTAAACACGAACTCAGCTTGGGAAACATCCTTATCCTCAAAGTTACTCCCCTCGCTAGAAAGAGCGTTGAAGATGTCAAGAATGCTGTTAACGAACTTTCCGGCTTCACTCAATCCATCGGAGGAGACATCGCCCGCTTAGGAGAAGAACGAGTAGTTATAGTGCCAAAATCAATCAGAATTTGGCGCCAAGAAACTGAAGTTTCGGAAGAGAAGGCGCCTACCGCAGCTTAATTGTTTCCAGAACTTCTGGGACAAGTGTTTCCACATTATACTTTCTCTTGAACAGACCAGCCATGTTTAGGCTCTTCGATTTTTCGCCGTGAAGAACAATTATTTTCTCAGGTTTCGGTTTCACCCGATGAATATAATTGAGCAATTGCCTTCTATCCGAGTGACCAGAAAATCCTCTTACTGTTTCAACCTGCATGTTAACTTTCATCACTTGCATTTTTCCTGAGCTGTTCATGATGGGGACATCGGCTAAGCCTTTTTGGACTCTCGATCCCATGGTTCCATCAATCTGATAGCTGACGAAAATTATTGTGTTGCGCTTATCCGCTGCTAGACGTTTGAAATAGTCAATTACTGGTCCGCCTTCCAGCATACCTGACGTAGCCAAGATTATGCACTGGTCTCCATCCACAATCTCTTCTCTTGCGCTGGGATGCTCAACAATGGTGAAGTAATCTGACTGGAAAGGATTGATTCCTTCATAGAGGATGCTGTTTCGGACTCCTTTAGCCAGATATTCTGGATATGCAGTGTGTATTGCAGTTGCTTCAGATATCATGCCTTCCACAAAGACAGGCGCCTCCTTCAGCAGTCCTCGCCGCATATACCCGTCGATAATCAACATGATTTCTTGAGCTCTACCCACCGCCGGAACCGGAATCAAAACTTTGCCTTCCCGATCCAATGTGTCGTTAATTATTGTTGTAATGAGTTGTTCTGATTCTACTCTTGTGGGCATAATGTCGTCTGGAGCGCCGTATGTGCTCTCTGTTATTATGGTCTCCACTCTTGGAAACATGGAAACTGCAGGTTCGAGCAGCATTGACTTGCCATACTTGTAATCTCCAGTGTAAACTAGGTTGTGTAGTCCTTCGCCTATGTGAAGATGAACTAGTGATGAGCCGAGAATATGTCCAGAATTGTGTAGAGTCAAACGAATGTCTGGTGCTATGTCAGTAACAGCGCCATATCGTAGAGGTATGGTGTGCATCACCGTGTCTCTTACGTCCTTCTGCCCGTAAGGTGGCATAAAGCCCTGTTTGTTTGCAACATCTAGGTAATCAAGTTGAAGCAGGGTCATGAGGCTCGAAGTTGGAGCCGAACAGTAGACTGGACCGTCGTAACCATACTTGAAAAGAAAAGGAAGAAATCCACAGTGATCTAGATGGGCGTGGCTTATAACCACTGCATCTAAAGCGTCCAGATCAAACTGGGGCATATCCAATCTTGGAAAGGCGTTGAGAGAACTTGTAGAACCTGGATTGATGCCACAATCCAGCAATACATTGCTTTCCCTTGTTTGAACAAGAATCGCTGATCTTCCCACCTCTCGGAATCCACCCAAGGCTGTGAGGCGGACATCTCCAGCCTCGTAAATCTTAGGTCTGAAAATCCTTTCACCAATCGACCGCAGTATCCTCTCTCTTTCCTTGCTTTCTGAGTAGAGGAAATGTCGCATATGCGCGATGATTTTCGACGGAATTGGAGGGCTTCTTAGAATTCGTGGTCGCCAATGAGTCTTTTTAATGATCTCCTGCAAGACTCCTCCATTTTTTCCTATAACTACTCCCGGTTTTTTTGCCTCGATTATTACTTCTCCGAGGCTCGGGTCAAAGTTTATGTTTGTGATCTCGGCTTCTGGGGAGACAATCTCTTTTATGATTCTCTCGGTATCCCTTTCTTTAGATCTTATAGAAGGGTCGGAACGCACAACTATTCTCTTTCTGATAAGTTTGACTATGTCAGCAACTATGTAACTTTGTTCAACTAGGACTTCCGGCTTTTTTGTGTAAACTGCGAGAGCTGGCCCTTCATACTCTATTCTAGTAACTTCCGCTTGTGGGGGAATGTTCTCTAGTATGTGTTGGCTTATCTCTACTTTGTCTTTCCCAGATGTTGTCAACGCGTTTTTATCGCTCCTCAGGAGCCTCCTAGAATGCCCTTCTTTTCTTCATCGCTCAGTGAACGATAACCCGTTTCTGTTATGACAGCTACGTCAAAGTTGTTTCCGCTTGCTATGTCTCTCTTCATAGCTGAGTCAACAGCGCGTACAACCACAGGAAGTATGTCCTTTATTTTGGCTCCTTCCTTGTATTTGTCTTCCAGAACGCCGTAAGCTATGGGAGAACCCGAACCTGTAGCAACGTATTTTTCTTCTGTGAGACTGCCAAAGGGATCTAAGGAGAAAACGTGAGGTCCCGTAGAGTCAACCCCGCCAACGAGAATCTGGGCGATTAACGGGGCTAAACGGGCGGAAAAGAGGAGATTTGCAACTAGGCGAGATGCAGCCTTCACTGGGATGGGTCTGTCATTGTTTAGTTTGTAGAGTTTTGCGTTCACTTTCAGTATTTCTACGACGCGTTGTGCGTCGGCAACGCTGCCGGAGATGGTCATTGCTAGGTGGTCGTCTATTTGGTAGATTTTTTTACCTTTTTTGTGGGCTACGAAGTATCCCATTGTCACTCGGGTGTCTGAAGATAGGATCACTCCGTCGGTGCAAACTACGCCCACCGTTGTTGTTCCTTTCAAGGCTAATTTATCAACAGTTTCATGCATTTTATTGGTCCCCCGAAAATTTACATAGAGGAAAATGACTCGGGAGAAGTCAGAGGGTATATACTTCCCTGAGCCATTTAAAAACATTTCGAAACGCCATCTCATGTTAGCGGCATCAAAGGTCCAAAATGGTAGAATCCTGAAACTTAATATGGAGCCACTTGTTATATCCGTGATTGCATTGAAAATGCAGTTACATCGAATGCAGCTTCCAAGGGAAGTTGTAGTTGGAAACGATACTCTGCCTCTTCTTAGTGAGATTTGCAAGAGGTTAGGCTTTGACGAATCTGCGCTTGTGGTGACGGGCCCAGACACCAAAAGCATCGCAGGTCGTAAGGTTATCGATCTGCTGAGTGACAAGGGAATGGGTGTTAACCATCTTGTTGTTAACACCTCCACTATGTGGGAAGTCCGAGCTGTTGAAGAGAAAATTCGGGAACTAAAACCCCAAATCGCTCTCGGAGTAGGCGGAGGAACCAAAATCGATGTTGCGAAGCTGAGTTCTACCCGTCAGGGAATCCCTTTCATAAGCGTGCCGACAACCGCCTCCCACGATGGCATCGCAAGTCCTGTAGCCGCTGTTAAAGGATTGAAGAAACCATACTCTGTGATGGCTCAGTCTCCTATGGCTATAGTAGCGGACACGGGCATAATTGTTCAATCAGATTACCGTTTCACTGCGAGCGGTTGCGGAGACCTTGTGTCAAAGTTCACTTCTGTTCGAGACTGGGAACTAGCCTACAAGGTAAAAAACGAATATTATGGCGAGTACGCAGCCAGTTTGGCTCTTATGAGTGCAAGATTGATTACGAAAAACGCTGATGTAATCAAGCCCGGATCAGAGGCGGGTCTTCGCCTTGTTTTAGAGGGTCTGATAAGTTGCGGAGTTGCTATGAGCATCGCTGGAAGCAGCAAACCATGTAGCGGTTCAGAGCACCTGTTCAGCCACTCTCTTGATCTGATTGAACCAAACATGGCCTTGCATGGAGAGCAGTGTGGTGTGGGAACAATAATGATGGCTCGTCTATATGAAATTGATTGGAAAGACATCAAAGCGACACTTCAGAAAGCTGGAGCTCCCACAACAGCCGAAGAACTTGGCGTGAAACCTGAATCCATCGTGAAAGCTCTAGTGCAGGCTTGTACTATTCGTCCCGAACGGTACACGATTTTAGAAGAGAAACGACTTGATTATGATTCTGCCGAGAAACTCGCCAAGGAGACCGGCGTAATCCCCTAGATGCAGCACAAAAAGCCTCTTCTTTAGTTTGTGTTAACTGTCGTGCTCGGATCAATGAAATTCCCTGAAAATTTTCTTCTGATGTGTTGTTCTCGTAGAAGCGTGAGGCAGTTATTCTATGTTTTAGGCGGGCGACTTGACCAAATGTTGGGTTTCAGTTGGTTAATAGGAGGCTTGTTACCAAACCTTTGATTTTGTCGTTGGCGTTGAGTACAATGTTGATGGTTCTTTCCCCTTTCTCTGTCAGTTCATAAACTCTTTTTCTTTTGGACCACCTGCCCTTTATCATTCCGTCTCTTTCTAGGGAGTATAGAAGTGAGTAAACTGTTCCTGAACTGACTGGGATTCCGTATTTGTTGTGAACAAAAGCAATGGCGTCGTAGCCGCTCATGGGACCGTTCTGGAGTTCGGTCAGTATGAGTATGTCCATGAAGCTTTTGACTGTTCTTCTGTGCATTTTTTTGAGGACTTCGGATTCCAATCCTCGTCCACCCTCTTGAGTATAGTTTTGTTTAGTTATGTTTTAAATCTATATACGACTTTGAATATTTATATTTTAGTATAGATTTCGATTTAAATGTGTAAAGAGTCCGACTCTGAGCATAGACCATCTTCACACCCGCGGATGTATTTCGTTTTTCACAGGTCAAAAACGGGCTATTTTAGGGCTGTTTCATGTTTAGTCAAGTGTGTTAATGATTGAGGCTGTATGTGTGTTGGTATCTATGCTTGTTTAAAAGTGTCTCGTGGATAATTGCTGAAAAGAAGCCGTTTTTGACAGCTAAAGATATATCTACATGTTAACAACAGTTATTTCGTTCTTTTATAGTAGCATCTGGCTGGGTGTTAGAATTTGATCTCATGGAAGTATTCTTTCGAGAAAATAAGCAAGGATTTGGAATTAGCAAGGAAAAAGAAGCAAGCTCTTGACGATCTTTTCAACTCGGGCAGAATTTCGCCGTCTACGTATGCCTCTCTTGACAACGAACTTAGTGCAATCATCACCGACATTGAGATGCGCCAGAATAAGCTAGCCAACGAACTAACCGGCAAAGTAGATGATTTGGAAAAGCAGATCAGTACCTTAGAAATATTTCTCGCCAACTCAGAAATCCAATATGTTGCAGGAGAAATTGATGAAGAATTACACGCTCACGAAAGTAACGCTTTCTCAAACGGTCTTAATGCCTTGAAAAAACAGTTGATTTTCCTCAAGGAGGCAGTATCCAGCCTTATGCCAGAAGGGGCAGAGCCTACACCCTCACCCACAACACTAGACGCTGAGGCACCGCAAATCACTGAAGAAGTCTTGGAGGAAACAACTGAAATCTCTGAAGCCGCTGACGAAGAACCTGTGGAGGCACCAATAGAGGCTCCGGTTGAAGCCGTTATAGAGGAGCCCATGGAAGTTCCATTCGAAGAGACATCAGAGACTCCGTTTGAGGTGGCTGTTGAAGAACCTGTTGAAGCTATTGTAGAGGAGCCGATTGAAGCCCCAGTTGAGACGCCTGTCGAAGTGCCAGCTGAGGAGCCAGTTGAAGAGACTGCTGAAATGCCAGTGGAGATGCCAGCTGAAGACACAGTTGACGCTCCAGTTGAAGTGCCTGTTGAGGAACCCGTAGAAGCTGCTGTCGAGGCTCCTATTGAAGCACCAGTTGAAGAAACAACTGCCCCATCTGTTGAAACCCCACTTGAAGAAGAGACATTAGAGACTCCTGTTGAGGCGCCTGTTGAAGAATCTGTTGAAGCTATTGTAGAGGAGCCGATTGAAGCCCCAGTTGAGACGCCTGTCGAAACTGTCGTCGAAGAATCAGTCGAAGTTCCTGTTCAAGAGACGTTGGATGCTCCAGTGGAAGCGGCTGTTGAAGAAACACTTGAAGTTGAACCCCTCTTTGACGAAGTAACAAGCGAAGAAGCCGTAGAAACACCAACAGAGGAAATAGCAGAAGTAATTGAAGAAGCAACTGAAGAGACCGTCGAAATTCCGTCAACCGAAGAAGTAACCGAAACAGAAACACTGCCTGAAACACCAATAGAAGAGACGCTGACTGAAGAAGAGGCTGTTTCTGAGGAAGTCGTTGAAGAGTCTAATATTGATGAGACTCCAGCCGAAACAGCTGACGAGGAAATTCCAACTGAAGAAGCTCCAATGGAAGAAGAAGTCGCTGACGAAGAAGAGGAAACTGCTGAAGATACTTACGAAAGCCAGTAACAAAAACAACTGGATAATCTTCCTTCCTTTTTTCAAGTCCTAACCACCTATTTTTTCTTTAACTATCCTCATTCTTTTTCTCATACTTGGACAGAATTGTCTTTTTCTCCAAAACTCAAATAAAGTCCTTCTTCTTGTTTCTCTCCAGTTGTGTGAATCAAATGAAGGGATGGAACGGTAAGCTACTCCACGTCGACCTTACAAAAGGAAAAGCAGTTCCCAAAGAATACGACGCCGAGTTCGCCAAAACTTTCCTCGGCGGCAGAGGCTTCGCAGTAAAGATTCTGTGGGATAAACTGAAACCGGGTCTAGACCCTCTTTCTCCTGAAAACTTGTTAATCTTCGCAGCTGGACCGCTAACAGGTTTTTCACTTCCCAGCAGTGGGAAACTAGTGGTTGCAGCGAAAAGCCCTCTGACAGGAGGATACGGAGACGGAAACATGGGGACTCAAGCCACTGTTCAGATGAGAAAAGCAGGGTACGACGGTGTAGTCATCTATGGAAAGGCTTCGAAACCCACAATCTTGCTCATTCAAGATGACAAGACAGAATTCGTTGACGCAAAAGACTACTGGGGCATAGACACCTTCAAAACTGAGAGACGCCTCAAGAAAGAATATTCTAAAAGCGTAGGCGTAGTCTCGATTGGTCAAGCTGGCGAAAACCAAGTGAAATTCGCCAACGTAATTTCTCAGGAAGGTCGAGGAGGTGGCAGACCGGGTATGGGTGCAGTTATGGGCTCCAAAAACCTGAAGGCTATCGCTTTCAGGGGAACAAAAACTCTTCAAGCCAATGACCCCAAAGCCATGAAAACTCTTGGTGTGGAAGCCTACCGAAAGGTATTGGAAAAACCAAACTACGACTTCTGGAAACGGCAAGGAACAATGATAACCCATGAGTGGAGCCAAGAAAACAGTGTTCTGCCAACATGTAACTTCCGTGAGGGAGTCTTTGAAAAGGCAGATGAAATCGGAGGCTTCGCTATGGAAAAAATAAAAATCTCCAACAGGGGCTGCCCCAACTGCAACATGACCTGCGGCAACATTGTCGAAGATTCAGTTAAGCTGCCTTCTGAACTGGACTACGAAAACGTTGCTATGTTAGGGTCTAACATAGGCTTAGGCAACCTCAAAGAAATAGCAACCTTGAACAGGCTCTCTGACGAATACGGCGTTGACACGATATCCCTTGGAAATGCCATTGGCTTCGCGATGGAAGCCTCAGAAAAAGGGCTCATTGACTACAAAATTGAGTGGGGTGACTATGAGGAAGCAAAAAAATTAGCCGAAGACATTGTCTTTAAACGGGGAACCGGTGCCCTTCTTGCTGAGGGCGTAAGGTATGCTTCCCAAAAAGTGGGCGGCGACTCTGCGAATTGGGCTATACATGTGAAAGGTTTGGAAGTTTCAGGCTACGATTGTCACACAACTCCTGGAATGGCGCTATCTTATGGCACCTGCTCTCTTGGTGCACACCACAAAGATGCTTGGGTTATTTCATGGGAGGTTTCTGTGGGACGAGAAAACTACGGCGAAGCCAAAGTTGACAAAGTTATTGAGTTGCAGAGGTTAAGGGGTGGAATTTTCGAGTGCTTCACAACCTGCCGACTTCCATGGGTGGAATTGGGCTTTTCATTAGACTATTATCCAAAATTCGTGAAGGCTGCAACAGGCCAAAGCATGACTATGAATGATCTCTTAACCATAGCTGACAGAACCTTCAACTTGATCAGAGCCTTCTGGGTCAGAGAATACGCAACTGCTTGGAACCGAAGCATGGACACTCCACCCGCACGCTGGTTTGACGAACCACTCACTAAAGGTCCTCTAAAGGGGTCATCTCTAGACCGCGAAAAATACGACAGAATGCTTCAGGTTTACTACGACAAGAGGGGCTGGGACAAACGGGGGATACCCACAAAAACCACGCTGACGAAACTGGGCTTAGAAGATGTTAGCCAAGAACTCAAAGAATACATGAATTTAACCCCCTAACTTTCTCAAATACTATAGGGTGCTTCCCTCAAAAAGGAGTGATGCACCTCTGTCTGAGGAGATGAAGTGCTTGAAGGTTGGGATAACCTATCATGAAAAGTTCAGTCAATACGATTTGGGAGTTGACCACCCCTTCAAAGGAGACCGCTTTAATAATGTCATGAACTTCTTTAAGGAACAAGGCTTGTTTCTTGTTCCCGGCGTGAGTTTGTTGAAGCCAAAGCCAGTAACTCTGAGAGAGTTGCTTAGGGTTCATAAAAAGGGATATGTGGATTGTGTGTTTCGTTTGGCTGAGGCTAATAAGCCCTACGACATGGAGACTCCTGTTTCGCCCCAAATCCTTGAGGCAGCTAGGCTGATGGTTGGTGGGGCTATCGACGCTGGCAAAGCAATCTATGACGGTAGGGTTGATAGGGCTGTGACTCTTGGTGGGGGCTATCATCATGCTGGCAGAGACTATGGAGGAGGTTTTTGTCTCTTCAATGATGTAGCTGTCCTAGCGGAGTTTCTTCGAGAAGAGTATGGATTAGAACGTCTGCTTATTTTGGATTATGATGTGCATTTCGGGAATGGCACAAGCGACATCTACTACTCGGATCCTGAAGTGCTCTTTATCTCACTGCATCAGGACCCCAAAACAATCTATCCTGGAACCGGCTTCGTTGAAGAGATCGGAGAAGGGGCAGGAGAGGGATACAACATCAATGTGCCACTGCCTCCGGGAACCGGAGACCAAACTTACCTTCAAACATTAAAGGAGGTTTTTGTTCCTCTTGCTGAGGAGTTTAAGCCTGAAATTATTCTGGCTAATGGAGGAAGCGACGCTCATTTCGCTGATAGGCTTGGCAGTTTGGGGCTGACATTGAGAGGTTTCTTTAAGCTTTCTCGGGTCATCGTTGAGGTGGCTGAAAGGGTCTGTGAGGGCAAGTTAGTTTTGATGCTTGGTAGTGGATATAATCCAACTGTTCTGGCTTCGTGCTGGTACGCTCTAACAGCAGGAGTGGTGGGTTTAGAAAAGATTGGTGTGCGTGATGTTGTTGCTCCGCCGGTTGAGCCTAGATTGTGCCGTCAGAAAGTGAGGAAAACTGTTTCAGAGTTGAAGCGACTTTTGAGGAATTATTGGCGTAGCTTTAGGTGACGGTTTTTAGTTGTTTGGTTCTTCTATGTATGCTAGTTTTTACTAGAAGAATTTACCATAAACAATAAATGTTCAAGTTGAACTTTACTGAACAATTAGTGGCAGCGTAAAATGTTGAGGAGTAGTTTATGAGAATCAAAAATACCAAAACATTGGTTTCCATATTTTTGGTTCTGGTTTTAACTGTCACTGTGCCTATACTGATGATTCCAACGGTTAAGGCCCTAGCGACCTCTGCTACCGTTAGTGCGATTCCTAACCCTGTTGTTATCGGTCAATCCATAACGCTGATGATGGATATTAATCCTGATCCACCGGCTGGTGAAACTTTTTATGGCATTGAATTTTCCATCACAACACCCAGTGGGGGGACTAATGTTATGGACTCGCTCATATCCGATACCAATGGGCAGGTTCAGATAACATATGTACCTTCCGAATACGGACTCTATACTGTGTGGTGTTATTTCTATGGAGATGGTTTTGAAGTGGGGGGTTATTATGACCCATGTAACGCATCAACAACCTTCACTGTGGGAGACTATTACCCTCCTGTGGCGATTTTTACCTATTCACCTCCATCCCCAGTAAATGTTGGTGACATCATTTTTTTTGACCCGTCTGAAAGTTATGATCCGGATGGCGCAGAGATTTGGTCCAGCTTTTGGCAAATGGGTGACGGAACAACCTATAACTGGACAGGTCTCCATCATACTTCCCACTCTTACACTAACGCAGGCACCTACACAGTGAGTCTAACAGTTACTGATAATGAATTCACTACCGATACTGCCACAGCTGACATCACAGTAATCGAGCCGAATCAGCCTCCTGTTGCTGATGCGGGCGGTCCATACACGGGAACCGAGAATGTTCCTCTTGCATTTTATGGGATGTACTCATACGACAATGACGGCGACATCGTCTTTTATAGTTGGGACTTCGGTGATAGTCATAGCTCAACAGCTCAGAATCCAACACATACATACAGCCAAGCCGGGACATACACAGTTACGCTACTCGTGAAAGATGATGATGGAGCAACTGGTGCAGATGAAACTACAGCTACAATAGCACCATCCCCTAATCAGCCTCCTGTTGCTGATGCAGGCGGCCCGTACACAGGAGCAAAGGATGTTCCCATCAGTTTCAATGGAGGTTCCTCATATGACGATGACGGCGAAATTGTTTCTTACAGTTGGGATTTTGGCGATGGAGATAGTTCATCAGGTCAGAATCCGGCACATGCGTACAGCCAAGCTGGCACCTACACGGTCACTCTAACTGTGACGGATGACGATGGAGCCACCGATTCAGACACAACCACTGCCACAGTAACAGCTGATCAGAATCAACCTCCTGTTGCTGATGCCGGCGGTCCATACACCGGAACCGAAAATGTTCCCATCAGTTTCAATGGAGGCTCCTCATATGATAATGACGGCAACATCGTTTCTTACAGTTGGAACTTTGGGGACGGTCATAGTTCAACAGGACAGAATCCAACACATGCATACACCCAAGACGGCACCTACACGATCACGTTAACTGTGACTGACGATGATGGAGCCACCGATTCAGACACAACTACTGCTACAGTAGCCCCATCCACTAATCAGCCTCCTGTTGCAGATACTGGCGGCCCGTACACAGGAGCAAAGGATGTTCCCATCAGTTTCAATGGAGGCTCCTCATATGACGATGACGGCGACATCGTCTTTTATAGTTGGGATTTTGGCGATGGAGATAGTTCATCAGGTCAGAATCCATCGCATGCGTACAACCAAGCTGGCACCTACACGGTCACTCTAACTGTGACGGATGACGATGGAGCCACCGATTCAGACACAACCACTGCCACAGTAACGGACGGTCAGAATGGGCAGAATCAGCCTCCTCAAGCCTCTTTCACCTTTTCACCCCCATCTCCTGAAGTAGGCGAAACTGTAAACCTTGATGCTTCAGGCAGTTCTGATCCCGACGGTACAATTGTTGAATATTCTTGGATTTTTGGTGACGGAACCACAGGAACTGGGATGACAACATCCCACTCGTACTCATCAGAAGATACTTTCACTGTCACCTTAACAGTCACAGACAACGGCGGCCTCGAAGATTCTGCTACAAAAGATGTCACAGTCGTTCTTCCGGGTACTCCCGACGAAAGCGATCCAGACCCAGACGCGGGTAACGACCAAACCGCTGGCGTAGGGTCACCTGTAACTTTTGATGGCAGCGGTTCAAGCGACAATGTGGGCATCGTCAGTTACGAATGGGATTTTGGTGACGGAACCTCTGGAACCGGCATGACCCCAATCCACACCTACACGGAACCCGGAATTTACACCGTCACGTTGACTGTTGAGGACGCGGCGGGAAACAGCGTCACTGACTCGTGCATAATCACAGTTGAAACGAATAAAGATGGTGAAGGTGTGCGAGAGCCTCGGTCCGCATCTGTTGTTGCCCAAGTAGCAGTGGTAGGAACCGTTGCAGTCGCAGCAACTGCAGCAGTAGCAAGCTTAAGTAGTTTAGGGCAAGCCTTCAATTCAGCTATTGGAGGTCTACCTTTCCCTGATTGGCTTAAAGAATTCCTTCAGCTCTATGGCAAAGACGCCTTCGAAACGCTCGACAGAGCACAATTGGACTCCATGGAAGAGGTACCGTTGATCACTAGAGGGGAACTAGTATCCATTGTGATCTCAGCAATAACAATGACTGCTGTTTTTGGTTTCGTTGAAGCAAACGGTTTGCCTCATTTTCTGAGCTTGTCGGTGCTTGCTGTTGTTATTCCGTCAGTTTTGCTTGCGGTGTTTATGGAGAACGTCGCTGAAGTGTTGGCTGAAGCTCTAAGTACGCGAATTTGCAGGGTTTACAGGAAAGTTAACCTGTGGCTGTACGGAACTGGGTTATTCGTTATTTCAGGACTCTTATTCCGTCTTCCTTCTGGTGCTCCCACCATCACAAGATATCAAAGCGGGCCGATTTCTAGCAAGATAAAGGCTCTGATTGTTCTTTCTAAGATGCTTATACTCTTGACTTTAACGCTTCCTTTTGCAGGTTTGTACATGCTTGGGTTCAAGACTTTAGGTGACGCTGGTTTGTTGATGACTTTGATGACTGTTTTCTACTATTTCATACCCCTGAAACCGATTGTTGGAAAAGCAGTTTTCGACTATAACAAGGTGCTGTCTTTGTTGGCTTTAGTTTCTACAGGGATTTTCTTTTTCAGTTTCGCTCTCGGTCTTCTGTCTTATGTAGTGTATTTGGCAGTGGGAGCAGTTTCGGTGGTTCTGGCAGTAATCAGCTTGTTTATTTTAAGAGCAAGTTCATGCGAAGTAGCGGAACCAGTGGCAACTGCGCCAGTGCCATAAGGGTTCACAAAAATTGTCGTTGTCCAACTTGAAATGGTTGGTTCGTTTCTAACGTGTTTTGAGATGCCTCTGAAACTGGAGATAGAAATACTTATGAATGGTGTTGTAGGCTAGACAACAACAGATGAACCTGTTAAGGAAGGATATGATGCCAATTCAAAAAAGTGACTTCATAATTGTCGATTATACGGGTAAGGTTAAGGAGACCGGAGAGGTTTTTGACACTACTTTTGAAGAAATCGCGAAGGAGAAGAAACTGTACAAAGAGGGAGACCTCTATGAGGCAAGACTTGTGGTTGTAGGCGAAGGCTGGGTGCTAAAAGCCCTTGACGAAGCCCTTCTGAACTTTAAAATTAAGAAAAAGGAATCTGTTGAAATTCCGCCAGAGAAGGCTTTCGGAAACCGTGACCCTGAAAAGGTGAAGCTTGTTCCTCTCAGGCGACTTGCAGCTCGTGGAATAACGCCTAAACTTGGAGAGCAGATTGAATATGACAAGCGGCTTGCTACGGTGAGAACTATGGGTTCTGGACGCGTACAACTTGACTTCAATCCGCCTCTAGCTGGTAAAACGTTGGTTTACGAGGTTACCGTTAAGAAGAAACTTAAAACTGATGCAGAAAAAATCTCCGCTCTCATACATCGTCGAATACCTGCTGTCGAAGCAGAGAAATTTGAATTCAAAGTTGTAAAGGCAAACGTAACTGTGAACATGCCTGACGAAGCCTTCTATGTTGATGGAATACAGCTGGCGAAAAGAGGCATTGCCCTAGACGTACAGAGGTATCTGCCGAAAATAACAACGGTCAAATTTGTCGAATCCTTCAAAAAACCAGAAACAACACCCAAACCCAAGAAAGAAACCAAAAAGAAAGCCAGCTCCACCAAAAAATAGAGCGTAAAAGCTATTCAAATTTAGTTTTCAGTCTTTAGGCGATTCTATTTTGTTGGGTGCCCATTTGGGCAGCATACTATGCATTGTTGGTTGTCTATGTCTGGGTCTGAAAGTGCGCATAGTTTGCACATGAGTCCTTTCTGTCTGATTATGTCGCAGATTACGCAAAGTTTTGCCGATAGTTCATATTTAGTCATTTCACCGTTTGCCAATGAGACAACTGTTTCCTTGAGGACCACTTGGGCGTCTTCCACTCTTTCGACTTCCAAGACTGTGCCTCTGGTGTGGCTTGTGTACTTGCTCACTGCAGTTTGAGTGACGCCTAGAAGTTGGGCTACTTCTCTCTGTTTTAGTCCGTGGGATTGTGTGAGTTGTCTTGCTATGGCTGATCGAATAGCTGGAATAACTGATTTAACTGCGACTTCGCAAGGAAGTACCATCTTTATTTTCACCGGCTATAGTGTTAGTTTGGTAACGTATATAAATATGGCGTATGTCATATTTATATGACGTATGCCATGGAGAACACCATAACTTCCCCAAACCCCCTTTTCTACCTTCCCCCAGACCTAAGTGCTTTCTTCTGCCAACTTCTCCATGCCATACGCTGTGGAGGGCCAGACATTACCTGCTAGGAATACTCACCAATGGGTAACTAAAACAGCTGAGAACACAGCAGAACTATTCGACATTCTAAGCAAAGCAGATGTCTTTTGTCGATACTGCAAGCCCGCTTCTCCAATGCACTGCGTAGAACGATGCGAAATCTGGAGAACCAAAAATGAATTTGTAGAGATGAACAAAATCTTTGTCAGAGACGAACACATACATAATTTACTAAACGCCGTGAAGAACACAAGACGAAAAACAGTCATAGAAGCACTGCGTGAACGCCCTCAAGGAACAAAAGCACTACAAGAATACCTCAAAAACAATGGATACAACCACAGCCAACGCACAATAACCAGCGAATACGTTGACCCTCTGGCGAAAACTGGCCTTGTCAAAAGAGACGGCGCCAAATACCGATTGACCCTGTATGGACAAAAATTTCACGATGTTCTGAGCAGATTCGACATTGAAAACCCGTTGCCACCCCATTCCAGCTGTTATGAAGAAAAAGTTCTAAAAGAACTAAAGGAAGGATCGAAATCCTACGGTGACCTAGCTGATTCCTTAACTTGCACAAGTTTGTCGCGAACATTAAAACGATTAATAGAAAACGGGTTGGTATCGAAGAGCGGGACCTCAGAATATATCTTCTATTTCAAAACAAAAAAGGTGCCTAAGAAGCCTTTTTCACCAACAGAAAAACGAGTTTATGAAGGCATTCCAGAGGATGGCATTTCCGCCCGTGACTTATCAATGAAGCTTAGCATAAACATCAGAAGAACCTACAAATATCTTCGAAGACTAAGAAAGAGACGCCTCGTCTTCACCCGAAAGAGACCTAAAACCTACACGTTAACTCCTATCGGAACAAAACTAGCTAACTTCCTAGAAGAAACAGAGAAACTGGTGCTAGACGCTGAAAAAGCATCAAACTTTCTTTTGCAACGTTCCAACGAAACTTTCCTCTCTCCCTCCACAAAAGATGTTGACCCAACCTTTACTTGATTGGTGCTTTCCAAGAGAATCTCGAAGCTAACCACATCTAAAACAAAAAGCGCAGAATCTTCTCTTTTTCGGTTAACGCATCAATCATCAAATCTGGTTTTTCTTTTTGAAGCTCTTCTCTAGTGTAGGCTCCTGTAGGAACCGCTATACACTTCATATTTGCTGCCTTAGCCGCTTTCACTCCGAAGACCGAGTCTTCAATGACCACACAATCTATTGGATCGATTCCCAATCTTGTTGCTGAAACTAGAAAAACTTCTGGATCAGGTTTTGGCTCAGAAACTTCATCTGCGGTGACCACAACATCAAAATATTCTTGGATTCTCTTTTCTGGAAGAAGCTTGTTTACAACTTTTCGACCACTCATTGTTGCTAAAGCAATCTTGATTCTTCCTTGTAACTCCTGTAATAGTTCGGTGGCTCCTTCAAAGATGCTAACAATCTTGTGGAGGCTTGTTTGAATGTTAATTTTTTCTGTAACGAGTCTTTCCAACGTTTCGTTGTCAAATCTTATGTTGCATTCTTTTAGGGCTTCTTCTATGGTTTTTTTGGTTCCAATTCCCATGTGTCTCTCTATAAAGTTGTCAGTAACTACGCAACCAGCCTTCTTTAGAACTCTTTGGAAAGATTGCACCACTGCATTTCTGGTGTCAGCGAGCGTTCCATCCCAATCAAAGATAACGGCTTTAACCATTAACATCCCAAAAATTTCGTTGGTTACCGTTCTAGGATGAAAGGCTTTTCTTCATGCGGAATCCTCTTCGTGGGGATGCGGTCAACCAGCATTTTCTCGCCAAACTTCTCAGTTATCCCTATTGGATTCAGTTTCTCGGCTAACAGAACCGCTGATTCAAGCTTTTGTGCAGTTCCAGAAAAGATTGTGTAAAGTACGTCTCCTTTTGTTACCTTGTCTCCGAGTTTCTTTCTCAACACAACCCCTGCACCCTTAGTTTTGGGCGCCCCAGCCGCTCTCGCTATCTGAGCCATAGCCCTATTGTTGATCCATCGGACTCTTCCCTTCTCCTCTGCAAGCATCTCTTCTTGATGGTCACCAACCACTATGTCATCAGGTTTAACATCAGGGTCGCCGCCCTGAGCAGCAATTATACTTCTGAGCTTTTTCTCCGCTTTACCTGATTCGAGAATTTCCTTTGCCTTTCGCGTGCCGTTTTTGATTCCCATCATTTCAAAGAGTAAACCCGCTAAACTGGTGGCTTTATTTATCAGATCTAGGGGGCCTTCGCCCATCAGAGCCGAAAGTGCTTCTCTGGCTTCGAGGGCTGGTCCTATGGCGTATCCTATGGGTTGTTCGCCAAACGTAACTCCACATTGAATGTGCATGTTCAGTCTTTTACCTAGTTCTATGAAGTCTTGCGCTAGGGCATGGGCTTCTCCAATTGTTTTGATTTTTGCACCTCTTCCGGTGGGTATGTCTATTACAATGCAGTCTGCGCCTATCGCTTTTTTCTTGCTCAGAATTGAGGGTAATAGGAGCGGGTCGATGGAAAGTGGATATTCAACTTGGATTAGGAGATCGTCTGCTGGGGCGAGTTCAAGGGCTCCACCCCAACTTAGGCACGCGTTAGTTTCTTTCACAACCCTTCTCATCTCTTCGATTGTGAGGTCAACTGGACACAAGACCTCAACTCGGTCTGCTGTGCCCGCTGGAGAAGTTATTGCGCGAGAAGATGTTTTTGGAATTGTGAAACCTGCGGCTGCGACTATGGGAACCACTAGGAGAGTGGTTTTGTCTCCTGGCACTCCGCCTATGCTGTGTTTGTCTAGGATGGTGGTTTTACCGAAGTTTACGGTTTGTCCTGTTTCCACCATGGCGTTGGTTAGGGCTTCGGCTTCGTGCATACTTGTTCCGCGTATGTGAAGGCTTGTGACAAAAGCGGCTAGTTCAACGTCGCTGAGGTGCCTTTCCACTACGTCCATTATTATCATTTTAATTTCTTGGGTCCTCAGTCTTCGTCCCATTAGTTTGTCGCGTATGTATCCGAGGGATTCTGGTCTTTCAGCTGGTCGAACGTTAACCATTTCTCCTTCTTGGACTTTGAGTTTGTCTTGTACCTCTTCGTAGATGCCCAGTGTTTTTTTAGGAAAGTCTGTTGCTACGTTAGCGATGGCAATTACGTTTTGTTCCTTCGATGCTATTGTAACTCTGTCTGAAGAGTGAATTCCTAAGCGGCTAGCATACTCTTCGTCTAAAACCACTATCTGCTTTCCGCCAGCCCTTATTCCCAAAAGCTTTATCCTGAACTCCATAAGCCTTCCCAACCGTTAATCTATAATCTTATCTCAACTATAACATTAGCTGACTAGGTACAAAAGGAGTTACTGATTAAGAATGAGATATGTCGATTTCGTTGACAAATCTTACACGCCAAAACCAACTGATCTAATCTGCGAATTCTATGTTGAACCAGAGGGCATCAGTTTGGTGGAGGCGGCTGGAGGGGTTGCCGCCGAAAGCTCAGTAGGAACTTGGACAGAACTCACCACAATAAAACCTTATGTGGAAAAAATTGCTGCTCGTGTCTTCCGAATTGAAGGAAACAACTTCCAAGTAGCCTATCCTATTGAATTGTTTGAACCCGGAAACATGCCCAACATTTTAAGTAGCGTAGCTGGAAACGTCTTTGGGTTGCGGGCTCTCAAGAACCTGAGGCTCAACGACATTCATTTACCGTCAGAACTTGTTCGAAGCTTCAAAGGTCCCAAATTTGGTGTAGACGGAATCCGTGAACTGTTAAACGTGAAGGACAGACCTTTCGTTGGAACAATCATCAAGCCAAAACTGGGACTAAAGACGAAGGATCACGCTAAGGTAGCCTACGAAGCTTGGGTTGGCGGATGCGACATCGTGAAAGACGACGAGAACCTCAGCAGCCAAAAATTCAATCCGTTCCCAGATAGAATTGTGGCAACTCTTGAGATGCGAGATCGAGCTGAAGAGGAGACAGGAGAAAAAAAGGTCTACATGGCTAACATCACCTCAGAAACAAAAGAGATGTTACGAAGGGCGCAGTTTGTTAAAGACCACGGCGGAAAATACATCATGGTTGACATTCTAACCTGCGGCTTCTCTGCGCTGCAAACCGTACGCGCGCAAGATTTTGGTCTTGTGATTCATGCTCACCGAGCTGGACATGCAGCCTTCACTAAAAATCCCAAGCACGGAATCGCAATGCGCGTTATCGCAAAAACTGTTAGAATCATTGGTGTGGATCAACTTCATGTCGGCACTGTTGTGGGGAAGATGTCTGAGACGAGGGAGGAGGTTTCGGAGAACAAAGAGGCTCTCAGAACCGAGTTGGCTGGTTTAAAGAAGGTTTTGCCTGTTGCTTCTGGCGGTTTACATCCAGGTTTGGTTCCTGCTTTGATGAGTTTTTTTGGGAATGATTTTGTGATTCAGGCTGGTGGCGGGATTCATGGGCATAGTAGTGGAACTGCTGCTGGTGCAAAAGCTGTGAGGCAGGCGGTGGATGCGACCCTGCAAGACATATCCTTGAAAGAATACGCTGAGACTCATAAGGAGTTGCAAAAGGCATTAGAAATTTGGAAGTAGATATGCTCTTTTCCAATGTTAATTTATGCCTTTTTGGTTTCATCAATGCATGCACACAAAAGTTATAATGGTTTAGCGAAGATAACTAAGATTTTGGGATAAAAAAATGGACCTACAAAAAGTTACACGATGGGCTTACATAATCTTTGTTGTCATTGCGATATTGAATGGACTTATAATGGGATACTTGGCATATACTTCTTACACAGCAACACCTGATGATCCTCCAAGTTATTGGGCAGAGAACATCAAAAAGAACGATGGGTATTTCGTGTTTACTATGTTGATTTTGGGAGTTGCCATTGGGCTTACTAGCGTAACTGCCAAAGAAGTTACTTCTTTCCTTGTAGCGACGATTGCATTGTTGGTGGCGTCTGCTGCTAACGTCTGGGCTGGATTATGGTATATTCATCCGCTTCTCTTTTTCTGGGCTTCTGCCATCCTTTCATACATCGTTGCTTTCGCGGCTCCAGCAGCTGTGATAATAGCCGTCAAGTCAGTTCTTACTGCAATGAAAGAGACGTAGCAAACGTCTCTCTTCCTCTTTTCTTCTTTAGCTTTTGTTAATGCACGGTTAAGAAGTGATTACTTGCTTGAAGTTTTGGTTAAAAAATGGTGCAAACAGCCGGTTACATGAGTTGTTAGTGAAGAAAGATTGTTGAGTTAGGGTGCGAAGGTTTTTGGAACATGAATTTCTTTGGCTTTTATGTCTTCGAAGAGTCCAAGGCTTGCGTATCTGTCTGCGTTATCCGGTAGGACTGTGACAACGTTTTGTCCTTTTTTCATTCTTTTGGCGATTTGCACAGCTGCGTATACGTTAGCGCCTGAGGATATTCCTGCGAAGAGTCCCTTCTCTCTTGCCAATAATCGGCTCCAACTCACTGCTACCTCATCATCAACATTCACTGCTTCATCAATAAGCGACCTGTCCACAATGCTCGGAATAAAACCGTCACCTATACCGTCTATTCTATGTTCACCCGCTTTTCCGCCCGTAAGTTCTTGGGAGCTTGCTGGTTGAGCAGCCACTATCTTAACTTCAGGATTCACTTCTTTCAAGGCTTTTCCCACTCCCATGAGGGTGCCTCCTGTGCCAACCCCAGCCACCAAGGCGTCAACCCAGCCGCCTGGAACTTGCTCAAGAATCTCCTTACCCATTATCACCCGGTGAGCCTCAACGTTATCGTAGTTGTCGAATTGAGCGGGCATCCACCAACCCGACTGTTTAGCAATCTCTTTTGCTTTAAAGACGCAGCCCTTTAAGCCCAATTCAGCGGGGGTTGATACTACTTCTGCCCCATAGGCACGCATGAACTGGCGCCTTTCTTCGGTCATGCTTTCGCACATGACTATTACTACTTTGTATCCTTTTGCTGCTCCTGCCATGGAGAAGGATATTCCTGTGTTGCCGCTTGTTGCCTCGACAATCGTGTATCCCTTTTTTAGTTCGCCACGTTTTTCGGCTTCCTCAATCATGTATTTTGCTATTCTGTCTTTAATGCTTCCACTTGGATTAACGTATTCTACTTTTGCGAAGAGGTTTGATTTGAAGGTGCTGAATACGCCTTCTGTGCTGTTCAGTTGAATGAGCGGTGTGTTTCCCACGAAATCTAAGACGGACTTTGCTGCCATTGTGTAATCGTTCCCTGAACGGTGACAATTTGTTAGTCTATTAAAACTTTCTGTTTTTTGGTTCTGTTTTATATTTAATTATTTTCCATATGCAATTAACCGAAAGTTACAGATTCAAGTAGCACAGAATAGTTGGTACATCCGCCTAACGAGCAGCGTGAAAAGTTTGGTTAAGTCTAGCAAATTGTCTGTTTTAGAGAAAATGCGCACACAGAAGATGTGTTTCGCGGGTTTTCCAACTCCTGTGCAGAGAATGCCCCGCTTGTCTAAGGTTCTTGGAGGTCCAAGACTCTTCGTGAAAAGGGACGACATGACTGACCTAGCCTTTGGAGGCAACAAGGCAAGAAAACTGGAGTTTCTTTTTGCCGACGCCAAAAACAAAGGCGCTGATGTTGTGATCTCTGTGGGTGCGGTTCAGTCGAACTGTGCCTGCATGGTTGCCTCTGCTGCTAGACGCCTAGGCATGAAGCCTGTGCTGGTTCTGGTAGGGAAAGAACCTGATGTGCCTGATGGGAATCTGCTTCTGGATAAGCTGCTGTCCGCTGAGATACGTTTCATAGACGGTTCTGGTTCGCACATTGAAGATTTTATGAACAAATTAGCTGGCGAATTTAGGGCGAAAGGACACAACCCTTACGTCATCCCTGCTGGCGCCTCAATTCCATCCACTGTCCCCGGATACGCCCTTGCCATGGAAGAACTGGTTAACCAATTCAACCAAATCGGAGAAAATTTAGACTATGTTGTCTGCGCCTGCGGAACCGGCGGAACCCAAGCTGGATTGATTTTTGGAGCCAAACTGCTTGACGTCAAAACAAAGATTCTGGGCGCAAGCGTTTTTGCTAGCAAGGCTGACGCATCCAGAACTATAGCTCAGCTGGTTAATGGTTCAGCAAAACTTCTTGATGTTGACCTGTCCATAGTTCCTGAAGAGGTAACTGTATTCGACGACTACATCAAGGAGGGCTACGGAGTGCTAAACAACGACGTGACCGAAGCCATCAAACTTGTGGCTGAGTCTGAAGGAATATTCTTAGACCCTGTATACACAGGTAAGGCAATGGTAGCTCTCATCGACTTGATCAAGAAAGGCTACTTCAAAGAAGACGACAACGTAGTGTTCTTTCACACAGGCGGACTTGCAGCACTATTCCTGTACAGAAACGAGTTGGGTAAGGCTTAATTTGTCTTTCAACCCGCAAGATGTGCTTTAGTCAAGTTTTCTTGACCAAACAGATGCTGCATTTAGTCAAGGTTGTTGACAAAAACCCTTTTCAGCTCAGTTAACACAGTTGCCTTTAGGTAAATAGAATGGGGGCGCAAAGAACAGTTCTTCTATTATCGATGATTTTCTGTTTTGCTGTTGTTTCTGGTTGCAACTCTGGTAGCCATATTTTATAGTAAAAGATTGCGTGCGCGTCTAAGGCATTTTTAGTTGTTTAAGGATGTGCACTTGCTATGCTGCTCGCTAAGCTATCCTGAAGGCTGAAAGGTTTAATATCCTCTTTTTCTTGTTTTACCCGTAGGTGTAAAAGTTGAAGTTGTTCACGGTCGGTCCTGTTGCTTGCTATCCCGAGGTTCTTGAAGAAATGAAACGGCAAATGGTCAGCCACAGGAGCCAAGAATACAAACAGCTCCACGCCGAAACAGTAGAGCTGTTACAGAAGTTCTTGGAGACAAAAAATGAGGTCTTCCTCTTTTCCAGCACTGGTTCAGGGTTCATGGAAGCATCCGTCAGAAACTGCGTAAACAAAAAAATATTATGCTGTATATGTGGAAGCTTCGGCAAACGATTCGCAGAAGTAGCGGCTTCAAACGGCAAACAAGTAGAGACAATCGAGCCTCCCCTAGGCGAACCTATCACCCCAGATTTGCTGGATCAAAAGTTGTCGAAGAATCCGTACATCGAAGCCGTCGCCATCACACACAACGAAACAAGCGTGGGACTGATAAACCCCATAGAAAAACTAGCTGAAATTGTAAAAGAGCATGACAAACTGCTGTTTGTTGACGCCGTGAGCTCCATGGGCGGAACCGACATCAAAGTCGACAAATGGAACTTGGACGTCTGTTTTTCAAGTTCCCAAAAATGCTTCGGAGTTCCTCCAGGCTTAAGTATGGGAAGCGTAAGCGAAAAGGCTTTGAAAGCGTCGGAGACTGCTACAAATAAGGGCTGGTACTTCGATTTCAAGGTATGGGAGAAACATCAAAAACAGAATGGCACACCCATGACATCCGTTATTCCCCAAATAGCTGGTTTAAACAGAATCCTAAAAATGATAGAAGAGATGGGAGGCAAAAAGGAATTCTTCAATCTTTATGCGGAAAGAAACCGAAAAATCCGTGACGGCGTTGAAAAACTGGGGCTAACTCTGTTTCCCAAGAGCGGTTACGAAAGTCCGACAGTAACTTGTGTAAACGCTCCAGCTAACATTAACGGACTTGAGATATACGAGAGGATGCGCAAAGAAGGGTTTGAGCTTGCGGAGGGCTACGGAAGCATAAAAAACGCCACCTTTAGAATAGGGAACATGGGTTACATAGAAACTGAGGATGTTGAGACGATGTTGGAAGCCCTCAGAACAGTTTTGGTTGACCTCGGATGGAAACCTTAGAAAAATATGGTACGTTCTTATATCTAAAAATGCTTAAATAACACCAAGCTTTTTCCCTGAGCTAAAGGGCTGTTCAGCATGAGGGACAAATTCAGCTCCAACCAATTGATTACCAAAAATTGCTATGAGTGTTAGTGGTCGGTGGAACAATGCGGAAACATAAAATTTTAGTTTGTGACAATTTCGGTCAAGAATTTCTCGATAATCTATCCAAGTTTGGAGAGGTTACTCAAGCAAACGACATCGATTACAGTTTGCCACTGGATCAAGTTACAATATTGGTTGTTAGAAGCAAAACAAAGGTAAACAAAGAACTAGTGGATGTAATGAAAAGCCTTGAATGTGTGATAACTGCTACTCACGGTATTGACCATATTGACTTGGACTATCTGGATGAAAAAGAAATCAAGTTCTATAATGTTCCAGCTCAATCATACGATGTTGCGCAGGGCGTTATAGCGTACATTTTGGCGCATTGCACAAACCTTGTTGAAGGCGACAGGTCAATGAAGCGGGGAGAATGGAAGAAAAAGGACCTGATTGGTTGCCGAATTACTGGAAAAACCTTGGGAATAATTGGGTGCGGCAAAATAGGCCATGAAGTTGCTAGACTAGCCTCCGCCCTTGGAATGAAAGTTATCGTGTCTGACCCCTGCATTCAAGATGGCAAAGTTGTCGTTGTTTCTTTGGATGAACTCATAAGAACGTCTGATTTCATAACTTTGAATTGTCCTTTGACTGAGGATACCAGAGACCTGATTGGCAAGGAAGAGATTGCGAAAATGAAAGATGGCGCGTTTATTGTAAACACGGCGAGAGGCGGAATCGTGAATGAAAAAGCATTGTTGGATGCGGTGCGTGCTGGAAAAATTGGGGCAGCCTTAGATGTTTACGCTTCTAAATCACCCTTCGAAGATGAAGTTGTTAACAGTTTGATTAATAATGAACTGGTGATAGCTACCCCACACAGTATTGGTCAAACCTTTGAGGCTATCGAAGAAAAAGGCAAAGGCGTTCTAAAGGCTATAGAAAAACACGTTACAAGCCAAGCCTAAAGAAAACGAAGAAATTGCTGAAGAAAAGTTAGGCGATTATTCTACTTTACGTTACACTCACGGTCAAAACTCGGGTTATACGGTAAGGCTTTAATGCTAAAAGAATGCTATTTTTGGTTTACATTTGGTAATAGAGGGATAAGGAGTGAATTTGAAAAACAAGTTCACGCACAAACATGATAGCTGCTCTGGTTTTTGTGAGAAACAACCTGCGAAAAATCGAAGTAAACAGTTAGCCGCTTTTCTTTTGGTTCTGTTTTTGGCTGTAAGCGTAAATGTGACGACGGTTTCGCCTGTTGAAGCTATAGTGATAAGTTTAATATCTCCCAGTAGTGGTCCGGTTGGAACAACAGTTCGTTTGACTGGAACAATAGATACTGAAGGCGGAGGCTTCCACGTTTATTTCGACATAGACAACGATTTGGATTGGTTCGAACCATCTGAAAAGGTGGTTTCCGGATATGCTCCTCTTGGTTCACATGACGTTGATGTAGAATTCGTTGTTCCTGATTGTTCAGGCAGTGTTTTGGGTACGTCTCATCTGGTTACTTTATTTGATGTACAAGCTGCTAGTTTTGCGAGTTGGTATTTTATAGTTACACTAAACTTGGAACCTCCTGTTGCATCTTTCACCTATTCTCCTCCCAATCCAAAGGTTGGACGGACTGTAATTTTTGATGCTTCGAGCAGCTATGACCCTGACGGCTTTATAATCTGTTACAATTGGGACTTTGGTGACGGGTCCGTGGCAAATGGAGTAAATCCAACCCATTCTTATTCGTCAGACGGCATCTATACCGTTTCCTTGACCGTATACGACCCGAATTTGATGCACGACACAACAACACAAACAGTGACTGTTGTGCCCCTTGAACCTCCTGTTGCCTATTTTGGCTATTTTCCGATTTCTCCAAAGGTGGGGGAGCCTGTAACTTTTTCTGCTTCACCTAGTAGTGACCCCGACGGCACCATAGTCAGTTACGTATGGTACTTTGGAGACGGAAACGAAGCAACGGGAGAAAATCCGTTTCATTCTTATTTATCAGACGGCTCCTATACTGTCTCCTTAACCGTAACAGATAATGACGGATTAACAGACACAACAACCCAAACGATAACTGTAGCACCTCCCGACCCTCCTGTTGCCTCTTTTACCTACTCAAAAGACGGGCAAACCGTAACTTTCGATGCTTCAGGCAGCAGTGACCCAGACGGCACTATCGTTAGTTATGGTTGGCAGTTTGGTGACGGGTCCACAGGAACAGGAGTGAATCCAAGTCATTCCTATTCATCATACGGCTCTTACACCGTCTCCTTAACTGTAACCGACAATGACGGATATACAGACACTACCACACAAACCGTAACCATATCCGACGTCAATACACCCCCCGTTGCCTCTTTCACTCATTCTCCCACTTCTCCAACGGTAGGACAAACCATAACTTTTGACACTGCAACTAGCTTCGACCCAGACGGCACCATAGTCAATTACGACTGGCAATTTGGTGATGGAAGCACGGGAACAGGAGCAAACCCAACCCACTCTTATCAGTCAACTGGCACCTACACAGTCACCCTAACCGTAACCGACGACGACGGATTAACGGACACGCAAACAGAATCCGTAACCGTAAGTTCATCCGACGAGCCTGACACCACACCACCCGACGAGGAAGTGCCTGTTGCCTCTTTCACCTACTCAAAAGACGAACAAACCATAACTTTCGACGCTTCAGGCAGCAGTGACCCAGACGGCACTATCGTTAGTTATGGTTGGCAGTTTGGTGACGGGTCCACAGGAACAGGAGTGAATCCAAGTCACTCTTATTCATCAGACGGCACCTACACCGTTACCTTAACCGTAACAGACAATGATGGGTTAACTGACACCCAAACAAGATCAATAACTATCAGTTCATCAGCCGAGCCTGACTCTACACCAACCGACGAGGAAGAACCAATCGCCTCTTTCACCATTTCAAAAGACGGTCAGACTGCAACTTTTGACGCTTCAACAAGCAACGACCTTGACGGCTCCATAGTCAATTACGCTTGGCAGTTTGGTGACGGAACAACAGGAACGGGAGTGAATCCAAGTCATTCTTACTCATCAGATGGTACCTACATCGTTACCCTGACCGTAACCGACAATGATGGGTTAATTGACACCCAAACAGAATCTGTAACTGTCAGTTCATCTGCCGAACCTGAACCCGATGTAACGTCTCCAGTTGCAGATGCTGGCGATGACATGAAAGTTAAAACAGGATCAATTGTAACCTTCGATGGCAGCGCATGCAGTGACGACGTTGGCATCGTAAACTACGAATGGGACTTCGGTGACGGAATCACCGGAACAGGAAAAACACCCACCCACACTTACACCGCAGAAGGCAATTACGCCGTATACTTGAGGGTCACTGACGCAGCAGGCAACTTCGACATCGACACCCTCATCGTAACCGTAGTAACCGAAGAAGAATCAACTTCCCTATGGATTCTGATACCCATAATCGGAGGAATAATAGGCAGCACATTCGCCATCTTTTACCTCGAAACAAAAAAACCCAAAGGAAAAACACCTCAAATCTAACAACCTATGTTTGCAGTGCAATGCTTTGTGTTCAAGTGTAGACGCTCAAATTATATTCTCAAAAATCCAAAAAAATAATTGTTGCCTTGGGGGTATCCACGCAAGTGTGGTGGGGTTTTTCCATTTTTCCCCACCTGCGCCTCCTAAGGTAAAACACGTAGTAAATGGGGGTGAGTAGATGTCTGAAAAAGATAGAGTGATTCTTACGCCTGGAGCATGTTTTGACCACGATCTAGAAAATTACTATATTACGGTTGAGCTGCCGGGAGTAGATAAGGGACATATTGAAGTAACTGTTTCTGAACAGAGCATCTGTGTAGCAGGATCAAGGGATGACACAGAGCTTCTCGGATGCTGGTATTTGGCTCACAAAGTAAATGAAGACAAGGCTAGAGCAAAATACGAGAACGGCATGCTATACATCACAGTTCCACTGCAACAACCGCCAAAAGGCAAGAAAATCAAAATAGAATAATCTGACACCAAAAACTCCACCTTTTTTTGTTTTGCCGATTCAGCATTTTAAATAAGCCACTGAAAGCTTACTATAGTTTAGATGTTACACTAAACTGGGGAATGACAATTTGCAGAAATCTGTTTTAGTTGCAGCAGATAGAATAAAGCGGCTTGAGGTTCAGGGCGCCCGAAACGTAGCGATAACCGCAATAAAAGCTATTGAAGAGGGAGCAAAAAAATCCAAGGCTAAAGGGAAAGAGGCGCTTCTGAACGAGTTGTCTGAAGCTAAAACGGTTCTTTTTGCTTCCAGAGAGACAGAGCCTTTGATGCGAAACGCTATCCGCCAAGTGATTCACGCTGTGGAATCTAGCGAGAAAGAAACAGTTAAAGAACTTGTGGATGTGGTTTCACAGGTTTCCACGCGTTTCTTGGAGAATCTTGAAAGGTCGAAAGAAAAGATTGCTGTTATCGGGTCCAAACGAGTTTCTGATGGCTCAAAAGTTCTTACTCACTGCCACTCTTCAACAGTCACTAACATGTTGATAAAAGCAAAAGAGGATGGAAAATCGTTTGAGGTTGTCTGCACCGAGTCAAGACCTGTCTTTCAAGGCAGAATCACTGCGAAAGAGATGTTAGATGCTGGAATAAAAACAACTTTGATTGTGGATTCTGCGATGCGATATTTCATGAATGAGGTTGATCTTGTGGTGGTTGGAGCTGATGCCATAACCTCTGAAGGCAATGTTGTAAACAAGATTGGTACGAGTATGGTTGCTCTTGCTGCTAAGGAGGCGAGGACGCCTTTTTATGTGGTGTCGGAGCTTTTGAAGTTTGATCCTGTGACAATACGTGGCGATTACGAGAGGATAGAGGAGAGAAGCCCCAGTGAGGTTTGGGCTGATCCTCCGTCTGGTTTGGTTATAAAAAATCCGGCTTTCGACGTGACGAGGAGAGAATTCATTCACGGAATCATATGTGAAGAGGGAATCGTGTCTCCTGATTCGATAAGCGAGTTGATGAGCAGAAAATATCCGTGGATTTTTGACGTAATGTAGACGGAGTTATTTTTCTTCGGTGATGCGGGGTTTTATGGTTTTGATTCTTTGCTCTAATTCTAAGAGTCTCTTTTCTAGCTTTTTTCTGTTGGCGGCATAGCGTTCTAACCGTTTTCCGTCTATGGCAATCCAGTAGGCGATTGTTACGCCGGAGAGTCCCTGTATCAGGTAGTAAATGTAGAGGGCTAATCTCCAACCTTCCAAGGCGCCCCATAAACTGTTTAGAACGTAGACGGTCACGAAGATCATGATTAAAAAGTTCATCAGATGGAAGTAGGCTAAAAAAGTCCGCATCCTCATCTATTTCACTCCCCTCCATAGGTTCTATACTTTCAGCTTAAAGCTTTCTGGACTCCACAAAAAAATGGCGGCTAGGAAAAAAGGCATCGAACCCGTTTACGGTTTCATTCGAATGTTTTTTACCTAAAAGCTTTTAGCGTGATTTTGTAGTTTGTTGGGTAAGAGAGATTTGCGGTATTAATGAAGTGTTTAAGGGAGATGGAGGTAAACGGATGAAGACTCTGAGAGACCTACGAGAAAAGATTGAGAAGCTGGAAAGCGAAAAGTCTGATCTTCTGGCGGAAATAGAAGTACTCAAAGAAAAGGCAGAGACAAAAGCCACCTCTCTAGAAGAAGAGGTAACGAAGCTACGCGAAGAAGCAGAATCACTCAAAGAAATGCTCGACGTCCTCGAATAAACAGTCAATCAACACCATTCAAAGAAAACCCGCCCAAACGTTACATAGACGAAGCCCTAACCAACAAACACACTCCAAAATCTCAGGCTAAAACACCACATATTAGGAGACTAATAACAGCAGATTGTTGAAAACAAAATTTTTTCAGAAAACGCTGCGTGCCAACTATACAGAATTTGGTGCGACCGCCGGGATTTGAACCCGGGTAGTCGGCTCGGGAAGCCGGGGTCCTACCTGGCTAGACTACGGTCGCCACAACTTCCTATCTGAACAGGGTTTAAATCATTTAGGATTAGCTCTTGGTTGAAGAAGGCTCCTTCGCAACCCTTTTCAGCGCGTCAATCACGTTTTCTCTTCCCATAGCCAAGATATAGGGTCCCAGTCTAGGTCCCTGCGGCACTCCCAAAAGAATCAGGTAAAGAGTCTTGAAGAACTTACCCGGTTTAATGTTGTTTTTTCGAGCAATGCTGAAGACGGCGCCCTGAATCTCTTCCTCATCCGCCTCGGTTTGCAGGGCTTGGATGAGCTCCTTCACAGCGTTCTTTTCTTCTTCAGTTAACTCTAAGGCTCTTTCTTTGATTTCTGTGAAATCTTTGGACCAGTTGAGGGCGTATCCGATTCGGTTTTTCAGGTCTTCTGACAAGCCTTCTTTTCCATAGCGGTAGCCTTGAAGCTTTTCCATGATGAAATCTGCTTCAGAGCCTTCGGGAGCCACTTTAGCTAAGAACGTAAGAAGATTGTAGGGTACATGATCTCCGGGCTTTGGAGGCGGATTGAAGAACCAACAATACTTGTAGAGACCAGAGAGTTTAGCCTGCTCTTTCTTGTCTGCAATCTTCTTCTTTCCGAAGAAAACGTCTTCCAGTTCGTCAAGTTCATTCATATATTGAGGTATGTCAGTGACCGAGAGGCTTCTGGCTCCAACAAAACGCTTCAAAGTGAGCAAAAGAAGAGACTGAGGCGAACCATACCTGAACCAAACCTGCGGAGTGAAAACGTTTCCAGCCGATTTACTGATCTTCTTCCCGCTCTTATCCAGATACATTTCATATCTGGCGTGAGTTGGAGGAGCCCAATCGAATATTTCAGTGCATATCCTGTCGTTCACCCTCACCGAATCTGCAATGTCTTTTCCGTAAGGTTCGAAGCGAATGTCTAAGGCTTTCCATCTGGCTGCAAACTCCACTTTCCACCCAAGCTTTCCTTCTCCCTTCCGAATGTCAACTTCACCCTTGTGTCCACATCCTTCCAGCCACTTCCTCTTTACCTCCATGCCTTCGCAACTATACAATACCTTGTTTTCCTCTGGAAGAAAGGCGTGGGCTTTGGTTGTGTATATTCGACCGCAGTTACCGCAGATGGGAAAGTAGGGGAGAACCTCCACGAATTTTTCCTGTCCAACCTCCTCCTTCACAATCTCTCCCACTCTAGTCGCATTGAGGAGTATAGTCTTAATTTCCTCATTGAAGAGCCCCTTTTCGTAAGATTTTTTGGCGGACATGAAAGTGTATTCTAAGTTGCTTTTGTCTAAAGCTTCCAGAAGGAGGCTGGTCATATGTTCGCCGAAGCTCCCGTGACAACCTTCCAAGTCTGGAATAGACGTCACTGGGTAACCCAGATATTTGCTCAACGATTTCGGGAGTCCGGCTGGAACTTTTCTTAAACCGTCCAAGTCGTCGGCGAAAGCTATGTATTCTGACTTGAATCCTTGCTCCTGAAGGGCTAGAGCCACCGCATAGGATCTGGCGCAGTCAGCGAAACTGCCTATGTGGGGAAAACCAGAAGCTCCCAGACCGCTTTCAGTCCTAATAAGGTCTAGGCTTCGACCTAGTTTACGCTCCCTTTTGATTATTTCGACGGCTTTTTTGTCGTACCATGTGCCGTGTCCAATTATCTTCTCAGCCATGATTCAGGTTTCCTCTCTAATCACCTAAATAGTTATTCAGTTGAATAAAAGCATAAAGTGATTTCGTTCTCGTTTTTCTTTGGAACGAGCGTTTCATACTTTGGAATGGATATACCGTAGTGTCCCTTAATTTAGTGTTTAACGACTGG
This sequence comes from uncultured Candidatus Bathyarchaeia archaeon, assembly GCA_964618695.1. Classification (GTDB taxonomy): domain Archaea; phylum Thermoproteota; class Bathyarchaeia; order Bathyarchaeales; family Bathyarchaeaceae; genus Bathyarchaeum. Next base: position 6,496 of record CAZUDX010000003.1, on the reverse strand, counting down.
TCTGATGGCGATGAAGATGATGAAAACCAGTCGAATAGCAATCGCGTTGATTTTAGTTGGTCTTGTAGCGATAGCAGCTCCAGCTTCAGCTGTGATGTTCAATGGGCAAAGCCCAAGTGTTAGAGCGGAAAGGGTTGTTGAGTTGGCTAACCGAGCTGAACAACGAGTTCAGGATCTTATTGATTTGGTGTATTTGAACACAACTGCGATTGAAGACGCTGGTCTTATTGACGAGTTAGATGGCAACCTTACATTGTTCGGTGAAGGAGTGGCAAACGTTACAGCGGCTGAATCTGCGCTGGAAGACGAAGATTATGAGGGGGCGATTGCCAATGCAACCCAAGCCTTGCGTAACTTCACAGAAGTGTTTAGATCAATTCACATCATTCTAAGGGACTCGGGAGTTGGGAGAGGAGACATAGTTGATGGTCAGGGACTCTTAGTTGCTATGAGACGTGCCCTAGATAGGATAGAGCGACTGAGAGAACTTTTGCCAGAAAATGCAACAGATGCTCTTGAGTTGTTGGACGAGGCTGAAAGCTACTTGGACATAGAAGAGGCTGGGCAATGGCTGTTGGAAGGTAGAGTCAGCGAAACTGCACACAACTTAACACAGGCTAACCAGTTGATATCTCAAGCACACCAACTTCTCAAGGATTATGCTAGAAGGTTGAACGCTTGGAGAATTGGCAATTATCTGCGAGGTATTTACCGGACTAGGGAGCGGATTAGAGTAAAATTTTGGGCTGCCCACGCTGAAGGCGTTAATGTTACTGCGGTGCTAGAATCGCTTGGATACCAAAACTGGACTGAATTCGTGGAGACCATTCAGAACATGACCGATAATGCTGAAGGAAAGGTTAATGACCTCAGAGACGTTATTCGTGATTTAAGGGAAATTAGTCGAACAATGTTGGAGATGGAGCGGGCACTCACTCGGGAGATTTGGCGTCACAGACACGGATTTGGAAATGGAAACAATGGTAACGGTAATGGCTACGGGAATGGTAACGGGCAAGGCGGCGGCAACGGGGGCAATAACTAAAACAATTTTTCCTCTCTTTTTCTCGTTATTTTTTTAGTTCCACTCGGTTTTCAAGACCGATCTTCTTCACTTTAATTATCTCCAGCTTCTCTAAGCGTTTAACTAGCCTCCAAAGGCTGGTCCGCGGGATGTCTGGAAAACGTTCTCGTATCTCAGCTTCGAAAGCTTTGCCTTCGTTTTCCGCTAGGAATCGTATGACATCTTTCTCTTCTTGTGTCAACTGAGGATGTGTTCTATAGATTTTTTCAATATCGTGTCCTCTTCGTCTAAAGAAAAGAAATGCTGCAACGAGGACTGCTGCCACGGCGATTGCGGCAACGGCAACGTATTCTAGGGGAATCGGGGTTGAGGCTGCTCCGTTTGATGGTGGTCCGTTGGTGGGTGTGCCGTTTGTTGGGGGCTCGTTTGTTGGCGTGCCATTTGATGTTTCTTCGCTAACTGTGAATTGGCTGACTAGTCCGGCTATTTCGATGTTGTATGTTCCTGTTGTTTGTTTGGTGATAGTGAATGTTGCGGTGGTTGATTCTCCTTTTTCTAGTGTCACTGTTCTGGTGTCTTCTGTTGTTTGGTTGATGAGTAGTGGAAGTGTGTAGGAGCCTGTTTGTTCGCCTATGTTAGTGATTGTGACTGAGACAGTGACTTGTTCTCCTGCTTTTACATTGGATGGTGTAACTTCAAGGTTGCTAACTTGGAATTCTGCTGGAGAGACTAGTGGGAAGACATAGCTTATTTCCCATTGGCTTGGAAAGAGTGACAAGGTTATTTTGTTGCCATCAGTGTCTATTGAGGTTGGAATTTCGCTCAGGTCGATTATTGTTGATTCTTCGGGTAGGAGTACGGTGAGGTTGTATGGAGTGTCAACAATTAAGCTCCAGATGTCAAAGTCTTTTCTAGTTAAAGAGTCCGTGTCATATTGAAGCGAAACGCTCGTAGCTCCTAAAGTGAAAACAGTTAGATTGATGCCGTCTATTTCGTAGTCCAGAAAAGTCTGGTTCTCGTCAAGCACTATGATGTTGTCAACGGATGAAGCTAAAAGAGTTAAAGTTACCTCCGGAAGCGTCTCGTTCACAGCCAAGGTTTGTGTGACGCGTACCAATCCATCTCGGTATATTTGGAGTTGGGTGGTTTCAACTTGGAAATCATTCTCTTGAGCAACAGTTAAGGTTATGCTGAAGAGTAGAAATAAAATTACGAAGCAACAGGAAACTGCTCTGCCAGCATTGGACTTCATATTCCAATTCATACTGACAATTAATGCGCAACAATACTATAATAAGAATTGTGAAATTTCCGCTAAAACGGGAATCTTATTAACGTTCGCCGACTATTGTAGTTAGGTTGTGCTTCACGAATGGGGGACAACGATGTCTGGCATTACATTCTTCCGTTTCCATTAGAAACTGAAAAGCGCAGGCTGATTTGGCGGGTCCTCCAGTCTAAGGTTGGAAAAAGTCTTTTGATGAGTATGAAGGTGGATGGGCGTACTTATCAGCGGGATTTGATTAATGGGACTTCTTATTCGAACAAATCGATAATTGAATATTTGAAGAGGATGGTTTCAGCTGGCATGCTTGAACAGGGCATGGAGCAAGTCTCAACAGGGAAAAGCAAGATAAGAATCAAATGGTATGTTCCTACAAAACTTGGAAGATGGTTCATTCTTTTTCTGAAGCCCACAGAAGAGATTTCACCCGAGTTAGTGCGAAAAACCATCGAAGAAATCTTTCATGTCTACGCAACCAGCATTGTTGAGGTTTGCGAAAACTTCGGAATAGACATCGATGTCTTCCGCAATATCCTAAACAGTGAATACGGCAAGAAATCAACTAGAAAAACATGAAAAAGAAAGAGGGAAGAGGCTTTAGCTTAGTTTTTTGCCGCAGTTGCTGCAGAACTTGTTGGTTGACGGATTCTTTGTTTTGCATTTCGGGCACTCGATGTCCTCTGGCTTCAAAAGAGAACCACAGTTACCGCAGAACTTCTGGGTTGCTGGATTCTCTGCTCCACACTTCGGACACTTGACCTTAGCCACTGGAGCCAGACTCGACCCGCAGTTACCACAAAATTTGGTTCCCAAGGTGTTCTGGGCTCCGCAATTCGGACACAATACTAGCTGCTGTGATGCGCCGCCTCCTTGAGTAGGTTGCATGGCTTTTCCTAATGCTGTTCCCATGGCTATTCCGACACCTGCCCCCACACCAGCTGCAGCGGCTCCACCGCCTCCTTCCGGAATCTCCGCAGTTGTTTCCTTCATGTACTGCATGGTCATGGCTTGTTGTCCCATGGTTGTGGCGAAACGCCTTGCCTCCTCTGGGATTTTAACTCCCTCAAAGACTGTGTCTATGATTTTGAGTCCTATTCGAGCTGCCTCATCCTTTATTATGAGGGCGACCTTGTCTGTGGTTTCGTCCACGTTTTTGACTACGTTAAAAATGTCGTGGTTAGCAAACTCGTCTATAACCCGTTCGTTAATGAATCCGCGGATGTAACTTTCAACGTCACTGGATGTGCTTGCTCCCCTGTTGCCGAAAAACTCCACCACAAACAGTTTCGGGTCTTCAACCTTGTAAAGCAGATAACCATAGTAACCAAGTTCCGCCTGATACTGAAGATTTCCGCTAGGAGCAGAGTAAGCTTGTCCCCCAAATTTCCCTTTAAACTGGCTGTTGCTCACAAAAACGACTTCACACTCGAAGATGTCACCAATTATCCTCAGAGCCTTCAATACCCCAGTTAAAAGCGGAATGTTGTTGCTGGTGATCGTGTGCCTTCCTGGACCAAAGACATCGTAGGCTTTTCCGTCACGGAAAAACACAGCCCACTGGTTCTCTCTAACAATCACTTGGCTTCCATACTTCAAAGAAAGATTAGGAAATCTGTGTGCAATATCTTCGGGACCCGCAAAGTCCCATGATACTTTTTCTATTATTGGCATTTTTTCATCCACACCTAAATCTCTAAGGGTCTAAACTGTTTTTCTCTCTCATTCCATTTATTCTCGAAAGCAAGTAATAAGTTCTTTATCTTCTTCACTTCCTCGGGTATCGCTGTCCAGTTTTCGGCTTCAGCCTCCATCTGAGTCTTGTTTATAGCCTCTTTCATGCCATCGATATCGTTGCCTAACTCACGATCATAGTTGAAAATTCGCGCAAGCTCTTCTTCTCGTATGTGTCCTTTTCGGTCCATGAGTCCGGCGTAGCCGTAGTCTGCGTGTCTAACTTTTTCTGTGACTCGATCCAGCACTTGTATAACTTTTTTGTAGTCTCTGCTTGAAGCAGCGCCTGCGTCCAAAACCTCCAGATACAGGTCTTCCCATACGTGTCGCATGTCTCTGAGGTCGGCGTAATAGTTGTCTCGAAGCTTCTTATCTAATTCTCTCAGGTCCTCTTTTGTTCCGTATCCTAACGTGAAGAAATTTTGAATCTTGGATAAGATGCCTTGTTTTTTCTTTACCTTCTCGATTGTATCCCGCTCAGCCATAAATGAAACCTCATCTATTGTACGTTAATCCCATATAACTTATAACCCGCATTAATCCTTTTTGTGAAGAAAGGCTTACGTATGCCAATGTTTCGTGAAATAACAAAGAAAACAATGTAAACTTGAGGTGTCTTGGCTGTTCTTTCATCTGCTCTTAACTACAAACTGCGACCTGAAATGCAGATACTGCTACGAAAAATCCTGTGAAGACATGAGTGCTGACTTCGGAGACTTCCAAGTGGACTATTCTGTTCCAGCCGAAATCAACTACGATATTGGACTCCTGAAAAAATTTTTCGAAAAAGACCCTGAGCCAGTGCTGATTTTCTATGGTGGAGAACCGATGCTTTGCATAGAAAAGATGAAACAGATTATGGACAACATCGAAGCTAAACAGTTTATCATCCAAACCAACGGGTTACATCTGAACAAGCTTGAGCCAGAATACGTGAACAAACTGTCCACACTCTTCGTTTCATTAGATGGCAACGAAAAACTGACAGACTTTTACCGAGGAAAAGGAGTCTACCGAAGAGTAGTTAGGAACATTAAAACAATCAAAAGAAACGGATTCAAAGGCGAAATAATCGCCAGAATGACAGCCATGGAAGAAACGGACATCTACGAGAGCGTTAAGTGGCTCCTAAACAATCCTGACTACTCCTTTTCTTCAATCCACTGGCAACTAGACGCAGGATTCTGGAAAAACGATTACCCAAAAAGACCATTCGCAGAATGGGTAGAAAACAACTACAATCCCCAAATAAGGAGACTTGCAGAATTTTGGGTACAGCGCATGGAGACAGAAGGCAAAGTTTTGAGGCTTTATCCCTTTCTGGGAGTAATGCAATCACTTCTTAATGGAGAAGAAAGCCTCCTCAGGTGTGGTTCAGGATGGAGCAACTACAGCATACAAACGGATGGACACATAATACCCTGTCCCGCTATGAGTGGAATGAAAGACTATTACCTAGGTCACATTCGGGATTCACACCCATTGCATCTAGAGAAAGTTTTTGTTGAACAACCTTGCACTCGATGTGAAATATTGCAGGAATGTGGAGGAAGATGCCTCTACGCTAACATAACTAAACGATGGAGCAACGAAGCCTATAGTCTGGTGTGTAAAACAGTTAAGAACCTTGTTGAATCGTTGAGGCTCATGTTACCGAGAGTTAAAACACTAATTAACGAAGAAAGAATTAGGCTCTCGGATTTTGAACACACGAAATACAACAGTTGCGAGATAATCCCCTGAAACAACAGCAACTAGCTTTGTGACGACGAGACAAAAACAAAGAAAAGGGGGAGTTTGAGTTTAGCGGTAGCCTCTAAAGCAACAGAAAAGCTACGCCTATTCCAATGAATAATAGTATGAAAGCTATTATCACTAGGAAGATTATTGCCAGTATTGAGATGACAAGGGCTTTCAGCCAACCTGTGTCGAAGAAGTGCTTCACTAAAGCGAGCCAAATTATCAACTGTATGATCAAAGCAATGAGGGTACTAAGTTCGAAGTAACTGAAGACAGCCCCAACTAAGGTTCCGAGAACAACAATCCACACCGCATCAAAAAACTTCGCATTTGCCCCAACAAGCGCTTTCCCTGCCAGCCACAAAGCGGGTGCCAAGATGATGATCTTTATAATAAGATCAATAACCAACAGCTCCAGATTAACCACTCCGATTCCTCCCTTCTGTAACCAAACAACTGGTTTAGCCCAATTTCTTTTTAATTTTTGCTATAAGGGAACCATCATCAGAACTTGACAAAACTTTTTATCACAACAATAACCGAACACAGGCCAAGTTATACGCGTTATCCAAATTAGCCCAGACACTAGAAACTTTTTCAGCCCGACACCTTGAGCGGTTGGAAGCCGCAGGCTGAACACCTCGGCCAAAGCCTCGGTGCGTACACCCCGACTCCATCAAACCCATCTTCTATGGGAGCCCTCGTCCATGACTGAG
>CAZUDX010000002.1:91163-310119 GCA_964618695.1 uncultured Candidatus Bathyarchaeia archaeon | reverse complement strand
GTTGCCCAGATCGGTCACGCCCTCAGAAACGAAATTTCTCCACGGCAAGGTCCAATACGGCTTAGAGAATTCACCATAATAGACATCGAATTCTTCTTAGACCCAGAGGACAGAAAATGCCTTGTGCTGAAAGAAGTTGAAGATGAAAAATTACGGTTAATACTCGCAGAAAACAAACTGAAAGGCAACACCGAACCCGTAACAGTCACAGTGAAAGAAGCAGTAAGCAAGGGCATAATCAAAGAGGAGTGGCAAGCATACTTCATGGCTTTAGCCAAAAAATTTCTAATAGAACTGGGAGTCCCAGAAGACAAACAACGCTTCATCGAAAAACTCGAATGGGAAAGAGCACACTATTCTGTACAAGGCTTTGATCAAGAAGTATACTTGGAACGGTGGGGCTGGACAGAAGTTTCCGGACACAACTACCGAACAGACTATGACCTGAGCCGCCACATGAAAGCCAGCGGCGTAGACTTGACAGCATTCAAAGAATCCGAGGATGGTGGAAAAAGATTTGTTCCCCACGTTATCGAACCCAGTTTTGGATTGGATCGGCTGGTATATGTTGTTTTAGAGTATGCATATTCAAAACGGAACAAACGAACAGTTATGAGTTTGTCGCGTGACCTTGCTCCAATGCAGGTAAGTGTTTTTCCTTTGATGAACAAAGACGGATTACCTGAGAAAGCGGATGAAGTCTATCATATGCTAGTCAATGAGGGCTTCACTGTGGATTGGGACTCGTCAGGCTCCATTGGAAGACGGTACGCACGAGCTGATGAAGTGGGAACGCCTTTAGGCATCACCATAGATTACCAAACTCTCGAAGATGGCACCGTGACCCTACGTGACCGCGACACTTGGAGGCAAGTCAGAAGCAAGATCGCTAATCTTTCAGAGCTGCTCCAAGCTTACTTCTGCCACAAAATAGATTTTGAGGGTCTGGGACAGCTAGTCGAACGATAAAAACATGAAAAAATGATGAAACAGGAAGCAGGTCGAACTAACTCTTTTTAAGCGACTCCAAACTATTCTATTTTGGCGACAACTAAGACATTAATGAGGCACAGAAATGGTGTTCCCAGTAGAGACCGAAGAACGCGTAAAACGAAAAGCTCTCAGCGTTTCAAGTGACCACCTTGTGCAAGTGGTAGACATCTCCCGCAAAATTTCACAGTTGGTAGCCGTCTTCGTAAAAGGGGACAAAAACCTTGCTAGAGAACTGTTCGCCGGCATCACAAAAGCTCAAAATGACGTGGATGCTGCACGACGCGCTGTATCACAAGAACTCGCCGAAATTGGAGCTATATTGATGAGCCGCGAAGACTTCCTCCGCTTCACCAACCTCACAGGGGAGATAGCTGACTTTTGTGAAGGAATAGCCTTTCGACTACTTCAGATTATGGAAAGAGGCTGGAAAGTTCCTAAAGAAATAAAGGAAGACCTGATCAAACTTTCGGACGCTGTTTTTGACACCATCTCCAAGCTTCGAGAGACAGTTATGACTTTAAATTACGGCGCCTCCAAATCTCTGGAGAAAGCCAGAGAGGTTGAGGCTGCGGAACGTATAGTAGATAGTCTTTATCGACAGTTGGAAGTCGATATTATCGACAGCAAAATGGACCTTCCACCGATGTTTCTTTTGTGGGATGTTGTCCAGCTTATGGAGGACGCTGCTGACAAGGCTGAAGACGCTTCGGATGCCGCCCGTATACTGGCATTCACCCTCTAAAGTGAATCAAATGGCAGAAAAGATTGAAACCGAGTTCATAGACAATTTTCTTGTAGTTTGGAACCCAGAGAAAGGATCAGGACTTTATAAACTCGGATATTATGGCAAGCCCATTGGCATTCCCAAACCAAAAATTCCCGAGTTTGATGTGCCCTTAATTCTTGACCTTATGGAAGGTCTCTATCTGGTAGAGAAAGGAACAATTGTTGTTCATGTTGGAAAAGAGAAAAAGCGGGTCAGCTTTTCGAAGTTGAGGAGAAAGGCAAGGAAACTATACGAAGATTTTGACGCGAAGTATGCAGTTTATCGTGACCTGCGAGATCAGGAGCTTATTGTCACGCCTGGCATAAAATATGGTTGTGATTTTGCTGTCTACAAGCATGGTCCGGGTGTGGATCATGCGCCGTATATGGTTTCTGTGAGAAAAGCTAAGGATGAGGTTACGGCTACGGATGTTGTGAAGGCTGGACGTTTGGCTACAACCGTGAGGAAAAGGTTCATTATAGCCATACCTGATTTGGAAGCTGAGGAGATACGTTACCTCATCTTCAAATGGTTTAGGGCTTAGGGTTTTAGGAATTATTTTTGAACTTTTTCTCGAATTTGGGGCAGTGCTTCTTCTTGGAACCGCTTGATTCCCAGGGTCATTATTCTGTAATTGCCTTCTTCGGTTTTTGTTGCGTTTCCTTCTCGGCAGAGTTCACCAAGTCGAGTGCTTGTTATCTTTGCGTTCTTTCCGAGTGCAGCCTGTAATTCCTCTTTGGTGAGAAAATTTTTTGACAACCCCAGCTTGTTGCCGATGTAAGTGGCCAGAAGATTCAATGTCAAGGTTTCGTTGTCCGTGAGCTTTTGGCGAGATACTAAGATAACCGGGCCTTCGGGAGCAACAGCTATTATGTTTGTGAGGTCTTCGATGAGGTTTTCAAGGTCGACTGTGAGGATGGCTTTCTTTACAATTTGGAGGGCGGGAATAATTTCGCTGAAGAATCGGTTCACGCTTGCCCAGACTTGTTCTACGTTGCCTGTGAAGGTTTGTTCCGTCTCGTGGTATTTGATGTGAACGGTGATTGTTTCTTTGTTCAACCTGTTGCGCCTCGAAGTTTCACCAGCACATCGTCTTCGATCCATCTTTCGCCTTGAGTTGTCAACTTAAACTCGGGTCTTGCTGGATCTGGTTTAAAGACTATTCCGCGTTTTGTCATTTCATTGAGGCGAGCTGGCACCATGGATCGGATTCCGCTTGAAGCCAGTAATCGCTTGATCTGTGCGGCTGTGCTGGTGTTGCTGTCGGAGGCAAACAATACTAGTGCGATTGCTTCGTAGTGGGTGAGTTTTTCTCGGGTTGTGATGATTGGTCCTTCAGTTGTGATTTCGATTATTCCGTTTAGCTGTGTCTTTATGGAGGGAGCCAGATTTGTGGATATTAAGCTGCCTACTTCGTTCACGAATTGGGGCGGCATTTTTTTCAGTGTTTCTAAAATTTCTTGAGCGCTGTCTCCTTCAACAACGATTTCTCCGAAGGGAGCTTTAACTCGCACTCGAATTTTTCCCATTCTCGCGTCTTCCTCCAGCTAAAACATACACATAGCCCTTATCAGTCTTCCACCGCTTTATCTTATTTTTCCTAACCAACCAAGCCAACACCCCAGACACGGTTGTGGATGGAAAATAGACGGCGTTAGCCTTCAAAGCTTTACCCAATTCGGGCAAAGTTCTTGGTTGCCTGCCCCAATCTGATGAGAGAAGCTGCAAAACAGCTTCGCTACAACTTGAAGAGGAAATAGAAGGAAATGCGGAACTAACCGACTTTGTAGTTTCTTTGTTACTTGTTAATTCGAACGCCTTCTGGATGTTTTCCATCAATCTTGGAAGCTCTTCAAGGGTTTTCATGACCTCTTCTCTGGTTCCAGAAATTTCAATCTCATGTTGCCCAATTTTCGCGCGAAAAGAAAACGGTATTTCCATCTGAATTCTCCACAACCAAATATGACATATCAGCTTTTAGAATTTGCTTCCATAGCAGGAGCCTAATAACAGCAGATTGTTGAAAACAGTGTTTTTCATGAAAAAGAGCTGGGGACGGAGTTAATCTTATATACTGAATGCAGAAATTACTGAGTGTAAAAAATTACACAGCGACCGAAACTTCCAAACAGGTGTAAAAACATGGGAAGAATTAAGTTGTCAGCACGTGACGTAGCCTTCGTTGGAGTTTTTGCGGCTTTATCCGTAGTTGTAATACGTGTTATCCCAGGATTCCCAATTATCGGTCTATCCGACTCGCAAATCAAATTTGACGCCGCAATAGCGCCAATATACGGAATGATTTTGGGACCTTACCTAGGTTTCCTAGCCGCCTTCATTGGAGGCATTGTCCTAGCTAATAGCTGGTTCTCTGTTCTAACATCCTTCGCCCCAGCAGTTTCAGCCCTAGTTGCAGGATTTCTGACACAAAAAACAATAACTTCCAGCAACCGCAGTTTTCCAGGATGGGCAACAGCAGCCATTATCGTTGGTTTACTGATTTTGGGATGGTACGCAACTTGGGTAGGACAACAAGCTTTGCTTTATCCGGTACTTCACATCGCAGGATTGTTAATAATCTTGGTCTTTAGGGAACGTATTGCAACTGCCTTTAAGAATAGTGAAGAAACACGAAAAAGGTGGAACATAAAACCAAACTATATTCTCCTAGGTGTTGTAGTAATCGTTCTGGCGTATGTTCTTCCAAAACCATATTTAAATTGGATCGAGTTCCTTCAATACCTTTCTCTTCCTCTATACTTTCTTGGCGCCATCATAATATTGCACGGGATTTTCGGCGGGGAAGAAGGAAAAGTAAACTTTGTTGTTGCTGTTGCATTGGCAAGTTACTGTGGCATAATAGCCGATCACATGATTGGAAACCTTTCATACATAAGTTTAATCGGCATAGTTTTTCCACCTGAATGGTTACCAGATACTCCAGCACTTTTCATGTCAATTCTTCCAGTTTCTGTCGTCGAGAGGATAGTGTTCACTGCGATTGCAACAATCTTTGGAGTTGGTCTGGTGCTTGCCCTCCGTAGAGCAGGACTGGTTCCCCGAAAATTAAGTGCAGTAGATCAGAATGAAAATTAAAGCACGTGAAGGCGATCTGCTCGAAACTACGGACAACATCCTTTTTGACGTAAAGGGGTTAGTTCATCCTCCAAATAGAATCATAGCTTTTCTCCGTTATGTTCCCGACCCAAATGGCAATCGAAAGAGAGCTGGAACACGATACAGCAAGTTTTATTCACTCTCCAAACGTTACGCCTTGCTGAAGCGAAATTATCCAAAATACCTAGTTAATGACCCCGTTTTCAACACACTTCTCTGCGAGGTCCCACTTGAGGACGTGAAAAAACATTACCAGCCAACTAGAGGTTTACGAGACCTCCAGAACAAAAATAACTTGGACGACTTGGAAAGAACCGCTTTGCAATTTATGGAACTTCTCAAAGAGAACGCAGGGATTCCATGGAACAGGCTAGGTATTTCGGGGTCCATCTTAGTGAAGCTTCACACTCCTTCATCAGACATAGACCCCATCGTTTATGGATCCGAAACAGGTTACAAACTACATTCAACCTTGAAACGGATGTTAGAAGACAAAAACAGCCCCTTCAAAGCCTATGATTTAGATGGGCTGCGAGAGTTGTTCGATTTCCGTTCGAAAGACACCGTCACGTCATTCGAAGATTTCCTTCGAACAGACTCCCGAAAGGTTTCCCACGGCAAATTCATGGGAAGAGACTTCTTCATACGTTTCGTGAAAGATTGGAACGAACTCAGTGAACAATATGGAAACATCATTTACAAGCCAGCAGGTCGCGCACGAATCAAAGCCACAGTGGTGGACGATTCAGAAACAATCTTCACACCGTGCAGCTACAAACTCGATAATGTAGAAATTCTTGAGGGACCCACTGTTGAACCAATTGAGGAAATCGTGTCCTTTCGAGGCAGATTCTGTGAACAAGCAAATAATGGTGAAGTTGTGATTGCAGAAGGCAAAGTTGAAAGGGTGCAGCAAAAAGATAAGCGTGAACACTTCAGATTACTCATAGGAAGCAATCCTTCGGACCACATGATTTTGGCACAGTGATTGTTTGTTCTTCTTTCCTAAGGGCTTCTTAAGCTGTTAACTGAAGTAATCCGTTCTAGAAAAAAAATCAATGTTTAAATCAAAGTTCAAGAATGAAATATGGGAAATAAGATGAAGATAGTCAAGGTTCCCGGAAGCAATAACAAACATAAAGTTTTGATGTACGCCATAAGCACCTGTGGCTGGTGTAAACGAGCAAAGAGGCTTTTGAACGATCTTGATGTTGAATATGAATACGTTGACATTGACTTAGCTACCAATGAAGACAGACACAAAATCCGGCTGGACATTCAGAGTCGTGGAGGGCGTCTCCTCTTCCCCACAATAATCATAGATAACAAAATATTGTTAACTAATCCTCCAGAAAACAAGGTAAAAGAGGTTTTGAAAATTTGACCACTCTGGAAGATATTAAGAAAAGAGCAGAGAATGATGCAAAAGCCCGTGGATACTATCTAACACCTGACCCAGAGCAGCTCCAAGACCTTCTTGAAGGACTATTAAAAAACGAAGAACGCTATGGTTACCCTTCCTGTCCATGCAGATTAGCATCTGGAAACTTTGAGCTTGATAGAGACATACTGTGCCCATGCGATTACCGAGACCCTGATGTGGAAGAACTCGGATGTTGTTACTGCGCCCTATACGTCAGAAAGGACGTATATGAAGGAAAGACTCCTGTAGAACCAATTCCCGAGCGCAGACCCATGGAAAAACAAGTCAGAACTTTCACCGTGTCGGCTGAACCTCCAGCTGAGGAGGCTTCTGAAACCGCGGAGGAACCTGAAAAGGTTTCCGAAATCAAAATGAAATTGTGGTATTGCAGGCAATGTGGTTATGTCTGCTTCCGCGAAGACCCGCCTTATATCTGTCCCATATGTAAAGCAAAAAGGGAAATGTTTGCCGAATTAGCTGTGACTGCAGAAATTCGTGGAAAAACATAATCTCATGCCAAACGGCACCGATTCAATTACGCTATTTCAGAACTATGTAATCGTTAGTGTTTTTCTTTGCTATTCGGTGTACAGGTCTATGATGTTTTGGGCTACGTTTTCAGAGATGCCCTGTTCCTTCAATTTCTTATAGGAGGTCTCAATATCTACAATTGCGATTTCTTCTATCGCATTACAGCAGGGAATTTTTGCTTCGTTTCTTATCTGTTCTTCGATTTGAATAACAGATAGTTTAGATGCTTCGGGTGACAACTTGATTACGATACGAGCTTTTTTACACACAATCGAGACCCACCTTCATCATACAGTAATGCGTGAATTAAGATATACGATACACCCAATCGCCTATATAAATTTGACTCCAAAACCTATCAATAACCACAAAAAATTCATCAATTCAAATTTTTTCGCTAAAATGGATTAACAAAAATCAAAATGAATTATTCACCCATTATTGATTTACAAGGACTTTGAGCCTCTTCACCGCATTAAGTTTCTCTTTACTGCCAACCTTGGCTTGTTTCACCGCGTTCTCCAAAATCTCAATTGTTTTGTCATAGGTCGCCCTGTCCACCGGGTAGGGAACTCCATCTTTTCCTCCCACGCAGAAACTGTATTTAACGGGGTCTTCCCAGCTTGGTTTTTCGCCGTAGACGAGTTCAGACACTAAAGCTAAAGCTCTGACTGTGGCAGGACCAATTCCTTTAATGCTTATCAGTTCCTCGTAATTTCTGGGTTGAAAATCATACGCCCTCTTAACAGCATTCCAGTTAAGGTTTCGAGGCAAAGAAAAAGCATCAAATTCGTACCCATTCCCTAAAGATTTGGGAATCCACTCCTGCAAAGACTTCTGATGGATAGGACGAATGGATAGAAGCGTCTTCTTCAATTTTTTTGGCTCCTCCTTGGCGATGTCAATTGAAGTTTTACGGCAGCCTTCACTCTCTTTTGCAGTCATGTCCAAAGCCACTTCCCTTTTCACGTCTCCAACCACAGCGTCGTGAGGCTCAACCACAAAATCCTTAACATTTTCGGATAACCAATGATATCTCCGCGCCGACTTGTCATTCGTGTTTATTCCCTGCTGAACCACAGCCCATTTCCCCTTTTCTGAAACAAAAAAGGCATGATGATAGAGGGGATAGCCCGCCTGAACTGCCGTGGTGTCAACCTTGGCACTCATTCGACTAGCATACCGTAAACTATCCAGCTTGTTCGTTGAGAAGCCGTATTTTTCTCCCAAGAATTCAATTTCTGTCGGCGTTTTTCTAGAGGTTTTGCCCTTACCGCCGCAAACAGTCAACCCAAGCTCCTTTGGATTTATTGCACTTTTCAGAACACCCGTTAAGACAGTGGTCACACCGGATGAGTGCCAGTCATATCCTAGGACACAACCCAAAGCCTGAAACCAGAAAGGATCTGAAACTCTTTTCAGGAACATGTCCGGTCCATATTCGGCTATGATGATTGTGGTCATTTCGCGGGCGAGTTTTTGCATTCGGGAGACAAGCCATCTTGGCGCCTTACCGTAATGAAGCGGAAGCCTTGTAACTCCTGTTCTCTTCAAGGCATCACCTTTCTCTCTATATCCAATATGGAAAGAAGCTTTAAACAATCTCCCTGTTTATGGAGATTTCCTATAGTAAATGTCCTTCCCTGTCGATTTCTTCAAACCAAATTCGGGTGGATGATATTGGGTAATGGTCTTCTGAGAGAACCATTCGTACAGTTATAATCTGTAGGGGCGGCAGCCCCAAACTCTCTCGTTTCTCGTTAATTTTGCGAGCTCGCGGCTCAGTTTCTTCACTGACAACTAATGCATCAATTCGTTTGTCTGACAGGGTAACTCCGTAAGCATCATTTAATGGGATAATTTCTGCTCTTTCTAAAAACCCGTTTTCTTGCAAAAATTTTTTCACTTCTTCAAGACGATTGGAATAAGATGCGATCGTGTGAGGTTTTCTCAAGGTCTTCAAAAAGTCGTCCGATGCGAGACCTACGAGGACATGTTCTCCAACTTCAAAAGCTTTCATCAGTAATGCTCGGTGACCGCTATGAAAAATGTCAAAAGTTCCACCTACTGCTACAGTCTCAAACTTTTTCTCCACGGCGTTTCATCACCCAATACGTGCGCCTTGAAAGTCGATGCTCGCTATAAGAATCTTTTCTTCAGGCAAAAGTTCCCTAAAAGCCCCAAGAACAGTTGCCACCTTGTCAACAGTAACTAGGGCATGAACAGCCTCACCCACCATGTTCTGTGCAGCGCCAATAGCTCCTGCTTTTTCCGCAAGTTCAATCAATTTTTTGACACGAGACGTAACAAAACCAGTTTCCATAGCAAATTTTTTGCACGCTTCCATAAAGTTCTTGAGAGAAGGGTCTGCAAGGATTTTTTGAAGGGTTTGTCGTCCCCACTCGTTGATTATATCTCTCCTTTCTTGGGAGGAAAGCATTTCTTTAGTTGGATAAGGTCTGAATGTGCCTGCAATTATTCTGTAATCAGGAGAAACGGGAATGCGATCTAAAGAAGCATATCCGGGTGCACCCGGTTCAAGTGTTAATCCGCATCCTCCATACATTAATGGACCAACAGTTCCTAAACCTGTTCGGCACTTCACTTCAGCCACATGCGCTATTCTTCCCAGCTGATTGTACGTAAAATTTAGGCCCAAAGCTCTGCTTAGTGCCATAGCTGTGCCTAATGCACCAGCGGCACTTGACCCGAAACCAGCTCCAATAGGAACTTCTAAGCTGTGTTTGACGGTAACGTGATATGTTTCAGGAGTCTTCTCTAGTAAGGTTGTAACTACGGTTTTTGTTGTCTCGGCTTCTTGCCAACGCGTTTCATTAATAAATATGTCAACTTCGTTTTCTTTCGCCCTAGTTAGGTTAACTTCGGTTGTAATTCCTTTGGTCAGTGCAAATCCGCCACCCCGAGCACCAATCCGCTCTGGATCATCGATTAATGTTCCATCAGGATTTCTGTCACAGATTTCGAAGAAGCTGGAGATTCCTGCTGGGCAAAAGGCTTTGACTCTACTGTGCACCAGTCATTCGCCTCTTATTTTTCTTGTTTGGGAGCCAGATAGGGAAAGGCTTCGTAGCAGATTTTCACAACAGGTGGAACTATGGTTACCAGAAAAGGTATCTCTGTGGCAAAGGTCCAGACAAACCAGAGAAAAATTGCGTAGAAAGGTGCATTGCCCTCAACCCCCAAACTTAAAGGTAGCGGGAGGAATTGACTATACGCCCAAAGGCCGAAACCTATTATGGCACTTCCCACAAGAAGACCGACGACAGATGCTAAACCGTAAGTTTTCCATTCAGGCTTCCATAATCCAACTCCAATAACTATAGCAACAGAAGCGAAGAGGACACCCAAAAACATAACTGAAACATCAAAAGCCAACGATTCAATAATGAACAGATAACCAGTCATTCCTGCAATCAATACACTTCCAATTGTTAATGCAATAGCTATGTTACACCATTTCATATTTCTCCGCGAGATTAGACCAATGAGATAGAAGCCGGCAAAATTTGAAGGAACACCAACTGTGAGACTTAAGAGGGCGATTCCGTGGCCGGGGTGAACCATGTCACTGATGAATATGCCTATTGCTGCGCTTGTTCCTCCAACCCAAGGTCCAAAAAGCACGGCAAAGATGGCGGGAATTATAACTGCTGGCCAAAATCTGACAACTCCGACAACTGGGCTTACTATTCCCAAGTTTGTTAAATAACCGATAATTGCGTAGAGAGCCGCGCTAACTCCTATCATTGCAACATCTACAGTTTTCATGGTCTTTCCCTATTTTTGTAAGAAAAGGAAAAGATTCCTTTGGATAAATAACAGTTTCGTATGGTTTATTTGAACACGTACAACATCTCTAAACGTTTCTAATCTGCTTCTTATCCCAAAATTTTAGTGAAAGTTTAATTATTTGTAATTCAAACTCTTATGAAACTTGGATGGTGACCTTAAGTGAAGTATAAGATTGAGATTGACCGTAGTGGATGCATCGCTTGCGGTGCATGCCACAGCTTAGACCCTTCTCACTTCGAACCGGACGAGGAGGGAAAGTCAACAGTTGTTGACGGTGAAACTGATGCTATGGCATCCTCTGGAATCTTTGAAGATGAAGAGATTGAAAACGCACGAGCGGCTGAAGATTCTTGCCCCGTATCCATCATCACGGTAACTGAAGTATAAAACAGATAACATGAACAAGAATTCACTTCTTTTCCGTTTTTCTTTCTCTCCAGAGCAGAGTTTAACTTGTGAAATGGTGAAAAATAGCGTAAAGTTTAAGGGTTTGCATATGGTTTTCCCTCTGAATACTTGTCTGGCGTGAGGAATGAATAGTTGAGTTCTGAAGAAACACTGGTAGAGAAGAAGACCAATATTCTCATGAAACTACGTGGGTACAAATTGTTGAAAAAAGAGGAAGTGAAGAACGCAATCAGCTATAAAGTTAAAATGAAGGACAACAGGAAGGCGATTATCTGGGCTGTTACCACCGACGGAACAGTAGGAGTAGCATACGTCACTCAACTCAAGAAAGCCATGGACGACGCCAAAGTTGAAAACGGGATCATCGTCACCATCGGAAAGTACACCCACACCGCTAAAACCCGCTCTAAACAAAACAACATAGAATTGATTCCCAAAATCTTTCCCTCCTTCAAAATTTTCGACCACGAATTCGTGTCTAAACATGAAATTCTCACCTCAGAAGAAAAGAAAAAATTTCTGGAAGAGTACAAAGTTCAGCCTTATCAGTTGCCTCGGATCAAAGCTTCCGATCCCGCCATCATAGCGGTAGGTGCCAATCCCGGAGACATAGTTAGGGTCATAAGGAAGAGCCCAACTGCGGGAAAATATATTGCCTACAGATATGTTGTTTAAGGAAAACTTCTGTGCCCGCATCATCACGTAGAGTGTTTCCAGCCTATTTCGTTAATGCAGCAACTATTGGAGAAATTATTACTAGTAGATATTGGATCCATACTAGCCAAATTAGGTAGATTTCCAATCCCATTCCAAATCCGTAGACTATTAGCGGCACTTCGATGATGAATGTAATTGCTGCAAGTAGAATACCCAACAGAAGTCCATCTGTTAAAGGATTTCTTGGTTTTTGCTTAAAATAGTAGTATCGTGTCAACAAAAAAATCGTGGTTGTTGATACTATCCACCATACATAACTCATGAAATTCAAATAATTAGGTACAAGGTGATTGCCTAAGCCATCAATGGCGAGTGCCACGGCATAATAAAGGAACCCAATAATTATTGCTTTTAGAAATTTTACTTTCTGATCCCCCAACGGTTTTCACCCTTTAACCTTTTTGTGATTTAGAATAACTACTATTTTAGGACTTCAATTCACAAGTCAAAAAGTAAAATCTCAACGTTATTTGTACTCAACCTTAATATAAACCCGTTTTAATTTGCCGTAGTAAACAACGGAGACTGGGCGCCGATGATTGGTTATCTTGGCAAACCAAAAACGTGGGTCTTTATTGTCTTGGTTTCTGTTTTCATTTACAATCTTTATTATCTCATCCATGGACTTCAGTTCACTATAGGGACGTACATCGACTTGGGAGGACCAGCTCCTAACGCCTACCGAACAGTCAGCTCTATAGGACACACATTACGCTTCATTGGATTATTTTTGGCTCTGCAAGCCGTTTACTTGGTTTGGGGACCTAAAACAAAACCGTTTTCATCTGTTAAAAACAAAATATCAATTGCACTATTCCTTGAGGGGGCGTATTATCTCTCGTTCTTGCCTTCACTCTTCAATATAATGCGCTTCAGGGACGTTTCTGGAATGACACTGTTTGCTAGTACACTATTTGCCAGCATCTACTTTTTTCAAATCGTGCTAATTACACCTTTTCTAATAATCATAGGGCTCAAACTGAAACTTAGCAATCAGGAAAATCTGAAAAAAAGTTTGCCAAAGTGGGTTGGAGTGGCATGCGCAGGTTACATGGCGGCTATATGGTTCAACATAGTGTTCCGCTGGTTCTTCATGGGAGTAGAGGAAAATATTCAATTTCTTTTAACAGGAATTATTGGTATCGGTTTCTTACCGTCAATATCTACTATATCACTGTCAGTGGCTTTCGCTGTAATAGGAGCCCTACTGCTTTTCAAGAAAAAAATCAACAGTGCATCCAAAAAATGGTTTGGGCTATCTGCGCTAATGATGGGCATACATTTTGTCTTCTACATACTTTACTACGCGTATGTTAATCAATTGGATTTTGCGCTTCTGGTCGAAATTTGGGCTGTATCATTTCTGGGCTTAGGTCTAAGTATTCTGATAAACAAAGACTGATTGCCTTAATGTTTCAACATGTGTATTGGAAAACCAGTTCCCCTCTTTGTCAAATCCGAAAATTGGTAAATAGAAGGCAAGAATTGAATTAAACGCATTACAGCTTTTTTTGCTCAGAAATGTTTTTAGGTGGATATTTATCAACAGATTTAAGGCTCTCAAAAGTGAAGGCGAATGGACATTACGACATTACTCATTGCTTTAGGCTTGGCAATGGACTCGTTTTCAGTAGCAATAGCAAACGGGCTCGCAACTAAGACATTCAAAACTATTAGAGCCGTCAAAATATCCGCATTTTTCGGGTTCTTTCAGGCTTTCATGCCTCTCGTTGGATGGTATGCTGGTGTGCACCTTCTGGATTTAATTTCAGGTTTTGATCACTGGATAGCCTTTGGACTTCTAACTTTTATTGGTTTAAGAATGATTTACGAATCCGTCAGAGAGGAATCAAATAAACTTGTTTGTTCTCTCAGCATCAAAGTATTGCTCATATTGTCTATTGCTACAAGCATTGATGCCTTAGCTGTTGGTCTCAGCCTCTCGTTTGTGAAGGTTTCAATCATAATACCTGCAATTGTAACCGGAATTGTTACTTTTTCTCTATCTTTTTTGGGCGTCTATCTCGGAGGCAGATTTGGACACCTCCTAAAAAACAGAGCCGAATTATTAGGCGGAATAATTTTGATAATATTGGGACTAAAAATACTTCTTGAACATCTAGGAATTGTTTAGTCATCTTCTTTTTGGCTATATTCTTGTTACTGGAATATGTTTGCCAAGGAAACACCGTATTTATGGCTTAATTGTATAGAAGAAGAATCTGTAACAAAATTAGAGAGGAATTGTCTTGAAAAGTAGTGATTTGCAACCCCTCTGGGAACGAAGAGACCGTCTCGGTATAATGGCGGAGATAATGGAAGTGGCCAATGGAGGGCGACTGAAAACCCAGATCATGTATGGAGTAAATTTGAGTTTTAGCCAATTAAGAGAGTACCTTTCATTCCTAACTGAAATGGGATTCCTTAGGATCCGAAGAGACAATGGAAAAAAAGTCTATGAAACAACCGCTAAAGGTATTCAATACATCGAAAGCTACAGAGAAATGTCAAACCTTCTCAAAAAGGCAGACTCCGCTGAAGCCCCAAAATTGATGATTTAATTTTCCATAAAAAGCTAGAAAGAAGGAAAAGTAGCTTCAAAGCTACTTCCATTTTTCTTGCAGATATTTTGGAATACCCGAAGAATCTCTTGGTCCAACCAAAACTTCCCAGTTTGAGAGTTGCTCTATTTCTCCGCTGATGCGTGCCGCTTTTCCGGGTATAATCACTTTTCTGTGCTTTACCTTCTTCTCTATCTCGCTTTCTTTGATGGCTTCTGCCACAGTTTCGGCAGTAATCTTTCGACCTGCAACTCCACTGTCCACAGCTGTTCCTTCAGAGTCAACAACTAGAAGATAGGCAGCTACGCCAGTAGACTCGATGTCTTGTGCCACAGTGTAGTATGTCAATGCAAAATTGGTGGTCATCAGTACTGGCGAGTTTTCATCAGGAGTTCCAAAGGTTCTTAAACCAGCTTCTACAGCCACGGGTTTTCTGGGGTCAGTGTAAAGGTTCTGTCGCAAAACAGTTAGTGGGAGAAGCGCCCAACCTTCCGTGCTGTGCATTATCAAGATGTCAACGTAACGAGTTACGAGCATAGAAGCGACATGGGCTTCTTTCCAAGTGCTCACTGTTGGAGAACTTGCAGATTCTGTCCAAGCTACAATCGGAGTTCCAATTATCGGGTAGCCCATCAGTTCGTCGCCCATATTGCATGCCGCTCGACGAATCATGGTGAAGTTGTTAATGGTGTCACCTAAACCCTTACTTGGAAAAGTCCCTGGGTCCAAAACTAGGTCTTCGACACCGTATTCATTTAAGGTCTTTACTAAGGATCGGAGGAGGGTGAGGTCGTTTGGTGCTGAAACAGCTAATGGACAGTTGTACATCAAAGCTAGCTCAGCCATGTCTTTCCAGTTGTCTTTGGTGGCTGCATAGATTAGAGGTCTGCCTTTAGGAATTGCCATCAAACCGCCTTCAAGAATGGCTGGATCAAAAGAACATAAAATAAGCGGCAAATTCGTGTTTTCGGTAACTTTCTTAACTGCGGCTTTGAATTTCTCTGGGTCGCCAGATGTGGATCGGACAGCTACCATTTGGAGTTTCAGTTGGTTGCCTATGTACGTGTAGGAGAACTCTTGGGTCGTTTTGACTCTGCCCAAAATTTCTTCTTCAGCCATCTCGTCTGTTACGTCAATAGCAATCGGAGTTGGGTTAAAATATGTGAACTCGTGGCGATACATGACAAGTTTTCCGCCAACAGTAACCGCTCCGTCTCCAACTCCAACCTTCACTTCTTTGACAGCTGGCTTCAACATTTCCGAAAGCTGCTTGTAATTCTTTTCATATTTTTTCGTTAACAGTGGAGAACACTGGTCTATGCTCACTTCTCGGTTCACAACTTTTGTTGCGAAAGCCATACAGTTTTCTTCGCCACATTCTTTACAGTTTGTCTTGGGAAGCAGCATATAAACATCGATGGGGCTAAGTTCTTTCATTCCACGTCTTTTGATTTCTCTTTCTGTCATACTTCATCCTTCCTCAAAACTTGGTGGAAACCCAATTGGCGATCTTTTCAGGGTCTCCTCTGCCTCTTTTTGCTGTCAATTCTTTGACAGTATTTTTGAGGGTTTTTACCGCTGCCGGATGCATCATCATGAATAGGTCGACGCCGGTTAACAATAGTGTCAGGGCTGTCACTGTTTCCCATAGGGGTCCTCGAAGTTCTCTAGCTCCCCATTGTGGATCCATTTTTTGCCAAGCTTCTCTTGCTGCCCAAGCGTTGGTTGTTCCAGAAGACATGGGTTGCTGAAGCTCGGGGTCTCCCATCAGACCAGCGAGGCGAGCACGTTCCATGATAGTAAAGGCGTAATCAAGTCCATATCCTAGAGCTGCTGTTGTTGTATCCATTACTATCTGTTCCTTCGGAAGGAATTCGAATAAACGCCTGTTTAGCTCCCTTGCTTGGTTCAGGTCCATGGGAGAGAAAGCTAAAGCGACGTGACCGTGCTCTTTGATTGTCTTAGCTGTCCGTTCTATGTCCATGTCCAAGGTAACTGTGCTGATGAGGAGTCTTTCTCCCGCAGCTACCTCCGTCACCTTCTCAAAGACCTCCAAGTCTTTCTTTGGATCACCGCAGCCTCCAATGACAAGGGGTACATCCACGGCTTGCAGCACATCTTCCACCGTTTTCGCCGCTTCCGTAGGTGTCGAGGGTTTCGGGTTTAAGGGGTCTATGCTAACGAGATGGAGAGTGATCATCTCTGCCCCGAACTTGTCAACCGAAAACTTTGCCCATGCCACGGGGTCTTCCAGTACATCCTTGAAGTTCATTTTTACGGCTTTTGGTAATGGCACTTTGGAGTCGAAAACATCAAATGAGATTACTGGTAGATGGGGAGTGAGATTTTCAAAGGTGTAGAAGGCAGGAGACTTTTCTCCGCCAATTATAACTGGTTTTCCTCGGCTTCCACCTTCGCTCTTTGTGGCTCCAAGCTTCACCTCCGCGATTTCTCCCGGGTACTTCTGCACAGGAGGCGTGAAGGGCGCTTCTAGGATGGATGTTGGCTTGACTTTCTTAGGTGCAATAACTCTCGGAACTGCGGCTAGAGCGCCAGGCTGATACCATACTTCGAGGTCTCCGACCTCTATCTCAACATCTTCGAGTTCAAGTTCTTCAACGCCAGTAAGAAGATCAAGAATTTCTGGGGGAAGCTTAACATCAGGCTTGTCAGCCCTCTCGGGCATCTGCTTTCACCTCTTCCTTTTGTCTTCACGTTTAATGATTACTTTTTCTGCGTGGATTTTGGCATTTTTGAATATTATCTTGAATCCACCTGCAGCTACGGTGGCTGTGGAAACCGGAAATGCAGCTGCCTCCATAGCTTCTTCGCCTTCAACTGTGGGTGCGGCTTCAACTGGAGCCTCTTTCCATCGTTGAACAACGGGGTGTCCATGCTCTTTAAGGAAAACCTGTAGTTCTTCAACATTCTTCGCATCATTTTCTGTTGCCACATTCGCTATAGCTTCTTTAGGCATGAATTCCTTAACCCGCTCCTTAACGCTTGCAGGCATCCACACTATTCGATCCCACCCTCCATCGGATTGCATGAACTTGGGTGACCTCATGTACTCGATTGATATACCATGGAAACCATCTACCTGTCTGCCTCCGGCAGTGGAGTCAGCTAAAGTTGAGAATGGTAGCCCGTTTACGCTTACTCCGTTGAATCCTCTATCAACTATGCCGTAACCCTCTACTTCGGGAATGTAGAAGGCAAGCGCCTCGAAACAACCGCAGGAGGTGTGAGGATAACCGAAACCCGTATACATCCACACTCGATCAACAGCACCTAAAGTCTTCTGTTTGATCATCTCATTGACGCCAGAGAATTCACCTTTTTCAGAGTCCAGCAACTCTCCTTTTTCTATGGCGAAAACTGGGCCTTTCGGGTCGACCTGCGCTGAGGCTCTGCCGTCGAACCAGCTGATGGATCCGCAGTTGGAGTATCGTTGAGGAGTGATAACACACATGTGGGTCGGCGCGAAGGATTGACACAATGTGCAACCGTAGAAAGTGTCAACATCTTCGTCCTTCATTCCTCGAGCCTTTGCATCTCGTGCATCATAAATTTCTATAGCTTGGTCATACATTTCTTGAACCTTTTTCGGGTCCGTAATGAAGGTGATCTGAATCTTTTCGATGAAGGACAATTCGCTCTTGTAGAGTCTTGCCAAGACCTTCCCGATATAGTTGAAGGAGTTCAGCCCTTTCTGGAATGATTTTTTGCTTACTCGCAGCCAGATGTCATAGCGTTGGTTCAGGTGCATAAGACCTTCAATGAAGTTGCAGTATTCGTGGATACGGCGTTCTGTCACGCCTTCAAGATCCTCTTCAACGGTTTTGCCGGCGACCTCTATGTAGATGCCGAAGGGAACATTGCTTCCTTCTGCCAAGTCTTTCAGATCCGGTCCGATGATTGTTATCTTCTCGTCTTCCACTTCATCCATTTTTTTGGCTCGCACTAGTTCAAACTTCTTTTCTTGCTTTGGCCCTCCTAGTTCTACTTGCATGTTTTTTCTTCGGATTCTTTCTCCTTCATAGATTACTCCGACATCAACTGGGATGTCTTCAAACATTGACATTTTTTTAGTTTCCTCCTAACTTGTTTATTATAGTCTCGAAACTTTGGTTCCAATCCGCGACCTTGAGGTTTGGAAAAGACCAAGTTGCATGGGGATTGTAATACCTGTCCAAACTTATGGTCTTAAGATTTGTGGAGAAGTGCTTCAATCCTGATAAGATCACGAACTCCATGTAATACGGTAGTCCCATAAACAGAGCGATATCATATGGGCCTTTTCCGTCTAAACCCTTCCAAGTCGGATCCTTAAGTCGGTTTCCGATGTCCATGGCAGACATAGAAACGGACGGTTGAAAACCTTGTTTCACAAATTCGTGTGCCGTATTTGCTGTGGCGACAACCGGGATTCCAGTAGTTTTGTTCAGGCGAATGGCATAATCGATCATTTTCCCGGTTTCCGAGTTGGTTTCGGTGGCTAGGTGTCCGACAATGAGGATGGGATGTTTTGCCCGTTTTATCATTGCCACAACTACTTCAGGTTTCATTATGATGAGAGCCTTTTTCGGCCCCGCTATCTCAGCTGTTTGCCAAGGTTCTGCTTTTGCACTCATTTCTATCAACCTCTCTTTCTAATCATCCTCTCTAGGAGCGTTGGGTCTGGAATTCTTGTCTCCTTCCATCCGTTTTCTTCCAGAATTTTTAGGATTTCGGTCTTCATGGTGATGGGTATGTCCATCTTATTTCGGACAAAGAGGTGAATATCATCTGGCATAACTCCGTAATAGCGCTTGTGCAGGTCGATGTAATGGGTCAACTTCACGCTACGACCTTTGGTGGTGTCATTGGGTCGCATACAGAGCTTCGCAATCATCACCATAGCCTCTTCCTTGGTCTCAGCCGTGGTAAACAGGTGTTCAGGAGCTGGGCCTATGTAAACTTTGTCGCCTGTTCTGGCATCATACACGTACCAATCTTCCTTTTTGTCTTTTCTTCCCAAGAGCATGCGCCTATACTTGGATCCGTGCGGACCAACGATTACGGGTACTCCAAGCCTCCAGAAACCGGAGGCTATTGAAGCCGCCTTCTGAGACATTGCACCCCATGCGAGTCCAACGGCTCCCACTCGGTTGTGAATGTAATCAGCGATTTCTTCGTAATTGGCTCGTAAGTTTCTTTTTGCGAAGATGCTTGCGATTTTTATTGCTGCTCCCGCAATGTGGGGATTAGAAACACAGGAGCCCACGTTAAGGACGCCACCAGCTTCAAATCCACCCGGATATTTTTCGTAGATGGTCTTTCCATCTTCATCCTTCACCATGGCTGCGGACATGGCTGCACATCCGGACAGGACAACTATGAACCTACGCTTCGCGAATTCTTCAGCGATCTCTGCAACTGCTTTGCCGCCCTTAGGATAATTGGCACATCCTACTAATGCTACGACTCCAGGAATCTCGCCGAGAACGATGGGACCGCCAACTTCTCTTATCTCAATGTCTTGTATTGCACCTCTTCCACAGCGCATCTTGAATTTCTCTTCCCATAACTTGTCTTCTCCTGCTTTAATCATGAAGCTGTGGAGTGCGAAGTCGTTGGGGCATGCGCTGTCGCAGCGGGCGCATCCTACACATTCGTCGAGGATTGCAGCCAAGGGGTTAAGGTCTCCCTTAGCTGCGGCTTTCATGGCTTCAGGTATGGGTTGGTTGTTGGGACAGGCTCGCACACATTCATTACATCCTGTGCATGCTTGGCCTGCTGCCATTATTTCTTCTATCTCTGGAATTATCTTGAATTTGTTTCTTTTCGGGGCGACAGCCATTACGGTTTCAACGGCAACTTCTCCAGCTTTGTCAGTATCCAAGATAAGAACGCCGGGAACTTTGCCTTCTACTAGGCTTGAGACGAGTTCAGCAGCTGGTTTTTTAGTCTTGTTTTCTAGACCCAAACAATTCTTAGGACTTGTGGCGATTACAGGAGCCTTGACCTTTTGTGCTTCTTCCAAGGTGTCTGCTCGGATACATTGCTCGTCAACGACAATAAGGTCAGCTAGTCCGCTTCTGATGTATTTTAGTTGCCAAGAGATTGGACCAATTACCTTAGCTGAAGGGTTGTACCGCGTGATGTCGTGGGCTGTACAACATATTCCCACAACTTCAACTTTATCCATTAGTTTTTTTTCCGTCAGGTAATCAATTATCCCAACGCTGGATGGAACATTGTGACCGATTACGAGGATTGTGGGTTTTTTAACGTCTGCTACGCCGAAGCCCAAATCTACAAGTGGCGCCTCAGGATCAGCCTTTGGAAAATCAAGAACTGAAATCTGAGCGATATCCGCGATTTCCATTCCAACCTGATCTGCCATTCCAGCGTGGAAAGCTTTCGATTCAAAGTCTATGTTGCTTCCCTCTTGTCCAGTGTGGGTAGCGGAAAGACAATGGGTAAGTTGTTCTTCGGCCCAGTCTAGGGCTTCCTCCAAGTCTTTGAGGACCTTGGGTCTGATGCCACAGACCAGACGGGTTACGGGAGCCTCTACGTCTATGTTTAAGCCTCCTTGGTCAAGGGGAATATTTCTACCATATTTCTCTATCAAGTGCTCAACTAAGTGTCGAGCGTGTGCAATGTGGGTGGCGGCTCCGATACAACAGGCGAGGAGAACGATCCTTGACTGCTGAGCAGCCATGTTCAATCCGCATGCGCCTCGCTTGTCTCCTGACAGGTCGCACTTTCCGAAAGTACAGAGACAGCAGACATCACAGAAGGGCAGATAAAATGGTTTGTAGCGTTGTAGAAGTTTGAAATCCCAATCTCTCAGATCAGTCATTGACGGGAAAGGGGTTGGACCCATAGGTTCTTCCCACGTGTCATCAACGATCTTGCCGATTGACAACTCCAAATCCTTTACAACAGCAGAGCCTGTTTTCAGTTCTTTTGCTTTAACAACTAAACCTTTCTTAGCCAACTTAAGTTACCTCTAACTTCAGTTTGGATTTATTCACTTGCCTTGCTGCTTATTTACCTTTCGAAAACCGCGGAAATAAGAATTTTGGCCTCAAAAAGAACTGCTTGAACCAAAAAGAGGATTATTAATGTGTTTTCAGGAGTGGATTACAATTTGTTAAACAGTTTAAAAAATAAACAATCATAAGAGCACCAAATTTGATAGAATATAGAACACCAAATCAATTTTAGCTCCGCCTACCACGAATTTTCACACTAAGCTTATTTTTCCCAAGGCAGCACTCAAATTATGAAACGTATTCCAAGTTAACAAAGTTGTTTGGAAATCAGAGAACTTATTAACCATTTTGTTGAATTAACGCCATGAAACTGCGGGAGAGGGGAGGGTAGCCTTAACAAACTTCGATGAAAAACACTGCCACAAATGGGCTTTGCTGCTGAAAGAGAGAAAACAAAAGATTGACAAAGCCTCAGAAGCCGCAGCTTCCGGAGACTTCCAAACAGCAAAAGCATTAGCTTCCGAAGTCTTCTATGGTTCCGCCAGCATGAACGGCGATCCGGGCATGGAAGGATCGTTGTTGTATCACATGGCAATGATAACCAAAATGGCCGCAGAATCCAGAGTGGTGCTTGAAGAACTGAACGTTGACGCCCCCTCTGTAGAAAGACTTTTGTCGCGATTTTACAGCGATTTCGCCTCAGACGTTAAAGAACTTTTAGAAGAGATCATACCAATAACAACGAGTTTGGGAAATACAGTTAAGAAACCAGCTCTTGGGGCTAACGAAAAGATTCACCTTTTCAAGAAGCTGACCGAAGAGACTAAAAAAGTTGAGGACTTGCTCGACAGAAAAGACCCCGAAGCAAAAGGGCGACTCCAAAGCCTGTTTCTGGAGTGGGCTAAACACATCATTAAGATGCGTTTGCGCCAAGAATACGAGACGATAAAAAGCTTCTTAATCATGGAAAAATTAGCCGAAGACATAGGGTTAGACCGGCTTGAAGAAACTGTGTGTCGCGTTGGAAAAAAGTTTGGAGATGAAACGGTTGACTCCGCCTTCAACGTGACCCTAAAAGTTGGAATTCCGAAGGAAAAATTGCAGAAACTAATGCTTAGTGACCATTTCATTGAACACAAAATGGATATGAAAAACCTAGGCGGCTTCATGAGATTACTGAATTGCCCAATCTTCGGAAGCCACAGCTACATAGAATCCGAACTGGGAACAAAAAATGAAACATCCCAGCTCTTCTGTAAAAACTTCTGTAAAGCACACGCCCAATCCATGTTCGAAAAGTTCATTCCCTTCCCCGTAGGAGTATCACAACCTCTCAGGATGGCCACAAACAAAAAATGTGAATTTCGCATCAGACTGGCTCCCACTTCTACTAAACCATCTGAAGAAAAGTATGTTCCCCTTGTTGTATCTTGGAACGTAACATTGAGGTGCAATCTGAAATGTTCCCACTGTTACATAAATGCTGGTGAAATAGAAAATAGGAACGAGTTAAGCACCGACGGGGCGAAGATGCTTATACACCAGATTGCCGAGGTCAGCAAACCTCTGCTAATTTTGAGCGGCGGCGAACCTCTTCTGAGAGAAGATATCTTCGAAATTATTCGCTATGGTGCAGATCGCGGGTTAAGGATGGGTATGGGAAGCAACGGTATGCTAATCGACGACGAAGTTGCTAGAAGGCTCAAGGACGCGGGAATGTGGACAGTTGCAATTAGCTTAGACTCAAGTATACCTGAGCGACACGACGAGTTCCGGGGCGTTAAGGGCTGCTGGGAAAATGCTGTAAATGCTATCGAGGCTTTGAAAAAGAGTGGTATACATGTTCAGGTCAACAGCACAGTGACTAGACAGAATTATGACGAGGTGGACGAGATTATGTCACTGGCTGAAAACTTGGGAGTAGAAAATTTCCACCTGTTCTTTCTGGTGCCCACCGGAAGAGGAACCGAGATCAATGACATAACCCCGAGAATGTATGAAGATATGATTACAAGTACTCTTGCTAAAACGTCGAAACATGACTTAAACATAAAGCCTTCATGTGTACCCCAATTTATGCGAGTTGCCAAGGAACAGGGAGTTGATATGACCCGTTGGATTCGAGGCTGCGTTGCAGGCCTCTACTACTGTCGAATCTATCCTTCTGGGGAAGTTACTCCTTGCCCCTACATGCCTCTCAACCTTGGGAACATCCGAGAAAAATCATTTAAGGATATATGGTTCAACTCGGAGGTCTTCATTGCCTTGCGTGACTTCGATCGCCTAAAGGGGAAATGTGGGGTATGCGAATACCGTGACGTTTGCGGGGGCTGTCGCGCTAGGGCTTACGGTGTGTCAACTGAGTTTATGGATTTCTGTGGGGCATTACATGAGCCAACAGAAACAGGGGGTGATTATTTGGCAGAAGATCCTTGGTGTATTTATCAGCCTAAAGCTTTATCGTTTGAGAGAGGTAACATTAAAAAATAGTAATGCTACTGGGTAGTCGTTATGCCTTACCTTTCAACTAGAAACTTGTCGTTAGCCATCATTTTCGGGGTGATGATTTTCATCTTCGAAACACTCTTACCTACGCCCATGGACAAAGCCTTCACTTTTTTCCAAGCAATGCTTCTATCCTTAGGCTACCTGTTGATTGGAATGCCGGGAGCGACTTTCATTTCGCTAATCGGAGGTTCCTTGACCGCCATTTGGAGAGCCCCCTTAGCTCCGTTCACAATCGGTTTTGCTTTACTTTTCGGCGGTTTGATTGACATTCTCTGTTCTGTTTTCAAGGTTAGAGTTGAGAAAGATATTGTTAGGCAGAAAAGATTGATTCTGGCTGTGGCAATCAGCACTATGATTACGGGTTATTCTGGCTACTACATGACGATCACATTCAAAATAATGGAGATGGACTCAACTCTGGGAAATCTTATCCTTATCGCAGGCATAATAAGCGGTATAATCGGTGGATACCTGGCGATAGTGTTGTGGAAAAGGATCTTTAGAAAAGAAACCAATGGTCGAAGTCAGTAAATCTTTTCTTTGACGTTTCAGTAAAAAATGGTGATTGTAGAGGAAAGAAAAATGAGTGAAGAAAAAGTTTTGATGGGCAAAAAGAAGAAGATTGCATTGGTGGCTCATGACAACAAGAAAGAAACCCTGCTGGAGTGGGTGAAGTTTAATCGTTACCTTTTGAGTCTGCATGAGCTCTATGCAACTGGAACAACAGGAAAAATTATTGAAAAAGAATTGGGAATTGAGATACATAAGCTTCAGAGTGGTCCCTTAGGTGGCGACCAGCAGATTGGAGCCAAAATCGCAAATGGCGAAATTAATTTTCTAATTTTCTTTTGGGATCCGCTTGAATCTCTTCCTCATGACCCAGATGTGAAGGCTCTCTTGCGCATGGCTGTAGTGTGGAACATACCCGTGGCTTGTAACCGTTCCACTGCTGACTTTATGGTCTCGTCATCTCTAATGGATCAAGAATACAATCGAATCCTCCCAGACTACGAGAATTACAGGCACCGCACAATCGGCGAATCAATAAATTGAGTTCTCTCGCAACCACAAAAACAATATTTAGAAACTAACCAATCATAGTTTAGTTGTATTGTAATATTGGTGTTGACTGAGGAATCCTATTGAAATATGCTGTGATTAAAGCCTTTGATTGTCCAGATGCTTGGTACAAAGTTTTACATGAAATATGGTACAAGGGAGACCTTTTTGAAGTTGGGTACGGTTCTGAGGTTTCCGAGACAAAAAAGCTGAACCTGAGCATAGAGATCAAAAATCCTGGCAATCGGCCTCTAGTTGATTTTATGGCTCCATGTGACATGAAGTACGTTCAGTGGTATGCACTAAAGTATCTGTGGTCTGGCGCAATCGAAGATGAAACTTACACGTATGGAAGCAGGATGAGAGAACCCGTTGATCAAGTGGAAGAAGCTGTTAAACGATATGTGGAGGAGAAGAGAGACAGACAAGTGACCTTTGTGATTCGACTGCCACAGGACATCAAAAAAAGTTTAGAAGAAAGAAAGCATGAACCTCCCTGTTTAAGTCTAATTGACACAGAAATATCAGATAACCAGCTACATTTGACCTGTTATTTTAGGTCGTGGGATGCCTTTGCTGGACTGCCCGCTAACATAGCTGGAATTCAGATATTCAATGAAGCTCTTGTGTCAGAGATTAATAGAAGAGGAAACTTCGGCATTAAAGCTGGCAAATTGATTTTTCACTCCAAAAACTGCCACATTTACGAAAGACAGTATAAAATGGTGGAAGAAGTACTGAAACCCGGAGAAGATAGTAGAAGAAAAATGCTAGAGTCCAAGCGGTCTTGAGCGTCCAAGTTGTGTACATCAAATAATTTATTGAAAACGAAAATAGCTTATTATTCAGCATCCCAATAACGGGCTAATGAGATTAATGCCTCTTCAAAAACCTGCTTGTCTGGCATTACGTCAACTTTCAAACCCATTTCAGATAAAGTTTCAGCAGTTACAGGACCTATTGCAACAACAGTTATTTTGCTATTCAGTAAATCACGTAGCTTTTCCATCTTCAATGTCTGCTTTTAATAGGTCATTTTTTCAGCTGATGTAACCTGTTAATGTCTTTCAAGAAAGTTCTGCTCGCGACCAGAATTTTTGAGCCAGCATCCAGAAAACTCAAGATTTTTCGGTAACCTTTTGGTTCTCCTCCGACTATAACAACGTTTTCCTTCAAAATTAAGGTCTAAAATCAATTTCTCCAGTTCCTCTAGATATATCCAAATTGGTACCTGTAGTGAGTAACTTCTTGAATTTCTCCAAAAGCTTTGCGTAATCCACCGAGTGTTTCACTGGGGGCTTAGCGATTTGCACCAGCTTGTCTAAGTTCAAAGATTGTTCTACGGTTTCGATGGCTTTGGCCCCAAACTCCTCGTATTTTATCTCTATCTCGGGAATAGCGCCCCGTCCTTCCAACTTAATACGTGGCAGTATCCCGAGCAACTCGACGCCAAGGTTGCTAAATGCAGACTTGACAAATTGCCTGATTTCAGTGGTCATATAGCTGATGTAAGCTTTGTTTAATATAATGCCCACTATGTTGATTCCTAGGTTTTTCATGAGATTAACGTAATTCAAGCCAGTTGTCACTGCACCCTCGATACCCGCCTTGTCACAAGCAACTACAAGAATTGTGGGTGCACCTAATGCTACTGCGACTTCCGCTGTTGTTGAAGGACGCGTTACATTATCATTAAAAAATCCGGTGAAGGCACCCATCGCGCCTTCAATTAAAAGGAGATCATATTTCTTGCTGGTGTTTTCAACAACCTCTAATAAGGGCTTCCAGCCACTATTTCCAATCCTTATTGAAGAGTATTTGTTGATTGGTTCCTTGATTAAATAGAGGGCTGGCACGATATCACGTATATCTCCTCCAACTTTCAGCACTCCAACGTTAACTCCATTTTTCTTTAAAGCGCCAGCCACACCAGTAACGATGAACGTCTTCCCTGACCCACTTCCCGTTGCTGTAGTAAAAAGAAGCACCGGCGTCTCTGTCTGCCGAGTTGGTTTGCTTCTTGACTTTACATTGGTAGATATGCCAACTTCGCTTTTTATTTCCATCAATAATTTTGAGTTGGCTGTTTTCATTTTTTGAAGTTCTTCAGGGCTGATATCCAACGATTTCATAATGCTCTGGAGTATTACTGGATTTTCATCTAGTAGTGCATGCGTTAAAATTCCAACTACGTTTTCATCCTTATTCGTGAAGCCAGAAACAAAGTCTTGGGGGTTATTGCGGTAATTAAGCCGGTGGACATGCGAAACTAGTATGGGCTTCGCTTCTTTATGAGAAACGATTTCGCCGTAAGTGTGGCAGTGAAAACCTGTAACTTCTTCTCCGACGGTATCAGTCATGAAACTTTTCCCTACGATGGTAGCCGTGATGTGATCCGTACATATCAATGGTTTAAATTCTACGTCTAATATGCCGAGACCTTTTCTCATAATTGGAATAGCGGATAAACGCCCAATGTCAGTTGTTTTGGCAAGTATCTGAAAACCTGAACAGATTCCAAGCACAAACTTGCCTGCATCAACCATTTTCTTTATTTCTTTTGTTATGTTGTCCGTTATGCTTTGGGACTCCACTAGGCTGCCGCCAGGGATTATTAGCAGATCAAGGACTTCTGAAGCTGGTTTACCCTTTACGAGTCCGTCTTCTCGAATCAGATTGGTTGGCAAGTTTCCGAAGTTTTCAAAAGCGGGTAGTGCCCCTGGCACGTATACCAATCCGACTCGATGTCTTAGTTCTATTCTTTGCCACCTCTGGACACAAAATTATGAGAACTCTTATATTTAAGAAGTTGGACGGATTATCCATCCGAATGTTTAATCGAATGATAGAAAAGGTAGACCGGACAAACGTCAACCGTACCATTGATATAGTATATAAAGTTAAAGATGGCAGAACTTGAGAAGATCGGAGGATAAACTGAACGTGAGACCAACTTGGCTAGCACGCGAAGAAATTAAAAGTCTTCAGCCCTGTGTTCATGGAGGTGAACTCTGGAAGATTAGAGAAAAGACTGGTCTCAACATAGAAGAGATTCTAGACTTCAGTTCAAACATTAACCCACTGGGTTTTTCTCAAAAAGCTCTCGAAGCGATAAAAAATAATCTTGGACAGATTCCAATGTATCCCGATTCCACTTTCACTGCATTACGCACAGCTATTGCAGATCACTTCGAGAGGATCAGCGAGGGCAATGTTGTGGTCGGTAATGGGTCTACAGAGATCATCTACTTGTTTGCTGACGTATTCTTAAAACAGGGGAATATTGCACTTATTCCTACGCCCACATTTGGCGAATACGAAAACGCTGTAAGGAAAGTAGGAGGCGAACCTAAACACATCAAACTAAATAGAGATTTCAATATTGAACCAAACCTCTTCACACACCATCTAAAGGGCGCGAAGACCGTTTTCCTATGCAATCCAAACAACCCTACAAGTATTCTCATCAGACATGAGGATTTAATAGCGATACTTGAAAAGGCACTTGAAGAAAACGTCCTCTTTTTTTTGGATGAAGATTTTTTAGAGTTTGTGGATAAAGAGAAACAGAATTCATTGATCAACGAAGTGGGTAAATATTCTAACCTCTTTGTTTTGCGATCATTTACAAAGGCTTTTGGATTGACAGGGCTCAGAGTAGGCTACGGAATTGCTTCTGAAGAGATAATCAAACTGATGATGAATGCTAAGATACCTTGGAACGTAAACTGTTTAGCTCAAGTTGCAGCAGTAGCAGCATTAACTGACAAAGATCACCTGAAGAAAAGCCGCGAACTTGTTAGAGTTGAAAGAGTGTATTTAAATCGTAAACTAAATGAGATTAATTCTTTGAGGCTATACCCAGCTGATGCAAATTTTATCTTTATTAATATCAAGCAATCGGGTTTCACAGCCGCTCAACTCAAAGAGAAGCTGCTAAAATACGGTATTTTGATACGTGACTGCAGTTCTTTCAGAGGCCTTGATGAGTACCATATTCGGATAGCAGTTAAAACGCGAAAAGAGAATGAAAGGTTGCTGGAGGCGCTTACTGAAGTTGTGGGAAAAACCGCCTAGAAGATGTGCTAATCTGTATAGCTTAACTTCGTCGCTTTATTTAACTGAGTGTTTTGGACAGAAAAGATGTTCATATTAGATTTTTCATTCCTCTTTGATTCATTGTTAATCTTTTCTTTTGCGTTCTTAATTGATTTAGTCTTTGGCGAGTTGCCAGACAAAATTCACCCGACCTTGTTGATGGGAAAGCTCATAGCTTACTTCAAGCCCAAAATTAAAAGTGAAAATTCAAAGGCAGAAAAGATAAATGGTGTCCTCCTTGGCATATTTGTTATCCTAATTTTTGCGGTTCCTGCCTTCTTGGTGATTTTTTTGGTTCGCGAATTTTTTGGTTGGTTACCGTATATTGTTGTGTCAGCTTTCTTGCTAAGCACTACTATTGCCATCAAATGCATGAGACAGTATACCTTACCCGTCGCAGATTGCCTAGAAAACGAAGACTATAACAAAGCGAAAGAGTTGTTACCTTTCATCGTAAGACGAGATCCAACTGGGCTAAATAAACGAAACATAATCTCTGCGGCGGTTGAGACAATAGCTGAAGGAACAACAGATGGAATAACTTCGCCCTTTTTTTATTTCGCTTTATTCGGTGTTCCAGGCGCGTTTGCCTTCAGGGTTGTTAACACCTTGGATTCGATGGTTGGATATAAAGATCGAGATCACGTCAACATCGGCTGGTTTTCGGCAACTATGGACACAGTAGCTAACTATATTCCGGCTAGGCTCACCGCATTATTAATGGTTTTATCTGCATTTTTTTTGAGAGAAAATTGGAGGCAATCTTGGAGGATTTTGCAGAGAGATAAGAAAAATACAGCGAGTCTCAACGCTGGGTGGACCTTGTCAGCAATGGCTGGAGCATTAAACATCCAGCTAGAAAAACCTAGTTTCTATGTAATAGGAGATGATAACGACCTATCACCGGCACACATCAAAAAAGCCCTACGTGTTTTGTTGCTGACTGCCGTCCTGTTTAGCATATTGATAATTCTTCCGCTTCTAGTTTCAAAAACGTTAATTCTACTTAGTCTCCAGTCCGTCTTTTAGAATGCTTTTTGTCTAAATATTCTGCTCGGGCTATTCTGGTTTGAAGTGTTTTTGGAAGACCTGATGGATTTCTTCAGGTTTTTCCAGTACATGGATTCCGTCCATTGCTGCCAGTTTTTGGACGTTTTCCACATCTTCTTTTCTCACTCGTATTTTCATTTTACGTCCGTCTGGAAGTTGTGTAACTGTTACGCCTTCCTTGTAGTCGCAGGGCAAGATGTAGACTGGTATGAAGGATTTCAGAGCCATTATGGCTGCATTACATAGCAACGTGTCTGCGATTCCAGTTGCGA
Organism: uncultured Candidatus Bathyarchaeia archaeon; assembly: GCA_964618695.1. GTDB lineage: Archaea > Thermoproteota > Bathyarchaeia > Bathyarchaeales > Bathyarchaeaceae > Bathyarchaeum. The sequence goes on along the minus strand of CAZUDX010000002.1, from coordinate 279,820 downwards.
TTTTTGCAACTGTGTTTCCTGTTGCTGGAGCAATCAACAAAAATTCTAATTTTCCGCTCTGCAGCTGAACCGCAAGAGTCGGTATATTCGAGTTAGTTTCAACCCTGACTTTATCAAATTTTTCCTTCAGATCATTAGCTAAATAGTAAAAGTTTACCACTTGGTTTCCTGCTTTCGAAAGGTAAACTGTTATTCTAATTTCGTCTTGATACTGCTCTTTGATTTGTTGCATTGTTTCAACTACTTCACGTAATCGGTCTCCGCTGCCTGTGATTCCCCAAGCTACCCTCTTCGTTTTTCTATCTTTTTTTAGTTCTAAAGCTTCAACAGCCATTTTCCATAACCTTTAATTCTTGTTTGTAATTTCAATTTTTTTCAAAGCTTTAGCGAATCGCTTAACTGTCTTTCGTAAACTTCTGAAACCTTCCTTGTCTTTTTTCACACCTTCTAGGGTGTCTTTTGACCAGAAGTTTGCTCCTAGGTTTGCTCCGAAGGAACCGCCGCTTATGGGTATGACTGCGTTTAGGATGTAAAAAGTTAGGATTTGCTGAATCGCTAGTTCTTGTCCTCCGCTTCTGTCTCCTCCAACCGCGATTGCCATGCCTATTTTGTATTTGAGGACGTTGGGGTCTGCGGCTAAGATGGCTCTGCATCGGTCCATGACGGCTTTGGTTTGGGCACTGAGGCTTCCATTGTAGACTGGGGTAGCGATTACTATCCCTTCAGCCTTCTTCAGCAGACTGTAGACGGTGTTCATGTCGTCTGCTATTATGCATTCTTTATGTTTCAGGCAATGGTCGCAGTGGGTGCAGAAACCAATTTTTTTGCCCCTAACCGTGAAAACCTCTGTTTCAAACCCCATTTTTTCCAACATGTTTAGGGCTTCTTTTAAAACGTGCTCTGTTGCACCTTTCCTAGGGCTCCCACATATGCCAACAATCATGGCGCTTCATCGAAGTTTTATGTTTACTACAATGAATAAATGTTGCTGAAAACGACAACTGGCTACACAATTATCAATGTTGTTTAGCATAATAATTCTTTGACTAGCTTCACGATTTGTTCTATTACATGCTCGTTTATTCGTTGCCCTTTCTCAGCAGTTGCTATTGTCGGGTCACCCATCACTCCACTTGGGAAGTATCGTTCAGGATCTGGAACTACCTCGAACCTTGGCAGTTTTGGAAAGTTTCGTGTGCCCTTTCCTTTTATCAAGTCTGATCGAATAGACATTACTCTTGAGGTTTCAATTGTTCCAGCGTGAGAGTCTCTTTCATCAAAATCTTTGCCTCTTAGATCAAATGCAAAATCGTAATCTGAGCAAACCATGATCCGAGGTCTTTCGTCTTCGTCCTTGTGATTGGTCACGACCTCTTTGGCTGCAAGTTTAAGCGCCGTCATGTGTGATCTACCTGCATGACCGGTTATGATCAGCAATCTCTTGAAACCATTGCGGATGAAATCTTCAAGAATGTCAGTCATTATGCTTCGTAGCGAATCAAAGGTTATGGTGATAGTTCCTGGAAAGTTTCTTGTGGAATTGCAGACACCGTACCTTAAGGGGGGTGCAACCAAGCAACCCGTTTTCCGAGCGACTTCTAAAGCTACATGTTCTGCCTGAAGGCTATCTGTGCAAAGCGGCAGATGAGATCCGTGCTCTTCGATGCTTCCACATGGAATAATTACTACTGTTCCGTCTTTAGCAGCGTTCTCTGCTTCTTTCATAGTTAACTCGTCAAACCATAACTTCTCTTTTTCACGTGAACTTTCACGCATCGTTAATCTCTCTCCTTTCCATCACATTAATACGAGTAGTGTGTGCGCGCTAATTCAGCATTTGTTAACTTTTAAGGTTTGTTCGTAGTAGCGAGGACCATAGCTTAACGTAATTTGATGAAACACTTTGGTGCCAGTTACTACTTTCTCAAGGTTCCCTTCAACCAAAACTTGTTCATTCGGTTTTGCCTGCATCCTAAACTCTTCCATATATGAGAATATCCGCTCAACATCATCAACTTTTGGTCCCTCCAAAACATCAAGAATTTCAATTGGATACACTGATGGAATAAAAGCCGCATCCCGGTCATCAGTCACCTCAGCTATTGCTTTAATCCAACCCACATGGAATATCCGTTTATCCTTGTTGTATTCGTTGCAGATTTCTTTCCAGTCCTTCACTGGTTCAAACTCTGCTTTAACAACTCGTCCACCAGCTTTTGCCTTAAACAAACCGTAGATCATTTTTCTTTGCTGATGCCAAAGATACTCTTTTGGACTGTAATTAATGAATAACCAATTTTTTCCTTCAATAGCCTTCTCGCTGTCAAACTCGTTGCGCAGATAATCGCCTTCTCCATAAAGGTTTTCTAACGTCTCACTGAGTTTCCTCAATTTTTCTCTGCCATAAACAACAAAGTCTAAGTCTGAAAATTTGGGGTGGTAGAAGCCGTGAAGTAGTGAACCGAAGACTCCGAAATCTCTTTCAGACAATCCTGATTTGGATGAAACCAGTGAAAGTAGGTCTTGTAACGCTTTGTGAAGGGCGTCCCTTGGTTTCTTCGCAATCAGTTGCCGCAATCCGATGTTTGGGCTACGGCATTTCATGATTTTATCGACTGTTACGCCTACTAGACATTTTTGCAGAGGTTCGTGGAAAATTGTGTATTGCGGATAATTCTCTAGAACAATTTTAAGTCCTTCGTCTGCAAAGAACTTGTAATAAATAGGTTCTTTTTTTCCTCTACGAGCTCTAGGGTTTGAGGACTTGAAGATGTTTGGAGATGCGTATTCTGGATCACAGACGTAAGCATCAGGGGGGTGATTGTAGCCGTAAACCCGAAAAATTATGTCGTCCGCAGTCATTATAGCGTCACGATCTCTAAGTCTCAAGGACTCACATCTCCACAATCAACACAAAAGGGGCTCAATATACTCCTTCTCGCGCGTGGCAGTGCCCACAACAACTTGATAGCCCGCTTCGCCTGTTTCAATGTTTTCTACCCGCTCCAGCGTTCCTGAAACTTTGATACTTTCTCCTTGTTGAGCCACATTTCTGTAGTATCCAATCATCGAGAGAACTTTTGTTGGAATCTGGTCTTCTAGAACTTCTGAGGCTGAATCGTCTGGATGATAGCTTGTGATTTGGTAGATTGCAGGTCTAAACATATTCTCGCTGTCGTCAACTACCCGGCAACGGAACGTGACATTTTTGATGGGAGTGTACCTGTATTTTCCATATTGGGCAGTTATCTCCTCGGGTTTTCGCACCGCATTATATACGAAGCGTCTGTCTTTGTAGCGTCCCCGATGCTTTCTTGCCCTGTCAATCTTCTTGGTGAAAACATACTTTAACCTGCTTCCCTCAACGAGTCTGTCAACCGCTCTTTCCAATTTTCTGTAGTTCAGGGAACCATAAACCACAAGGTCAATATCAGAATATATTGAATGCATATTTAGCCCAACAGACCCGTGGATTCCGAAATCTTGGACTGGCACCTGTGATTCGGAGGAAAGAAGCGAAACCAGCTCCACAGCTTGTTTCTGCAAAACATCTTTCCCCTCTTTTTTGAAGAGCTTCCGCAGACACTCGCTTGGCAAATATACTTTATCTATACTTTCATAGGGAACGCTCAAAACTTCTTTGTTCAGATAGGGAGAAAAATGTAGGTATTGAGGAAAATTTTTTCGAAAAGTTTCCACGAACTTTTGGTAGTTTTGGGCTGTGTAGAGTTTCTCTGGTCTTGCAAGTTCCAAGTTTCCGAGGTTCCACTTTTGTTTGAGAAAACGTATAGGAAAATGATGACTGAGGTTGGAGGGAATGTATTTCAGAAAGGCGAATACGCGATTATCCGGATGCTTATATCCGAAAACGTAGAATATGAACCCTTCTTTTGTGAGAATGGTTTCTCCGTCTCTGGGAATCCAGTCTTTTGTCTCCAAACTGTTCATCCTCAACTGTGAGTGTAACCCGAAAGATTTCTCTCCAACTCTTCCCTCCCTTATTGCCTTTAAGTTTTCCTGAAAGAATAGCCTAGACAGCTCTACAGTGATCTAGATTTATGAAAAAGATGAAGTTGGGTGGTGAAATTTGTAGTTTTTTGGAGGCATGAATGAAGTTGGTTTTAGTCGTCTATGTATTTTGTGTCAGAGGTTACTGAGGTTCCGCTTGCTGTTATTGGGTATGCACCGCAAGTTTTACATACTGTAGCGTTTTCCGGGACATTAGAATTGCACTGGGGACACGTTCTGGCATCTGGATCAATAGCATGAGGTACCCCCACAACCGACCTGTAAGCCTCATAGTAAAGAAGTTGTTCCTTATCTCGAATAGTGACCTTGTCACTCTCTAGGTATTTTTTCTTTTTCGCCGCGAATTCTGAATCGGAGACTTTCTTTGCTAGGTATTTGGGAAGAATCGTAGTGCCGGAACCGACCTCAATGGGGTTCTTGTCTCTCCATCTGACCTCCTCGGGAAGGACGTCTTCGTAGGCTTTGCGGAGAATCCATTTGCCCCAAACTTCTCCCCTCTCCTTTTGAATGTTGTATCTAGGATCCAAGTTCATCGCGAATTTCTTGACTTCTGGGTCTAGATATGGGGCTCTCACTTCTATGCCGATAGATTTTCCAAGAGGAACCGAGGAAAACGCCATTATGTCCCACATTTTATTTAACATAGAGCTTAATTTTTCCTTATTTCCAACATGGCGGTAATACATGTGATAGCCCGCGAAGAGTTCATCTGCTCCGTCACCAGTAATTAGTGCTGTCACGCCATAAGATTTGGCGAATTTCAGTCCAACCATGATGGTGATGCTGTTGCGAACCTCCATTGGATCAAACGATTTTAGGGTTTTAACTACATCTGGGATTGCTTCGAAAACTTGGTCTTCGCCGAAAGGATTAATGTAATGTTCAATTTTCAGTCGCTCAGCCATCAGCTTGGCGTATTTGAGGTCCAATGCATTAGCTTCTTTGAATGCGCAAGTGAAGCCTCTGATGCGGACGAATTTTGATACAATTGTTGCTAGAATGCTTGTGTCTATACCTCCTGAAAAGAGCATGTCTTTTGTAAGGTTTTTTTTCACAGATTTTTCAAGTAGAGCCCGTAAGTCATCAGCAACGTCGTCAACTGTTGCTAAAATGTTGTTTTCGTTTTTTGACGTTCCCATTCTATACACCTTTCATTCAACAGAACATCAAAATATTACATTTTTATATATAAACATTTCCCTATGAATGAAGGAAAACGGCTAAAAATGCGAAATAGATGAACAAACATTCAAAAAAATGTGGAATAACCGTCCATATACACAATTTTGGAATGATGTTTCTGGACAAGGAGAACGGTAACGGTTAATAGAAAACTCGACTATTTGAATTTTAATTTGGAGAGAACTAACATGGAAAATCAATCTGGTTGGAAAGCAAAAATAGCCTTCGCCTGTTATATTACCCTGGTTCTCGGAATTCTCATGGGTGGCATAATAGTAGCTTTCGTAATGCTTGGTGTGGGCCTCGACTATCAAGAATTGTCTTTTCCAGTTGTTCTACTATCTATTCTGATAAATGAAGGTGTAATTTTGGCAATCACACTTCTGTTTGCTAAAAACGAAAGTGCAAGTTTGAAAAAACTAGGTTTGAAAAAGCCCAGCCTCAAAATAATAGTGATTGTATCCATTGCTGCAGTATTACTCATTCTGCTTGCTACCAGCATTTTTGCCATAGAAGAAACTGTGCTTGGTCCAGACCCAATGGCAGAAGACTTTGCCACGGCTCTGCTACCCCGCAACATTTTCCAACTGGTGGCACTAATTATCTTATCACTAGTTTTAGTTGGACCAGCTGAAGAATTAGCTTTCAGAGGTTTCATTCAGCGAGGGTTTGAAAATTCATTTGGAAGAACAAGGGGTCTGTTGCTTGCCTCTGTTTTGTTTGGACTTTTGCATGGACTCAATTCTTTGCGCGCTATAATTCCCGTTTCTGTAACCAGTTTGGTTTTGGGTTATGTATGGCAGAAAACTGATGGAAATACCACTGCTTCAGCTTGGATGCATGGGATATACGACGCGGTAACATTTGCAATAGCTTATTTTGCTTCCATCTAAAGATCAGATATAATAGTTTCCATTAGGCTGTTGAGAATATGCGGGGCTTCCGGGACCGAGATTTCCTTCAAACCACTGAAAGCTTCTTTTTCTGCGTAGTCGGACCTTTACACCCGCCCGACAGGGTCATCTCCTACCTTAAGTATGTTCCATCAGATTCTGGGAGTTGGGGAAGAGGCGAAAAAAAATTCAGCAGAATATTCCAGAAATATACGATTCCAAATCTGCTAGAAACCTTCCGCTTCCTAGAAAATAACCACCCACATTACCTATTCCATTCCCCCGTTGACAAAATCACACTAACGGCAGTCCCACACAAAAACATAAAAAAACAGTTCATGCCAGAAAAAAATTTGGCTCAGCTCAGATCAGCTTCAAAACTAGATTCTCTGCAAGACAAACTGCTCAGATTTACAAAGTTTTTGGAAGAAACAAGCGGTGTACCCGCTGAGTGTTTTGGAGTTACAGGTTCTATTCTTATTGATATTCATCAACCAACATTTTCTGACCTCGACGTAACAGTATATGGTTTAAAGAACAGTTGGGCACTAAGAAACACCATATTCGAAAGCACAACCTCTGAAATGCGTACTAAGCGTCTAGCTGGAAAACTTCTCGACGAATGGTGTTCCAAAAAATCTAAACATTATCCATTGACACCTGCTGAAGCACTGAAGATATATGAAAGAAAATGGAACCTCGGATTCTTTGAGCACACTTGGTTTTCCATTCACCCAGCAAAAGTGGAAGACGAAGTTGCTGAAGAATACGGACAGAAAACTTACTATCCCTGTGGTCAAGTAACCATCCGCGCCGTTGTACGCGACAATATAGACTCCCTTTTTCTTCCTGCAATCTATAAACTTGAAGAAGTGGAAATTCTGGAAGGACCACGGTTAGGGAAGATAGCTGAGGCGGTTTCTTACGAGAGCCTCTATGATAGTCTAGCTGAAAATGGAGAGTCAATTGAGGTAAGGGGTAAAGTTGAACGGGTCTTGGAAAGAGGAACTAACCGAGAAACCTATCGTGTCTTGGTCGGTTCTCCTGAAGGTAAAGGCAAAGAATACATAAAATTGTTGGATTAGCCTATAGCGGCTATTTCAGCTCCAACACATCTTTTAGATAGGCTCTGAATGGGCCAAGCTTGCCTCCGTAATTTCCAGCCGAAATCTTTACTACACCCGGGATTTTAACTGCTGCTTTTATTCCTTCAGCCATAGCTTTTTTCACAACTTTTTGGTTTAAGCCGTTTATCACTATCTCGTAGACGCTGTCAACGTTGTCTGGAACCTCAGTGTCTGATACGAGTTTTTTCACTGTGGGACAGAAGGGATGGTTAGTAGATGCAGGAAGCTTGTAATTCACGGATCCAACCTTAGACCCTGACCTGCAGATGCCACCCGGAAAAGGCATTATTACCCCTTTGACATTCTGGCTGATAGCCTCTTTCGCATCCTCAGATGCTTTAAGACCAGCTTTCCAGTCTTTGGCTAAGATGAGAATGTTACCGCTTGCAACAGCCTTAATGGCACCGAAGTTGTCTTCAACTACGAATTCGCCTTCCATAACGGGGATGCGCCAAACTTTCCTTCCCGCAACCTCATCGCTCTTCTGGAAGCCATCACCGAAGAGGCGTAAGCTTCTTCCTACTTTCAGTCTCCTCTTGACTTTGGGCAAAGCGTCGAAGGCTGCTGTAGTGGGGCACGTCATAATACATTGTCCAATTCTCAACCCCATTTGGTTCTTGAGCCCACCCCTTGTTGTGTGGTAGATTTGGATAATTGCTCCTGGTCGTCCGTCAGGGGTTTCTTTAGGAGATACGGTGCCTTCTAGTGATGCTTCGGCTGGTGACATAATGATTGAAGATGCAAAGCCAGTTGCAGTTTTTGCTCCAATTAACGCCCATTTCTCGTTGGCTGCAGTTATCAAAATTCTGCCTGCCCACATGGGAAACATTTCGGCAAATGTGTCCTCAATTATTACACCGTTTTTTAGAATGTATCCCTTCTCGTCTTTTTTGACTGCAGGGATTCCAGCTACTTCACCTAACTTGGTTGCCATAATTTTCTCTTCCTGAACAGTTTATAGGGTGTTAATCCAATTTTGATGTCTGTCACATATTCAAAGCTTTGCTCTATAAGTTTTTTCATCTTTACAAGAGAAGTTGCTCCAATGTCTGTAGACTTGAAGTAGCTTAGGTGATTTTTCTATATGCATGAATAGTTTGAACATTCCTCCGTATACTTTTTTGAAAAACGTTTATCATGGCTATTCGGCAAATTTTTAGTATAATGAAGCGTAAAAACCTGCAAGTTTACTACAATTCTTTTTTTGGTTACATTCATTATTGAGGTGGTAGTGTTGGTTGCATTGTTTCTGGGGGAGGGTGGCTAGACTTTCGTATGCTGTTAATTTTGCGGAATAGCCGTGTTTCGGAGAGGAAGATGAGTGAGAGGTATATGAACATCCAAGCAATGAAGAAAAATTCTCCGTAGAACTCATGGAACAGTTCAGCAGGTTGGTGACCGCCATTGATTCCTATTACATAAATCGTTACTATTCGTAGGATGTTGACGAAAAAAGTTCCAACCGCACCTAATATGACATAGATTATCTTTCTCATGCGGGATATGCGGGTTCCCCTGAGGAACAGCATAATCATAAAAGAATATAGGAAGAGGCTGTGGCTTCCCGCACAAGACCAAGAAACAATGGCAGAATAACTGCTGTTTGCTTTAGTGGCATATAGACCTAAACCATCTGTGCCTCCCGAGAATGTTTGAGTTCCGTAACCCAGAATATTCAAGATGAAGACAACTCCTGAGACTGTTATCGGAACAAATGCCTGCAAACTCGTGAAGGTTCCATAGGGATAGAACGTGTCGATCATGTAAAAGACACCGACCCCTCCCAAAAAGAAAGAGGAAACAGCGAAGCTCTGCAATCCTTTAACCCCATAAAGAAGCCAAATAGACATCACAAAAAATACTGTGAAAAGAACATATTCCAAGGAGAAAGGCCACGAATGCGTCAAAAACCATTCATCACCATTTACAATGGGCACACCAACAGCTCTTCCAAGATTCACGATTCCATCATGTAAACCAAAAATCAAACCCACCGCATATAATGTGGGCAAAAGCATGATTACTGCAGTCAACGCTGTTTTAAGAACTGTTTTTTTGGTCCAACCTGTGAATGGTTCTCCTTTGAGTTTTTTCCATCCAAGGGCTGTCTCTAAGAAGAACAACCAGAGAAAGAGAAGGTAGGGTGCTCGTCCTTTCCACAATAAATCAAAGGAACTTGCGTCCAAGCTGTAAAGAATGACCAATGGTACAATAAAAGCTAAAAAAACGAGGGTAGTTTGTAAAAGAAAGGGCCAATCTAGTTTGGCGACAAGTCTCTTTATTCTGGAAATAGTTTGTTTTAGGTGTTCCGTTGTGGGAATTTTCATGGTGATTAGCTCTTACCGAAATTGAGAATGGAGTCGTAGGTGTATGATATCTTTTTCGTTCGAAGTAAAACAATTATTTATTTGCTGAATACCAAAGATCATTCTTTCTTTTCCTTAAACTTGAGAGATATCGAATTAAGGCAAAAACGTTGACCTGTAGGTTTGGGGCCGTCGTTGAAGACGTGTCCGAGGTGTCCACCACACTTTTTGCATACAACTTCGGTTCTGTGCATTCCGAAGCGGTTATCGGGCTTTTCTTCGATGTTATCTTCGTTAACTGGAGCCCAGAAACTGGGCCAGCCTGTGCCTGAGTCAAACTTTGTTTCTGAAGAGAACAGTTCGTTTCCGCAACCAGCGCATACGTAAATGCCCTTTTTCTTGTTTCGCAAATATTTTCCTGTAAAGGCTGGTTCAGTCCCCTTTTCCCTCAATACGTGATATTCTTCTGGGGAGAGTGTTTTCTTCCATTCCTCTTCTGATTTGATTGTTCTCATCTCCTTAAAGATTCAAATTTTTGAAAAACTGTAGCATCCTAAAAATCTTATGTTAAATATTCCTTTAAAAACTTATATCAAATCGACTGGTTTAGAACTTTCAACAATTTGCTCTGGTGAAAACAACGAGTCGAAAAAGGTTTGAGTTCCCTGCTTCCTTCAAAGGAAAATATCTTGGCGTTCTAATTTTGGTGTTTGTACAAATTTTTGTTGGGGCAATTCACGCAGCTATTGCTCTAGGTCTCATCCTCGGTGCATATGGTGAATTTGTTTATAGTCTTTACACGTTTCTCTACGCAATCTTCACCATATCCTTCGCGTATGGATTGTGGCTTGGCGCGAAATCTGGTTGGGTGGGCACCGTCTCAATATCTCTCTTTGTTATTATTGTGGACGTTTCTACAGTCCTGAATACGCCTCTTATATCTGGGGTTCCACGAAGTGCCGCATTTGGCGAAATTGTCTACAGCCTTACAGCTTTACTATACCTGTTCCAACCCAAAGTCACTCGTTTCTTTATAAAAAGTAAATAGCTCCAGTCTCCTTTGATACTACCTTTTATTACTGTTTGAGCATCTATTATTTTGCCGGATGACGAGAAGGCATTAGTTTGACGCTCAGGATGAAATCTCAGAGTTACTCCGACGGCACTACCCTTTTTTTGTGTTACAGGAAACGGAAAGAATGAAAATTTTCTGAATCCAGACATTTTATAATAATATGGGATGTTTTTATATTTTGGAGATTAACCTGAAAAGGGGTTGATAGAATTTACCAATAATCACATAGGATACCAAAGAAAAATAGAAAAGCTTGAAGCAAAGATGGAACAGCTCGAAAATGTTCTCTGTCCAGAATGTCGAAAGAAATATCATGAGATTTTTGACTGAATACAGTGCACGTATTTTCTAGAATAAAAGAAAAGATTAAAAGTATATTGCCAAAATATTATCTGAGTTGAATCAAGCAAACATGAGTCAGGCTAAACATCAGCTTTTAGCAAGCGGAATTATAATATGTTTTCTTTTTATATGCAGTATTTCCTGCCTTGTTAAGGCTTCTCCAACTATTCCCGCTCTGTTGATTGACGATGTGCGTGTTGCACCTGACCTTGCGATGTTGAATCATAAAAGCTCAATAACTCCAGGTTACTTCGAAACTTCTGAGTATCTAATTGGAGACGTGGCGGTTGGAGTAATCTTTTTAGAAAGCGACGGAACCATTGATCCATCCACTGAAGATTGGACTTCTTATGAGGAATCTCGTGTTTTAAGCGAGATTCAGGTCGCCTTAGACTGGTGGAGTAGTGAAAATCCTTCAGCAGATGTGACATTTACTTTGGAGTCGTATTTGCGTGTTCCCACAAGTTACGAGCCGATAAATCGCCCTTCTGGCGATCAGGGATTATGGATAAGTGAAGCAATGTCGTATCTGGGGTATTTAGACCCCATTTATTTTTTGCAAGTAAGGGACTACATTAACGATTTGCGAAATTACGCGGAAACAGATTGGGCTTTTGCCATGTTCATTGTCGACAGCTCTAATGATCCTGATAATAAATTCACGGATGATAAATTTGCCTACGCATACCTTGGAGGCCCGTTTATGGTAATGACATATGATAATAACGGTTGGGGCATTAACAATATGGATCGAGTAACCGCACACGAAATAGGTCATATATTTTATGCCACCGACGAATATGATGACACGCCTCAACGCAGTGGATATCTGAACGTTTGGGACGTCGATGACTCTGGTGCCCTTATGGACTCAAATACTTGGTGGCTCTCCACCGGTACTATGGGACAAATAGGGTGGCGTGACACAGACGGCGATGGCATCCAAGACATCGTTGACACATTTCCAGATAGTACTCTAAACCCGTATTTACCTGATCCAAGCCATAACTTCACTCTTACGTACACTGGTTCAGTTACCGTAAACCCCTATCCCAACGAGAATCCATTAGGACCAGGCGAAGATGTGACAATAAACACAATTACTAACGTTCAATTTAGAATAGATAATGCTGCTTGGTTAGACGCAAATTCAACCGATGGTTTTTTTGACGAGGCAACAGAAGATTTCACATTCACCACACCGCCCCTATCATTGGGTCCCCACACTATCGAAACACGGGGAATCAATTCTGTTGGGAATGCAGAAACATCATATTCCAGCGATGTTGTCACTATAATAGGGGATTCTACCCCCCCAACAACCAGTCAAGACTACGACGGTTTATGGCAGACCACAAATTTTACTATTAACTTGACAGCTGTGGATGACCTCAGTGGTGTTGCTGAAACATACTACAAGATTAACGACGGTCTAACTAAGACTGTTAGCATTGATGGGCAACCCCTGATCACGACTGATGGCGTCAACAACTCGTTGGAATACTGGAGCGTAGACTATGCTGAAAACGAAGAGCTTCCCCACAATACCTTGTCAGGAATAAAACTAGACAAGCTAGCTGCAACTGGCTCAGTTACAATCAACAACGGGGATTCTTACACAAACTCAACCTCGGTAACTCTCTCACTAACCGCAACAGATGCAACATCAGGTGTTGATCAGGTTAGGTTTAACAATGGTGGTCAATGGGACAGTGAGCCTTGGGAAACGTTTTCTCCAACCAAAGTTTGGACTCTAACGTCTGGTGATGGCACAAAAACTGTCCAATACCAAATAAGAGACAACGCTGGACATATTTCACAAACATATTCAGACACCATCATTTTCGACACTACTCCACCAACGGGCTCGATAACAATCAATAACCAAGAACCCTACACAACCACCAACACAGTCACATTAACCCTGTCTGCAACCGATACAGCATCAGGTGTCCACCAAGTTAGGTTCGACAACGATGACCTGTGGGACAGTGAGCCTTGGGAAACGTTTTCTCCAACCAAAGTTTGGACTTTGGCATCTGGTGACGGCACAAAAACTGTTTACTACCAAATAAGAGATAATGCGGGACATGTTTCAGAAACGTTTTCGGACACTATTATTTTTGACACGGCTTCGCCAACGGGTTCCATATCAATTAATGACCAAGCAGCATATGCAACCACTAATACGGTTACATTAAGTTTGTCTGCAATCGATACAGCGTCCGGTGTTGATCAGGTTAGGTTTAACAATGGTGGTCAATGGGACAGTGAGCCTTGGGAAACGTTTTCTCCAACCAAAGTTTGGACTCTAACGTCTGGTGATGGCACAAAAACTGTCCAATACCAAATAAGAGACAACGCTGGACATATTTCACAAACATATTCAGACACCATCATTTTCGACACTACTCTACCGACTAGTTCCCTATCAATCAACGACGAAGCAACCTATGCAACCACCAACACTGTCGCATTAACGCTGTCAGCCACCGACGCAACATCAGGAATAGCTGAAATGCAGTTTTCTGATGATAATATTAATTGGATGAATTGGGAGAACTACGCCGCCTCTAAGGCTTGGACGTTCACGACGGGTGATGGAACAAAGACTGTTTACTGCCAAGTCAGAGACCACGCTGGCTTGGTTTCTGAAACTTGTTCCGATACAATAGTGTTGGATACAACCCCTCCAACGATCTTAGTAAGTTCTATTAATAATGGAACTGAAGTGAAATCTTCGACGATTACAGCCACATGGAGCGGAGTAGACGACACCTCAAATATAGATCACTATGTCATTAGGCTAAATTACGGTTCATGGATTAACACGGGAACGAGCACAACATACACGTTTACGGAAACGAGCGATGGCAGTCACGTTTTGGATATACGGGCGATAGACAAAGCAAGTAACTACAGGCAAGTTCTAATTCGCTTTTCAGTTAATACAAGTCTTATTGGAGGACCCGGCTGGATAGATGATATTATCGTGTTTGGAGCAATAGGAATTGCCATATCGTTAGCAGCGGTTTATTTGTTTATCAAAAGACGTGCACGCTAGGGTTGATCAGTCTGAGTTGACAAAATATCCACTTTTAATAGGTGTCTCTGGGCAACATTGCCCACACTAGGACTGTTCCCATTAGTAATTGCCATGCAACAAAACCAAAGTTGAGTGGAAATGGAGTAACCGCAACCACCCATATCGAGAAGATTGTCCATATACACGATAGCCACATCAACAGAATTTTGTTTGTGATTCTCATTTTTCATCCGTCGTCACTTTTTCCCAATTACATAAAAAAAGGCTATGAATATGGAATATTTACTCTGAATACTGACTAGAAAAAAGTAGAACCGAATCTCTGGAATTAGATGCTCTCAGTGTAATTATTCAAACAATTTCCCAAGAAATATATATTCAATGATATCATATATACAGTCTAAGAATTATCTGAAGGGAAATAAATATGGATCAACGTAAAATTATGTCTCTCGGAAGATCTTCACTAGTGATCTCTTTGCCCAAACACTGGACAAAATTGAACGAATTAAAACAGGGAGATGTTGTATCTTTAGCAATTCAACGAGACCGTTCTTTGGCAGTTTTCCCGGGAACAGGAAGCAAAAAAGGCGTCAAAGAAATTAGTCTTCACATAGATCCTAACGAGAAAGCAAAGACAATAAAACGGCACATCATTGCATGTTACTTAAATGGATACTCAAGCATCAAACTTTTTTCAACGGATATCTTTCCTGTTTTCCAGCAAAAGGCGATCCGCAACATTGTACGGATACTTTACATGCGAATCATGGATTGTGATGCTAAGAGCATGCATATAGTAACGTTTATGGACGAAACCCAAGCCTCTGTGTCTTCAGGAATACAACGGATGCATATTCTTTCATCTTCGTTGTTTAAAGATGTGTTAACTGCCCTAAGGACTCAGGATCCTTTGTTGGCAAAGACAGCTTTTCAATTAGATGATGATGTTGATCATTTTTCTTTTTTCATGCTGCGTTTAGTCAAAAGAGCCGCTTTAAATCCAGCATTGGCAAATAAGCTGGATATAGAAATAGGTGACTGTCTTGATTATCAAACTTTTATTCACCTGATCGAACAAGTCGCCGATTACGCTACCAAAATAGCAAAAAACCTAGTGCTGTTAAGTGCAGAAAACCTCAAGATCTCTGAGCCATTAATTAAACTAATGGTGAATGCAGGCAATGATGCAAATATGCTTTATGACCAAGCAGTTCAAGCTTTTTTTTCGAAGGACTCTGAAACAGCTGGAGAATTAATTGAACGCGGAAATTTAATCGACAAATCTGACAAGGAAATTGCGACTTGGGCTTTCTTACATGAAAAGAAGAACCCAGTCATAATTTGTTCTACGTGTACAATACGTGAAGGCATAAAAAGAATAGCGGAAATTGGGCGTGAGATAGCGCTCTACACTATTCATCGTTCTTTTAAGCCAAAATAGGGTTTTGTAGCCCCTACTGTTTAGGGGCTAACTTTTTTCTCAAAGCTACTTCTTTTTAGCTGCGTAACTGAGAGTTAATTCAAGTGCGGCTGGGCGGATTGTTTTCTGCAGTAGTTTTCTTGCAAGTTCCATAGCGAAGTTGTAGTTGTATGTGCCCTTTCCGATTCTTCGCACTTCTTTCAGCATTTCGATCTCTATTTCGTGTTTCAGTTTTCCTATTGCAAGTGCGCCAATACCATAAATTCCGGGCATGATTTCACGCATGTCATCGTGTGGTTTCATTCCTTCAACTCCTACTGGTGGAATAGCATTGACGTCTGCCATGACTTTTAGGAGTTTTACTTTTTGCAGCATCTCTTTGCTTATGATTTCGACTCCACGGGTTCCTGCACAAAATATTACTTCGGCTTTATTGAAGAGTTCAAATTTTTTCTCAGGGTTAGGCGCAAAGAATCCTTGTACTTTTGCTCCGTATCGCGTGTTGAGTTGTTCTGCGAGTTCTGCTGCGTATTCGTCACCGTTTTCTCGGTTTGGATTCAAGCTTGCAATCGTGACATCGCAGCCAAGCTTTGTCAACAAGACTGCTATTATTCTACCGACGGAGCCTGTTCCAAAAACAGCACACGTTTTATCGTTTAAGTTTCCGAGTTTTTGGGAAGCTATTGCGTCTTGCGCCTTCGCTACGGCTGCAGCTGCTGTGGTGTATGCACCGGCAGGATCTACTATTACACTAGCGTTGAAGGGGGGAAACATTGCTTTTGTTATGACTTTTGTTATTTCTTCGGCTTTGACGATGTTTTTTCCTCCTATGAAGAAGGTGGTGCGCTTCACTCCTTTTGGTCCTCTTGAGAAAACGGCGTCTTCAACTATCTGTTTGGCGTCTTTAGAATTCACGTTTTCGTAAGGTATTACTGCGTTGTATCCTGCGTCGTAAGCCATACAAACATCGAATGGACTAGCAATTGGGTCTGAGTCTAGGAAAAATAGCAGATAAGGCAGTTCTATTGAAGTTGTTTTGATTGTAGGTTTCACTTTGATTTGCATAGCCTGTAATAGTTCACCGATACCTTTCAAAGTAGAGGTTTCTCTGACTGGCAGAACGACTTCTTTTGAAACTTTGATGTTTTCAACGGTTACATTGTATGATTCTAAAAGCTTTGTTACGCCTTTGACGTGTTCGGGGCTACTTATGTGAAGGCATGTGAGTTCTCCCTTTGATTTCATGTTTCTAGCGTTATCCAAAATTTTCATTACTATCCAGCTTTCTCTCACCGAGAAATTAGCTTCTTTTTCTTGTTTCTCAAGTTCACTTTGCAGATATTGACCATAAGCGATCAGATATTCCTCTTCGATGCTGTACCCTTTGCTTTTCCCTTTTTTCTTGACTTGTTCATTTAGCGCTTGTATTATTCGGTCTCTTAGTTGTTTGTTCTCAGCCATGAGTTGAGCTATGTAAGTTCTGGCGTTTTCGTCGATGTCAACAGGGCGAAACGCTATTTCGTTTCTCTTGAAGACTTCTGATATGTTGTTGTTTTCGTTGAACTCTTCAAGTGAGCGCAAACCAAGTTCTTCAGTTGCGAAGTCTGGCTTTATCTTTTTAATCAGCTTCTCTAGGAAACTTGTGAGTGCTATTGATGGTTTGTGTAGTGCGCTTAGATCGCTGGTGGGTTTGTTTGTTGGTTCTATCAGCCAAAAAGGCTCATTATATTCTTTTTCAACCATTAAGACTACTAGTTTTTTGTCTTTCAGGGGTTCTATAGTTAATGTTTCCATATCTTTCACCAAATTTTTATTTATTAACTTCTTGCTTGTGGTTATGCTTATTTTGCGAAAATATATACTTTTTGCCTATATAGTACATAAACGTTAATAAGGTATATACACAACTTTGAGATACGAGCCAAATTATATAAGCCTCTTCATTGCTTTGTTGCTTAATACATGTTTCAGGTGATTCCAATGGATGAACCTTCAACCAAAATAAAGATAGGTGTTTTCAAATGCGGTAATGTCGGAACAGCTCCCATCTTTGAACTTCTTCTAGACGAACTCGCACAACGCAAAGACATCACCGTTCGAACAGTAACTTCAGGTGCAAAAATGACTTTAGAAGAAGTAAAAGACTCTATTCCAAAAATTTTTGAATTCGAACCTAATCTTCTAGTTCTAATCTCTCCAAACCCCGCAGTTCCTGGTCCTGCTGCAGCCAGGAGTATGGCTTTAGAAAAGGGAGTACACACAATTGTGATGTCAGACGCTGTCGCAAAGCGAATGACAAAAGAACTTGAAACACAGGGAGTAGGCTACATAGTAGTTCTTGGCGACCCATTGATCGGAGCAAGGAGACAATTTTTGGATCCTGTGGAAATGGCGCTTTTTAACTCGAATATAATCAAGGTACTCGCAATCACCGGAGTTTTCAGACTTATACATCAAGAAATCGATAGGGTAATAGCTGTTCTAAAAGAGGACTTAGCTGTCCGTCTGCCAAGATTGGTGATTAACACTGAAACAATTCGAGACAATTCAGAATTTACGAATCCTTACGCAAAAGCCAAAGCTATGGCTGCGTATCACATAGCATCTAAGATTCCTGAAATCAACACTAAAGCTTGCTTTATAGAAAAAGATAGTAAAAAATTCATTCCTCTTGTCACCTGTGCACATGAAATGGCTCAGGCAGCAGCCAAGTTAGCTGAAGAAGCTAGAGAGATCGAGAAATATACTGATAGTGTAGTACGGAAACCCCACTCGAAGAAAGGAGAACCCTTAACAAAAACCAAGTTGATGCAGTCACCTGAATTTGACGATGAACTATACAAGAAATGGCTCAAAAGTTTGCCAACAAACTGAGCGCGACTGTTTTTAGCCGTCAACTGTTCGGGTAGAGTATTGCGTGAATTATTGTGTAGTGAAACGGTTCGAACTGCAATAAACAGTGAAAACCAAACAAAATATAACATACAATTAAGCCCATGTAATCATCGAAAAGTAGGTGACATTTTTGCTCAATCTCTACAATTCGCTGACCAAAAAACTCGAGGTTTTCAAGCCCTTAGAGGAAGGAAAAGTTAGGATGGTCAGTTGTGGGCCCTCCATTTACAAGTTGCCTCACATTGGCAACTATCGAACCTTTCTTTTTGAAGACATCGTGCAACGTTACCTTGAATATCTTGGTTACCGAGTGGAGAGGGTGTTAAACATCACCGATGTAGAAGACAAAGCCTTAGCCGAAGCTGAGAACCAAGAAATTCCTCTGAAGGAACTGACTGACGGTAACATTGAAACCTTCATTAGTGAACTGAAGAGCCTGAAGGTCAAAATTCCCGATTACTTGCCGCGGTCTTCAACATCCGTTAATCAAGCCGTGAGTCTCATAGAGATTCTGTTGGAAAAGGGGTACGCCTACTGGTACACCCATAAAGGTCGAAAAAACGTCTACTATGATCCATTGAAGTTTGATGGATTCGGCAAACTCTACGGCTTAGACATGAGCAAGTGGCCCAAGAAAAAGAGGCGCTTTCACAAGGACACTTACGCTAATAACCAATGGAACAAGGGGGACTTCATCCTATGGCATGGTTACAAAGAAGGGGACAAAGTTTTTTGGGACACAAAAATAGGTAAAGGAAGACCCTCATGGAACATTCAAGACCCCGCCATGGTGCTGAAATCTATCGGTTTGAAGGCTGACATCTGGTGTAGCGGAATCGACAGCACCAATCGTCACCACGACTACATCATCGCAGTGGTTGAAGCCGTAACAGGCAAGCCTTTCGTTCACTACTGGCTCCACGCAGCACACCTGTTTCTTGAAGGAGAAAAGATGTCAAAAAGCAGAGGCAACATAGAATACCCAAGAGACCTATTGGAAACCGAATGTATATGGAATCATATTCGGTTCTTCTTTATTTACGGTCACTATAGACGAAAAATTAACTTCACCTTCAAAAAATACAATCAAGTCTGCAATCGACTCAAGAGTTTTAGAGAGATGGTTAAGAACCTAAGAGTGAAAGATGGTTCTAAACAGACATCTAGCGTGAGAGCGAAGAAACTGGTGAAAAAAATAAAGACTGGGTTTGAGGAGAACATGAACAATGACCTTCAAGTTAAAGCTGCTTTCGATTCATTACATAAAACGGTTTCAAGTCTGATCAAACTCAAGCAGAAAAAAAGATTAAGTGTAGAAGATTCGAAAGATGCATTAGCGAAACTCAAAGCAATCGACTTTGTTCTTCAAGTTATTTTCTCGAAGTGGAGTCCTTGAGAGTGGCGAAAAAGAGCGACAGGATAATTTTTCACGTTGATATGGATCAGTTTTTTGCTGCAGTAGAAGAGAGAGAACATCCTGAAATTCGAGGGAAACCCGTTGTTGTTGGAGCCGACCCTAAAGACGGTATGGGAAGGGGTGTTGTTAGCACCTGCAATTATGAAGCCCGCAAGTACGGTTGCAAGTCCGGTATTCCAATTGCAAGAGCTTGGAGATTATGTCCCAACGCCGTCTACTTGCCAGTGAACTACCGACTTTACCAAAAAGTTTCTGCCCGAATCATGACAATATTGCACAAATATGCTGACAAGTTTGAGCGCTGGGGCTTAGATGAAGCTTTTTTGGATGTAACTTCGCGAGTCAAAAATTTTGGGGAAGCCGAAAAAGTGGCGCGAAAAATCAAAGAAGAAGTTTACGATAAAGAGAAGCTGACCTGTTCCATAGGGGTTGGACCGAACAAGCTGGTAGCCAAGATAGGCAGCGACTTCCAGAAACCAGACGGTCTAACAATTGTAAAGAAAGAAGATGTGAAAACGTTTCTTTCGCCTCTACGGGTAAGTAAGCTGCTGTGGGTTGGCAGAAAAACCGAAACCAGACTCAACAGGATGGGAATCAAAACTATAGGTGATCTAGCTGGATATGATGCGTCTGTTTTGGTTGAGAAATTCGGTGCTGCGGGCACTCAGCTGTATCTTTCAGCACAGGGCATCGACAATAGCGAGGTTCAAGAGCGGTGGGTTAGAAAATCTATGAGCAGAGAAGTAACTTTCGAGGAGGATACTTCTGACTCGAATTTCATCTTTGAAACTTTGGACGCCATCTCAGAAGATTTACATAGGGAACTTACGGCTTCCAATTTCACTTTCAAGACTACTACGATTAAAGTGAGATACGCAAACTTTGAAACCCACACCCATGGCAAAACACTGACTTTCTTCACGGATCGGCTGAAAGATATTCAGAAGAGTTCGAGAGACTTGCTGCAAGTCTACTTGCGTCCTGACAGAAAAATTCGTCTTATAGGCATTCGGCTCTCAAATTTGATGTCAACTGAGAAGCAGACGAGATTAACCGATTAACAGAATCTTTTGGAAATCAAATTCGCTCTTAAGTTTTATATCGTGAAAAGTCACTGTGAATGATTAGCTTAGGAAACAAAGGTAGGGACGCAGTTTTGAGTGTAGAATGGATTCGGGTTTCCGAGAAGATTTTGGATCAGTTGAAACGCCTTAACAAGACTAAAGGTAAGGACCGTTTGGAGCTGGTGAGATCATTGCGTTTTGTATTGAGCGTGTTACAGAGAAGCTTGATTGGCTGGACGCAATGGGTCAACAACCCAGACATCATGAGCCTTTTCACGCAGGAAGACTTGGAGAAAATGACAAAGCAACTATCCGAGTTTACGTATTCCTTCGTGAAATACGACTTAGAGATGACTGGATTGGGGGTTACGAAAGGATTAAAGGCTCCCAAAAAGGTTCGGAAGAAAGAAAGTGAAGATAGAAATGAAAGGTTCTACGTATAACCTCATAAACCAAGTTGATTCATTACTTCATGTGTCTAATCAAAATTAAGAGTTAAGTGGGGAGGAAAACCAGTAATATTAATAGGTTGCTATAAGGTAGTAACTTTTTCAAAGTGAGGACGATGCCAAAGTTGAATGTTTTAGTTTTATCCGGTCGCACTATTGAGCAGGGCAAAGGAAAAGAGATGGGTAAGCTATCAGATGTGTACTTGGAAGACGTAGTTAAATGTAATATTGACCCCCAAGATATGCAGGCTCTCAAACTGAAAGAAAACACTAACGTAAAAGTAACAACAAAATTTGGTAGTGTTATTCTGAAAGCTGTCAAGTCTCTCCGAGCCCCCCATCCTAAAATGATTTTTATCAGCTATGGTCCTTGGGCAAGTATGATTTCGGACCCAGAAACCCATGGCACAGGTATGCCCTCCTTAAAGGGGATTCCTGGAGAAATCGAACCTGCTCCTAACGAAAAAGTGTTAACTTTACAGGAGCTAGTTAACCAGCTCAAAATGGAGGCATAAAAAATGGCAATAATAACTGGAGTAACTTGTCCAGTCTGCGGAACCTTCTGTGACGACATTGAGCTAATCGTGGAAAACAATATTATAGTTGAAGCTCGAAATGCGTGCGCTATGGGTGCAGCTAAATTCTTAAACTTTTCTACTCACCGCACAAAGAAACCTCTAATCAGAAAAAACGGTGAATTAGTCGAAGTGTCTATGGATAAAGCTATTGAAAAGGCAGCTAAGATTCTAGTTGATGCAAACTATCCACTGTTATATGGTTGGAGCAACACAAGTTGTGAAGCAATTCGCGTGGGTGTGGAACTGGCAGAAGAAGTTGGCGGCGTCCTAGACAACACTTCAACCGTCTGCCACGGACCATCCATAATGGGTGTTCAAGATGTCGGTATCCCTGGTGCTACTTTGGGACAGTTGAGACATCGTGCTGACCTAATAATCTACTGGGCTAGCAACCCATGGAGCGCGCATCCTCGACATCCAGAACGATACACTATGTTCTCGGATGGCAGATTCCAAGAGAGCACATGGACAAACTACCTTTCGCGATTAAGAGGCGAAATGTCAAAAAAGAAAATTCAGAGAGCCTCAAAATTGGTATTGAAAAAAGAATTCTGTTTTGCTCCTCCATCTGAAGAGGGTCTTCCTTATGATATTTACCAGAAGAGACGGAGAACTATAGTTGTGGACGTCCGCAAGACACGCACGGCAGATGCTGCTGACTGTTTCCTTCAGGTTGAACCTGGTCAAGATTATGAGCTTCTGCAAGCTTTGCGTGTACTTGTCAATGATGGAGAACTGGATGTGGATGAAGTTGCAGGAATTCCAGTTGAAACCCTTGAAGAACTTGCTGATGTCATGGTAGGATGCAAATTGGGCATCATCTTTTTCGGATTAGGATTAACAATGAGCAGAGGAAAACATCGCAACATAGACGCTGCCATCAGCCTAACCCGCGACTTGAACAAAAGAACAAAATTCCTTATCATGCCGATGCGGGGACACTACAACGTAACCGGAGTAAACATAGTTTTCACGTGGCAAACCGGGTATCCCTTCGCCGTCGATTTATCTAACGGGTACCCAAGATACAACCCAGGAGAAACTTCAGCAGTTGACATTCTCTGCCGTGACGAAGCCGACGCCACCCTCGTAATTGCTTCAGACCCAGTTGCTCACTTTCCAAAAGCCGCATCCAAAAATATAGCGAAACATCCTCTCATATCCATCGACCCAGAGGTCACCCCCACTACAATGTTAGCCGATGTTATTTTGCCTCCTGCATTCGTAGGAATCGAAGCTGAGGGAACAGCTTATCGCATGGATCATGTTCCGTTGCCCCTAAAGAAGGTGGTAGAGCCACCAGAATCGCTCATTTCAGACAAGGAAATTTTGGTGAAACTTCTTGCTAAAGTTCGAGAATTAAGGAGGGAAATGAATTGACAGAACTCATAATCAAGAACGGATTTGTTTATGACCCATTAAACGGCATAGACGGCGAAAAAATGGACATCTCTATACGAGATGGAAAAATCGTTGAAAGAGTTAAGGATAACGTGAATGTCGTCGACGCTTCAGGCATGGTCGTTATGCCTGGAGGAGTTGACATACACACTCACATAGCTGGCGGCGAAGTTAATTCTGGGAGACTCTTGAGACCTGAAGACCACGTTAAAGACGTTGAAGTTAAAACAGCTTTAACACGGTCTGGAGTTGGCTATTCGATTCCCTCAACTTTCACAACAGGCTATCGCTACTCAAAAATGGGGTACACAACCCTCATGAATCCCTCTATGGCTCCCCTAGAGGCACGCCACACTCATGAGGAACTCGCCGACATCCCTATGGTTGACAAAGCATCCTATCCACTTCTGGGAGATTGGTGGTTCAGCCTCGAACACATAAGAGACGGCCTAATCGAAGAAAACGCTGCCCATATAGCATGGATGCTCCACGCAACCAGAGGATACGCAATAAAAATCGTTAACCCCGGAGGCCTAGAAGCATGGGGTTTCGGACGAAACGTCCACAGCCTTGACGATACTGTACCAAACTTTAACATAACTCCCCGCGAGATAATCCGTGGGTTATTGAAGGTAAATAAGCTTCTCAACCTTCCCCACACAATTCATCTTCACACGAACAACCTCGGAAAGCCCGGCAACTACGTCACAGCTTTAGAAAGCATGAAGTGTGTAGAGGACTTGGCAGAAGATGATAAACCTGTATTGCATATTACGCACATTCAATTCTGTGGCTTCAAGGGCTCTGATTGGAGCACTTTAAGTTCTGGTGCAGGAGAAATTTCAAAGTATGTTAACAACCATAATCACGTGACCCTCGACATGGGGCAGGTGATCTTCACAGACACAACCACCATGACAGCAGATGGCCCGTTCCAGTTTGGTCTTTACAGTTTAACAGGAAACAAATGGATGAACCACGATGTGGAAACCGAAACAAGCGGCGGAATAGTGCCCTTCAAATTCAAGCGTTCAAGTGCTGTTCATGCGACTCAGTGGTCCATCGGACTTGAAATTGCCCTTCTCATCAAAGACCCGTGGAAGATATATATGACAACAGACCATCCCAACGGTGGCCCATTCACTTCTTACCCTAAAATCATAGCGTGGCTTACCAGTCGAGCGGCAAGAGAAAAAACTTTGAGCAAAATCAACAAGCGAGCAAGAAAGAAAAGCTTGTTACCCAGCATCGACAGAGAACTCAGCCTCTACGAACTAGCCATTATGACGAGAGCAGGTCAAGCTAAAGCCTTAGGGCTTAAACAGAAAGGACATCTGGGAATTGGAGCCGACGCGGACGTCGCTATCTATAACTTAAACCCTGAAAAACTTGATGTCTCCAAAAAATTCAAAGTTGCCAGAAAAGCCTTCACAAGAACAGCCTACACAATAAAAAGCGGAGAGATTGTGGTGAAGGACGGAGAAATTGTGAAGCCAGTTTTCGGAAAAACATACTGGGTAGACGTTAAAACTTCCATGCCCCACGACATTAATGATGATATAAAAAAGAAATTCAGGGAGTATTGGACTGTAGAATACGAAAATTATCCTCTTCGCGAAGGCTTCATACACGCTCCCGCTCGTATTCCAATCAAAGCGGAGGTCTAAAACTTGATAATTCTGCATCCCAAGCGGGCTTTCAAATTTCCAATAGAAGCAAAGAATATTACTCCTGATATCTTCGCTAAAAAGTCGATTAAAGAGATAGCTGCGTTGGAAATGTGGGAAGGAAACCGGAAATGTTCCTTAGGTGAGCTTTTCAACATGAAAGATGACGGCTCTTCTTCAGAAGAGTTTACCATAAAGGTTGAGGGAGACGTCAGTAAGTTGCGGAATCTTGGCGCCGGAATGACTATGGGACAGTTAGTTATTGATGGCGATGTTGGTATGCACCTTGGCGAAGATATGAGCGGAGGCACAATAACTGTGGCTGGTAACGCGGGTTCTTGGGCTGGGTCAAAGATGAAGGGAGGAACCATCGAAATCAAAGGCAACGCCGGCAATTACATAGGCGCAGCATATCGCGGTAGCACCCAAGGAATGAACGGGGGCAAAGTCGTCATACACGGAAACGCTGGCCACGAAGTAGGATGCTTCATGAGGAACGGGCTCATCAAAATATTAGGAAACGTTGGTTTGTTCGCTGGCATCCACATGAATGATGGAACAATTTTTGTTCAAGGTGACTCAGAGGGAAGAGCGGGCGCACAAATGGTCAACGGAAAAATCGTTATAAATGGTCAAACTCCTGTAATGCCAAGTTTCACGATTGACAGTATTAGGCCAAAAGTCAAGGTTGACGGAGAAAAGATTGAAGGCCCATTCTACAGGTTCATCGGCGATTTAGCAGATAACGGGAAAGGAAAATTGATTGTTTCCAAGACAAAAAATCCACAACTAGAACCTTATGAAAAGTATCTGGAATAAAAAAGGGGAAAAAATTGTCAACCCAGAAATTGAGCGTCAATCGCCTTGTATGCAGTCTTGTTGAGAGGCTGTGTGACCAAGCTGATGAGTTAGGCGTTATTATTAAAGAGGCAGAGTCTGGGGCAACTCTGATCGACGCTGGAATCAATGCTAAAGGGGGTCTCGTTGCAGGTCAGATTATAACAGAAATCTGTCTCGGAGGTCTTGGAAAAGCCGAAATCCACTATAAGGCAATTGGCGATCTTGAGCTTCCCTCAATTTTTGTGTACACCGATTATCCTGCCACTTCGACTTTGGGGTCCCAGTTCGCTGGGTGGCAAATCAAAGCAGGTAAATATGTTGCTATGGGGTCTGGTCCAGCCCGTGCCCTGTCTTTAAAACCAAAAGAATTGTACGAAAAAATTGGTTATGCCGATTCATCCGATATAGGTGTGCTAGTTCTAGAAACTTCTAAGGAGCCTCCGGCAGAGGCTGTTGCCAAAATTTCTGAGGAATGTGGAGTCGATCCAAAAAATCTGTTTCTGGTTTTGGTGCCAACTTCTTCTGTTGCTGGTTCAGTGCAGATTTCGGGAAGGATTGTAGAGACGGGCTTGCATAAGTTGACCGAGTTGGGTCTTGATCCAAAACTGGTCACTCATGGCTGTGGATATGCTCCTGTGGCGCCGGTGCATCCTAAACTGGCTCATGCTATGGGGAGAACTAACGATGCAATAATTTACGCTGGCACCGCCTACTACACGGTAAGTATTGATGACGACAAAGAGTTAACGAAGCTATTAGTGAAAGCTCCGGCTTCAGCGTCCAAGAGCTATGGAAAGCCCTTCATGGAAATTTTCAAAGAAGCCAACTACGATTTCTACAAGATTGACCCCGGATTGTTTGCTCCAGCAGTTTTCGTGATCAACAACTCCAAAACAGGAAAAACGTTCTGCGCTGGAAAAATCGACGTGGAAGTCTTCAAGAAATCAATCAAGTACAAAATGTTGTGAAAACGTCACTCTATCTTTATTTTGACTTCGATTTCCATTCCATCCTTTAGCCCAAATGTTTCTCGCAGATTTACAGGGGCTAATATTTCCAAGAGATCGGGGGGATAGTCAGGAACATCCGGTAAAACCACAGCTCCTTCAGCTTTTCCCATCACCAAAGCTTTGAAACACTTTCCTTCGTAGTAGCCTTTTTCTGGTTTTATTATAATTCCGTCCGATCTATGCAGTTTTTGGATGTCTGTTTCGTTTGTTAATTGTAAATTTAGAGTTCCTGGATACGGGTTAAACCCCAATTTTTCAATGAATTGCCTCTTTACCCAGTGTAAATTAACGATTTGCTTTCCTTTTTTAGTTCCGCTGATCACTTTTCCTTTCACTGTTAGTTCTTTGTTCAAATTACCTGATTCCTCTGTTAGGGGTCATTATTTTTGAAGTTAGAATTGCTGTTTGATGTTAGTCTCAATTGCTTACCTAATTTTTCTGTGAGCTATAAATCATTGGTTCCACAATGGCGTCTTCGTGCTGACGCCTACAGCCCGAGCTACGATATAGCCGAGAGGAATTGTGTAGAGGACGATGGTGGCGTTGAAAAATGCGACCGTAGAAACAAGCCCCGGTAACGCTTCAGGTGCTATGTTGTAGCCAAACGGGAAATCTAGAGGAAGTACAATCCAATTTACGATTGACATTACTAAAACTCTGGTAATGATTCCAAACGCCGTTGAAAGAGTGGTTAATATTGCTTCTCTGCCTCTGTTGAATCTGCTGCCTACGCTTTTTTGAACGATATATATGCCTAAGAGCGTACTTAAGACCGCGATGAAGTTGTAGATTGGTCCTGTTGGGAGGTCTCCTGGAAAGAATACAAAAAGCACGAAGGTGTTTATGGTTGCGATGGAAACTCCCATTTCGACTCCGTAGAGTATGAAAGCGGTCACTATTGCTATCTCCCAGAGCTGATATTTGAGGAAGGGTGCATAGGGTGCTGAAAACTTGAGGGGTGACAAACTTAGGACAATCGCTACTGCGGCGAAGACGGCGATTATTGTGAGGTCTTTAGAGTTCATGTTGTTCCATCCATGTTTTAGCTTGGGGGCTAATTATTTAAGAGTAGCTACCAAAAAACGCGTTAATTACTTCAGTTGCCAAACTACTGACCACCCAAAAAATCCACAATAATGACAAAAGAGACTTTTTCCAGCGGATACTCTCAAAAACTTTTAATGAAATAATCCCATCTTTAACATAAGTGAGTAGGCTTATGGCTGAAGCGCTTAAAATAAAACTTAACGATCTTGAGAATTGGCTGGAACCAGAAGCCTCTTCTATAGTTGAACCTCTGCGAGCGGAAGCTAAAAAACTACTTGAGGATACACAAGGCAAGCTTGGTGACCTTTTAGAGTCTAGCGAAAAACTGTTAGATGATGCAGAAAAAGAGATAGCCAAAGGTAGCCGAAAAACATACCGACGAGCAAAAATCCTTCAAAAAATCACTAACAACTTTGCGAATCTGATAGATGAACTCAACATTCCCGACGAAATCTCGGGAGAAAGCCTCAACAAAGTTTCTGAAGACATTGAAAAGACCCTCCGAACAATAACTCAAGAAAGACAGAAATGGTTCCGAGTTATCGCTCCCTACTTCATCATATCTCGCCGAAGATTTGATGTTACCCTAAAGAGGGCAAACGATTCTTACCAAAAATTCCGCACCTTTTTGTCTGAAGAATACACTAGAGCAGAGAGCGCTGAAAGTGTTCCGCCAAAAATTGAAAACTTGCGTCAATCTTTGATCGATTTAGGTAAAGTTAAAAAAGTCAAAGAAACGCGGATGCGGAGAAAAGAAAATCTTGAGAAGAAAATAGCAGAAAACCAGCAGAAAGTGCAGGCAATCCAAGACAAAGACGAGGTAGTTGAACTCTCTCAACTAAACGAAAGAATCAACGAGCTAGAGGAGACTGTGAAACGTGAATTGCGGCATCTACAAAAGCCCTTCCTGAAATTTCAAACATTAGCTAGTAACCCAGGTTACAATCTATCCCCAGAAACAACAGAGAAGCTTAACGAATATCTAACTGACCCCTTTACTGCTTTGGCAACAGAAAAAGAAGGCTATCCTCAACTCAGAAAGATTCTTCAAAAAATCGAAGACACTATGAACAAAGGTAAACTGAAGCTTAAGAAGAGCCGCTTAAGAAAAGCAGAAGACCAAATAAACAACATTCTAAACAAAACCGCGTTGCTTTCTCTTCACCAGAATTGCAGGGAAGCTTACAGCAAAAAACACCAGTTAGCAACATCTGGAGTTATAAGCGAGTCCAGAAACGAAAGAGCCAATCTTCAAAATAAGTTGAAAGACCTGCAAAGAAAAAAGAGACTTCTCGAAACTAGGGGTGTTGCTTTAGAGAAAAAAATCCTAGAAATACGCAGAAGAGTTGGGAAGCAGAAAGAAGATTTAGAAGAAATTGTGTCAGAGATATCCAACAAGAATGTTCAGATTCTTCTGGATTAACGAAATAGCTGAAAAGGACACTTTATTCTCGTATATTCTTGAGTTTTAGTGAATTCTGTAAACCTTTATTTAGTAGATACCATGTTAGGTTTCTAAAAATGGAACAGATGGGGGTCAACATGTCAGGGGATAAAATCGATCGAATTATCGACAAGTATGTAACTGAAGAGGGGGTTTTAATTCAATTATTGCTGGATATTCAACGGGAATTTGGTTGGATACCAAAGGAAGCGGTAAAAAGGATAAACGAGCGGCTCAAGATTCCATTCAGTCAAATTTTCAGAGTTGCAAGCTTTTACACTGCACTGAGCCTCAAGCCCATAGGTCGCCATCATGTTAGGGTCTGCGTCGGAACTGCTTGTTATATTCGCGGAGGACCAAGAATTCTGAATTCCCTAGAGATTAAATTAGGAATTAAATCAGGTGAAACAACAAACGACAACAAGTTCACCTTGGAGACCGTTAATTGCTTGGGTTGCTGCGCTCTAGGACCTGTTATTGAAATAGACGGAAAATATTTCGGGAAACTCAATTCAGCAAGTCTCGACAAATTACTTGCTAGCTATGATTAAACGAAGAAGTGAAAAAGTATGAAACCATTAAAATCTGCCTCTGATCTGGAAAAGCTCAGAAAGGATGTAATTGCCAAAAAAGACCCTAAACAGTTAGCTATTTCAGTATGTGTGAGTACAGGCTGTCAGGCTCTTGGTGTCCAAAAAGTCCTTGAAGCTTTTGACGAAGAAATCAAGAAGCAGGGCTTGGAAGGTAAAGTCGAAATTAAAGAAACAGGTTGCTTGGGATT
Organism: uncultured Candidatus Bathyarchaeia archaeon; assembly: GCA_964618695.1. Taxonomy (GTDB): domain Archaea; phylum Thermoproteota; class Bathyarchaeia; order Bathyarchaeales; family Bathyarchaeaceae; genus Bathyarchaeum. The sequence goes on along the minus strand of CAZUDX010000002.1, from coordinate 249,804 downwards.
CTGCGAAAAGGGTCCAAGAATCGTTATCTATCCTGAAGAGATTTACTATTTCCAAGTGAAAGCAACTGATGTACCTGAAATCGTGTCAAAGACTTTGATTAACAACGAAATTGTTGAAAGGTTGCTTTACACCGATCTCGTTACTGGCAAAAAGGCACGTTATCTGTCTGAAGTCCCCTTCTATAAGTATCAAAACAGGCTTCTTTTGGAGAGCAACAGTAAAATCGATCCTAAGGAAATTGAGGATTATATAGCGATTGACGGTTATGCAGCATTAGCAAAGGCTCTTTTTCAAATGACGCCTGAGCAAGTGATGGAAGAAGTTAAAAAATCCAAACTTCGTGGTCGAGGTGGAGGCGGTTTTCCAACTTATATAAAGTGGAAATCTAGCCGAGATGCACCGGGAGAACCAAAATATGTTATTGTAAACTGTGACGAAGGCGACCCAGGCGCTTTTATGAACAGAGCAGTGATGGAAGGAAATCCCCACTCTATCCTTGAGGGACTGACCTTAGGAGCTTATGCAATTGGCTCTCACGAAGGATTCCTCTACGTGCGCCAAGAGTATCCCCTCGCAGTGGAGAACATGGAGATAGCCATTAAACAAGCAGAAGAACTGGGTCTCTTGGGTGAAAATATACTCGGTTCAGGATTTGATTTCAAGGTTAAAATCCATAGAGGAGCGGGTGCTTTTGTGTCCGGCGAGTCAAGCGCCCTGATGACTGCAATAGAAGGAAAAGTAGGCGAACCAAGACCAAAATATGTCCACACATCTGAAAAAGGGGTCTGGGATAAGCCAAGCACACTGAATAATGTTGAGACATGGGCTAACATACCCCTTATAATAAATAAGGGTGCTGAATGGTTCACATCAATTGGTACCGAAGGCAGCAAAGGCACCAAAATATTCGCTTTAGCAGGCAAAGTTAACAACACTGGATTAGTTGAGGTTCCGTTTGGTATATCACTACGGGACATTATTTTCAAAATTGGCGGCGGAATCCGAAATGGCAAAGAATTCAAGGGTGTTCAAACTGGTGGACCCTCTGGCGGCGTCATTCCTGCGCAGCACTTAGATTCTCCTGTTGATTTTGACGAACTCACCAAGCTAGGTTCAATGATGGGTTCTGGCGGGATGATCGTAATGGACGAAGATACCTGTATGGTAGAATTAGCCCGCTACTTTGTAAACTTCTTATGCGATGAATCCTGCGGAAAGTGCACACCTTGTCGTGAAGGCCTGAGGCAAGCCAGTGTAATCTTGAACAGAATCACTAGCGGTAAAGGAACAGAGGAAGATATTGTAAAGCTTGGAAAAATTGCAGAGGTAACTAGTGCCGCTTCTCTTTGCGCTTTAGGAACAACATCTGCGAATCCCCTGTTGACAACTCTGCGATACTTCAAAAACGAATATGAAGCCCATATAAAAGAAAAAAGATGCCCCGCTCTATTTTGTAAAGACTTAATATCCTATTATATTGATCCAGAAAAATGTCAAGCATGTATGATTTGTCATAGGAATTGTCCAGTGGATGCAATAATTGGAGAGAAACTGAAGGTTCACATCATTGATCAATCGAAATGCATCAAATGTGGAAGTTGCTATGACATGTGTCCGTCTAGGTTTAGTGCAGTGAAAAAGATATCCGGTGAACCGGTTCCTCCACCCATTCCAGAAGAAGAGAGATTGGTAAAACGAGTGAAGAAGGAGAAGCGAGCCTAAAGGGGCGCAAACAAAAATGGAAGCAAGTGAAAAAGAAATCACGATGAAGATTGATGGGATTGAGGTTAATGCCGTAGAAGGAACAAGCATTTACGATGTTGCAAAAAAAGTTGGCATAAAGATTCCCACGCTCTGCCATAATGAAGCTCTTGAGCCTTTTGGTGCTTGTCGTGTATGTTCTGTGGAAATAACTGACAAGCGAGGAAGAAAAAAGATTGTTACTTCCTGCAATTACCCTGTTTTCGAAGGACTTGTAGTGGATACAAAATCTGAAAAAGTATTCAGAACTCGTCAGGTGCTACTAGAGCTGCTTTTAGCTCGCTGTCCAAAAGTGAAGAAAATACAGGATTTAGCGAGAGAATATAACATTGAGAAGCCGAGCTTTTGGGTAGTAGACCCAGAAGAGGACTGCATACTTTGCGGCTTGTGCACTCGCGTTTGCGAAGAATTAGTTGGCGTTTCTGCTATCAATTTCGCAAATCGAGGCATTGAACGAGAAGTTACTGCTCCTTATCACACAATATCTGATGATTGCGTTGGATGCGGGGCTTGTGCGATTGTGTGTCCTACAGACTCAAAAAAAGTGCGGGTCAACACTTATCCAATGCTGGAAGAGGACATGCGGGAAGCGGAAGAACAGTTTCTAAACGGAACAAGAAAAGAACTCTTAGGCGTTTACAGTGAAATTTTTGCAGCGAGAAGCACTGTTGATGGACAAGATGGAGGGATGGCTACTGCTCTGCTCCTTTCAGGGTTCAAAAACGGATTGTTCGACGCTGCGATTGTCGTTAAGCGAACAGTTGGGTACAAAGCAGAAGCGATTATTGCCGAGTCTGCTGATGAGATACTGAATGCACGAGGTACCAAATATTCGCGAGTTCATATGATGTCAAAAATCGGGGAAATGGTGGAGAAAGGTAAAAGAAAAATTGCTTTTGTTGGTACCCCCTGTGAAATTAGGACGGGAAGAAAAATTCAGCAACAGCTACTGAGTAAATATCCTGACCTAAAAATTATCATAGTGGGTTTGTTCTGTTTTGAAGCCTTCGATTACGACAAGCTAAAAGAAGAGACAAAACGATTGCTGAGCGTTGATTTGGACAAGGCAGATAAAACTCAGATCCAGAAAGGAAAATTCATAGTGCAAATTGGCGGAAACGAATATTCTGCGAAGGTAAAAGAGTTCCACAATGCTATCCAAGGCGGATGCGCTTATTGCAACGACTTCACTGGCAGAATTGCTGATGTTTCTGTAGGTTCAGTGGGAAGCAGCGCTGGTTATTCAACAGTGATAGTGCGGTCAGATATAGGAAAAAAGCTTCTGGAGAACGTTGACTACAAAAAGGGAGACATCAACATCGAAGAAATCATCAAACTTGCTAAGTTCAAAAAGAAAAGAGCCGACAAGAATTTTGCTCCCATCATCGAAGGAGCACAAAACTACAAGAAAATCTAAACCTCTCCTAAGTTAAAGGAGCGCCCCCTCATTTTCTTATTTTAATAACCCACTACTCCATAACGGCGGCTTTCAAAGCCTATTTTAGGATGTCTCACCATTTTAGAACTGAAACATGGTGATGAAACCTGCCTTTTCACACTGAAAGCTCAACCAATTTAATTAAATTGGCTATGGAAACGAACATCGATGAGTTTCTTCAACTTACCACAAGAGTTTCTCATCGGTTAGCTAATGAAAAGGAAATTGTTGGAGACTTACTAATAACAGGGAGACTTGTCGAAGCGCCGCCTGTTGGAGAGGCAATTGTAGTTGGAGATTTACACGGAGATTTGGAAAGTCTCAAGGTTATCCTAGATAACAGCAACTTTATCGAGGATGTGAAGCGTGGCAGAGATGTTCTTTTAATTTTCCTTGGAGATTACGGAGACCGTGGTCTCCTTTCTCCTGAAGTCTATTATGTTGTTTTGAAGCTCAAGGAACTGTTTCCAGATCGTGTCATCTTGATGAGGGGAAACCACGAAGGTCCCCGCGATCTCCTCGCTTCTCCTCATGACCTTTCACTTCACCTGAACAGAAAATTCGGTGAGAGGGGTTCAGACGCTTATCAGAAGCTTCGAATGCTTTTCAATCATCTGTACACTGGTGTGCTCATAGAAGAGAGGTATGTTTTGCTTCATGGTGGGGTTCCAAGCCAAGCCACCACCGTTGATGACATAGCTTACGCTCATGAGAAACATCCGCGAGAACGCCACCTTGAAGAAATTTTGTGGAGCGATCCGTGGGAGGGAATAATGGGAACAATTGCTTCGCCCAGAGGAGCAGGCAGGTTCTTCGGTGAAGATGTTACAAATAAGTTGCTGAGAATGCTTGGCGTCAAAGTGTTGATTCGTGGGCACGAATCAAGTGAAGAAGGATACAAAACAAACCACAGCGGAAAAGTTTTAACGTTATTTTCGAGGAAAGGTCCGCCATACAACAACAAATTTGGAGCTTACTTGCACGTCAACTTCTCAAAGAAAGTGGAAAAAGCCAAGCAGCTCCTACAAAGCATCAACAAGATTTAACCCTTAACTCTTACAGCATATTTGTAGTCTAATAACAGCAGATTGTTGAAAACAGCTTTTTTTCTGTTTTTCCTAGCAAAACAACCTTTCGGTCTTTTTACTTGTCTGTGAGCATAGTAGGTGATTTAGAAAGGCTTTTAAACAAAACGCGAAAATATGGCATTCGAGGAATTTGTAATGACAGAAAAGCCGTGTATATTTGATACGAGCAAAGAGTGTCCAGCACGAATAGCAAATCGAATTGCTAGAAAATTAGATTGGAATTTGGTAGAACTTGCGAGCAACGTCTGTCCAATATGTCCAATGCGATTAGCAATGCTGCCAAAGGGCGCCAGTTCCGCATAACAAAACCTTAGAGTATTGCGACTCTAAGAAGCCGACGCTTACTTTCGCTTCGTACACAGTAGGCTAAGTGCAGAAGCTCTTCAGTAACCAAAAATCTCTGCTTCCTGCTTCTTTTCAAGATTCAGTTAACGGGTGCTAGCAAAATCAGCGGCACCCCCCACCAAAAATTTTTCGTCATTGGTCAGAGCTTTTAATCTGCAACAAACACTCCAACACTCTCTTACAAGTCAAGCATTCTTGCAAGATATCTTCATCTTTACCACGAGTTGATAGATACCCAAGATGATGAGGACAGCCAGGTGGAATATCAACTTCTGTTTCTGGTTTTTCAGATTCAGAAGTGTCTGTTTTTGATTCTTTTTCCTCTTTTTTCTTTGCTGTAACTGAAACTACATCTAGATTCATCAAACAGTTGGGACAACCGTAGTAGCGTTCCGCTGGCATCTTTGACTTGTCACTAACAACTATAAGATTTTCAAAAACCGCTTGGCATTTCGGGTTTGGACAAACAATTAGTTCAGGTTCCTTTAACAACGAAACAACTCCTATAAAAGTTTCTCATTTGGAGATTCAAAAGAAACTGGTGCTACCAATTATTAATAAATTTTTTTGTATTATTGTTCAACACAAATACATATAGAGAATTTGATTACGCAGTTGTATAGAATTGATGGATGTGCGGGGATTAGACTCTGACAGACTTTTAGGAGCAAAAAAGCATTATTGAAGCTAAGCAATAATCATTCAGAAGAAACTGGTGCCAGAAGGAATAACATTTGAAAATAGGAATTATGACTAGAGACCAAGACGGTTGGTGTTCCACACAACTGCGAAAAGCTATGAATAGACAGAAAATAACACCACTATGTTTCAGTTATCGACAAGTCATCGCTCGAGTAAATTACACCCCAGAAGCGTCTGTAGACAATTTAGACCTTGTTCAAGACTTGAAAGCCATGATTACGCGCCCCATAGGACGAGGGTCCCTTGAGGAGATAATCTTTAGGATGAACCTTCTCCAGAGGCTAGAACGGGCTGGAATGCTGATAATTAATCCGCCTTTGTCCATTGAACGCTCTGTAGACAAATATTGTGCCTTAACCCTATTTCAGGAAAACGGATTACCTGTTCCCCTCACTGCTGTTACAGAAAGTCATGACGAAGCACTGAAATGTTTCCACGAGTTGGGTGGAGACGTTGTTGTGAAACCTCTCTTTGGATCAAGAGGAGTAGGCGCCACCAGAATATCTGACCCAGACATTGCCGCACGGATATTCAGAACAATATCGTTTCACCATGGTGTACTTTACCTCCAAAAATTCATACCGCATGGAGGTTCCGACATACGCGCGTTCGTCATAGGTGATCAAGTTGTGGCTGCTATGCGACGAATAGCAAAAACTTGGAAGACAAATGTAAGTCTGGGAGCAAAACCTGTAACCTTGAATCTTACTGAGGAACTGGAAAATCTTGCAGTGAAAGCAGCACAAGTCATAGGATGCAAAGTTACAGGCGTAGACATAATAGAAGGACCCGAAGGACCAGTAGTGATTGAATTGAACAGTCAACCAGGATGGAGAGGGCTTCAATCAGTTACAAAAATAAACATAGCCGACGAAATCATTAGATACATCCTCTTTGAACTGAAGACATAGGAGAAGAAGAGTATGCGGAAGGTCCAACTTTCCCGAATTAACTTTACCAAAAAAACTATTGAAGAAAGGAAAGACTTTGTTGCAGAAGAGACCGCCATTCACATATATCTCAACAACATTCACTACGGGACAATCCTCTGTTCTCCCGACCAACTTGAAGAAATGGTGATTGGACATCTTCTTTCTCAAGGTCTCGTGAAATCAACAGACGAAATAGAAGATTTGCTACTGAAAGAAGCCGGAAAATGTTTGGTGAAACTCGAATCAGGAATCGATGCTGAAACTCGAATCTCATCATCACAACGCTTGGCGCGTCTAGTAGTTTCCTCCTGCGGCTTTCCAGACTATTGGCCCCTCTCGGATCTCATAAATAGCCTCAGCTTAACCCAGTTGGAAATAGCGCCAATTGTAGAGGCAGAAGTTATTTTGAGGTCAGTTATGCGACTTAATACTATTGCTAAACAGTTCAGAGAAACTGGTGGGGTTCATGTAGCCGCACTATACTCAATGGATGGCCAATTGGCCACTTTAGCTGAGGATGTGGGACGCCACAATGCCGTGGACAAAGTAATAGGTGCAGGACTCAACAAAAACATTGATTTTCGAGACTTCTTTCTTGCCTCGAGCGGGCGTCTCACTGGCGACATTGTTTTGAAAGCAGCTCGCATGAAGATTCCCCTGATTGCCTCTTTAGCAGCAGCCCTAAGTTCAGGTCTGGAAGTAGCCAAGTTGACCGGAATAACGTTAGTCGGTTTTGTAAAAAGCAGACGAATGAACGTTTACACCTATCCAGAGCGAATAAAATTCCGATCCCGAGGAGCCAAACACTAGAAAATGTGTTTTAGACATTTTTTTCTCCCAAGCGTAGTCACAATCTAATAACAGTTGCCCAAAAGCTACGATTGTTTTCGAAGCTTAAATATGAACAAAAATAGTGCAGTAACTGATGGCATATTTAGAGGTTTACTGAATATTAGAGACTAATTTTTCGGCTTTTTTTGGCGGAAACAGCGTTTTAATCCCTTATTTACCTTGATCATGTCTCTATGTTTTTTCAGAGGCGACGGTTTCTGAAATTTGAAGAGACGAAACGTCACGAAATCAAACGATATTTAATTTTAAGCAGCAAATCCTAGACATGTTGATTGCTTTATTTAGCATTTTCGTGTAACATCCTTCATACTCTTCATTGTGCGCGCTATTTTTGACTAAGAAACGGCAAAAAGTAGAAACGAAATCAGTCGAATTCCGAAAGCGAAACGGAAAAACCTTGTCTGAGAAATCTACCGAAAACAGTTCTCTAAATTTAATTGTGTCTTCTGAACTGGGGAAAACAATAATAAGCTAAATTTTAACTTGATGAACTCGATTATCTTGCAGAGATCAGCAGTAATTCTTGCCGGAGGCTATTCTAGAAGGTTTGGAAGCGATAAAGGATTAGTCATTCTATTAGGTAAACCCCTAGTCCTTCACGTGATTGATCAAGTATCCCGAGTAGTTGACGAGATTACGATAGTTGTTAGCTCTAAACTTCAGAAAGAGAAATTTGAAACAATATTGGAGGGGAAAGCGAACATAGTTATCGACAAAAAAGAGTTTCAGAGCCCTCTTGTTGGCGCAATAACTGGATTCGAGAGTGCAAAAGGTGAGTACTCGCTGCTTTTGCCATGTGACACTCCTTTAGTTTCAACCCAAATAGTTCAGTTTCTCCTTGACATCTGTGTCAATAGAAGTGCGGTTATCCCTAGATGGCCAAATGGATACCTAGAGCCTCTTCAAGCCGCTTATCACACAAAATCCGCCTTAACCGCAGCAAAGACGGCAATAGAACAAGGAAAAATGAATATGCGTTCTCTGGTCAATAATCTGAATCGAATACGTTACGTCTCAACGGTTGTTCTGGAACAAATAGACCCGCATCTTTCAACATTCTATAATGTCAACACTCCTCGGGACCTAAAAAAGGTTGAATCTCTCCTGAAATAATGGCTTACTTATAACATGAACCACTTTTCGAGTTTAGTTATTGACATGGATGTGCTTTCTAGTGGAAACGTAACTGTTAATTTTTAGCTTTACAGCAATATTTTGGATTCACAGCCACAAAACTAAAAGTTCTCATCAAATGTTTTTCATGTTAACTGTTAAAATTTCAGTTTTTAGTGTGCCCGATAAGCACATATGTGTCAGGAATATGTGAATCGATAACCGAAGTTTATTAGGTATCCATTGCAGATTTCATTAAAAGAGGGATTTTGTTTGATTCGGATCGAAGTAATCGGAATAACCGGCTTGCCAATCATAAAAGAGGGGGACGACTTGGCGCTATTGATTTGTCAAGCCGCTGAAAAGCAGGGAACTCCTGTCCAAGACGACGACATCATTGTAGTTACACATGTTATTGTTTCTCGGGCTGAAGGAAACGTTGTAAACCTTGAAACTGTAACTCCCTCAGAGTCCGCCGAATCTGTAGCCAAGAGAACTGAGAAAGACTCAAAGCTCGTCGAGGTCATTCTCCGAGAATCCAAAAGCATCGTACGAATGCGAAAAGGAAAGCTCATCACTGAAACTAAACAAGGATTGATCTGTGCCAACTCTGGAATTGATCGTTCAAATGTTCCAGGAAAGGAATGTGTAGCACTTTTGCCTGAAGACGCTGATCGGTCAGCTCAAATGATAAGGCAAGGGATAATGAATATCTCAGGAAAGGATGTAGCCGTCATAGTTTCAGACACCCACGGACGCCCCCTGCGCCATGGAGAAATCAATATAGCTTTAGGTGTTGCCGGCTTTGAACCACTGCGAGACCGGAGAAACGAACTTGATCTTTTCGGTTACCAGCTAAAAGTTAAGAATACCGCCATTGCAGATGAATTATCTTCAGCTGCGGAGCTCGTTATTGGGCAAGCGAACGAAGGAATTCCCGTGGCTATTATTCGAGGATATGCGTATGTGAAGTCTGAAGAGGCGAAGGCAAACGAGTTGATACGTCCTCGGGAAAAAGATTTGTTTATCTGAAACCTTTTAGAGTCAGATGAAGATGGCTGTCGAAAGGGACCTTCTGATTTCTCTACTTAAACTAACTAAGAGTGGAACAGTTGGTGAAGAAGTTGTTGCAATCGACGCCAATGTTCCTGTCCACGTTGCCAATGGTTTTCTTCAGGGGTTTCGTGAAAATGGTCTTGTCGAAGGTGAAGACGGAATAATCGAACTATCTTCGAACCAACGTGCCAAACTCGCCATTCACGCCATCAATCTAGGAACGGACATTGAAAGAGTGTGCAAAGTTCTTGAATGGAAAGAATTTGAAAATTTCGCAGCCACAGCCTTTGAAACTAACAATTACGCAGTTAAACGACGCTTCCGTTTTAAAGCAGCAGGAAGAAGATGGGAGATTGACGTCCTTGCGTCTTGTGAACCAATTATTGTTTGCGTAGATTGCAAACGTTGGCGACGTGGTTGGGGAAATTCAGCAATAAAACGGGTTGCTGAAGCACAAGCTCAAAGAACCAAAATTCTAGCAGAGGCACTTCCTTCTCTCCAGAAAAGAATTGGTTTAGTCGATTGGAAGAAAGCAACTCTTCTTCCTGTGATCCTGTCATTATTTCCTGGACCTGTAAAATTTTTTGAAAAGGTGCCGGTTGTTCCGATTCTGCAGCTCCAAAACTTCTTGGACGAAATGTCAGGGCACATTACAGAATTAAAACATTTCAAAGCAACTTTAGGACCTAAGTTACCCAATTATTTCAACAACAGCTCTTTTCAATCACGTGAACATTAAGGGGTTTACTTGTTATGTTGCAGAAATTGCTTCAACAACTGTCTTCTTTACCGCTTTCATAGCTGGGTACAGGCTAGAAGCGCAGAGAAGGCCTATGATTAAGAGTAACCATCCTGTAACTGAAATTAGTGTAGATTGGGAGATAATTGGATCAGCAATCAAAAAAGCAAAAGTGATAAACAAGCCAGCGGAAATCCCAATTGCGGCACTAACTAGAATAATCAATAATGCATGAGAAAAAACGATTTTAATGATGCTTTTTGGTTTAGCGCCCAAAGCTCTCATGATACCAAATTCATGCTGCTGACCTGAAATAGAAAGCATCAGATAGCTTAGGAGAGAGACTGCAGCCGTTGCTAGGGAGAAGAGAGGCAAAAACATTACTAACGACCAGATGTTGTTCAGAAAACTCACGTGCTTATCAAGAATCTGGTCAAGGTCTACATTCATCAAATTTTCTCCTGAAATTTCCGTTTCTATTTGAGCAATAACCTGTGATTTTTGTGCAGGGTCGATCTTGAGCAATAGAAGATTGTATCCTTGTTGTCCTAGGTCATTGTATAAATCTTCTAGGGGCATATACACGACTTTTCCGTTGTTTAGTGGGTCTACTCCAATTCCTACTATGTCATAAAATGGGGGTTCATTTTGTTCAAAGACTTTGAGTGTTTGATTAAAAGCGTCCTCAAAGATAGTCACAGCCAATGAATCGCCAATCATCACGGATCCTTTATCGTCTTTTCCAAGTTTTCTTCCTACAAGAAACCAATCATTTACTACATTTTCAGGTTCTACACCCAAAATTAATGCATCCTCAACTCGATTGCCACCTATCATTACGGCAGTTGTTTGTTCTAAAGGATCAAGAATAATTCCAGGGACTTCTCGGACAGAATTTTCTAATATTAAACGAGAATCAACTTTCAGAACCCCTGAAATATCGCTCAAACGGGGTACAAAAGATTCCGAAATCCTAAACTCTGATTCAAGATAATCAATCTGCTCCAAATCTTTGGCTTCAAAAAACTGAGAAAGAAGATCAACATAACGTTCCGCAATGGTTGGATGTCCTACAAGAATTACGTCTCTACCTATGCCTCGTTCAACATAACTTGTGGTAGTTGCATCCGCAATCAATCCTCCAGCAATCGTTACAGTTGTCAAGGTCAAAACTACGGTAAGACATAGTATCGCTTGAAGGGTCGCGGATTTTCTGCGAACCAGATTTCTGTACACCACTTTAAACGTGAATCCCAATCTTGAAGGGATGTTTTTTCCTGCGCCAACTGATGTTCCAAGTTGGTAAATTGGAGACATGGCTTCTGTTGGTTTTGCTTTGGCTGCTTTTAGTATAGGTAGAGCTCCGAAGATGTGGGAGAAAATAATGAGGATTATTGAAATGATGAGTATTGCTCCAGTGTTTAGAGTTTGGGAGATGGTGAATCCTGAAGCGTTCACAAAAGTAGTAGCGATGTAATAGGCTGAGACTCCAGAGATTATTCCGGTTATTGAGCTGAGGATGACGAGTAAGGATAATTCTGTGATAAAATATGTAGAAATCGAGCCGCTTAAACAGCCGTTTGCCTTCATCACTCCGATGTCTCGCATTCTTCCAGTCATCGTTAAATGGATAAGAAAGGAGATTATGATTGGTCCAGTCAGAAGGTTTAGAATGCTGACAATTATTATAAATTGGAAGAATATGTTGTAGAAACCGCTGGTTAATCGCCCTCCTAGGATTAGATAGGTGATTTCAAAGCCTAAACTGCTTCCGAAGAGAACAAGAAAAAGTGTTGCAGCTGTAGATATTGTTAAACCGAGAATTGTTAACATTGTTTGAGTTTTTCTTCGCGTCAAATCTTTGATAGGAAAGGAGATTTCACTCATTATTCCATGAGCCTCCCGCCCTTCAGGCATAAGGAACGGTTTGCAAGTTTCAAAAGTTTTTCATCATGTGTCGCTACAATAATGGTTTTTCCCTCTTCCTTGATTCGTTTGAGGATGTTAACAACCTCCAGACCAGTTTCCACATCTAGGTTTCCGGTAGGTTCGTCTGCAAGAAGAAGTGGGGGGTCATTAGCTAATGCACGTGCAAAAGCCACTCTCTGGCGTTCACCCCCGCTGAGTTGAGCGGGAAAATGGTTGGCGCGATCCTCCAAACCCACCAACTGAAGCAATTGGTCCGAACGTTTCTTGATGCGTTCTCTTTCCCAGCCAGCCAACTCGACAACAAAGGCGATGTTCTCAACCGCAGTGAGGGTTGAAATGAGGTTGTATGACTGGAAAACGAATCCTATATAGGCGGATCTGAAGGTCGCCAAAAAATTTTCGTCGTATCCTCCAAGATCATGGTCGAAAACAACAATTTTTCCGCTTGTTGGCTTGTCCAAGGCACCAATTAGATTCAGCAAAGTTGTCTTTCCTGCGCCCGAAGGCCCGTAGATTGAAAGGAATTCGCCTTCCTCAACAGTTAGATTTACGTCTTTTATTGCTTCAACAACTATATCATCGATTTCAAAGTGCTTGCACAAATCCGAAGCTAGAACAACCTTTTCTTTCATTTTTCCTTTCTCCCCGTGATCCTAGTGTTCCCGAACACCATTAGCCTTCCCACTTTTGGCACCCAAGTTTCCTAGATTTGTTGGTATTTATTACTAATAATAGTTTAATCTTTGCTATTTTCTATGCATCAAATTTTCTTAACCAGGTTGCCGATAAATAGTTAGATGTATTTTTCCATGTTATAAAGTGATATTAGTTTGCGTAAAACGTACCTTTTACGCAATTTCAACCTCACTTACGGTGGTGACCTTTGCCCAAGTATAAGTATGGTAAGATTACAGCACCCATAGATTACCAAAGCTTTGAGGAAGCAATGGAGAAAGCCAGTTTTCCAAAGGGCAAAATGTTGAGTTACAAGTCCTTTCTTGCTTTCCTGTATTGGTTCGGGGTGAGAAAAGCTGAGGCTCTGGAAAGAAAAAAAGAAGATTTCGTTGTTAAAGACAAACTGTTGATTGTTAATGCTACTCCAAAGAAGGGTGGACAACGAGAACCATTAGAAATTCCCGCCGATTATCCATACGTTGATTTCATCATAAAGAAGGTTGAACAGACGCGACCTTTCATTGGTAACGAAGAAGGCAGAGTGTGGAATTTCTCGCCACGCACAGCCATCAACATAGTTAAGCGCGTTATGGGAGAACGTTACTATCCTCATTTCTTTCGATTGAACCGGGCGACGCGTTTCTTGGAGGATCCAACGACAACTTTGCCAGAAATGAAGGCGTGGTTCGGTTGGAAGGCAGCGAAGACTGTGGACCCGTACATAGGATACAGTAGAAGGCATATCCGTCGACAAAGACAACGACTAAAAAACGAGTTGGAATAACTTCTGAACCCAAAAATGAGGGAGGCTGTTGATGCTTTTGTATCCGCTCTTTGGTTTTACGCGCCTCGTTAGTGTGGTGGTTAGCTTTGGTGAAGGTATTTTACGTTAGTAATACATTACTCACTAATATCACCAAATAGTGTATGAGATAAGTTGAACTGAAAGAAAAGTTGAGGGTTTTGCCTACGTTATTGGTTACACAATGCCACACTCTGAGTAACAAAGCTCAAAAACGCTTTCTTTCAAAGCGCTAATCGCACGATTAATGAACCCTAAAAGATGGTGAGACCCGAAAACAATCTCGCCAATTAACTAAACCACGTGTCAGCACATGTTTTCTCGCTGAAAACGGATACAAAAGCATCAACCAACTCAACGTTCTAGCACCTAACTACCTCTCACGCACCATTGGTATACCTGTTGAAGCTGAATCGTTAACTCATAAAAGAAAATTAGTCGCCCCTTCGAAAAACTATCAGATAATGATACTTGAGGTCCCTAGACTTTAAAATTGTAAAGCCTTTTCTTTCGAAGAGAAGTTTTGCTTGCTGTTTAGACACTCTTATAGTTACTGGAGGTCCAAAACCTGTGCCTTCCTTTTTGAAATCAACTATCAATGCCTTACCATCATGTCTGAGCACCCTTCGCATTTCTTCAACCATCTTCTCTTTGTCACCGAATTCATGAAGAGTATTTACACTTATCAGCAGATCTACACTTTCGTTATCAAGAGGCATCTCATTTTTTTCTGAAAGCAAAGTTTCGATGTTCCTTATTTTCTGCTTTTGAATTTTCTGTTGAAGAAATTCTAGCATCTCATTTTGAATGTCAATTCCATAGACTTTCTTTACTTTACGAGAAAGCGGAATAGTCAAGAAACCGCTTCCGCAACCTAAGTCAGCTGCAATGTAGTCAGGCCTAAGATTTATTGATCCTAAGATTTCTTCGGGGTTCTGCAAGCTCTTCCTATCTTCAGCCTCCAGAACATCTACGTTTTTCGGGTCAAAGACGTGAGATTCCTTCATTCATGGCTCCCCTCTTTTGATAACTGTTGATTTTTGCTCTAATCAATTCTCCCATCAAGATATGAAACATTCTCCCCTTTTCGAAAAAATAATATCTTATCCACGAGGACTTACTATTTGGAAGTTTATCCTATGCCCGCTAATCTTCCTCCAGAAGCCAGACAAAAATGGCACGAAGCTTCTTTGGCGAGGAGACCTGAGGAGAAAATCCAGAAACTTCAAGAATTCATGAGCTTGGTCCCTAAACACAAAGGCACAGAGAATCTTCGAGCTCAGGTCAAAAGGAAGATTTCTCTCCTTCGAAGAGAGATTGCGGACAAGAAAAAGAAAAAGGCTGGAGTAGGCGGACCGAAAATTTTTGTTGAAAAAGAAGGAGACGCTCAAATCGTAATTTTGGGACCAACTAACGTTGGACGCAGCAGCCTTTTGTCTCTTCTAACCAATTCGAAAGTGGAGATTTCCAGCTATCCGTATACTACCAAGGAGCCGACACCTGGAATGTTCAACTATGAGGACCTGCAATTTCAGATGGTTGAGGCACCGGCTTTGATGGAAGGCTCCGCAGAGGGAGGAGCTTGGGGACTCCAAACATTAACTTCAGCTAGAAACGCTGACGGTTTAATTCTTATGGTGGATTTGTCCCAGAAACCAACTGAGCAATATTCTCTGATCTTTCGAGAGTTGGAAAAGGCAAGAATCGTTACCAGAAAACCCAAAGCTCGTATCGAAATTGAAAAGAAATACATGGGCGCAAAATTGAAAATCATCGTGCTGGGGCGATTGATTGACTGTTCAGTTAAGGATTTGAGGCGGCTTCTTAAGAGTTATGGAATACACGATGCTACAGTTAAGATTCAGGGTGAAGCGACGCTCGATGATGTTGAAGACGCAATCTTCGAAGGCACCACCTACAGACCTGCATTACTCATAGCCAACAAATCAGATGATTCGAAATCTGTTAAAAATATGGAACAACTCAAGAAACTTGTAGGAACCGAAATGAAATTGCTTGTCATATCTTGCGCAACGAAGGACGGTTTGGATAAGCTTGGATCTGAAATATTTGAGATGCTCAACATAATTCGGGTATACACCAAAGATCCGGGTAAAAGGGCTGCTTCCATGAGACCTTTCACTATCCGAAAAGGCTCCACCATCTTTGACTTGGCGAAGAGAATTCACAGCGACTTCTATAAACAGTATTCCTACGCGAAAGTGTGGTCAAAACGACTGCGTTTTAGTCCACAAAAGGTCGGCGGGTCATTCACCCTTGAAGACGGCGACACAGTAGAAATCCACACCAAATAACAGTCAAAAAACCCACGATTGTTTTCGAAGCTTATATGCATGCAAAAAATTGCGTTAATTGGTAATTGGTTTCAGGTTGAATAGACATCTGAAAAGTTCTTTTTCTGGGTTATTTTTTGATACGACAGTGATTTTAGGTGTTATTGACATGATTTTGCTCTGGTTCCACATCAGGTAGTGACGGTTTCTAGTGTTGAAAAAGAACGAAACAAAACGAAATCACGCTTTTTTTAGCTTTATGCTGTAAATCTGTTAGGTTTAGACTGGTCATTTTAGCATTTTTTCTGTAATGGATGCCTGTGAAAACATTGAAAACTGTGACGAATATGAGCGTATATTACTTTCCGATTGTTTAAGGTTAAAGGGAAAAACTGAAGCTCTCGAAATCGAGGTTAGAGTCTAGAAAATCAAATTGAGATAGCTTGCTGTAACTAACCGTTAGTTGTTAGGTATCATTCACCGAGGACTTGCATTACAATTGTTCTTCGTCGGGGGTAGACGTCAGTTTCCACGAAAACTAGGGACTGCCACGTACCCATAACTGCTTGTCCATCTATCACAGGCAAGGTTTTGTCAGGACTCAAAAGCATTGACCTGAGATGGGAATGAGCGTTCGATGGATGCCTGTAACCACCACGCTTAGGAATAATTTTTTCAAGAAAATCTTTAACATCACTGTCTAGACTGGGTTCGTGTTCAGTTAAGATGATTATTCCAGTAGCGTGTGGAGCGAAAACATGAACTATACCATTTTTGATTCCGGACTTCTGCACAACCTCGTGAACCTTCCCGGTTAGGTCTTTGAAATCTATCTCACCCTTAGTTGAAAAAACAAAGTTCTCATTAAAAATCTTCAAAGCTTATCCTCCTAACACTGAAAGAGTTACTTCAGTCAGAAGTAAAAGCGTTACCGCTCAAAACATGAAATTTATTACTGAAGATACTCAATTTGGCTATTTCTGAAGGGAATTGGTTGATGCTTTTGTATCCGCTCCGCTAAGCATTCATGGAGTGCAATAACTGTTTGGTTCATTTTTCTTTTGCAATCATTACTTCTGTTGCTTTGATTACGGCTTCAATTGGGTCTCCAGCTTTTACTGCCAATTCTTCGACAGCTTCTTTGGATATGATTGCGGTCACGACAGTGGGGGTTTCAATTTTGATCTTGACTTTCGCGGTTATTATGCCTTTATCGACTTGCTGAACTGTTCCTTTCAGCCGGTTTCGTGCACTTATTTTCAATCCTACAGCCTCCCAATATGTTTGGTCTCCCATTATTTCACCCATGTAGTTTTCAACTCGATTGTAATCTCTCAGCAATTTTTTTCCTAAATCGGTGAGAAGGGCTCCCCCTCCTCCCTTGCTTCCACCTTTGTAGGTTTTGACCACTGGTTCGCCTAAAGTTCTCTCAATTCTCGCTAGATAATTCCAAACGTAGCGGTAGGACATTCCAGCCTTTTTGGCTGCCTTAGAGATGGATTCTACCTCGTTTATGGCTTCTAAGATTTTTGCTCCGCCTTTTCCTATAAGTGGTTCTCCGTCGTGTTCTAGCCAGAGTTTGAATAAAAGTTGATGCTTGTTGTTGGTGAGCATGGGCTTCAATCTCATGTTTATGTCGTTATGTATATAAAACCATGTCGGGATGGTGGGGGCGTATTCTAAACAATTGAGTTTCGTGCTGCTTTAGTGTTTGTTAGATGTCGTTGTGTGAAACGTCGCCGCTTTTAAAGCAAAACTTAAATAACCGTTATGAATGATGAAACACAACGGTGAGACACTTGAAAAAATATTATGGAATAATCCTTGTCGCAATCATAGTTCTTGCAATAGGCATAGCTGCATGGGCACTCACAGTTCAAGAAAAAGAGATTTTAGTAGTTTCCACAACAACCAGCCTTTACGAGACTGGACTATTAGATGTACTCGACAATGAATTCGAAAAAATATACCCTAACATAAACGTCACTTTCATTTCGCAAGGTACGGGTTTAGCAATAAAGACTGCACAAGGCGGCGACGCGGACATGATAGTTGTTCATGACCCCGCCAGAGAAGAAGCATTTCTTGAAGAGGGTTACGGTGTTAACAGAAAAATTATAGCTTACAATTACTTTGTTATCGTTGGTCCGGCAGATGATCCTGCTGGTGTCAAAGGTCTTGACCCTGTAAACGCGCTGTTGGCTATAAGAGATGCAGGAAGAGAAGGCAACGCTTTATGGGTCTCTAGAGGTGACGATTCTGGTACACATGCAAAAGAGAAAAGATTATGGATTGCTGGAGGCGAAGATGCATCCGAACTGAGGGACGAGTCAGACTGGTATTGGGAGAGGGGAGCTGGTATGACGGCGACATTGGCTATGGCAAACGAAAAGAGAGGATACACAATTTGCGATATGGGAAGCTACCTGAACAATTATGCCGCGGGAGTTATCGACTTGGAAATCGTGGTTGAAGCTGGAAAGGACACGTTAAATGTCTACAGTGCAATAGCTTGTGACCCACAAAATCCTGACTTGTCACATGTGAAATTCAATCATGCTATGAAGTTCATTGAATTCCTTGCATCAGACAAAGTTCAAGACATACTTGCTGATTTCGGTGTTGAAGAATTTGGTCAACCATTATTTAATCCAGCTGTTGAGCTTTTGGAGGAAAATACGGATCCTACGACGGCGGGTTGGATTAAAGATTTTGCGTTCATCGATGGAACTGAATGTCCAAGTGATAAACGTTATAACGCTGGTGACTTAACTTTCCTAAAGATTGCAGCAATGCCAAAAATGATCAGACGAGAGATATTTAATTGACAGGCGAAATAGTTGAAGGGATAATCAAAGCTTTCCAACTCCTTTTTTCTCTTGATCCTACAGTTTACACCATTGTTTTTCGGTCCCTGTATATTTCTGGGTTAGCTACTGCCATGGCTACGCTATGGAGCTTACCCATCGCAGTTATCTTAGCATTGAAGAATTTCTACGGCAAACGCTTTGTTCGGTCATCATTTAACGCTTTTCTCGGAATGCCAACAGTGGTTCTCGGACTGATACTATTTCTGCTTTTGAAACGATCTGGACCCTTCGGAATATTCGGACTTCTATTCACTCCTCTAGCAATTTCCATCGGACAAGCAATTCTTATCACTCCAATACTTGTCAGCTTTCTAACAAGCGCTATAGAATCGATTAACATGGAACTTAGAGATTTAGCTAAGACACTTGGGTCAACAGAAATGCAAGCTACTACAGCTATTCTGCGAGAGGCTGCTGGAGGAGTTATACTCGCGATTATAGCAGGTTTCAACAGAGCCTTTGCAGAGTTAGGTGTTGCGATGATGATAGGCGGTAACGTTCACGGTCGAACACGACTGTTAACTACCGCCATAGCTTTGGAGATTAATAGAGCCGATATAGAATTCAGCATTGCGTTGGGCGTTATTCTTTTAGCCATAGTATACGCAATCACTATAACTCTCAACTACCTAAGGAGGCGCTAAACCATATCAGTTCTTGTAGAGCTTCGTGATGTCAGTAAATCTTTTGGATCAATTAATGCACTTCAAAATGCTAACCTCAAAATATTGCCCGGCAAAATAACTACACTGCTTGGACCAAGCGGATCAGGAAAAACAACCCTTCTGAGAATACTTGCAGGTCTGGATAGGCCAACAACGGGTGCTGTCTTTTATGGAGACAAACCAATTACGGATAGTGAAACTAATTTTCTTCGACAAAAAGCCACACTGGTTTTTCAAAAGTCCGTATTCTTCGACACAACCGTGTACAACAACATAGCTTATGGTTTAACCCTACAAGAAAACATTTCAAAAGAAGAAATCAAAAACAAAGTTGAAGAAACTCTGAAACTGGTTAGGCTCGAAGGTTTTGAGAAGCGACGAGCGAAAAAGTTGTCAGGTGGAGAACAGCAACGCGTTTCCCTTGGCAGAGCATTAGTTTTAGACAGAGAGCTTTTGCTTTTAGATGAGCCAACAGTTAATATTGATCCCAAAAACGTTTCAATAATCGAAGAAGCGATCCTCCGCGTAAACCGAGAAAAGAAGATTACCATTGTCTTGGCAACCCACAATATGTTTCAAGCTGAAGCTATCAGTGAAAATATTGCATTGCTTCTTGAGGGAACGGTAAGGCAGGTTGGAACAAAACAGGAAATCTTTGGAAAAGCAAATAAGTATCTAGCAAGTTTTTCGCGCCTAGAGAACGTCTTTTCAGGGATTTCCGAAATTAGCAATGATGACACTTCTATTATAACTGTTAACAAAAATCTCAAAATTGAAGCATCTTTTATCCGATCTGGAGATATCACTGTCTATGTGCAACCTGAAGACATTATTGTCTCAACTAAATCTTTGAGTTCAAGTGCAAGAAATGTGTTCAAAGGAAGAATCGCTGGAATCGTAGACCTAGGTTCCATAGTAAAATTAAATGTTGATGCTGGAAAGAAGTTTGTCGTTCAAATTACAAAAAAATCATTAAAAGAAATGAACCTAAAGGTCAACTCCAAAGTCTTTCTTACGTTCAAAGCTTCGTCAGTTCGCTTAATCTAACTGTTACATTTAGCTATCAGTAGATTAGTGATCTACGTTGAAATAGCTGCAACATCAACATCAGAAGACCCACCATGCCAAGAAAAATCCCTAAAACCAAAAGATATGTTCCTGAGATAACGCTTTCCGGGTTCATCACCTGATTGCTCATAGATATGCCATAAAAAAACAAGGCTAGACCCACAAGCCCTAGGAAGCTGGCAGTCATTATTATCTTTATACTCATGACAGCCACAGTCAAATAACTTCTCTAATGAGCCCACAAAAAGCATTTACGAACCCAAAATATGAATAGATAACAAGTTCCGCTGCCCTAAAGATGCCCAACGTTTTTTGTCTCCATTGATTAAAGTTGGTAGATTAACTTCCGAAACCAAAAAAGCAATTTATGATGTCGACAGATCCTTTTAGAGCAATAAGGGAAGGTGGTTAGAAGCGATGATCAGAGCAGTGATCTTTGACCTTGACGGAACTCTCACTGAATTTAAATTAGACATCGAAGCTTGCAGAACCGAAATCATAAAGCTACTTACCGAGCAAGGTCTTCCTCGTTCTCTTTTTTCGCTCAGAGAAAGTGCCTTCGACATGTTAGTGAAGGTAAAAAAACAGATTAGAGATGGAGGAACAGAGAAACCGGACTTCAAAAAAATCAGAAAATTGGTGTTTTCTATCGTAGAAAGCTTCGAGTTAGAAGCTGCCAGAACGACAAAAATTTTCGACGGAATACCAGAGACCCTGCAGAAGTTGAGAGATATGAAACTAAAGCTTGCTCTGTGCACTATAAGCGGCGAAAAAGCGACGAGATACATTCTAAAGCGCTTCAATCTTGAACAGTTCTTTGACGTAGTGATCACGCGTGAATCTACAGTGGAGGTTAAGCCTCATCCTTCTCATTTAGAAGCTGTATTGGAGGCGTTGAATGTTAGATCCCATGAAGTTGTGTTAGTGGGAGACAGCGTCAAGGATATGGAGTGTGCTAAGCAGCTTGAGGTCCTTGCTGTGGGGGTGGTAACAGGCATTTCCTCTATAAAAGAGCTAGGTCGTTCTGGCGCAGATTATCTAGCTTCTTCATCTAATGATATACCATTGTTAATACAGCAGTTTAACCGGAAAAAATAGTGGATGTGTAGACTATGCCAAATTTGATAGTCTGAGTCCGAGTCATCAAGATTACTGCTCTATAGTCTGATTTCGTGATGATTATACCGTAATTCATTAATTTGGTAATTGGCTTTCACGGTATTTGATGGGGCGTTGGATCAGATGGTAGAACTACCTAGTTAATATTTAGCAAATACTGGTGCAGGCTCAACCAAGAAAGCTTTGATACGTGTTTTGCATGTGGACGATGAGGCAAGTTTCGTAAAGGCTGCAAAACAGATTTTGGAAACGCAAGGTTCGTTCCAAGTTGGAACTGTTCTGTCGGTCAAGGAAGCCTTGAAAAAGATTAAGAATCGAGAGTATGACGTGATCGTTTCTGACTATCAGATGTCTGAAAGAAATGGTTTAGACTTCTTGAAAGAATTGAGAGATGGAGGAAACGATGTTCCATTCATCTTGTTCACGGGGAAAGGCAGAGAAGAAGTGGTGATTAAGGCGCTGAATCTGGGCGCTGCCGATATCTCAACAAGATAGGTCGTCCTAAAGTTGTTTATGGTGAATTAGCTCATGCGATAGAAAAAGCCGTGGAAAGGTCAAAAGCAGAAAAGAAGATTGTAGAATCTGAAGCGAAATTTAGATATCTCTTTGAGACAGCACCAGACACCATAATAACCGCAAACCTTAGCGGAGTAATCACATCCTGTAACGAAGCTGCAGTGAGACTTACAGGTTATTCAAACGAAGAACTCATTGGGAAGCACTACTTCAAGTTAAATTTCTTTCGAGCCAAGGATTTGCCAAAATATGTGAAGCATACGACTGGACAATCCAAGAAACAGGTATACCCGGCAAAGGTGCCCAATTCACCATAGCAATCCCAAAAACGAACAAAAACGGAGAAATAGCATATCACGTTGACAAGAAGTAGCGTGGCGACCGTTAAATTGGTTTAAAGAAGTACCTGCACCATGTTGGCCACTGCGAAGATACTGACGTGTCAAAATCAATTTTTAGTTTCATGCCCACCTTTATTTTCTCGAAATCCAAGCCGCGAATCATTCCAGGTAAGCGGAGACCGTTCTTAAACTCAACAATGCCAACACTGTAAGGCGCTAATGACTGAAACTGCGCCGGAGCAACATAGATGACTGAATAACTGACCAGCTTCCCGATTCCCTCAACTTCTATCCACTCTAAGTTTTTTGAAAGACAGTTAGTACACAAGGGTTTTGGTGGGAGAAACAAAGTTCCGCATTCACTACATTTTGCTGCCATCAGCCGTTCTTCGCTGATAAACTTGTAGAAGCTTGTTACTGTGAAAGGAGGTTTTTCAGACATTTTTAATCTCTCCTGTAAATGTGCACGTTAGCTGTGGCTCCTGAGCCTCCAACATTGTGACTCAGTCCTACTTCAGCTCCATCCACCTGCCTCTCATCAGCCTGACCTGTCAGTTGCAAGTAAATCTCGTAGGCTTGAGCTGTTCCAGTTGCCCCAACAGGATGTCCTTTCGATTTTAATCCGCCACTTGGATTGACGGGAATCTTACCTCCAAGCTCAGTTGTCCCCTCATCTATCAGTTTTCCGCCTTTTCCTGAGCTGCAGAGTCCAAGGTCTTCGTAGGCTATTATCTCAGCGATTGTGAAGCAGTCATGAACCTCTGCAAAGTCCAAATCTTTTGGGTCTATACTTGCCATTTTGTAAGCTTCTTTTCCTGCAACTCTAGCAGCTTTAAGTGCCGTAAGTTTTTCTCTCTCATAGAGACCAATGGTGTCGCTGGCTTGTCCAGAACCGATTATGTGAACGGGTGAATCAGTAAATTTTTTGGCAATGTCAGGATGCGTTAATATCAGACAGCTGGCTCCGTCAGTTATCAGTGAACAATCATAAAGTTTCAGGGGCCAAGCGATTGGCTTTGATGCCATGGCTTTTTCAACGGTTATTTCTTTCTGCATGTGGGCTTTCGGATTCAAGCTTCCGTTGTGGTGATTCTTCACTGCCACTTTAGCCATCTGTTCTTCGGTTGTGCCGTATTCGTGCATGTGAGCTGTAGCCATAAGGGCATAAAGTCCCGGAAAAGTTATTCCATGCCACTGTTCGAAAGGCAGGTCGGAGGCCATTGCCAAAAATTCCGTTACCTCGGCTGTGGTTCTATGAGTCATCTTTTCTACTCCGCCAACCATGACAATTTTGTGCAGGCCAGAGAGTATGGCGAGAATTCCGGTTCTGAGGGCAGTTCCGGAAGAAGCGCAGGCGGATTCTAGTCTAATAGCAGGTTTTGGAAGCAAGCCAATCCAGTTGGCTAATGTGGGTCCGGTGTGTCCTTGATGCTCGTAAGCTTCTCCCATGTGACCCACGAAGAGCGCTTCGATGTCTTTCACTGGGTCCAAGTTAGGACATCTATCATAAGCTTCTTTGGCTGCTTCTGCAAAGATTTCTCTGCAGTATAGTCCGTCCAGTCTTCCAAACTTGGATAGCCCTGCTGACACGATTGAAACTAAGGGTTTGTTAGCCAAGTAATGATCCTCCAACAGAGAATGCTTGCTTAGAAGTTAGTAAATATTCCTGAACAACTATTTAGGCATATGTTTTTCAGTTTAAGCGTATGTTTTTGATTGTCACTTGAGTTTTCTAAAATGTTGTTGTTCTTCACTTTTAAATAAATGCTGGAATGCAATCATAATTAGGTTTTTTGCCCTCAAATTCAACCGAATGTTTCAGTGTCAAATCAGGTTATGTAAATGGGGATGGCTAGAAGTCTTCAACTTCTAGTTGTTGTGTGCGGGTTTTGATCCAATCTGTGACTTTTCCTTCAGTCATCTTTTCAGCTTGCTCTTGAATTTCCAGTTTCTCTTTTATTAGAGCCAACAGCTTCGCTGGTTTAACGGGTTTTGTCACGTAAGCATCAGCTCCCTCATTCAGGGCTTCTATGGAATTCTCTAAGCTAGGGTAGCCTGTAACCATGATCTTCACCATTTTTGGTGTGTTTTCCTGCAATTTTGCGAGAAGTTGGGTGCCTTCCATGTCTGGCAGTTTAATGTCCAACAGAGCCAAGTTGTAATATCTATGTTTAACCTTTCGTTCAGCTTCTTGTCCGGTTTCAACAGCGTCAGTTTGGTATCCGCTCTGCTGAAGTATGTTTTTTATAGTTTCCCGTATGTTTTTGTCGTCCTCCACTATGAGGATTCTCCGTTTGCTTTCATTCAAATTTTTCACCTCTCTCCTTTCTGTGTGAAACTGTATTGCAACTTTTACACATAGTTAACCATCTCGTTTTTTATGTCGTTTAAGTAACGTTTCTTAGCCGCCTCCACATATTCCGTAAAAATCAAGTTTTTTGGTTCTTGGTTGAAGACAAAACTCACACCAAGTTTGTTGTGAAGGCGTTTCATTATGAGGATTTCAATGAATTTAGCGCCAAGTCCAAATATTTTTTCAATAGCATCATTAAACTCTTCAACTCTGTAAGGAATTTCTTGTTTTTCAAGCTTGTAATTCTTAATCAAAAACGCTAAAATCGCTTCTTTCCCTGAATCACCCAATGAAGATAAGCCTTCATCTATAGCTTCTAAAAGTAAGTCCTCAAACTTTGGCATTGGCAACTGTCATTTCCTCTTTGATCGTGTCTAGGCACAGATTTAATTTAAATCATGTGAAGGATAAATAATTATTAAAAAAACAATTTCTCTTCAGATTCGGAATTATTATATATTCCATCACTATAGAAGCAGTAAAATTTTTCGAACTAATAGAAATCTCACATTTTCATGCACTAAAAAAAGGAGTTTTTGTGGAAGAAAAATTCTAGCCTGATTTGAGCAAGTTGCTTAATATGCGTCAACAATTTATAAGTGTGTATTGTCAGTTTTAGAGAGAAGAGAGGATTCGGTAAAATGAAATTAAAAGTCGCTATTCCTTTGATAGTAATCGCTCTATTGTGCGCCAATCTGTTGCAAGTTAATTTTTTGCCAGTAATGGGTTTTGGGGTAGAGCAAGAAAAAACTCCGGGAGTCAGCGAGGGGGATTGGTTCAAGTATGATGTTACTGTTTCATGGGATAGTGACAAGCCAGACGCTGTTCCGCCACTTTTCGCTTACTCCGAAGACCAAAGGGATTGGTGCTACGTAGAGGTAATCTCAATTGAAGATTCAAACATAACCTACGAACGAACCTATCATTTATTTAATGGGGAAGAAACAACCGATTTTCATTGGATACACCTTCTAAGTATTTCCCAGCATGCATTCTTTATCCCAGCCGATCTTGATGAAGAAGATGCTGTTTCTGCGCTTGGATATTTTTTCTATATTAACAAAACGGTTACACGTGATTATGGTGGATTTGAAAGAGAAACAAATTATGGGAGGCTTCATTTTCCACCACCGAGCACATACGCCGATTACATCATCCCGTACCCTCACAATGTTTCAACAAAAATTGACATGTATTGGGACAAAGAAAAGGGAGTTTTAACAGAATATTATTTGTTCATAGGTGGAGAGATCGAGGATGGTGCCTATACATACAATGTAAATTATTCGCTTAGAATCATTGATAGTAATCATACCGAAATCCCAGAGTTCTCTTCGTGGATCATTCTACCATTACTAATGGTCGCAACATTAACGATAATCATCTGCAAGAAGAAATTATACAACAACTTAAATTGACGTGTTCTTCTATATTTTGATATGAGTCCCACTAGACCTCGTAGACGCAGACCTATCAAGAAAAAAAGTAATACCAAAAAAATAGTCTTAATTGTGGCTTTAGTGGCTGTTGTTGTTTTGATAATTGGTTTAGCTAGTGCAATGAATTCTGGCACAAAGACTTCGGGACCAACGAAAGTTCGACTTGTAACTAGTATGGGAGATATTGTGATTGAGTTGAGGGATGACATGCCGATTACAACGGGCAATTTCAAGAATCTGGTCCAACAGGGAGTATATGATGGCACTATTTTTCACAGAGTAGTTAATGTACCACAAAATCTCGTGATAATTCAGGGCGGAGACCCTACAGGAACTGGGCAAGGAGATCCGTCGATACCTTCTATACCGGATGAATTTACGGATAATAACAGAAATGATAGGGGCACTGTAGCTATGGCAAATAAAGGGGAGAATTACCCAAACTCGGGAAGCAGCCAATTCTTCATTAATGTTGAATATAACAGTCACCTTGACGATTTACATCCAGTTTTTGGTGTAGTAATCGAGGGAATGGATATTGTTGACGAAATTGCAAAAGTGGAAACAGACGCAAATGATAGACCAGTAGACAACATTTTCATATTTGCAGCAGAAATTGTCGATTAAAGCCTGTCATGTTGTTAACTCAGTTGTTATGGCTTCGTTATGGATTAGTCAATTTTGGTTTTTGTGCAGGCAATTTCAGGAACCAATCATTAAACAATTAACACACGTTCCTGAACTGTTCAGCGTCTGCTGAAGGTTTATATGCTGCAACTCTTAGTAAGGGAAAAGTTTGAGTCAAAGAGCGGATGATGAATGGGTGATAAACTGGCGAATCCGGCGCCCCTTGGGCTTATGGGTTTCGGGATTACAACAGTGCTGCTTAATCTTCACAACGCAGGCTTCTATCCCTTAGGCAGCATGATATTGGCTATGGGACTCGTATATGGTGGATTAGCTCAGGTATTGGCTGGAATTATGGAGTACAAGAAAGGCAACACTTTCGGTACTCTTGCATTCAGTTCTTACGGCTTATTCTGGTGGTCCCTCGTCATTCTACTGGTTCTCCCCCGTTTCACACTGATTAATCCTCCCTTTGAAGCAGCTACAGACACAGCAATGGCAGCTTACTTCCTGATTTGGGGCTTATTCACCTTAATGCTGTTCTTTGGCACATTGAAAACCAATCGTTCACTGCAATTCGTCTTCATCAGCCTAACTGTGCTGTTCTTCTTGTTGACACTTGGAAGATTGACCGGAAATCCTGACATAACCTTGATTGCAGGTTACGAGGGAATAATCTGCGGAGCAAGCGCCATCTACACTGCATTAGGGGAAATGTTAAATGAAATCTATGGAAGGCCCGTTCTTCCGTTGTGTCCAGTGAAAAAGTAGAAGTGTTTAGAAAGACAAGTTTTTTACAGCTTCACTCCTTACTATTTCATGGGGAGCCGTAGCTTTAGGTGATCGTTAAGGTAGGTTATAGATGTGGATAGGTTCTTGTACAAGAAAGAAATTTTGATTGATGACTCAGGGTGGGGTGACCTAATTTTAGGCGTGGTGATAGGCGCTTTGAAACTTCCAGAACGCAGATATATGGAACGCAGGATTCCAATTTCGTCGTTCCAGACCCCTAACTTCCAGAACAAAAAGTATCTGGACGATGCAGAAAGGATTGCAGAGGAAATTGTTGATGTGATGCAACCCGACAGGGAGACTATCTTCAGGGTCTGTTCAGGATATGTGCTCATCAGTATACGAAAATACTTGAGGAATCGAGGATTCAGAGTTGAAGAAACAGAAGTCACCGGCGAACTTCAGGAAATGGTTGAAAGAAGCTTCGCTCACTGGTGCAAAGAAGTGGGAGCACCAACTGAAGAATTGAAAGGAAAAAGAAGTTTCAACACGTTTTTGGACTGGGTTGCTGAAAAGCCTCATCTCCGAGAGAAACTTGTCAAAACAGGGTGGAAAAGCTGGAACCAAAGATGGCGAGAAAAGGTTTTCCAGATTCATCTTGGAAAATAAACCGGATGCTTTAGGGATTATTCAGGGTTTTTTCTCATTCTTCTGAGTTTTGCGAAAACTATTATTCCCACTAGGAAAACTGACACAATTGCGACAGCTATTAGAATCGTCAATGTTGAGTCCAAGCCTTTTTGGTTATTAGTTTGATCCAATTCTGCTTGATCATTCGGTTGGTTATCATCAGGTGGTGTTAGGTCTAAACCTGTTTGGTCAGAGGATTCGTCAAGTGGAGCGTCATCAGGAATTTCTATGATTATGTCTGTTGGTTCATCTTGTCCATAGTATGGGTCTACAACTACCGGTTCATCTGGGAAAGGAGTTGCGAATGCTTGGTTGCCACAAAAGAGGACTTGGCCAGAATCAGCCCATAGTCCAACTAAAAGGCCTATAACGCTGCCTGGATACCTTTTGTCGAGAAACAACATAACATTCCAGATTGGATACAGCACGAAATGTTCTCTTGTGGAAGTCCCTAACCAAGCAACTGCACGATCTTCAGTTACGTTAAAATCGCTTATAATAACGCCGCCACCCATACTGTAGGAATAGTTATTCTTCGCTTGATCTATTGCGATGCTGATAGCTTGCTCTTTTGAAATGTTCACGGTAGTGTCACCTATAGCGTAGAGAGCTCGCTCGTCGTGCAAGCCATCAAATGCTCCATCACGGAAGCTAATTCTTATTCCCGGATAGTTGACCCCATTGACAGTGTAGCTCCACTTGAATGACGTTGAATTGCCAAAATAAGGCCCAGAATAAGCTATGCTTAAGTTGCGTATGACAAGCGTGAGGTTACTGTATATTAAGGTCATGTTTTTTGTTTCATCAGCATAATCCAGCATTCGCTTCATTGCAGCTAAATTTTCTCCATTGTGTTTCTGGTATTTGTTAAGAAAGCCTTCAACAGCCTCAGTCAGGTTAGTGTAGGAGTTGTCAGTAATAACTGAGCCTTTCTTTACGCTTACAAAGCAGAAGGTGAAGATGTTGTTTTCAAAATTGAAGTTTATATCGAACACGCTTTCTTCTGATTCCAAAGTGTATGTTAGAACTTCTTGGGTGGAAACGGTCCACACACTTGAAGTACCCGAGTTGGTTAGTGTTATGTTGTATTGCGAAATGTCGATTGGAAACACGTTTTGTATTAACGCCAGAGCTTGGTCCGCGGCAGTGGATTCCGCCAAAGACGCTTTTGGCACCTGTAGAATCGGAAACAACAAAACAAGTAGCAGAATAATGAGTGGCGTGAATTTTTTCACAGCATTTACCTATATAAAATTCCTAGCGCAGGCAGTTTTTATGCTTTTTTGTCAAGAAACTTTGACTAACCTAATCTGCACTGAATAAAGTGATATTGTTCTGATTGTGGAGAACTAGTGTTTGTTTTATTCGATTAGCCTTAGTAGGTCTTCGCGGATATAGTTGATAAGTTCGTCTTTGGTGCTTTTGCTGAAAAGAGTCACTACGCTGTTGCGTGTGATTCCCAATGTGAGTCCACGGTTCTGGGCTTCAAAGACCACATACCAGATTTGTCCATGTTTGAGGTAGTCTTGATAAAGTTGGGTGTCAGCGAGGTCTGATCCAGCTAAGCAGAGTTTCTCTACTCCTGGTATGTCAATTTGGTCAAACCATATGAGGCGTGTTGCCTGCGGATTCGACTCATGAAGCGTCCTGAGGGTTTCGTGGGGAATCTTTGTTTCCACAATCACACGTGGTGTTATGAAAAGAATTTTACTGAGCTTGTTAGCTACGTGATTCGTCAACAGCTTTTTGACGCCTCGAGCCACAGAAGGCGCCACCACAATCAGGAAGGTTCTATTTTCGAAGCGGGTTACCCAAAAATGAGCTTCTTCAGTTACGGGATTTTCAAGTAATTTTCTTCGGTAGTAGCGTGCACGCACGAAATCTGTGCTGAATACTCCTGATACAAGATTTTCTTGTAGGTTGAGGTCCAAAATTTCTGTTATAAGATTCTCTGTTTCTCCGTCATTTTTTTCGTAGTTTTCCTCTTCGCGGAAATTTTTCAGCTTCTGAACTATCAAGCCAAAGTTGACTTCTTCTTTGATTTCGAAGATTTTAGCGGGTAGAACCATTTTTACACCTACAAACACTTTGCGGTTGAGAGTTTAAAGGTTCTGTGTAGATTACCGTTTGATTATGTGTCGAAGAATAAAACTAGCAATAAAAGGGGGTTTATCTGCGTTTTCGTCTGCGTCTGTTTCCGGGTTTGTATTGACCGCTGTCTCTGCTTAGGATGAAGCGTTTATGGTACGAACTGCGGTTGTTAACTCGTGGAACAGAAGAGTGCCTCTCTTTTGCCTCTAGTTTTGGAGTTATGGATCTGACTTTGCCCGCTTTAGACAACGAACCGTGTGATGGCACATTCTCACATCCTTTTTAATCTTAGTGAAAAATAGTAGATGTAGGGTTCTTATAAACGTTCACGAAACAGGTCTTTACTAAACATATATCTTTGAGAACTTTATTTCATAAGCACAACACTTGGGGTGGATAGGTTTGAGAGAAGCGATAATTTTAGCTGGAGGGGAAGGTTGGAGGCTGAAACCTGCAACGTGGGTTCCGAAACCGCTTTTGAAAATAAACAAGAACACTTTGATTGACCATCAGATAGATTGGCTTCGTTCTCACGAATTCGAGAACATAGTTGTGGCATCCAACAGGTCAGACCTAACGAAACTGCCAGTTGTTTATTCTATGGAGGAAGACACGCTGGGAACGGGAGGCGCCACGAAAAAAGCTTTTGAACATATCAAAGGAAAGATTGCTTATGTTATGAATGTGGACGACCTCGTCTTTTATGACCCCAACGAACTGTTTGACTACGCTGCTAAAGGCGGAGGATTGCTTTTGGCAAGGCCTCAGATTCCCTTCGGTAAAGTGACTCTTTCTAACGGCATAAACATCATACGGTTTCAGCAGAGGGAAACCCTAGATTTTTACGTCAGCACTGGGCATTACGTTTTCAAGAAAAGTGTGGTTGAGCAAATCTTTCCAGACAGGGGCGACTTCGAATTCACTGCTATGCAAAGGTTAGCGGACAAAAAGATGTTGCAGGGATATACATACAATGGGATGTGGTTCACTCTCAACACTATGAAAGACCTGCTGCAGGTGAAGAGATTCTTCAAGGAATAAGAGCAGTCGTTATGAAAATCTTAGCCTTAGTCGGTAGTCCCAGAATCGGAAGCAACACTGACATTTTAATTGAACAGATTTTGAGAGGCAGCGAAACGAAGGGACACACAGGCGAGAAACTTTACATCTACAATATTTCTATCTCTCCCTGCATTGATTGCCGTAACTGCAAAAAAGGAAGTTACGTTTGCCCCATAAACGATGGCATGCAGGAAATTTATCCAAAGCTGGAGGCGGCGGATTTGATAATTTTTGGGTCACCATTGTATTGGTATGGTCCCACTGGGAAGATGAAGCTATTTGTTGATAGGCTGAGACCATTCATTGCAAACGGGAAACTTAAGGGTAAAAAAGGCGTGGTTGTGACGCCTTCAGAAG
This sequence comes from uncultured Candidatus Bathyarchaeia archaeon, assembly GCA_964618695.1. Lineage (GTDB taxonomy): Archaea > Thermoproteota > Bathyarchaeia > Bathyarchaeales > Bathyarchaeaceae > Bathyarchaeum. The sequence continues at coordinate 218,147 of CAZUDX010000002.1, read as the reverse complement.
AGGGAGCAGAAGCCTGTGGTTCACTTCTTGAGATGTTTCGTAAGTCCTTCAATTATTTGGGAATGGAATTTGCTGGCAAGATTTTTGTTAGGGCTTACGAAAAGGGAGAAATTCTGGGAAATCAAAAAGAGTTGAAGAAAGCGTACGAGTTTGGCTGCTCTCTTTAACTCTTTTTAGCCATTATTTTTGGATTGAAGTTATTGGATGCGTCTCCAGCCATATTTGCTCACGGTCGGTGATTGGCTTTCAAAAATTGCTTTGGTGCCGCATTTGCAGCGAACATGAATTTTTGTTGTTTTTTCTGTTTGATGCACAGAGCCGTCGAGTACAACCAGTTTGGCTGGAGATGTGACGGTTTTTTTCTTGAGGTAGATTCTGAGGACGCGATTGCATGAGGGGCATCTCAGGGTTAGTCTTTGTCCTTTTTGGGTTTCGGTTTTTCCCACTTTCGGAGCGTCCTCTGTTTTTGTAACTGCAGCTGTGGTGTTTATGTGTATTCTCTGAATGTGAAGTCGCATTTTGTGCATCTGAAGAATAGGGTTGAGCCTTCATCTCCGCCTCTGGTTTGCACTTGCCAGTAATAAGCTAGGTTGTTGCCGCATTTTGGGCAGGTTTTTTTGGCGGTTGGCAATGTTCGTATTTGGTGTTCCTTGCCGATCACGGTTATTGATTCTTTGTGGGGACGTTGTATGCTCTTAGGCGCAACAGTGGGTTTCTTTTTTCGCTCTTTTTTGTATCCGCATTTTGGGCACACCATCTGAAAAGTGACTTTTGTTCCCTCTTTTGCGCGTTTAGAGATTAAGCGCGTCTCACATTTTGGACAAAAATCCATCATACTCACCGCAGTTAACCCGTCAATTCCCTACAAACAACTATTAAATTCTTTTCTTTTATCAACAGGCTTTAAGAGAACAAATCTTCATTTTGCTTGGAAAAACAGGAAAAAAGCTGTTTTCAACAATCTGCTGTTATTAGTCTTCAAATATGATAGACCCATGTTAGGTTGGTTTTGCTGTGTCCCATAGGAGTTGGAAGTATTCTCGTGCAAATTTCACTAGTCCTACATGGTTGCTCCAGATAACTAACAGTCCGGAATAGCTGCGTTTTATTTCCGCTTCGCCCAGAAACAGGATAGCTTCTTTCCCGTCCACGATTACTCCTCCTCCAAACAAGCCGTCCCGCAACCTTGCTTCCCCAACTCTAGCAATTTTCTTAACATCCCAATCTCCAGCCATCATAACCTGAACACTGACTCCACTATCCCGTAGCTGACCCAAAACGGCAACAAAAGCATCCACAAAATCCTTCGCAAAAGCAGGCGCAGCAATCATCACCTCTTTTCTGGCAACACCCAACATCTCCCGTAGCTTTGCCAAAATGCTGAATTCGCCCCGCAAAATCCAAATGTCAGGCTTCTCCAACAGCTCTCTTCGTTCATAACGGGGCTGAAGTTCTCCCAAAACAATACGCTTCCAACCGTTCACCATGTCTTCCATGCGCAGTCTAGCCGCCTCAAGAGCCTCCGACGGAGCCTTAGGAAAATAGCGGCTGGGTCTACCTCGTTCAGCTTCTATCCAACCCTTCCTTTCTAAGGAATTTAATGTTTCATAAACTTTAGAATATGGGACGTTGCCGTGTTCGCTGACTTCACTGGCGGTCATGACACCACTTTCAAGCAGAATCAAGTATGCTCTAGATTCGTATTCTGTTAATCCTACTTCTCTTAACACTTTTTTTGCGTCTTCGCTGACCGGAGTGGACACCCTTTTTCACCTTATGAAAAGTTTGGAAACCTTCTTATACACTCTAAAACCAGTTAAAAAGTATTACCCCTATCAGTGGTGTCAAATTGCAAGTAATCAAAGAAACAAAAACAATATGCCCAGAATGCTTCAAGGTCCTAGGCGCTACCATATTCGAAGAAGACAACAAAGTTTACATAGAAAAAGAATGCCCAGAACACGGAAAATTCAAGGAAATATACTGGTCAGACTACGAACAATACCAACGAGCAGAAAAACTCAGATTTGACGGAGACGGACTCAACAACCCCCGCACAGAAACGAAACTGGAATGCCCCTACGACTGCGGAATCTGTCCCGAACACAAATCACACACTGCCCTCGCCATAATCGACGTAACCAACAGATGCAACCTAACTTGTCCAGTCTGCTTCGCCAACGCAGCAGCAGCAGGATACGTCTACGAACCCACAAAAGAACAGATATTTGAGATGCTTGAAAACCTCAGAAGCAACGAACCAGTTCCGCCCCCAGCCTTACAGTTTTCAGGAGGCGAGCCAACAATTCGGCAAGACCTTCCTGATCTTGCTCGAAAAGCAAAAGAGGTGGGCTTTCATCACGTTGAGGTCAACACGAACGGTCTCCGATTGGCTCAGAGCGTAGACTATTGTCGTAGTCTGCTGGAAGCTGGAGTGAGCACTATATATCTCCAGTTTGACGGTTTAACACCGGATGTTTACAAGTTCACGCGGGGCGTAGACCTTCTTGACGTCAAAATGAAGGCAATTGAAAACTGCCGTGAAGCCGGACTCAGCATAGTGTTAGTCGTCACCTTGATTAAAGGCGTCAACGACCACCAACTGGGAGACATTATTCGATTCGCGATCGACAACTTCGATTTGATTCGATGCGTAAACGTTCAACCCGTCTCAATCTGCGGCAGAATCCCAGAAGAAGAACGAGAAAAAATGAGAATAACAATTCCAGACTTCATGAAACTCGTCGAAGAACAGACAGATGGAAAAATAAAAGTCTCCGATTTCTTGCCGGTGCCCAGCGTTGTTCCAATATCCAAGGCAGTTGGGTCGCTACGAGATAAACGATACGTAGAATTCACTGCCCACCCCCACTGTGGCATGGCAACCTACGCTTTTGTTGAAGGCGACGATATGATTCCGATTAACCGATACGGCAACGTAGACAAGTTCATCAATAGCATGAAAAAAGTCTGCGAAGAAGCCGAGAAGGGACACAAAAGAAAGGCGAAATTGCGTTTGATAGGAGCCCTTCGCCACATCAAGTTTGGTTTACTGAGGAAGTATCTTTTGCCTATTCTGAGAACTGGCTCCTACAAGTCCTTGGGAAATCTTCACAGAAAAATGCTGCTGATTTCGTCTATGCACTTCATGGACCCATACAACTTTGATTTGGAGAGAGTCCAAAGATGCTGCATCCACTATGCTGTGCCTGACGGCAGAATCATCCCATTCTGTACCATGAATTCTATCCACAGAGCAAAAATTGAAGAAAAGATGGGGACGCCCCTGAAAGAGTGGCGAAAGAAAAACAAGATCGAGATTGGCGCTGTAGCCTAGAAGGAGAAAGGCTATAAGGCGCGGTTCTTTTTTCAAAACTTTGGTGAAACATTATGGGCGGTGGGAAAAAGAAACAATCCCTTAAGCAAATGACCAAACCTAAGACTCCGAAAGAGGAGAAAAAACCAAAAGAACGAAAAGCAGCTGCATCGCCTCCCGCAAAGACGAGCCATGGCTTAACCATGCCTGATCTTAATAGCAAAAAAGTTTTGGGAGAACTGAAAGGAATGAAAGTTCTCACCCCGTCGGTGGTGGCTTCGCGTTTTAACATACGTTTGAGCTTAGCGAACTCGTTCCTTAAAGAGTTAGAACGGCGTAAAATGGTTGAGTATGTCTCCGGGGGAAAAAACCTCAAAATATACAAGCGTTTAGAATGATTGGTAGGATGGGTTGAAATTGGATTTTCCTGAAAGAGTTTACACAGTAGACGAAGTGAGGAAAGCCCGTTCTCTCATAGAGGAAGGATACAAACACGAATTAAGCGTGAACGGAAGCGCAGATTTCGTGAATAGGGTTGAAAAAGCGTTAGAGCTGATTAAAACTGCAGGATACTACGATTTCTTGAGAACTTATATCCGAACTATCCGTGAGATCGACGGGTTAAGTCAGCTTCGCGAACAAGAAGCAGCGATATGGTTTCACGTGAAAGCCCTCGACGACCCAATTGACGATGCTGGTTTTATTATACAAAAGGCTAAACAGATGAAAGACTTCATTGAAGGAAAACTCTACTACGAAACAGCAGAAGTGAAAGCTGTAAACAAACGCCTCGAATTCGTAGAAGCCCTAAAAACCAAAACCAAAGATCCAGCTTTGAAGAAAAAATGTGAAGAAAACCTGAAAAAATGGAAAGAACAACCATTCCCATAAGGTCTTAACTATATTTTCTACGTCTTCCCTGTTTGTCACGTGAAAAAGGTGACCATTTCTTGAGAATTTACCCTAGGCTTTCCAGTTTCTTTTTCACAAGTTTCAACATGATTTCTGGAAAAAACTGAAACTTCTGGAATCCAGTCATTGTTTAGTCAGAATTCATTGACCTAGAAAAAGCTATCTTTTTTCTATGATTATTTTTGTTCCGCTTTTCACGTGTTCAAACAGTTCTAGATTTTTGGTTACTTGACCTAATATGTTGACTGGGCTGTATGGCTGTGTTTCACCCCAGAAAATGCAGAAAGCATGTCCCATTGGCCAGTAAGCAAGGGCGCCCTTTTCCACAGTAGGTGAAGCCTTTTCATTTCCCATCTTCACTGGAATATCAAAGTAAACTTCCTCCTGCCATAGAGCTGCCAGACCTTCAATCGGAAGCTCCCTGATTACAGCATCCACAGTCCTTGGAGAACGAATTCTAACAAGCTCTCCCTCCGCTTCACCGACGCCCTCAACAACGATTTTAATTGGCACACGAGAAACACTCATAACGAATCCTCAATGGCTTAATCTTTACAGCCGCTCCTATTAGCTTTTATTACACGTCTAATCTGTATGTTTTCAAGATTTTCTCAAAATGACACACTGAATACAGAAAAAAACCAGTAAACTTTATATCTCAAGGCTTTTTCTAGTGTTCCGAAACAAAATAAGGAGAAATGATTGAGATTGTCTTCAGGATTAGCTGGAACACCGGTTCTCATTCTCCGTGAAGGAGCATCCCGGTCACGCGGACAAGAAGCCCAGCACGCCAACATAATGGCTGCCCGAATAGTTGCTGAGGCAGTGAAAAGCGCACTTGGACCAAGAGGAATGGACAAAATGCTGGTTGACAGTTTCGGAGACGTAACTATAACCAGCGACGGACGAACAGTTTTAGATGAAATGGACATTCAGCACCCCGCCGCCAAAATGATGGTAGAGGTCGCCAAAACCCAAGACGACGAAGTGGGAGACGGCACCACAACTTCTGTAATCATAGCGGGAGAACTGCTTGCAAAAGCTGAAACTCTTATAGAGAAAAATGTTCACCCCACAGTAATCATCGACGGATACAGAAAAGCCGCTGACAAAGCCCTTGAAACATTGGAAAAAATCGCTATAACAATCAAGCCCACAGACAAGAAAGCGATAAAAAAAGCTGCAATGACTTCCATGGCTAGCAAACTGGTTGCAGGAAGCAAAGAATACCTCGGCGATATTGCCACTTCTGCGATTCTCCAAGTTGCCGTGAAAACTGCAGACGGATACAAAGTTGATATTGACAACGTCAAGGTTGAGAAAAAACCTGGCGAATCCCTCACTGACACTAAACTAATAAACGGTATAGTTCTTGACAAGGAAGTTGTTCACTCTGGCATGCCTAAGAGAGTCGAGAATGCAAAAATCGCTTTAGTGGATACTGCTCTTGAGATTGAGAAAACCGAGTTCGACGCTAAAATAAACATTGAAAGCCCAGAACAGATGGACGCTTTCCTCAAACAAGAAGAAAATATGATAAAAGATATGGTGCAGAAACTTGTCGCCAAAGGCGCAACAGTTATCCTCTGCCAGAAAGGAATCGACGACTTGGCTCAACACTTCCTCTCCAGAAAAGGTGTTCTAGCTGTTCGTCGAGTAAAAAAATCGGACATGGAAGCACTGGCTAAGGCAACAGGAGCAAAAGTTGTCACAAACTTGGATGACCTTAAAGCTAAAGACTTGGGTTTCGCTCAACTTGTAGAAGAACGAAAGATTGGCGACGACAAAATGACCTTCATAGAAGGATGCAAAAATCCGATGGCAGTCACAATTCTGATTCGCGGCGGAACTGAAAGGATAGTTGACGAAGCAGACCGTTCATTACATGATGCTCTCTGTGTCGTAGCTGATGTCGTTGAAGAGCCTAAAATCTTGGCTGGAGGCGGCGCACCTGAAATGGAAGTCGCCAAAGTTCTCAGAGAATACGCGGAGTCGCTTCCTGGAAGAGAACAGCTGGCGGTTATGCAGTTCGCTGAAGCTCTTGAAGCAATCCCAACCACGTTAGCTGAAAACGCTGGACTTGATCCAATTGACATTATCTCAGGACTTCGAGCACAACATGAAAAAGGAAATGTTTGGGCTGGAGTTGACGTTAACACTGGCAAAGTAGCAAACATGGAAAAAGCTGGTGTCTTCGAACCCATAGTAGTTAAAAAGCAGATTATCAAATCCTGTACTGAAGCCGCATCGTTGATATTGAAGATTGATGATGTTATAGCCTCAGGAAAAACGAAGACTCCCCCAATGCCACCAGGCGGTGGTGGTATGCCGGGGGGAATGGGAATGGGACCCCCAGGTGGAGCGTACTAAAGAAACGAATGTAAATAATGAAGTTTCTATCGGGCCTTCCAAGCTGACTCGGTTTGAGAAAGCTCGGATAGTAGGAGCTAGGGCTCTACAGATTGCCATGGGCGCTCCGATATTGATTGAAACTCCGGAAGCCCGTGCTGGTCCTATCGACATAGCACTTTTAGAATTAGACAGTAGCATACTTCCGCTGACTGTTCGAAGAACGCTCCCAGACGGAACATACCAAGACATACCACTCAAATGGCTACAACAAGCCTGAAATTTTCCACTTTAGCCCTGCTTTTTTATGGGCTTATTTTCTTTTTCATCAGTTTTCACTACTTAACCTGCCAAGTCAACCAGTTTTTTAGTAAATGCTATAGGTTTAGGCGTTAAATCTTAGTGGTGTAAATGGTTGAATGATGTGTGGCTGGATCTGGTATGGATAAAGAAGATTTGCGTATGATTTTTTTCTTGTTGTTGTCGCATCATATGCCCCAGAGGCTGCACAGGACAATCCGCGTAGGCTTCCGAGGAAAAAACATCTACTTATGTTCCAGATGCACAGGCATATACCCAGCCATCTTAAGTGTCTTTGTTGCATCGTTTTTTGGCTTCAATTTCCCCGCGTGGTCAATTCTTCCACTACTTGCCCTACTCCCACTTCCTTCCGCAGTTGATTGGGTTACACAGAGTTGCAAGAAAAGAGAAAGCAAAAACATAATACGAGTAGTTACAGGATTTCTCCTCGGAATCAGTGAAGGGCTCGTCATCTTATTGCTCGTCAAAAGTTTATTCACCCTGTTTCTCCAAGCCCTTGCAATAGTTGGAGCTTACATCTTGTCGATTCTTGTAATTGCCTTGAAAACCAAATTTCATAAGACATATTTTGATTATTAACTTCACTCCGATAAAAACAGATTAAGCCTCTTTGAATAAAAAAAGGCACATAAAAAAAGACAATCAGGAAGCAACAGCAATCGGCAACCTAAAAAATCCTCATTTTGCTTGAATAAGAGAGTTTTCAGAATTATCCATGAAAAGGCTTAAATTATAAAGAGGTTACATAACGTGAATTGGTGGTTCAATAAAAATGAGTGAAGTTGGAGAAACTAGACAATATAGCCTAGCAATACTGATTATTCTGCTGCTCTTCTGCTGGCCAGCGGCACTTATCTACTACTTTACAAGACCAAAAGTCAAAGTGACACCCACCCGAGTTTGTCTCGGATGCGGAATGCAGATAGCACAAACTTACAACGTGTGTCCACATTGTGGCAAAAAAGTAGAAAAAACACCTACAGGCTAAATCTTGCCTCTTTAAAGTTTGATAAAAACCAAAAAAGTATCGCAATTCAAGCGATAATTAAAGGTGGTGTGCAACTATGGCATCGAATAGACTGATTGTTGCAGCATCGCTGATAACTATCGTATGGATTGCACTCTCCGCCACTCTTTTTTTGTACGCATCATCCCTTAGAGAACCCACAGAAGAAATCCTGTTTGTTCGTGTACACGAAAGCTTGGAGGATACAACCACAAACTTCGTACAAAACACATTGAACGTGGCAAAATACAGAGGCTCCCGACTAATCATTATCTCCTTAGACACTCCAGGAGGCTACGTAGATAGCACCGTAAACATAATGTCCCTGCTAGACGAGTCCGAAATACCTGTGGTTGTTTTTGTAGAACACGAAGCGGTTAGCGGAGGCACCTATTTTCTTATGGCTTCGCACATTGCGGCAATGAAATCTGGTTCCCAAATAGGATCATGCCAACCAGTTGATGCTTACGGTTATCCTATAACAGAAAGCAAATACATCAACTACTTAACGGGACTTATGACAAGACATGCGTGGCTCCACTCAAGAAATGAAACCGCTGCAGAACTCTTCATCACAGAAAATCTTAACTTGCACGCAGAAAAAGCACTCAGTTCGAATGTCATCAATTTCATAGCTGAAAGCCCTCACGATTTGTTATCAAAATTGGAAAGTTACACTCTGATTAAATATCGAGAGGGGGAAGCTTCACGTTTCACACTGGTAAAGAGGGAAGAAATCGGTGGCTATGATGTGATTGAAGACTGGGATTTCGAAAACATAGACGAAGCGGAAATTCGAGAGTATTATCACACAATAGAAGTCATATCCTTGCCTTCTTATCTTTCCGACTGGTCAATGATAATATTAAGCATACCACTTGCCCTTCTGCTGCCCTACATCTACACTATTTTTATCGTGCCCCTACTCAGCTTCACCGTGACTCCTTCAATCGAAATCCTCATAGCATTAATTGCCATCATCAACGGAACAATAGGAATCGGATACATCATATTAGTACTCCTCAAAAAAGAACAACCCGCGGAAGAACAACCAGAAACTCCACCCACCTAAAAAACAAAAGCGAACGTACACATATCAGGAGACTAATAACAGCAGATTGTTGAAAACAAAATTTTCCAACACTAAAAACAAAGCTTTATATATGAGGCGAGAGAAAGTTCTATTGATGAAGCGTGGAATCAAAGAAATTAACTGAACGAAACCATCAATCTTGGCTAGAGGGCATTGGTAAATCCTCAAGAAGAACATATGAGAGGGCATGGGAATATTGGAAGGAGTTTCTTGGCGATAAAGATGAAAACTGGGTTTTAGAACATAAGGTTAATGAGGATTGGGCTAGCCACTTAGTTGATTTTCACAGATGGCTAAAAAAGCAACCAAAATCTAGGGGGAGAGGAACCCTTTCTGATAATGCGGTAAAACAGATTTCAGGAATTATTAGGGGATATATGCGGCATGTTGGATTGCCCTTACCGTTAACTAGAGCGCAGAAAGACGAATTAACAAAGGTCGAAGCTCTAGTTTACAAAGACTACATCATAGACCTCAAAACAAAAGAGGACCTGTTAAGAAAAGCGGACCCGTTAGAGGAGTACATTGTTTCGGCGGGAAGCAGTTTCGGATTGCGAATCTCAGATTTTATGGAGATTCGAAGAGGACAGTTAGAACCCTTGCTCAACAAAGAAATTCCTATCCAATTACCCAAAATTCAGACAAAGAAGAAGGGAGAGGTAGCTTATCCTTTCATTGATGGGGACGCAAAGCAAGCAATAGAAAGGCTACTCAAACAGATGAATAAAGAAGGGAGAACCGACCCTGACGAACCAATGATAAAAATAGTTGATAAGAGAGAATCCCCAGAGAACGCGATTAATCGGATTCTTCAGAATTTGGCAGAAAAGGCGGGAATCTCCTTAGGAAAGTATCGTATAAGATTTCATTGTCTACGCAAATTTTTGACCGACAAATTAGCGGGCGTATGCGCAGAGGATAAGTGGAAGTGGTTCGTAGGGAAAAAAACGAGGGGAGCTTCTACTTATGTTTCAAGTGAGGGAAGAGAGAGCTACAAAGAAGTCATGAAGTTTACTCAGGTAGACGGCAGTAGAGCAAGAGGAATAATCGACAACAAAGTTCTGGAAAAACAGCTAAAGCTTAGAGATGAGGAAATCTCAATCCTGAAAAATGAGATGGTAGTTCTTAGAGAGAAACTAGAGCAAGAACGGGAAGAGAGGGGAGAAGACACAATGCGAATCTTGAAAACCATAACGGAGCTAATAAATAAAAAGTTCCCAGATGCAGACGTAACCTTTGAGGAATTTGACGAAAACGAAGAGGTTAAAGACGAAGCCTAATCTTCCCTATCTTTTTTCAATTCCAAAAATATTTTACCTGTCCCATTCAAACCGAACCCCTTTAGGTTTCTTCAGCATTTCTTGGCGGTTTCTCCCATAATCCAAACAAGCATAACAAAGAGAATCAAAGCTATGGTCGTCCCGTTTAACGATCTTCCCTGTTTGATCGTAGGCAACCGTTTTTAGGCTTTTCATAAGCCGCCAAAATGCCTTAGGGATAACAAGGATGTGCTTCTCCATCAAATTTTTAACGACCTCAATCCGCTCATATTTGAGGTTTGGTTCAGCAATAATCCTAGCAAATTCATGCTCTTCAACTTCTTGTACAACGGCTTCTGAAGGTGCGCTAGGGTCGGGGATAAAATCCTCGGTTTGATATCGAGTTAGATGTTCGACTATCCATTCTATTATTTCTGAGGTTCGCATACCTCTAACTTCGTCAGAAAATAGGACGAAAACTAATCTCCCTTTACGTCCAACAATGGTTAAAGCACATGGGGCGGGCATGCCATAGTCGAACCCCGCCTTACGATCTACTATGAATTTTATTGGGTCCTCTTCAGTTCCTAAACCGAATTGTTCTAGGAGTCTACAGTGCCCCCATTTATACGGTTTACATTCTGAACATAATTTACATTCTGCAAAATTCAGGTCGTCAATGTTGAAGACGAATCCTGAAGCCATTGAAATACCGCCAAGAACTTCGACAATAAACTCAGAATCACTCGAATTTACCCGCGCATTCTGTATCTGGGAATCAGTTATCCACCAACAATTTGATCTCCAATTTTCAGGATTCTTATCTGTATAGACGAATCGTGCTTCTTTTCCGCTTATGTGACGGGCGGTAGACCAACGGTAGACCTTAAAACCAAATTTTTGGGGACTTTGTAGAATCTCATAAAATCGCCCTCTGACAAAATCCGATGTGGAAGTAAGTAACAGTTTAGCATCCTTACGTCCCATCATTTGAAAAACCGCCGCCTTTAATGCCTTAGCCCCCAATTTGCTCTTACTTTCGCCCGCGCAATATTCATCAACAATTAATCTGTTAGCTCTTGGTCCCCGAGATGCGGTTGGACTTGTAGCCAAAAATACGCATTTTGAATGAAATCGGGATGTGATTCGGGGCTTCAATCCGTAAAGGCTTCTAGGCAAAATGTAGCCAATTTCGGGGACATTATCCCTGAAAAAATCGATGTAAGATTGCATGATTTCAGTTTGATTTAGGGACCCGCCAATGACGTTTATAGTATAATAATCCTCTATAATTAATTCGAAGAGAATCAATAGCGAGACCATGAATGTTTTTCCTGCTCCACGTCCCGCCGTCAATAACCCGCGAAGTAAACTAACGGCTTCCCTCAAAAACAATTCTTGAAACGGTTCTAAGACGATGTTCTCAGGTGTTTCGCCTTTGAAATCTTGACTGAATGGCGGACAGGGAAGACTTTGAACAAAATTGACTATCCCCAAATCCCTGACTTTTTGGCGGTATTCTTGGATTTCTTGTTCGGTAAATCCATCTTTATACTCCCTCTTTAGATAAATTGTAACTGGGTCCTTAGTCTTCATAATATCCACTTTCCGCTCTGACCTTTCTTTCAATCCAGTCTCTCAATTTCCGATTTTCTTCTTCCCTTCTGCGCTCCTTGTCGGGGTCCGCATAAATCCGATTCAAGGCGCGAATCATTTCGTCATCAAAAGCTTCGTCATCCATTTCCTCTTTTTCTGAAGCCATGCGTTCTCTAAGCCTTTGAATTTCTTCTTCGCTCATTTCCTTCTTTATTCGGCGGCGGGGCTTTTTTCCAGCAAAAAATAGTTGGATTTCATCCTCTACGCATTGGCTATATTTTTCTTTGTCGAAAGGAATACCGCGCCTTTGACAATAACGCTCTATTCTTTTGTGGCATCTATTTCGGATTGTATTTTTTTCTTGTTCTGTTAATTTTCGCCTATACATCCTTTTCTTCATCTCCCCTGAAATCGGCGATTATTTTTTCCCGCCATCGATCTTCTTTCTCAGAAGCGGCTTGTTGTTTTCGTTTCTCTAGCAATTTTTCCCGCCGTAAAGCGTGGTAAAAATCGCACCTTGTCCAGTTCCGCCCTTTGCAATCGATTCCAAAAGCCTTTTTGCATTGATCTAGAAGAGGGCAATCCGTTTCGGGTGGCTTAGATTTTGGCATCACTTATTCCTCAAAATAGCGGAAAATTCGGCAATCAACGTTTCCAGACATTCATGTTCTTCTCGAAGTTCGGCAAGTTCAGAAGGTTTTGCTGTCTCCATATCCAACTTGATTTTTTTCTCTAAATCTTCAAGAAAACGCAGTCTCTTTCGTAGGCGGCTCTCAACAGTCGATTTTTTCTTCCGAGTTAACTTCTTGATTGGGTTTTTCATTGAATCACCTGACAAATTGAAAAGAAAGGGGAGAAAATTGTTTGAAAATTAGCGGACAGTTTTTGGTCGTTTGCGCGGTTCAACGTATTTTTTAGTGTAGATCATATCCTTAACGGGTTTTAGCATGCTCTCTGGAACAGATCGCGCTTCGAGGATTTGAAGGGCTTCTTTCGGCGAGATTTGGTAAGTTTTCCTCAGGATTCCGTTTTCCTGAGAAATTGGACCCGTTGTTTTATGGCATCGAAGGCATGTTTTGTATACGCCAGTTCTTTGAGGACAAAGCCACGTGAAACGATCAGTCTCACAGGATGCGCATACAAAATCTTTTACGTAGTGATCGACCTCGTAGACGGTAATGATGTTTTTCTCCCGATCTACATGCAAATACTTGAAAGTCAGGGCTTTTCTGAATCCGTGCCCCGTCATGTCCGTATCGGGTTCGATGTCGTAGCCTTTAACGCGGACGTAATCACATTTCGGGCATTTGTCGTCTACAAGTAAAACATTGCAGTTAGGGCATGTAGGGCGAATTCTTTTTCCACTTGGAATAACGTTTTGCTGTTTCATTTCCTCTGGGTTGATTGACATTTCTATCTACCTCTGGGAGTGAAATTCTTTGCGAATAATTTCCAACCGCAAGCTGGACAGCTTTCAAGATCGCCGATCAATTGCGCTCCACAATTAGGACATGATGCAGTTGGCGGCAAGTAAGGCATATCTTGATTCCTTGAACCTCTAGCTTTTATGCCAAGAACCATCTCAGCAAAAAGGTCATTAATTTTTTTGTCCGCGATTTTTTTCTCTTTAGTCGTCTTCTCTGGGTCCTTCAGAATGTCATAAAGTTCATCGACATATTCCTTGTAGTTCTCAGCTACACTGCCTTGATTCTGATTTGGTAGAGTTGCTCTACCACTTGGGGTGAATTCTTCTCCCTCATTATCTGTAACTCGAACTCCAGCTTTTTGAAGCATTGTCGAGAAAAATGAAGCCATTTTCCGATACTCTCTCAAAACTTCTGGATCATCACCAATTTTTTCCGAAACTTCGTTGCGCTTTTCTTCGTCTGGAATTAGGTTTAGAAAGGCATTTTTTTCCTCTTCGAAGTGCTTTGTGGCTTCAACCTCGACAATCAATTCGAGTTCCTCGCGTCTCTTTTTCTCTGCCGCAAGTTGGGATTCTAGGTCGGACTCGTTTGTAGCCACAGGTTTTTCGTATGTATGTCTAAGCTCAATAACTTCGTCTGCGATTTTCTTCTTTTTCTTCCCATCTTCTGTGGTTTCGAATTCGTATTCTTCGCTCAATTCTATTCACTACTTATTATTTGTAAAAACTAACGGATACCCTTTTGTCAGACAAAATATTATGCATTAATAATTGACTCAACCAATTCGCGGTCCTCTTCTATAAAGAATTTTAATCTCTTTTTGTCGATTCCAGCATAGCGGAGACAGTCTTCTGTGGTGCTGTAATATTGTAAAATATGTTCTAGCGCCCGCGTTTTTGCGCCACGATATGGATCGTCAAGGTCGGGGTCATAAAAAGCTTTGGCTATATCATGTATTATTTTTGCATATCGCTTTTTGAGCCTAAACGTAAAACGCTCCGTTGTTTTCATTTAGGTTCCTCAATCAATTTTAGGTCGTCCTCAGAAATTTCCAAATCCAGAAGAGGAATCCCCTCACGGCATTCTTTCTGTTTCTTTTCGCCAAGTTTAGGGGCTAACTTCAGGATTGTTGCCAATGCCCCCCGTTTTGAGGGCTTACTTTTTGTGCTGTTAAACGTATTAATTGCCTTCTGCAATTCTGTAGGGTTCTCTGATTCTAGGGTTTCAGATCGTAACTCAGCATTTTGCTGTCTAATATCCAGCTCTTTCTCTTTGATTGTCAATTCCCGTTTCTTAAGTTCTATCTTCTCCCTCTGTCTCTGAACCTTCTCGGATTCGCGGGCTTCTTTATCCTTAGACATTTCGGTCCTGTTTCGGTTGTATCGCCTAAGCACTTCCTGATACAAATCTTCGCCATAATGTTCTACGAAAAGTTTCTTGAACTTCGGGTTCGTAAAAGCGAGAGTAGCAACCTGAAAACTTCTTGGAACTCCTTTAGGGTTATCCATTCTAGCTAGAGTATCCAGTATCTCAGCCATTAATGAAATGCGCACATTGTTTGTAGGCATTGGATTCCCTTTTGGCATGAGAATCCCCACCCTAGTCGGACTCAGTAAAGGACCGCCCGCACACAATACACTGGTAACGTTGCTTCCGACCTTTTCTTGTTATAACGAAACCCTGTTTGTGCGATAGCCCGCTACATTCAGGGCATTTAGGGTTCGATAGGTTATGTTCCATACCTAAATACTCCTATAATTATATAGGTAATTCAGATTTATAAGTATTCTCTTTTAAAAAATACAAAGCTTAATTAATAAGTTGGGTTATATATAAAGCTTTGCCTATGAAAAAATTCCCCCAAATCCCCCAGAGAAGGAAACAGCAAGATATTCAGTTCTACCAGTCCTCTTCTATCCACCATTTTTTTGGAGTCCATCCATCAACACTCATTCATTGCGAAATATCAGAAAATATTTCATTCATTTATACATTCATATGAAAATAAAATAAATAATGAAATATCATTCATCATGTTCTGTCCAAAAAACCCCGATCAGACCGCTTTTCATATGACAATATTTCAAACATTTTCATATGACAATGGCGTAATTTTTAATCATATGATAACAAAAAATATATGTCAGAAAATGGATATATTATAATGGAGAGGTTCTTATGGGCGATGGCTACGTGGGTCCAAATGGTAGGATAATCCTTCCAGAACGGCTGAAAAACACACTTATTCAGAAGGCAATGCGCGAAAGAGAAGCCCGCGAGAAAGCAAAAAATATCTGAGCGTCACTTCGCCTTTTTTTTATCCCAACTTTTCCTGCTAACTTGTTCTTCCCTATATTCTCTAAGACCTCCAAGTTCATTGACAATAAAAGTAAGTAGCGAGGCACTAATGACAAAACTGGCAACCTCAAAAATCAATGCAATTTGCGCCGCGAAAAATTTCAATGCTGTAAGACAGACAAAGATAATTGAGGCTACAAGGAGTCCAAGAGCAACAAAAAAACAGCTCTTAGCCCGCGAAAACGCTTCAAATTCGAATATCCCAGCAATATCTGGCGGTTCAGGTTTTCTAAGCCTTTTCTCCATCAAAATAGCCCAAAACCCAAAAAGAACACCTGAAGCAGTTAAAACTCCATTCAAGTATTCAGGGTCTAGTCCTAAACCATTCTCTCTGCCTATAATCGAAATTGGCGAATCATATAGTCCAACAGCCAAAACCAAAGATGAAATCAAGATTAAAAAAATAGGTACTAAGTATCTAATGATGTATTTTTCATATATGTCCTCTAGGTCCCATAGGATATCTTCTTTTCTCTGACTCAATGTTGGTTCCTTCATAACCTTGTA
The DNA here is from genome assembly GCA_964618695.1 of uncultured Candidatus Bathyarchaeia archaeon. GTDB lineage: Archaea > Thermoproteota > Bathyarchaeia > Bathyarchaeales > Bathyarchaeaceae > Bathyarchaeum. The sequence continues at coordinate 202,003 of CAZUDX010000002.1, read as the reverse complement.
TCAAAATAATTGATAATTTGCATAAAGATTTTGCCATAATGATTAATCGATTGATTTATTTTGACCGTATTGACCTTTTGACAATCATGTGGAGACCATGCAACAAACCCAAAACCATTCATCACGTGCTGAAAAAACCCTCTCGTTTTTCTATTCTGGGTATTCCTTGATTTCCGCATTCTCTAACCCAACAAGGTCAAACAGGTTTTGGCTTTTATTATTGCATTCTTCGTTACTGCATTTTGGAGGAACACGGCTTTCATTGAGAGTTATAGTTTCACATTTTTGGCATTGCCATTTTCGTTTTGCTTTCCAAAGATAGACGCGAAACCCCTCGTTCTTATACAATGGTGCAAATCGTTTGTATTCCTCTGGAATTATTATTCTTGTATCGAATTTCTGTTGATACTTCTTAACTTGCCTCAGAGAGGCTCCGAAATCCCATTGAATATCGTTTTCAACTTCTATGGCAATTTGTTTTTCTCCCTTTTGTGGCGGGGTAACTGTTATGTCTGGTGTCATCACCGACCACCTTCGATTATAAGCGTCATCACGAGTTTGATAATCTAATGGGTGTTCCAATTGATATTCGATATTCTTGGTGCCAACAATCTTTATAATAAGAGCACCGTTACCAACCCTTCCCTTTCTATTTGGCTTTATGAGTTCAATAAGTAATTCATCATCTATCGTCATATAACATCATTAGACGGATGTGTAAAATTGAAAATATGTTTTGTGGTTAAACCCTTTAAATCAGAAGGTAACATTATCTATTGAGGGGAGAAAATGAGCGTAGAAAATGCTTTGCGTAAATTAGAAGAGGAAAAGAAAAAGAAAGAAGTAGAATATGCAAGAATTAAAGGATTGATACTTGGTGTAAGTGCTGGAAGACGACTTACCGCAACACAAAAAGACATCCTAAAAGTTTTTGAGGTTTCGATGAATGGGCTAAAAACTGTTTGGGACGACATCATTAAGGCTTATGAAATAATCCTGAACTCCGTTCAAAGAATTAATGGTCTTGAAACCAGAGTAAGCGAATTGGAAAATAACATACTCCAGTTAAGGAAAACTCTGGATAAAATGGTTCAAGACAGATAATTTCAACCCTCCGCATCCCATACGACAAAAATAGCCATGTCGTATAAAACTAACATTCAAAAAATGCCCCAATAGATAGAAGTGGATATTCAAAAGCCTCTGTTTCTTTCATTTTTCCCATTGGGTAGGGGGGTTATGGGGTTGTTTGGCTTATCTGATATGCCTTTGATTCATTCTTAGAATTCGATTGCCTATCCTATTCTTTTATTTAAGGAATCGATCTTACCATAATCTCAATTGAAAATGACGGATTTTAACGATAAAAACAAGGGAATTCAACATTAAATCAAGGGAATGAATAGACAGGAAATTCGGCTGTAGTATTATCTATAACGGTGTTATCGTTTATTCTGTTTATGCTGTGATTCTATGAAAGATGAGAGAATAAAAAAAGAGGGGAAGTAGGTTTGCTTTTTTGGATCACTTGACAATTCTGATTAATCTAAAAGTCGAACCGCCGCCTCTACCATCTGCAAGACATCTACTGCATGGAGGAAAATTGTCATCTTTCGCAAGAGGCATATTATTTATCTTTCCTGCTCTTTCGCATTGTTCACAGCGATAAATTCCTGAAACTGGGGCTTCCTGACCTGTTGTATAAGTTGAACCTATAGACATATTAATCAATATTAAAATTTATTGAATGTAGTATAAAACATTTTATGGGATAAAATTCGAGTTAATCATAAAGAAATCATGATTGCATTTTTCTGTTTTGTGGTATAGTAGAGAATAATTCTTCAATAAGGGTCAGAGTCAGTAGTTAACATTTTCAGAAGAAAGTGCGAAGTATATCCAGAAAATAAAGAAATAATCAAGAATCCATCAATTTGTTCGTAGCTGGTAATGTATATCCCCCATATTGGAATATTTGGCGCAAAAATGAAGAGAAACACCAGAACTCCGTATATAAGCCAACTTGCATCAGGGAAATAATACCCTATTTTTGCACATATTCGTTCACCGAGAAAACCTGAAAAACCCATTAGGAATACAAGAAACCACCAAGAATAATCAGTGAATAAACGTGGGAGATCATATCCCATAGTCAAATACAACCAAAGTGAAAGAAATGGCGATATAATGCCAAGTGGAATATAGATTTTAGCACTAACTAAAGTTCTGCTCCCCCTAGTTTTAGTTTGAACTGTCTTTTCTTTTTCGGTACTAAAATATCTTTCTTATGTATCGATATGACCAAACAAGTGTACCACTATAATAGTTATATAAAAAAGGGAGAAAAGTGAGAATTTACCAGAAAAATTCTTCGTCTTTCCTATCTGTTTCTGCCATGATGGCGTTTGATTCTGTGTTTTCGTCTTCGTCTTCATCCTCTTGGTTTTGGTCCCTATAGTTTGTGCGTCTTGGAAATGGTGAGAGAAGCCATTTCAAGAATCTTTGCCATCGGCTAGGCTTCTTTTTAGGTCCAAAAGTTGGTTCTTGATCTTGCGGTTGTGGTTCCTGTTTTGGCATGCTGAAACCTATTTTGATTCCGTAGGGTTTGCCTTCTGCTTTGAATTCTGGGAGCTTTATTATTTGGCTCGTTGCCGTATAAAAGAAACTATGCCTAAAGCTCAGTTCTGTTACCTGTTTAGCGTCCTGTCCTAGTTTCAGCTTAAGCATTCTCTGAGTTAAACCTATGAAATCGTCTTCGAGGATGTGACCGACTAAGTAACCGCACATCTTAGCCCTGAATTTCTTTGAAACCTCTGTTAGTCTCTGAGAACTTGATAGAATCCCGATTTTGAGGTTAGCCATTTCTGCATATTTCTTGCGTAGTTTGTTAAAGATGGTTTTGTCTAAGCTGGATTGATCGAAAATGTTCTCCGCTTCTTCCAGAACAATAAAGTAAGAGTGTTTGAGATTTCCCTTCCAATATTTTCTTTTGACTCGTTGCATGTCGTAAAGCTGTTCTATAACGAAAGCGGAGAAATAGCCGATCTCTTCAGGATCGTCAAGTTCGACAACGAAAAGGATAGGTTTTTTGTCTTTCAGTAGCTTAAGAACGTCTGACATTATCGTTTTGTCTAACCTGTAAACCTTGCGCGTGAAAACCTGACCGTTAAGCCTTCGCCCTAAAGGTTCCTCTGTTATCCTCATCGATTTCTTAGGGATTCTGTAAAGTCTGATCTTTGAAAAACTGAACTCCCAACTTCCTTCAGGGTCTATGATAATCGTCTTGGTTTCTGGATGCTGTTTAATGACGTGTGCCGTTAATGACTTCTTTAGATTGCTTTTTCCGACCTGTTTCGTGCCGATTGCATGAATTCCTCCCCTCTCTACTATATCAGAATAAAGACGGTTAAAGATGGGGAGAGACAAGCCTAAAACTGACCTTTATTGATTTTTTCGATTATTTGCTGTGCATCTACTGCTTTGAATGTGCGGTCTAACTGAATCGCAAAGACTGAGCTAGGGCTACCGTTGCCGACTAAGAGAAGCTTCTTTTTGCTGTGAGGAACGGCATAGCTCAAGATTTGGGCTTTCATTTTAGTCCTCGTCCTCTTCAGTTTCGTATGAATCGTCTAGGTGACTCTCTATGATTTCGGCAAAGTCGATTTCTTGAAAGTCCCGCTCCGTCCAGATGTCCGAGATTTTGTAAATTCCGTAGTCCTCAACGTAGAATTCGGACTCGATTCTCTGCTTAAGTTCCTGTGCTTTGTCGTAGGTGTCCCCCTGTCCGTTGGCGATCTCCATAACTATTTCATTGAGGTACTGGTCATTGTCGAGGTTAAGGGACATCAACCATGTTTCGTAATTAGAGTAGCCGTTATACTCTGCGTCCTTCTGGATTGCGTCCTCGATTTCGTTTACGGCTTTCTGGGTCAGGTCTGCATCAGGGGAGAGCGTCTTAACGGTCTCTCGGATTTTAAACAAAGTGCTGGACTTCATCAGCAGGCTCTCCCGTATTCGTTTTGTGGAATTTTCCACAGTTTCTTGAACGAGATTTTAGGCTCAGAGACAATTAAGGCTCTCAAAAAATAGCCCAAGCTCTCGCTCTTTTTAGGTCTATTTTTCCTTTGCATGTGTTACACCGCTAGAGACTGGAGCAAAATAGCTTATAAACATTTCTTCGATTACGCCCAAAAAAAACTTAATTTCCCATAAAATTGGCAAATTTTTAACAATTGCAGAAATTCGGCAAAACAACATGCTTTTTTGCTAAAATAAGCTCAAAAAATGGTTTTCCACATAAGCCACATAAGGGCGTTTTTGAAAACTGGACTCTGTGACGGGTTCGCCGAGAATATTCTTTTCAAGAGGGAATTGGTTGAGTTGGTGTAACACATGCACTTCCGAAGAAGGCGTGTTCTCAGCCAATTCCCCAACTAAAAAAGCTGTCTTAGCTCCATATTTAAAGGTTCGTTTACAGCTTGTCCACATAAAAGGCGATTTTCAGGTAAACAATTACAAAAATCAGAAAAATGAAAATGGTAAGGGGGATTTGTTAGAATGATTTCAATTCTTGTGCAAGTTCTTAGGCTGATTGTAACAAGTCTTGCGCTGTTTGTCAAATCTCAGTTCTACATTCTTTGTTTAAACAAAAAATCTTTGCTTTATCTCCAAGCTCCCTATTGTAATATTCATATGATTCATAAACTAATTTTTCGAAATACGGAACAAATAAGAACGGTGATGCATATTCGTCTTTGTTTTGCCGATACTTTTTGAATCGGTCTTTTCTTCTCAAGAGAATATGAGGAGCGAGTTTATTCCAAAGTTCACAAAACATGGCACACAACCATTTAAGATATGATTGTGTTAGTTCTTGAGGAACTTTTAAACGATAGAGCATAAATCCGATTCTGTCAATCTTGACGGCTATTTCTTCGAAATTTCTCAAATTGTCATTGTGGTTTATTTCTTCATTCAATTTTTCAATGCTAATTTTGGTTGATTCTTTTGATACTTTTTCTCCTTGCTTAATCCATAGTGTAACTGATTTTTCTTCATCTATACCCTCATCATTTTTTAACGTTGTGTAATCCGTAAAATTCTTATGAATGGCTCTGCGAAGGTGTCTAGTGTAATCTGTTCCCAGCTCATTTAATGCTCTTTCTAATGCACTAAAGGCAAGTGTTTGTTCTGAAACAGATAATAAACTCGAAACCCATTCGCTGAAAACATCTCTAGTGAATCTGAAAAACTCCAATTTTTTAGTAGATGACCCATATCTTTTAACAAGAAAATAAGATGTTGGGTTATCAATCAAGTTACCTTGCTTATATTGATGAGTTCTCGCTTTAGCACGTATGGCATATATTTTATCTGCCTTCTTTTTTACTTCTATTCCAATGCAATGTTTGTTAGATGCGGTGTCAATACGATACACGTCATATTCCAGATTGGGTGGGTCTATGTAATCGTGTAACCAGCTATGAAGTTTGTTTTTTACATCTTCCACACTTTCTGAACATCCGATGATATCATGTTTGTTGGTTTCTTCGTTTTTCTTTAAGCCAATAATTAAATTCCCACCTTGCGTATTAGCAAGTGCAACAATACCCCTCAAAATAGGATTTTCTATTCCTTTTGACTGATACATATCGGATTTGAATTCAAGTCTTTCAGTTTCGCCAATATCTTTTTCTCTTAGCAAGTCATCACGAAGGAGTTTTACCAATACTTTCCCCTCTGTCACACTTATTTGATTACAATTCTTTGGTTGATAAATTTTCTGAAAAAAACACTAAAGAAAAGCTAATCTTACACAAATTTTATAATAAAAATGAGTCAATCATTTACTATGCCTAGTCGATTAGAACCTGCACCACTTGGAGGTTACAACATTGTCTGTCCTCATTGTGAAAATCAGTCATCATATGACATCACAAGCGAAATTTGTGAAGGTTCTTGTCCTAGTTGTGGTAAACGGTTTAGAATATTGCTAGCAAGAGTAAGAGCGAAAAGAGGCAGAGCAAGTAAAGGAACGCGAGAATATGTTCTTAGAATAATAACCCAATCCGAAGACGAAAAAGTGATACGGTTTGAGGATGCAGGAGGTTCAGACCTCGATTTACGGTCTAGAGATGTTATGTACATATGCTACAAAATAACTGATAAAGGAAAAGTTGAGGAGCATCCTTCGGTATTGTGTAATGTTACTACTAACAAGTATACCAAAATTAAAAAGGGATGTTTTATTGCAACAGTGACTTGTGGATACAATTCTTCTGAAGTAAAAATCTTGTCTGACTTCCGAGATAATGCCTTATCACAAAATACAATCGGCATCTTATTTACACGATTCTATTATCGAGTATCCCCAAAACTAGCAGATTTTATATCCGACAAAACACGAATTAAAGGAAACATTCGAAGGTTCATAGTTTCCCCAATATCCAAGTTAGTTTCAAAACTTTTCAAAGGCGGCTTAAATGTTGATAAAGAGGTCAGAAGTAAAAAAGACAAAAGGAAAAACTAAAGATTCTTACATCTGTCCTCGTTGTGGATACGTTCTGCCTAAGAAAAATGCTAAGGTTTCTGGTTGGGATTCACAGTCTTCCCTAAGACATATTCATTGTCCTAAATGCGGAAAAATAATCACACATACACCTTGAGATGAACTAATTAGAGTTAGAAAATAAACATCGCCACAGTTGGTTTCAACAATTTTAGTTTCAGTTACCTCTCCAATTTTTTTGTGTTAGTAACCCAAAAAATCATTTATAGTTATAATCATTATGAAGAATGATGAAATATGTCTGTATTCATTAAGGTATTTGCGAATACAGTCCCCGCAATCACAATTGTATTAGGTTTCTTGCTAATTCTTGCAGATAGAGGAGGTGAAGGTTGGATTTTCGTTTTATTGGGTTTTGTTTTACAAGTTCTATGGCTATTCCTATTTCGTGGGACAGGACGTGGGAGATAATGTTTGAGAATGTCGATTGGAATCTAGTTTTTGTTGGTTTAGGTGTATTATTTGCTTGTCTATTATTTATTGTTGAGACTTATCAAGCCTACCAAAAATATGTAGTCCCAAAAAAGGAAAAAGAGAAAGAAATAAAAAAGAAGAAACAGGAAAACGAACTGAACAATGTAAGACAAGTTGCATCTTTGCTTCAAAAGAGTTTAGAAGAGCGAGTGAAAACCAATAGCTTCCCAGATTTCGCTAATGTTGGATGGTTTTATGCTCCCTCTGATTTAGAAGAGAAGGGAAAAAAATATGACGAAAAATATGACCTCTGCGTTGATTTGAAGAGAGCATGTATGACCATGATAACCTCTCATCTTCAAAACTTGACTAGAAAACGGTTACCCAAAACCTGTAAGGAATCTGGATTTGACTTAGCCACTTCTCTAAATGCTGATGAACTGGTTAATCGATACATCAACAAAGAGGATGTAACAAGAGTATGGATAGAAACAACCTATCCAGACCTGCATTCAGACATAATGAGAAACTTGAAAGATGGAAAAAAACATCTTGGTCGATTCTTTATTGACCTCAATTCAACCTTTCAGAACGACCCCGTTTTAGAGAGATTCAGAAAAGAGAAGGCGAATCTAATAGAGCTTGGCAATGAACTCTTGATAGATTTAGGAAATGAGGAAAAAAGACTTCAAAAAGAATTGAAGAAGATTTGAGGTAATGTTTTGAAATTGCATTGGGGTCATTACTGCATTTTCATCGGTGCAATAATCTTATTAGTTGTTGAAATATTTATTGCCTTTAATCCAAGCCTTGACACCTCATTTATGCCAATATGGATAGGCAATCAACCGCTCTATAGGACACATAACTACTTTGAAATGGCTGGATTTTTCATGATTGGTTTAGGCATCGCCAAAACTCTTCAAACGAAAACAACTCCTAAGAAAACAAAGTTTCTTCAAATATTCGGTAAATTATTTGCTTGGTTTATTTTTTTGGGATTTGTAATTTATTCGCTTGCCAAGGCTATAGAAATGTCCACTTCGATTATCTTTACTTCTTTTGGCGTAATCTTATTAGTTATACCGCTTCCATTAGGCTATTACATGTACAAGTTTTATCATTGTGTAATAAGGAAAAAAACGGTATTAACTGGTTTAACAATAAAAAAAGCAGATTTGGAAGATGTGAGAACACTTATCGTTAGAGTTTCACCGAAAAACTTGAAAGAGTTTTACGGTGATGATTGTGAGTATTGTGATGGAAAACCAATTTCCCTTGGCAAAAATGGAAAAAAAGCCTATGCAATTCTTCAAATAAGTACCGATAGAGATATCGGCAATAACATAAAAGCAGATTATTGGGTACGTCAAAAATTGAATGTGAAAGAGGGGGATATAATTGAAATTAGAAATTCAATTTGGGCAAGATATGGATTGTTTTGGAGAACAATGATTTTTAATCACCCTGACCTGAACCAACGGTGGGAGAATTTCGGAATCTTTTTAGCCGTATTAGCACTAATTTTTGATATCTTTCTAAGATTGATAGATTTACAGCTACAATTGGAGTTTTTAATAGCTTATTGGATTTTAGTTCTGTTAATTAGTGGACTAGGATTGCCACATCTATTATTACCCCATAAATAATTGCCAAAACAGCTTAGAAAATGGTGAAGAAAAAAGCTGTTTCGACAGGATTTTAGCATCAAGAACTAACTTGTTTTTTTCGTTATTAACAAAATTTTTCCTGAAAAGTAAGTTACAGCATCCAAATATTTTCAAGAAAAAAATAAAAGGCGTTAGAACGCTTTGAAGCGTTCTTTCAGAGCACCACAGATGGGACATTTTTCCGGAGCCTCGCCGTCAACAGTATAACCGCAGACTGCGCAAACGGTAATTGCCCCAAAATCTGCGTCTTTTTTGTCATCCACCGCCTGTTTAGCCTTCTGGTACAAGCAAACATGAACTTTCTCCGCTGCCAACGCCCAATCAATACTTGTTTCTGCCCGTTTCTCGCCTTGAGCTACGGCGACTGCTTTGTAGGCAGGATACATCTCATCGATTTCAAAAGATTCTCCAGTTATTCCCTCTTGCAGATTTTCTGACGTGCTTTTCGTTCCGTAAAGAATTCTGTTGTGGTTTGAAGCGTGAACCTGTTCTGAAAAAGCTGCTGCAGCAAACAGTCGAGCAACGTTGGGGTAACCTTCACTCTTTGCTTTTTCTGCGAAGATGTTGTATTTTGTGTTGGCTTGGCTTTCACCAGCAAAAGCGTCTTTGAGGTTTGCTTCAGTCATCTTCTTCACTTTGTTCTTCACCTCCTGCCTTCTTCAGAGTAACAATTACATCATGTTAAAAGGTTCGTGAACGTGTCGTGATGCCCTTCTTCGTCACCCAAAATCTCTTCAGCAAGCCTTCTGGTTGTGACATCTCCTTCTGCATCAGAAACTTTGATTATATCCCTGTAAACGGCTATCGCGGATTCCTCTGCCTTCACGTCAGTTTGAAGCATCTCTTTCACGGTCCCACCCACGAATATAGGCGCAGGTTTCGTTGTCGGCATCCCATCCAGATAAGCAAGTCTTTCTGCAAGTGCTTCTGCGTGTTTCATCTCAGTGATGGCTGCATCCTTGAAAACGTCAGCAACTGGAAGACTGGCTATGCCTGTAGCTAAGACGTGTTGCCACATATACTGAATAGAAACTTGGAGCTCCATTGCTATTGCCTTATTCAAAATTTCTAAAAGCTTTTTAGACGCCATGGACACACCTCCTTTTCTCTTTAAAAAAATTTTCTTTGCCTGTCTTAAATTGTTATCGATTTTACAATAGGTCCCGTGAATTGCCTGTTAATGTTTCTTGCTGTTTATGATTTTTCTGCATTTATCCGCAAATTCGCACCAGTCCAGACATGACACTTCCTTCTCGGGTCTACCGAATTCTTTCTCACACGTGTCACATATTCCTGTGTCTTCGTCGCTCCAAATCTCCACACTTCCGCCACAACTTGGACATGGAAAATATTCTGGGGCGGGACGAAGGAATTTTTTTATGCCCGGACACGATTCCTCGTTTGAACTTGTCATGTTCTCTTCTCCTCCATTATCTCTTTTTGTTTTACGACAATTTTTCTCCTTTAATGCTGATTGTTACTTGCTTCAGGGGAATATTCTTGCCTGCTGCAGCTAAAGCCTCTTTTATGATGTGGTTTAAGCCGAAGCAGCAGGGGACCTCCATGTTAACTACTGTGACACTCTTGATGTTAGACAATCTAAATATGTCGGTTAACTTGTTTTTGTAATACGTTATGTCATCAAGTTTTGGACAGCCAACAACAAGGATTTTGCCTTTCAGAAAGTCCTCGTGAAAGCCTGCGTAGGTGAAGGGTACACAGTCAGCGGCTATCAGCAGGTCCGCGTTTTGAAAGAAGGGTGCATTGGGTGGCAACAGTTTCAATTGCACAGGCCAGTTGGTAAGTCTCGTCTCCATCTTTGGTGTAAGGATTGGGACTGGTTTTTCTTCCGCAGTTCTTTCGATGTTTATTGTGCTTGCTGATGGGCAGCCTGCAGGTTGAGAGTGAACATAGGGAACTGTGGGAGCTGCATGCATTTTTTTGACGTGGTCTTCTGCTGCTTTTTCGTCAAATTCTTCTGCTTCTCTCTGTATGATAGTTATGGCGTCTTGGGGGCATTCTCCGAGGCAAGCTCCTAAGCCGTCACAGTAGATGTCTTTAACTAGCCTAGCCTTTCCGTCAACTATTTGAAGAGCCCCTTCGGCACAGGCAGGTATGCATAATCCGCAGCCGTTACATTTTTCTTCATCGATTTTAACAATATTTCTCTTAACCAATTTTTTCTCTCCTTTTTATTGTCGCGCTAAATATAGCGAGTTTGATACGTTCTCCCTTTTTCTTTTCTTTAGTTCCCGTTGACTGAGGCATTGTCCTTCGGTGAGGCAGTGTTTTTCGGCGTGGAAATTGAAGACTTTGAATAGTTGCTCCATTACTTCTTTGTTTAGGGAGTAGAAACGGTTTTTCTTTTTTCTTTCTGAAAAGATGAATTTGCACCGTTCTAGGGGTTTGAGATTGTGGGAGATCATGCTTTGTTCTTGGTTTAGTGCTTCAGAGATTTCTGTTACGCTTTTTGTTCCATTGCGAAGCAGTTCTAGGATTGCTATTCTTGTGGGGTTTGCCAGTGTTGAGAAGAATTGGTAGCAGCTTTTGCTTGTGTTTCTTTTCATGTGGCTCACCCATTATGATTTGAAATAATCTTCATATGAATTATATTTCATATTATGCTTATAAGCTTTACCATACACAAAAAACCAAAACCACCCCGAAAATACAAACCGACTCAAATAACTTCTAACCTAAACATAGCGAATTCAAAAATTTTGGGTGTGAAAACGTAAAGAATTGTTTGGAGGTTGTATTGTTTCGCATTTACAAAAGGTTTATAACACTGTTATAACACTTTTATCTTACCAATAGAAGGTCGGAAAAATCATGCCCGAAAAAAAGAAACTTGCACTAATTATTCACAGCGGCACCATTGACCGAATTCTCTGCGCCTTCATATTAGGTTCCACTGCCGCAGCTCTGGACATAGAGACCCACCTCTACTTCACTTTCTGGGGTCTCAACATGCTCAAAAAAGGAGCCCTAGAGAAAGCTCCACTCCCCGCAACATACAAACAATACGAGGAAATGCTGAAAACCAAATTGAAAGAAATGAAATACCCCACGCCCTACGAGATGCTGAAAAGAATGAAGGCGTCCGGAAACGTGACAATCTACGCCTGCAGCCCCACCATGAAAATGTTCGGAGTAACAAAAGAAACCCTAATCCCCGAAGTAGATCAAATCGCAGGAGCAGCAGCCTTCCTAGACATAGCCTCAGATGCAGACACAACACTTCTCATCTAAAACTCTCCAAAAACACAACCACATCGCCTCCCTTTTTTTCTACAGGTTAAACGAACTAAAACCCAACAATCATATTAGACTCCTAATAACAGCAGATTGTTGAAAACAAAATTTTTTCTGAAAAACTACCAACCGCAAACAGCAGAGTTTCTGCAAACTATTTAGCCACCCAAACAACTAGGTTAAGGTAAGTAATGGTGCCTTTTCATGACAAAAACAAAAATTTCGTGGCTACCATGGAACAAAGAGACATTCGAGAAGGCGAAAACGCTTGATAAACCAGTTCTGTTAGGCATCAGCGCTGTTTGGTGCCACTGGTGCCACGTTATGGACGAAACCACATATTCCGACAGTGGAATTGCGAAAATCATCGAAGAAAAATTCGTACCAATAAGGGTGGATCGAGACCAGCGACCCGACATAGACAAGAGATACAACATGGGAGGCTGGCCCAGCACCGCTTTTCTAACTCCAGACGGCGACATTCTAACGGGGGGCACCTACATACCGCCTCAACAGATGAAGGCTTGGCTCAACCAAATAAGCTATCTATACAAACAAAACAAAGACAACCTGAAATCCAGAATAAAGCAGTTGGAAAAGGAAAGAAAAGAAACGCCTCAAACAGAGTACGAATTAGACACCCCAACATTTCAATCAATCATAGATAGTTTGACGCTGGAAATCGCTTCAAGATTCGACCCATTACACGGCGGCTTCGGAGATGCACCAAAGTTTCCCCACACCGAAGTGTTGATGTTGATGCTTCTTGAACATCAAATTAGTGGACACAAAGCAGCGCTAAATATTGTGAAAAAGACTTTAATGGAGATGAGTGCTGGTGGCATCTACGATCAGCAGGAAGGAGGCTTCTACCGCTACTCCACCACAAGGGACTGGAGCATCCCACACTACGAAAAGATGTGCGAAGACAACGCAAAACTCCTAATCAACTACCTAGAAGCCTATCAGGTCACAGGAGAAGAGACCTTCCGAAAAACCGCAAAAGGAATCTTAGCGTACGTTGACGCTAAACTCAGTGACCGAGAAAAAGGCGGATTCTATGGTAGCCAAGACGCTGACGAAAAATACTACAAACTGAATCTTACCGAACGACAAAAACTAACCGCCCCCAGAATCGACACCACACTGTTCACAAACTGGAATGCCATGATGACCTCAGCATACCTTTTAGCCTCAGCGGTCCTTGAAGACAATTCATATCAGGAATTCGCATTACGAACAGTGAATCTGCTAATGGAGACGAGTTTCAACCCCAAAAAAGGAATGAGTCACTACCACGTCAAAGGCAAAAGCCATCTCCCAGGATTACTCACAGACCAAGCTCACATGATAAAATGTCTCATAGACAGCTACCAAATTACCTCAGACAAAAAGTTCCTAGACCAAGCAGAAAACATTGTAGACTATATGGTTGATAAGCTTTGGAGCGACACTGGAGGATTCTACGACAAGCCAGAAGAGACCGGCGCCCTTGGGGCTTTGAAGATTTTAGACAAACCCTTAGACGACAACAGTGTAGCCGCTGAAGCTTTCCTGAGACTCCACCAGTTAACTGGAAAGAAAAAATACTTGGAAAACGCAAGGAAAACCTTGGAATATTTTGCTCCGATTTACCAGAGATACGGCATCATGGCAGCCGTTTATGGCTTAGCCGTCGAATATTACCTTCATCCCATGCAAGTACACATAGTGGGTCCAAGAAAAAACCCTATAACCCATCTATTCCGAAGCGAAAGCCTAAGAGCTTACAACCACGTAAAAGTGGTGGAAGTTATAGACCCAAATGTCGACACTGAACGAATGAAGAAACTTAAGTATCGAATCACAGAAAAACCGATTGCATACGTCTGTTTCAAAGGAACCTGCAAAACTGTCGAAAACCCTGAAAAAATAGGCAAAAAAATAGGAGAAAACTGGCATGAAAAAGAAAACAAGTGACGCTGAGCTGCAACTCGACAAGAAAACGAGGGCACTAAAGATCATCGAGTTGCTGGAGAAGGAGTATCCAGACGCGAAGACTGCTCTAAAATACCGAAACCCTCTGGAGCTTCTTGTAGCCACCATACTTTCCGCTCAATGCACAGACAAAAGAGTTAACGCAGTCACAAAATCCCTATTCAAAAAATACAAAACAGCAGAAAACTACGCCAACGCCGATTTAGCAGGACTAGAACAAGATATACGATCCACAGGCTTCTACAGAAACAAAGCCAAAAACATCAAAAAAACCTGCAAATTACTGGTTGAAAAATTTAACTCGCAGGTTCCAAAAACAATGGATGAACTGCTTACGCTTTCGGGTGTTGCCAGAAAGACAGCCAACATCGTCTTGTCAAATGCTTACGGTGTTACAGAAGGAGTGGCTGTGGACACTCATGTCCGTAGGCTCTCCATGAGACTTGGATTGACAGAAAACAAGAATCCGGACAAAATTGAGAGAGATTTAATGGAGATAGTTCCGAAGGCACAATGGAAAAGAATCACAGACCTCTTGATATTCCACGGAAGAAACGTCTGCATGGCGAGAAAACCGAAGTGCAGTTTATGTGTTTTGAACAAGATCTGCCCCACAGCCTTCACTTACAATTAACATTTTAGATCTTGCTGTTTCACCATTCTTCGTCTTCCTCTTCTTCATCATCATCTACGTCTTCCCAATCTTCTTCTTCAACCAAAACTTTTCACCTCCACTTTTTGTTTATCTCTATATCTTTGAGAAACCCCATAAGATTCAGATAAAAATTACGTAAAGAATGAAGAACATCAACTTTCAAGCCTGTTTCTTGCTTTTTCAAGTGTCTTTTCTATCCTTTTCCAGTGTGCCCCCTGCCAGTATATTTGGTTGCATCCTGGGCACTTCCAGAAATCATTGTAGTATGTAGCTGTTGCTTCAGGTATTTGATTAATCACCGATTCTTTTGGGACAGCCTTGATTGTGGTGTTACATTTTGGGCAGCGGGAAACACTTAGGTCGATTTCTAGCTTGAATTTGAATCGTTTAGCGAGGTCAGCAAGTTTTTCAGCTTCATCTTTTGCTTCAACCAATATGGCTTCCACTCCTCTAGTTGCAGCTTGTTGGTAGAGTTTGAGGTCGCGGGTGAGTAAAACTCTTTTTTCAGTTTTTGCCATTTCGATGAGCTTTTTGTCGTCAGTGGATCTGTAATAGTTGACATCGTGTCCCAGCATACGTAGCCAGCGGGTTAGTTTGCCGAGCATTCCATCAGTTATGAACTTCAAAGCCACCAACCCACAGAGGCATTAGAGTGAGATGCAATTTAACAGTAATCATGCACTCCCTTATAGTATCCACTAAGTACCAGCCGATAGTCGAGTTCCGTTGATCGTTCTCCGACAGAAATACCGGCAGGATACAAAACAACAGATTTTCTCGTTGCTAATGGCGGTCGTCAAGTTTAAATAGTTATAACGGTGTTATGTTCGTTACGTGCTACACCATGAAAGTTTACATCGACTACGCCGCAACCACACCAGTTGATCCCCGAGTTCTCACAGCCATGAAACCGTACTTTAGTGAAAAATTTGGAAACACCATGTCCCTGCACAAACAAGGCAGAGAAGCAAAAGAAGCTTTAGAAGAGTCCAGAAAAGCCGTGGCAGCAATGATGAATACCGAACCCAAAGAACTAGTATTCATGGGCAGCGCCACCGAAACCTGCAACATGGCGCTAAAGGGAGTTGCATTCGCAAATAGAAAAAAAGGCAAACACATCATAGTATCCGCAATCGAGCATAAATGTGTCCTTGAATCTGCACGATGGTTGGAAAGTCAGGGATTCGAGGTCACTCGTCTCCCAGTTGACAAATTCGGATTTATTGACCTTAACCAGCTAGAAAACGCAATCCGAAACGACACTATCTTGGTTTCGGTGATGCATGCCAACAACGAGATAGGGACAATAGAGGACATAGAAAAAATAGGAAAAATCTGTAGAGAAAAAGGCGTGTACTTTCACTCAGACGCTGCCCAGAGTTTCGGCAAGATTCCCATCGACGTTAAAAAAATGAACGTTGACTTGTTGTCCGTTAGTTCCCACAAGATGTACGGTCCAAAAGGGGTTGGCGGATTATATATCAAGAAAGGCACAAAAATAGAGCCCTTATTACATGGAGGCGGACACGAGTTCGGAAAGAGAGCATCAACAGTAAACGTTGTAGCAATTGTTGGCTTCGCAGAAGCAGTTAGAATCCAAAATGAAGAGATGCTTTCTGACGCTGAAAAACAGATCAAATTAAGGGACAAAATGATAAAGAGTCTTTCAGAAATTGAAGATTCACATCTGAATGGACATCCAACAAAAAGATTGCCCAACAACACCAATTTCTGGTTCGCTTACATCGAAGGAGAATCCATGCTCATGCAATTAGACGCGAAAGACGTATCCGCTTCAACAGGTTCAGCATGTTCATCTGATACCCTAGAAGCAAGCCACGTCCTGCTCGCCATAGGACTCAAACCACAAGAAGCCCACGGATCCCTCAGACTAACTTTAGGAAAATACACTACAAAAGAAGAAATAGATTATGTCCTAGAAGTAGTGCCAAAAGCTGTTGAACGATTAAGAAAAATATCGCCATTCAAAAAAGGATGGAAACAGTAGGATAGAATCAAAAATTTTGGTGGCTCCCCAAAAATATAAGGTCAATTGGGCACCATTAAACTTTAAAGATTTAAAACCGCTTTAGTGCTATCAAAGAGCGATGTGAAATATGCCCCTTGGTTTTTCCACGATTCTTGTAACTGGAGGCGCAGGGTTCATAGGCAGTCACCTAGTGGACAGGCTACTCAAAGAAGGCTTCAAAGTCAGAGTTGTTGATGATCTTTCTACAGGAGAAAAAAAGAACCTAGCCCGACATCAAAACAATAAGTCATTTCAGTTCATAGAAGGCGATATTCAAAACTTCGATCTGCTGAAGAAGATAGTTAAAGGTGTTGACGCTGTTTTTCACGAAGCAGCACTGGTAAGCGTCACTCGTTCAATTGAAAATCCTCTTCTCTCAAACGAAGTGAACGTCACAGGAACAGTGAATCTGCTCAAAGCTTGCATAGATGCTAACGTGAAACGGTTTGTTTTCGCTTCTTCATGTGCTGTCTACGGAGATAGCCAAACTCTACCAAACCACGAAAACTTGATACCCATGCCCCTTTCGCCTTACGCCGTCTCCAAGGTGGCTGCTGAAAATTATCTGAAAGTTTTTCATGACGTATACGGTCTTGAAACGGTCAGTTTGCGCTACTTCAACGTTTACGGTCCAAGACAGAAATACGGTCCTTACAGCGGCGTAATCTCCATCTTCATAAATCGCCTCATAGAAAATAAGGCTCCAATAATCTACGGAGACGGAGAGCAAACCCGAGACTTCGTTAACGTCAAAGATGTGGTGGAAGCAAACATGCTTGCTCTGTCAAAGCCGAATGCGGCGGGGGAAGTTTTTAACATCAGCACAGGTGAAGCTGCCACAATTAATACGGTATTGAAAACTATCCAGAAAATTATGGGTAAAACTTTTCCTGAACCAGTCTACAAGGAACCGAGGTCGGGAGACATAAAGCACAGCTACGCCGACATCAGCAAGGCCAAAAAAAGCATAGGATATGAGCCACGTGTCAAGCTTGCTGAAGGACTAAACGAACTCGTCGAATGGTATACCCAGCATTAAATGGATAAGTGAATCAGAAAATTTTTTGTTACCAAAAGATGTTCAAGCCAAATGATACCGAACTTATTTCTCATTTGAGCTTACTGAATGCAGTTTCTGCAATTTTTAATACTTGAAGCGCGTCTTCCGTATTACAAAGCGGGTCGATAATCTCATTCTTATTAACGGATTCTATGAAGCACTTCAATTCCGTCTTCAGAGGTTCATTTGATGAAACTGGTATGTTTTCTTCAACATTTCTGGAAAGCCAGAGTATATCCTTCCAGCTTCCGTGCTCCATTTTTGCTTTAGGTGGAGCTCTACAAACTTTCAGATTTTGCTGCGCATAGTTTAAGGTGTAAAATTTTTCGTTTCCGTACAGATGGATAAAACGCAGTTTGTAGTTTGGCAACCAACCTGCCTCGATGTGACTGTGCATATGACCGTATTTTAAGGAGATATACGCGTAATCTTCAAAGTCATTATCTGATCTGCTGGAAACATGGGTGTAGAGAACCTCTGGCTGAGTTTTAGTGAGGTAGTTCAGTATGTCGATTTCGTGGGATGCTAAGTCTAAAAACACGCCAGCATACTTGGTTCTTGGTGGAAGTGGCCCAAATCTGATTGAAACCGTGGAATAAATTTGAGAAAAGTCCACGATTTTCTTTAACTTTCTAACAGCTGAGTTAAATCTTTCAATATATCCTACAGCCAACAATCTGTCCGTTTTTTCTGCTTTTCTCGCCATTTCTTCACCGTTTCGTAAGGTATCGGCAAAGGGTTTTTCAACCAAAACATGTTTGCCTTTCTCTAAAGCCTCTATGACTACATCTCTATGCATTGGGGTTGGGGTACAGACACTCACCGCATCCAAATCTTCCTCAAGAAAATCCGCAGAATCTTCACAAAATTTGCAATTGTACATTTTGGCTAGTTGTTTCTTTTCGGAATTGCTGTCGCAAATACCGACTAATTCGCAATCTTTCAGTTGGCTATAAACTCGGGCGTGAGCAGAACCCATGAAACCAAGTCCGATGACACCGACTTTTACTTTCATTTTAATCTCCTGAACATCTGAGGAATAGCGCGCTAATTTTGACTATCAAGGTTAATAAGCATTAGCAAATTCAAGAACAATACACTAGCATCTTTCAGAATTTCTTCCACAGTTACCACTAGAGTATCACCGGTCGCCGCTTCGTTTACGGCACAGTAGCCCAGAGATACTTTACGTCATAATCTTGCATGATACAGAAATTGCATCAAGTGCCCTGAAGAATAGTTTTCACCAAATCACAATATTTGCGACAACAAACCGGCAGTTATGTAGCAACTATTGTTGAGCTTGTAAGGGATTTCATTTCTTCAGGATTGGCTTCCAATCCATGAGAATGGAGAAGACGAAGAGAGTTAGAAAAACAAGGTGAGGGATGAGCAATTCTAATGGAACATACAGTGGGAAACTCACGACTGTGGGCAAGAGAACCGTCAGGACTGGTACGGATAGAATCAAGTTCGATGATTGCTGTTTGAACAGTAACAAAACGTCCTTTGTTTTAAACATGATAGCGATGCATGAGATGAAGAGAACCCATTCAAGAGCTATGTTAGTTAAGCTTGCTATGTCAACGCCTAAACCAATCATGTCAGCAGATACAGGCCATAATAACTGTGTTTCGCCAGTTATCAAGTCCCCAACGAGTATGTGCTGGATTAACGCCACAAAATATGGTATAGCCCTTTTCCTGTAATAGAAAAACACGGGTAAAAAAAGTAGGCAATAAACTACCACAGAATGAAGCGGCCCGCGATGTTCCAATCCAGGTATAACCAAATCGATGTCGGGAAAGACCGACGCAAGAAAAACCAACGGAAGATTGATGTTGACATTCAACGGTTTAGATGCTGCTTTTCCAACTAAGTATCCTAAGGCAAAGTGACCAACAGCGTACATTAAGAACCACCTCAAACATCTTAATGCTCACCTATTATTGCTGACCAATATTAACAATACTGTTGGACACTTTACAATGTGAGTTAACACGCAAAAATCATCAACAATTCTACAAAAATGGGACTGCCGAAAAAAGGAAAAATATGTCTTGAAAAAGCATTTAGGCTACGTAGAAAATTGGAAAAATACAACGAAAGCAAACATATACTGCTTCAATTAAACCTGATTAGCAAAATAAAGATTCAGATATACTAACTAATTTGCGAATCAAAAAACTTGTTTCTTTTTAATTTGAAACAATTTGTATATGTGTAGCGCATTTACACAATAACGTTTATTAAGTCTTAATATATATTGTAAATCAAGGTGTAATAATGAAAAAGAAAGAAGCAATACTAACCGGCGCTATAATAATAATCGCCATATACACATTAACTCTATCATTAGTGACTCAAGCATTCCCTGCAGTCCAAACAACTAAAACAGTATCAAGCTCAGGATCAATACAAACTATCGGAGTTGGTATTTATTCGGATGCCCAATGCAGTAGCCCGGTAACATCTATTCCTTGGGGAGCAATCGAGCCAGGGTCAACCCAAGACTTTGTGTGTTACATCAAAAACGAGGGGACTGCACCGTCAACGTTGTCGATGTACACCTCAAATTGGAGTCCCTCAGGCGCCTCAGACTACATCAGTCTAAGCTGGAACTACGCGGGACAGACAATTGACCCAGACGACAGCATCCAAGTAACGTTCACGCTAACTGTATCAGAAAGCATCACAGGCATAACTACCTTCAGCTTCGACATCACCATAGTTGGCACCACGTAACCGTAAGAGTTCCACACGCGGAACTCACCTCTTAATATTTTTTGTTTTTTTTGCTGCTCTTGAATTGATTTTGTACCAAAAGGTATCCTTTCACACATGACAAATTGGACCTAGGCTTTGTCAATTAATGCTCGAATGATCTGTTTGCCTGCGGTTCCGTCTCCAAACGGGTTTTCCCAATTGTTATCCCTATTAAACATCATCTTGGTGCATTCAAGTATCTTCTCTGGATGTACACCCGCCAAAATGTTGGAACCCACCTCGATTGTTTCCGGTCTCTCAGTATGATTTCTGAGCGTTACACATGGAACTTTTAGAATACACGTTTCTTCTTGGACGCCGCCTGAGTCTGTTAAAACTAGTTTTGCGTTGTACTCAAGTTGAAGAAAAGTAGAGTAATTAACTGGATCAATCGTTCTAATTTTACCGAGGTGTAAATTAAACTTTTTCAACTGTTTTATTGAACGAGGGTGAATTGGGTAGATTATTGGGAAATCAAATTCAGCGATAATTTTCTTTAACCCTTCTATAATTCTGGCGAATCTTGTTTTAACATCAACATTTTCTTGTCTGTGAATAGTTGCTAGGAAATATTTTTTTGGTTGAAGATTCAACTTGTCTAGCATAATTTCTTTTTTGGCTAAATCCAAATTTTGATAAATAACATCAACAATTGTGTTTCCAGTTACGAATATTTTGTCTGCTGAAATGCCTTCACATAAAAGATTTTTCTTGGAATTTTCGGTTGGGGCAAATAGAAAGTCGGAACAGTGATCGGTTAAAACCCTGTTAATTTCTTCAGGCATTTTTCTGTCATAGCTTCTCAAGCCAGCTTCTACGTGACCAACCTTTATTCCCAATTTAGTTGCTGAGAGAGCGCCTGCAAGAGTGGAGTTGGTGTCTCCTTGCACTAACACGATATCAGGCTTCTCTTTTTCTAACACCTTTTCTATTTCTATCAACATTTTTCCAGTTTGTTGAGAGTGGGAGCCTGAGCCTACTGCTAAATTATACTTAGCATCAGGTAACTCAAGTTCTTCAAAGAAAGTTTCATCCATATTATAGGAATAGTGTTGACCAACATGTAAAATGAAATAATCTAGAGCTAGGCGTTCGCATTCGTTTATTATGGGAAACATTTTAATTATTTCGGGTCTAGTCCCAAAAACTAATGCAACTTTCAATTACTGTGCTCCCTCAAATTAGACTCTGAATTTTAGCCACTGAGACGTTCGACTTCACCTGACAACTATACGTTCAATTATGTCGAGGACTTTTGTTAGAGATTTCGGAAAAGCTTGCTTTAACAATTGAAAGTCTTGTTTCTTTAAAGCCTTTAAGAGATAAAGGGAGAGCATGTAGATTCCAGGTGCGATTATTAATTCTAGGGCAAGCGTTTGGACTGTAGACAGCTTTGTGCTTAGATTCAATTCGATAAATAGTAAATATGGGATAATTGTCGTTGTAGCAACTGCAGACTTCCACAGGGCTTCTCTGTCTAGTTGAATTTTGATCTCCTTTTGCAGTAAATAGATTGAGAGAACGAAGATCATTGTTTTGGTAATTAAGTGAGCGAGAGCTGCCCCAGTTGTTTCGAGGAACAGAACGAGGGGAAACAACATTAGGATTAATGAGATTGCTGCGACCATGTTTATTTTTAGAATTTTTCCTGTTTTTCCTATGGATTGAAATGTTGTCGTGAATATGGCAGTTAGTCCAATTATAATTGTTGTAATAGAGAGTATTGCCAGAGATGTTGCTCCTTCTGCGTAGCTGGGACCGTAGAAGAAGGTTAAGGCTGTGGGTGCAATGATGGCTAGACCGATGCAGCTTGGGAAAATAATATAGATGATAATTCGGCTTGTGATTCTTAGGATGTTGCTGATGCTTTCGGGTTTTTTGAGGCCGTTATGAACTGATAGGGTTGGAAATATCGTGGTCATCATGGGCAGATATAGTATGGAGAGTGCGCCTACACTGCTGAGGGTGATGGAGTAGACCCCTGTTAAGGATAGGTCGCCGGTTAATGAGGTTATGATTACGATATCTGCCCATTGTAGGATAAGCGTTGTTACGAAGGTTAGGAACAAGGGAAAGCTGTAGGATAACAATGGTTTCAGAGGCATGTTTTTTGTTGTTTTCGGCAGTTTTCCGCGTAGAAAGTTTATGGCAACTGTCAAAGCTATTATAGACCCGACTATATAACCTATGATTACGCCTGTAGTACCCATATTAAGTAACGCTAGTAGAATGGCTATTACTCTGCTTGAAAATATGAACGTGATGGTTATTGTGGCCATTTTTCCGAAAAGGCGGAGTGCTTGTAAGATGGAATCACAGAGTTCTCGTATATTAAGAAAAAATGCATATACAAAATTTAGAATTAAAAGGATCATGTATTCGGTGCTGTTCCACAATTGCTGGGAAATTAATTGAGATAAAAAGACAGCTACCGCGAAACCTACTATTGATAAAATGACAACTATTTTAGTTACTGTTTTTTGGGTTGCTTTAGCTTCTTCTTTTTGGTTTTTTCCCAGTTTTTCTGAAGTGAACTTAGTTAGTGCAATCGGTAATGCTAGCAATGTTAGTAATGAGAAGGTTGAGGCCAAGAAAGCTAATATCGATAGGATTCCGATGTCTGTTTGGGTTAGGGCGTTTGTTTTTGTGACTATCATGTAGAATAGTGCCATTACTACATATTGGAATGCGTTAGCTAAAGTTATTCTGAGAGTTCCCTCAGCTATGTTGTCGGTTTCCATGTTAGTTGCCCTTGATTTTCATTGATGATGAGTCCTTGTTTATTAGCTGTCGTTTGGTTTGGTGTTCTCGGGTAACAGCTACAGTTGCGAAGATTGTTGTTAAAGCAAGAAGGCTAAGTAGGATTGGCGTGAGACGTATTCCAAATGGTGTGTAGTTAAGTATTAATCCAACTATGGGAACAATTGTTAAGCTCATGCCGATGCTTAGGGCAATCCGTTTTACAGAATCAAGGTTTTCTGAGGACGTTTTTATTGGACTGTGCACCGGAAAAAGTGCTTTTATGAAGGTGTAGCCGGGTAGCCACAAAACAAAAATTGCACCAATGGCGGTTCGTAAGTAGCTCCATGGATATGTATTTTCTGGGACTGTGAAAACTATAGCTACTGTTATTATGGCTATTGCTATGGTCGCCCAGTACCAGAGAGCTTGACGGGTTCTAACATAGGTTGAAAGTTTCAGTGGGACAGTCAGAATTGGACTTTCAAGGTTTATTCTTCCTTGACTTTCGAGTTTCAGAATAACGTCAAGTAATTTTTCTTCTGAAATAGGAACTCTCTGTTTTACGAAAAATATGAGCTGTTGCACGTTTTGCGGTTTTCTCTCGGCTATTGTTTTTATTATTGTTTGGGTCAGTTTATCAACTGTGGAGTTGGCACTCAAAGTAATAGCCTCAGAAGTGGAATGCGCTACAGCTCATATAAGAATAATCGCAAAATTGACAATGGCTTTGTGATATTTTCTTGAAGACTCAGAGCCCTAATCTTTAGTGCAGGAACCTCTGTTTGTTACGGAGTCAGAATAATATCCGCTATCCTTATGGCTACGGTTATCAGAAAGAGTGCTGAAAATGTTATCGCACTGATTCGTAATCTTTTCTTATTAATGAATAAGTTTACTTTGTAGTGGTATTGTGAGAGCAACTCTGAGGTTATGAAAAGTATTATGGCTGTTGTGGCCAGTAAGAGGCTTATATCCCAAAAGCCTAGAGGAAAACTCAATGTTCTGTTTGCACCTCTTCGTCTAATAGACGGTATACTATGGTTACATCTTTGCCATCTTCACTGTTTTGCTCCTTTTCTATTATTATTGGCTTCCCTGTTGTTTTTGCTAGGA
The DNA here is from genome assembly GCA_964618695.1 of uncultured Candidatus Bathyarchaeia archaeon. Lineage (GTDB taxonomy): Archaea > Thermoproteota > Bathyarchaeia > Bathyarchaeales > Bathyarchaeaceae > Bathyarchaeum. The sequence continues at coordinate 177,754 of CAZUDX010000002.1, read as the reverse complement.
CGCATGCAATGGCACTGCTAAGTGGAGAACCCAATTTGGCATAAGCCCTTGATGGGTGTTCAGTTTTTACAGTTAAATCACGGTATACAGAATTTTTTATTTTAACGTGGATTTTGTTTTTTTCAACTTCCATTTCGAAGTCTTGGGCAATTTCCAAGTCTTCAATTAAGAGTTTTGGTAGGCTGTTTTGGAGATATCGTAAGTTTACGTCAGCGAAGTTTGTTCCAAGGGTTTTTTCAAAAAATTTTGATAGTTCAGCACCAACTGGAGTAAGTAATGCACCAAGTTTTTCAATGCGAAAGTCTTGTTCACGTTCCTGTATTTGCTCGGGTCTTGGAAGAGGTGCATTTTTCTGTCTTGGTAAGTAGACTCTATGGATTTTCGAGTTTTTGAAATATTTAGGTGGTAGGTATATCACGTCATTTTTGTATTTTAGTCCTCGCATTATGTAGTCTACTGTTGCTTGTTGGGAAGACACGGTAGTGTCCAGTACAATTTTCTTTGCATACTCTTCGGAACGAACATAAGTGAGTATTATTCCCCAGAAGACTAGACCGAGGCCTATGAAGGCAAGGATTGATGAGACGTAATATATTGATAGAGCAATAGCTACGGCTCCTGTAATGATTAAGGTTGAAGCAATTAGTTTTGGGGGATTAATTTTAACAAGTTTTTGTGCACCAAGGAAGATTAACGCCATAGAAGCGAGAGTTGTTGCGCTTTGAAAGCCGATTAATGTGAACATTGAAATAGCGTATGGCCAATAATTCCCAGCCCAATTTGGGCTAAAATGGAGACCAAACTGGTAGAGGTCATAGTGAATGATGTAGGATATTCGATAAAAAAAGTATATGGAAAAGAAGGCAACTGCTGTTCCCAAAATTGGAATTATATAGCAAGCGACCCGAAATACAGTGCTATGTTTTCTGATGTAAACTCCGAAGGATACAATTAAGATGCTGGTTAATAGAATGGCAATTATTAGAGAGCTTTGGAACAGATATGAGAAAATCCAGTAAAGGTCAGCCCATTCACTGTTGAATTGAAGACCATAGTTGTAGAAGTCTTCGACCACAACGGCACCTACGTGGGCGAATAACAAAAAGGAAAATACTTCCATTAGTACCGTTGCGAATAACAGCCCCAGAATAGTTTTGTGTTTGTATGGGACTTGGATACTCACAGGTTATTCCTCCTTGGGTCCTAAATTTTAACAAGAGGGTTGCTTTTATCATTATGGAATTTTTTAATCATCAAGAATTGAGGCAGAAACACATATCGCAGCGCGCGTCTTTGGAGACCTCCAAAATATGCATGCTACAATCTTTTGAGTTTGTAGGTCCCCATGGAATTTGATGTACACAGCTCGATTCCCTCTAGGTCAAATATTATGCTGAAAGAAAATGCTGATTATTGCCACAAAGACAATAAACAAGGGCAGAATTATTGAGAATTTGATATTACTATTGTTTTTGTTGAATGACCGTAGGTGAAGTAAAGGTGGTTGTATGTAGCGTTGGAACTTTGCAACAATGTATATGGAATACTAACTCCATCAACGTAGACTGTGAAATTATCATTCATTAAGGCTGTTGGAATACAAACTCTGCAAAAACCTGCTGTGTTATCTATACCGGTTACATCAAAGCTTATTGCATTCAATTCGAAATTGAAGTTTGAAATTGTAGAGTTGCTTATGGTTGTGACATAGTGCAGCTGCCCTTCCCATGTAATGGTAAAGTTGGAAAACATTCCCCATAAGGGGTAGTCATCTATATTGTTCGCATCAATTATATGCGAGTTGTCTCCGATTCCATCGTGGTTAGTATCCAATCCAACATAATTGGTCCAGTAGTTTCCTTCGAAATTATAAAACCATATGCTTGCTGAATTGATAATTTCTGTTTGATGGGTGTTGTTGATGAAGTTGTTGTGGAAAAATGTGTTGTTATCAGAAGAGTTTATGTAAACTTGCCCCTCGTTATCGATTAGTGTGTTTCCAAAAATAGTAAAACCATTGCTATGAAGAAGCCAAATTCCGTATTCGTTATTTTTTGCTATGTTATTGGATATAACAGTATTTTCTGCATTTTCTAGCCCCATTCCACAATTATTATTTGAATGGATGTTGTTGTTTGTGATGATATTGCCAGAGGAGTCCATGATTCCAATTCCGACCCAATTATCGTAGATGGTGTTGTCGGATATCAAGTTGTTGTGGCTAGAGAAGTCGGCCCATATTCCATGGGTGTTGTTTGTTAGCGAGTTATAACTTATGTTGCAGCCCTCTGAATTTAACAAATGAATTCCTGATTCACCCCAATTAAGCCCACTGTTTTTAATTGTAAAACCTGAAATTGTGACATCGTCGGCAGTTATTGTCACAACGTAACCAGTGTTATTGCCATCTATTATTGTTTGACCGTTTTCTCCAAGAAGAGTTAGAGATTTGTCTATTATTACATGCTCGTAGTATGTTCCTGAACTCACGATGATGGTATCGCCTGCACTAGCATTGCCTACGGCCCACTGGATACGGGCATAATCGCTCGGAACGTAGATTGTGCGTGGCACTTTTACGAGCAGCCAAAACATTAGAGCAATTACAAAAATTGTCGCTATTACGATTAAGAGAATTGCAATCTTTTTCGTCCTGCTTTCAACCATTATTGACCCTTTTGTTGGTTAAATTGACTGCTGCTTTTAAAGCTTATTACCTTTTTACTCATATTACAATCAATACACGTTTCTAGTGAGTAAAATCTGTTAGGTTCCACCTTTAAGTATACCTTCTTTTTTCATCGCTTGGTATTTTTCGAAGCACACCTTAAATGAAAGCCGAGTTCGGATTGCCTTTGAACACAAGTGTAGCATTAGCTCATGACAAGTAACCCTTAATTGTTTGCTTTAGTCTATTAACAAGTAGTCTATGTTGTTTTCCTGCGTGTAGAAGTAGTTTCAGCATTCTATGTTTTGAATAATCGCTCATAATTTTGGTTGCAGCTTTCTGAAGTTGGCTGCCGCTTAACCATTTTGTTCTCATTACAACCGTATGCGATGTGTAATTTGACCAGTCATACGTCAGAATCAGATTGGTCTCTTTCGCCATTTCATAAAGTTTTGTTCCAGGGTAAGGAGTCAGAAAGTTCCAATTTACGCTGTCAGGATCTATCTCTAAAATGAATCTGTACGTCTTTTCCAAAGTCTCTAGGCTTTCATCGGGACATCCCAATATTACGTGAGCCGTTGTATACAAACCTAATTCCTTTGTTAATCGAAAAGCTTTTTTGGTTACATCTAGGTCTGTTTGCGGCTTTGCCCATTTAATTAATTCCGGGTCGCCAGTTTCGACTCCATAGTGAATTTGTTTACAGCCAGCTTTTTTCATTATTCTAAGCAAGTCAAGTGAAACATGATCTACTCTGGCTTCGCAAAACCACGCTATATCGAGCTTTCTGCGAATGATTTCTTCACAGATTTTTATGGCACGTTTTCGGTTCATTAAAAATGATTGGTCTCTAAATAGGAAACCTTGGACACCACGCATATTTAGATACTCTACCTCAGTAACAACATCTTCAATAGATCGGTAACTCCAATTTGTGCCAAATCCCAATGGATATGGACAGTAGCTACATGGATATGGGCATCCTTTGCTTCCCAGAACTGTAATATAGCGGTATCGATTACCGCCTAAATCTTCAAAACTTCCATACCCATCTAATTTGAGGTCTTCATAATAAGGGGAAGGCACACTTTTTAGACGCGTATCTGGAGATTCAGCACTATCGATTACCCGTTTATTTCTAACATATGAAATTCCCGGAACCTTTCCAATATCTTGTTTTTGTTCCAAAGCCTTGATGAAACTGGTAAGGTTAGAAACATAGGGATAACTACTCCTTAACACTGCGTCAATTTTACTATTTAATAAAATGTGGCTTTGCAAAAATCGACATGAAGTGCCCACTCCGACTATAGTAATATCACGAATAGACTGCTTTATTGAGTCTAACAGTTCAAGGTCGCTTTTAAGCGAGGGCAAACCTACCAAGGAGAAAATTACATCAGGATTTCGCTTTTTGACTTCAGTTAGTACCTGAGATTTGTTCAACCTTAACCTTTGACAATCCAATAGGCTGTAGTTATATTTTTCTTCTGATAAGACAGCAGCAGCATAAGGTAAAAATGGATAGAATAGTGGTTCGCCGCTGTGTCCATACTTTGCCCGTCGTCTAACTGGAATTGCAGTGCCAAATCCACCAGCCCAATCCCTGATAACATCAAAGTGTGGAGGGCTAGGTGGATTAAGAATCATTATGTTAAAGCTTTTGTTCAAGAGTCAGCTCCACTCACTATAGTAATAAATGAGTAGTATCTAGTCAAATTTTCAATGTAACAGATTTTACCAGAGTTTTTAGATCAAAAAGACCCTTTCTTTTGCGCAGGTCTTCCATAATTGTAGGCGTTCAAGAATTGCATAAAGATACATAAAAGGTAACAATTTGAAGTCATCTGAAGTTTTAAATTTTTTAAAAAACAAATTTGCCAAAATCGATGGAGGAAAAAGAATTTCGACCAAATTAAATGGCATAACAATACGCCAAAACATATTTACTTTTTCCTTAAATCTTTTGAATAGGTAGACCCTGTTTTTAGCGTAACCTGCGCTTCGAAGAAGATCTTTAGGAGTTAGAGTTTGTTGTTGAACATATACAATCATGTTGGGATTAAAACATAATTTGCCATGTTTCAGTACTCGTAGGGCAAGATCTCGATCTTCATGATAATCATACTTTTCGTCAAAACCGCCAACACCTTGAATGACATTAGCCTTATAAGCCATGTTTCCGGTCGCAAAACGACCTCCACGCATATTCCTGCAAACATGATCCGAAAAGGTTGGCTTATAATCCTTTGAAACGTAATAGATTCTGCCTTCCACCCCAACATATTTTTGATCTTCTAAAGATTTTAAACCCTGTTTAATCCAGTTCTCACTCATTACGCAATCGGCGTCGGTAAAGAAGATGTATTCTCCTTGGGCGATTTTTAGACCTTTGTTTCTGCTTTTGGCAATTCCTAGATTTTTTTCGTTCTTGAAATATCTGATTCTGTTATCACAAAATTTTTCAATTATATGAGCTGTGCTATCTTCACATCCATCATTGATTATAATAAGCTCAAAATCATTAAACGTTTGATTCAAAATCGTACTAATACAAGTGCCGATGTACTTCTCGGCATCTTTAACACAGACTATTACACTAACAGCAGGTTTCATTGTATTTCACTTCGACTTGATTTAATTAGTTCGTGAATCATTTTTTTTAACGCAATGATGAGTGCTGCGGTTCTACATCTTTCGCGTTAAACGCGCGCCTAGTTCTTAATAATAGCTGATAATTTATACAATTGCCTCTAGTCAGCCGTTTTGCTATAACCTTGAATCTCCTTGGCATACGCACTGGTTAAACCAAACATCAGCAACTGCGGAATCAGTCCGCTAACATCAGGAGCACACATTAGCCAATTAGATAATGTATTCAGAGACGTGTTTATCGGTTTAGCTGTGAATAAAAGGAAAAAAACAACCGGAAAAAATAAACATTATCTTTTAGTTTGGATGAAAGTCTGAGAAAAATTCTGTATGTTTTAGACTTTATATTACTATATTTCGCTTTTTAATGGTTGCTTTTTGCATTTGTGGTTGTGTATTTGTGTTGTTCAAATAGCCAACAACGTTTATTAACAATTAATACTGTATATTAATACTTAAGACTGAATATTTGTGATAAACATGAACTTGGTCGCGCCAAAGCTTTTAACCGGAGCAATGATCACACTCACCTTGCTTGCGATGGTCTTAACAAGTACGACCACTGGACAGCTTAACACAACCAAAAACATTCCATCAAACGGAACAATAGCCGCGTCCGTAGAATCGTTGACTATTAGCTCTTCGGCGCACCCTGCAAGAACTGGTAGCCCAATTCTGATTTCTGGGCAGTTAGAAGGAAGCGGAGACTATTCATACTTACCTGTTTATATTCAATATAGTCAAGACCAGTCGACTTGGCAAGACATTTCAACAGTGACCACCAATCCAGATGGAACATTCGAGACAACGTTTGCTTTTCCATCAGGCGGCACCTACTTTGTAAGGGCTACCTGCAATAGTCAAATGAACTATTACAGCCAACTTGTAGCAGACCGTATTGTGAACCTCGACGGCTCAGAAGATTCGGTGAACATACAAACGGCAATTGATTCCCTGCCACCAACAGGGGGCATCGTGTACATCCGAAGCGGACTTTACGACCTACAGGGCAATTCTATAGTGCTGAGGAGCAACCTTAAGCTAATTGGAGACGGAATAGACCAAACAATAGTAAGGCTTTTCCCAACAATGCATAACGAAGCAATGGGCGTAGCAGATGCCATCACCAGTGAAACTGACATCACGAATTTGCTTGTGGAAAATTTCACCGTAATTCAAAATGTTGAACGCCTCAACCATCATGGTGGAATACGCCCTCGCGGAATTGTCAATAATGACATCACCATAAGGAATATGAAGGTTACTGACGTTTCTGGTCCAGGAATAGGCATTCCTAATTACACTTTCAACAATCTCCTCGTTGAAAACTGCATTGTAGAAAGGGCATGGACTGGCATTTCATTTGGAGGTGGCGAAAACGCGATAATTCGAGGGAATACAATCATCGACATGACAGGAGACGGGATCTATCCTGAAAACTCTTCCAGCAACGTGATAATCGAAAATAATTACCTCGAAAACATTGGTGACACTGCTATAGATGTCTCGTCTCAAGAAGCCGCTCATGAAGGTGTATTATTGAAAAATAACACAATCGTGAACGGACTCGTCAGAATTTCGAACGCGATTGACGTTCAAGTGATTGATAATATAATTCAATATGGACAAATAGACGTTGACGCTGGTGCAGGAAGACCTATCAACATAAGGGTTATTGGAAATCAAATAGTTTCTGCAGGCCGTGCTGCGATAGGATTCTATGGTGCTTTAGATTGTTCAGCTGAAAATAATATTATCAGGATGGAATCGCCATCTCTGGGTGTAAATCAATCCGGGATTATTGCAGCAATATGGGAAAACGGTCAAATAATAAACAACACAATAATCGATTCTGCCAACTACGGGATTGATTTTGGAGGTTGGGGATTAGGAGGTGGCAACACCATGATCATCAGAAGCAATACTGTTCAAAACTATGGAGAGTTCGGAGTCTACGACAACAATAAGTACGTGGATCCTGTATATGTTGAATATAACACATTTATTTCCAGTGACGCAGATCCCAATGATGCAATCTTTATGGAAAACCCAGGAAACCAATGGATATTAACGGGAAACATCTTTACAGTCGGATAGCGTGTAGCTAACTGATAACCAGACACTAAATCGGTTGCTTCAGCACTAGTAAAGATCCAGTCTTAAAGTCTTTGACGTTTTTTAATGTCCTCATCTACTCGATACTGTAAGTTCGCGTGATCCATGCGTAAACCATGCTTAAAGGGGTTCGGTGGACTAGCCTTATTTCGAAGTTTCTACGGTAAGTCTTTGTCCAGTAGTTTTTGTAGTTTTCTTTACCTCTCAGCATGTCAAACTCCCTGAAACCTCTTTTAATTGACTCTTCAATAAGAAGAAGCAGTGCGAGGTTTCCAATTGAGTAAGAAGAATATGCGGGGTCAAATCCTGAGAGATATCCGTATGATTTTTTTCCATACTCAAAATTGTATAGTGCTGCTACGAATTCGTCGTTTAATTTGAGAAAATAAAGGCCTAACCATCCATTCTCTGCGAACCGTTTTGCTATGTCGAGGTGAAAATCTTTTAAGGCGTTCCCGTCCTCCTCAAAAAAAACAGAATACCCTTTCTCCTTCCATCTCATTTCATGCAACCTAAAAAAAAGCTTCAGCGCTTCGTCAACAGAAAATCCGAAGTCTTTATAACTTTTGAATTCTACGGAAAAACTCCGTTTCAGTTTTCTTAGATTCCTATTCAAACTTTGTCTTTGTTTTCTGCTAAGCTCTTTCATGAAAGTGTCGAATGATTCGGGTAAGGACATATACGGACAAATGCTGCAGACATACTTTTTCTTTCGTAAATTGATTGAGGAATTTAGAACTGTTTCTTGTAACAGCTTGGCAGTTAATGTGGGTTCAGCTATCTCTCTTAATTCTATCCAGTTCCACCCAGAAATTTCACGCTTTAGATACTGGATAATTTTCTTTAAACACTCTTCAGCCTTCTCCAAAATTATGAAATTGTGGTAATCCGAATGGGGAACTCCCAAGAATTCAATCCTTTTTAGCGCGGGCACAAATCTTCTCAGCTTGTACTTAGATAACATAAGTGGAGCTATTGCTAAGATTCTGTTCTCCTCTTCAACCTGCAGAAGCAACAATTTTCTGTCTTTCCCAAAATGTTTCCACCAAGTTGAAAGCCACTCCCATGTTGAGAAAATAGTATGATCGCATCCTTGCAGCAACTTGTTCCACGCTTTTTCCAAGTTCGTGAAATCTTCATAATTGTTGATTTCTTTTATTTGCATAATCGCAGATTGCCTCCTCTGTGGCACATAATTTTTTTGCCAATACTAAATTTGAAGAGCTTTTTCATATGAACTACCTAAATTTGGATCGCCACGTTTTGATGATTCCGAAAGGAAAAACAAAAAGCGATTACATGAAACCTTACGCGATCAGGCTATGGTTAAATCTTTTGACTAGCTATTCAGCAACACTCTTTTAAAGTTGGTTGAGAGGTTCTCATCAGGAATCCTAAGCTTTTGATGCAAGTAGCAAGTATTCATCAGCATCAGTTTGTGTCAGTTTAATTTTAAACCCGGCTTTCATTAAAAGCGAAGGAATTTGCAAAGGTGACCCATGCACCTCCATCACAATCTTGTCTATGTTTTTCAGCAATTTTTCCTTATAAGCCTGTGGAATAATATCGTGTTCTGCGCCTTCGCAATCCACTTTAAGCAAGCCAACATGACCAAACTCTTCTAAAATGCTTGCTAGTGAAACTACCTTTGTATTATATATCGCCTTGTTCACCCATCCTCTAACTACTGAGGATGAACCCGGCCAGCTTAAGTTGAACATAAACGGTTTTGTGCCGTTAACTGCGCCCACAGCAACATTTCTAAGTTCAATTTTGTCTCCACAATTATTCAAGTCTACGTTTTTCAATGCAATTTCAAAGAGCTCGAGTGAGGGTTCAAAACCAATAACTCTTTTAGCACCTTTCTTTGCAAAATACAAAGCCGTGTCGCCTATGAACGCACCAATATCAACAACCAAGTCGTCGGTAGGGTCGAAACTCCCGTAACATTCGGCGTGCCAAGTTTCTAATAACTCAAAAATGCCAAATGGAAAAGGTAAAGTAAACTTTAGCCCGCCGATTTCCATAATAATATTATCGTTTTTCCTATAAATCTTATAGTTATGGCGTTCGAGAAAATAAATCTCTAATGGAGTAACCATAATTTGCCTAATTGGGCACTTCAAATTCAAGTCTTTCAGTAAAACATTTTTACCTCTGAACTCAAATTCGTTTGTGTATTTTTGCCAAAAATGAACCGTCTTGAAAAAGCTTGAGTAATGCGAAAATTTCTGGACGAATATTGAGTTGAATAGATTAGCAAAGAGTGGCATCCAATCATAGATAAAATTGAAGTTCTTCAATAATTCGAATTCAAGTTCTTTTGCTTTCAAATTCTATCCCTCAATAGGGCATGCTGGCTCAATTGTGTCACAGTATAAGGGAATATGGGTTATTGCTTAAGCTGTATTAAAGCTTGTTTTGTTTAAACGTGTACTGGATTTTTGTCGTCTTAAAGCTTTGCGACGAAGTAAACGAGGAAGACCGCAGATCAGCAATTCTGATGTTTTTCGGATTTTTGGATGTAATAACAGTCTTGGTATTAAATCACTTCTAGACCTTGTTCCATCTACCCATCGGGTAAGACATTGCTTTTTTTCCCAACCACAGCTTAAATTATATCGAATTGCGTTAAGTGCTGAAAATGGTGGGGCAAAAATGTTGAGATATGTTTCGGCTTGGTCAGTTGAATAAGGACAGCTCCCTATAGCTTCCCCTTCTTGTGCATGCGGATCGTAGCCCAATAATTTCATACAAAGAGCTACGCGCTTGCGATATTTGTCTAAATTTGTATCACACCAAAGCTCTTCTAACAAGTCAACTGTTAGATGGTCTAGGAAATGAAAAATTCCCTCCCGGAGATTAGCAAGTCCCCAATCCAAAACTTCCTCATTGAAGGGGGTTTTTAATCTTGGGCAATAGGCATCGCCATCATTGTAATAAGATAATGTAATTCCATGATCAGCTGAAGCAAATATTTCCAAAAGAAGTGCGAAATTTTCGACTATATTCAAGAGATTTTTTTCAGAATTTTGTGGGAATAATGCTAGTTTTCTGTTGCCTCGACAATCACTGGTAGACCGAGATAATCCGAAGTAAAAACCGTAAATGTTATTCGTTATGCCCCCTGTCTCCAGTATCCGTTTTAAAGAATCCTGACAATTACCGGACCAACCAAGATCAACAATTCCCCACGGAATATCATCTATTAGTCCTTCCTGAGAGAAATACCCCAAAGCGGCTGCTCTCTCCTCCAAAGCTCTATTCAATATTTCATTTTTGAGCTCCGAATGGAGTATTATGTTGCGAAGCTGCTCTATTTCAACACTACTAAGATTGTTGTCGATTTCCAATCTCTTTCCAGAAATTGAGTAAATCTCATTTTGAACAGATTCCGGATTCAATCCAGCTCGGTTAGACAGGGCACGAATCGAAACCGCAGGGTCAAACAACCATTCAAATTCACGTTCTCCTAGCTCAGTCATTGATGCTAAGTGCCAAGCTTGTCGTGAACCATACAAGTAATGTAGATCCAGTTTCAAGTCAAGTAATTCGACAAGTCTCTTAGCCACTTCTAGAAGAATTTGACCGTCTCGAGCGACAAAATATAGTCTTTGCATTTTGCAGGCTTTTGCTTCTCTTAGAACCCATAATATGAAACAGAGAAATGTTGGACCGACGATGCTGGTTCCTAAGCAATATAAAGTGTGAGAAATGTTGGATTTTTCATCTGAGGTTAACCGTGCCATTCGCGCTGCACCTGCGAGCAATTGCCATTGGTAGCCTTGGAAGGATAGTTCTTCACCCAGAATCGCATTTTCGTAGCGATTGAGTTCCGCCTTTTTGAACTGAAATGCACGCACTCCAACCTGTCTAGCAGCAATGACATCGGCGTTTAGATTGTCCCCGATATGCACGAGACAGTTCGGTTGACACTGTTCTTGTTTTAGCACATGTCGAAAAAGGTTGCCTGTCACTTTGGTAATAAGCAACTCGCTTGAAACATATAGCTTGTCTCCACCTTCCCAAGCGCCCACTTTTTCAAGCATTTTCTGAATTGCGTTTTTTGGTAGGTATGTGTCTGATAAGAAAGCTATTCGCGTCTTGCGACTGCGAACAGAGTTTATAAGATCGAGAATCTGAGGAATCCCAGAAACAGCATTAATTTCTTCCTTCAGTTCTAGATTGATCAAAAACTCCTGGACGTCCGAAGATAACGAAAATAACTTTCCCAATTCAGCATATATTTGGGAAATAGTAATCTCCTCGTTTTTTGTTCTCTGTTGAGCCATTTGGTCTGCTTGAATACGAAATCGAACGAAGTCATGTAGCAATGATGAAGGAAGCGAATTGCAGTTCTGAAGTCTGCGTTGGATTAGGTAAAAGATGCCTGCAGGTGTCGCAGTATTTCTAACCAATACAGTGTCAAAAGTATCGAAAGTAAAAACATCTGCATTCAAATCTAAAATGTGACGCAATGTTATATTCTGTTGCCTCCTTCGGTGGTTAGACATTACACAAATAGTATAGCCAGCTATCTGGTGTGTTCCACAATTCAGAAAGCGTCGTAATTTCTTTTCCGAGTAAATTAAAAGTTCGGATGTCTTTAAAATGAAAGTTAGTCAGCTGGTCAAATTGCTCTTCAGGTGTGATGTAATATACTTGTATCTTAGGAATCGCCGACTCAGCGCCAACTTCAGTAATAACTAAATGTCCTTGTTTGATTTCATTCTTTCTTAAAATTTTCCAAACCTTTCTATTGTAAAGCCGAAATATGAAAAGTCGATGGATTTCGCGTAAGAGTTTGATAGGCTTTCTTGATAGTTTAAATGTACTGAGTTTCCCTGAGTAGTTTAGGTTATGTGCAGAAAAGCAAAAGTATCCTCCATTTTTAGTGATTCGACGTATTTCTCGTAAAGTCTTTAACCTGTCGTCATGATTCATAAGTCTATACCATTAAAGCTGAATAGAGCGAAGTCAAAGTATTTGTCCCCGAAAAGCTTCAAGTCTCTGGCATCTGCAACCTTAAACGTAAGTTTCTTAGGATAATTCCTGAATTTTCGACGACGTGCCTTTATCATGTTCTTAGAATAGTCCACACCTATGTATTCTTTAGTTAACGGAGCGAAATGATGTGTGGTGCGACCCGCGCCAACGCCAATGTCGAGCATTCTCATTTCTGGCAGTTTTGTTCTTAACTCGTTCAGCACTGCTTTTTCAGGCTTTTGCAAAGAATATTCAGCGTAATATTCCTCGATTACCTGCTTCGATTCCTAGGGATTTTCATCTAAAGCGAAACCCATGCACCGAAATATTGTATCTTTAATTGTATTCAGAAATTCCCACAATCCTAGTTAAGGTATTTTGGCCGGTTACGTCATCAGATATGCGAATACAAAAATGTATTAAGGAAAAAGTGAAAATTAAATAACAGAGACTGAAATAAACTGAAGAAAACTATGTCTATTAGAATCTTGAAAAGAAAATTACTGATATATCTCCAATTGTGTTTTCAGACCGGGGGTAATGATAGATGAAAGGCGAGAAGTTTTTTATCACTTGAAAATTTGCTGATGTGAATTTCTTCATTATTGTCTCCCTAATTTTGGTGCTGTGTACTTCTATTATGTAGAAGGGTGTTCTTCTAAGAACATCGTTTGGGACTTGGATAAGGCTTTCTTCAGCTCCTTCGCAGTCAAATTTAGCTATATCAGCACCGCTTTCTGTTATGACCTTTCTGACATCTTTAGTTCGTATTTTCATTTGTTTATTTCCAGACTTCAGTCCAAAGTCCATTCCTAACGTTTCATAGTGAATTGTTTTACATCCATCTTCATCGCCGATTCCTTCTTCGTGTAATTCAGCATTTATACCGTTCAATTCTATGTTCATCTTAATGAACTCGTTGTGGTAGGCGACGGGTTCATATATGATCACCTTTTTGGCGCCCCTACTTGCAAAATATACGGCAGTATCACCCATTAATCCTCCAACATCTAAAACGACCTTGTTGCTGAAATCTAAATCGTACATTTCAGCATTAAGTTCATAGAGAACCTCGAGATAGTTCAAAGGAATGATCAATTTTATCTTGCCCTTTATAAAACATGGTAATCCATAAGCCTCCTCGAGACGATAACCGTAATTGTTTAAAATTACTAATATTGAGAAATACTCTTGCCAACTAATCTTAAAAGTGGGACCGCTTCGGAAAGTTATTCTTTTTTTCTTCTTGGAAAATCTTAACGCTGGCACGTCCCAGACATTTGTAGTTGTGTTTTTTATCCATCTTAGTTTTTGTATGAGTGGCATAGAGAGTTATCCCCTAGAAAAAGTAGATTAAATTCAAGTTTTTCCCAACAACCTGCACGCTTTTATTTTGTCTGTAAAAACCTCGTTTCAACCGTGGATGTTTTCTGGCAAACTCAGAATTAATGCGAGTCTAGTCTCCAAAATCTTTCACAGTAACCAGTGGTGTCGACTTCCATGTCGCTGGATGCAAATAATCGTTTTGCATGAGAAAAAACGCTCAGCTTTGTGTCGCTTATAGGTTGAGAACGGTATATTTCAATGAGACTTTGTTTCGTCGGCATTTCAACTGTGATGTCGACGAGTAAAGGGGTGTTACTCCCAGTTCTTTCTCGAGCTAAAGAATTAATAAAATCCAACTTGTAGGCTGAAGCATAGGGCAAATCTTCATAAAAAAACACTTCTGCTGATATATCTCTGTCATTAAGTATTTTCAAAAACGCCCTCAAAACAATTAGATGGTCTACGTGATTACCGACTGCCAAAGGACATAAAATAGAATCATAGAAGCCAGAAAGAATGAACCTTTCAATAGCTCCAAAGACAGCATTGAAGATAGGTTCTTCATGAACGCCATAATCGTTTGCACTGGCAAGACAAGGCTCAGCATATCCTCTCAATGGAGCCTCTTTAAAAGTCAACACGTGTTGAATCGCACCAAGACTGTCACAAAATCGTTGATCCTCTTTTTGGCGCTCTTTAGAAATAATCTCAACAACTAATGCACTCAAAAATTTCACATTTAAGGTCTCAGTTGCTTTCCAAAGAGATCGCAATAACACTGAATTTGGTGCATTCTGACTTCTCGAAAAGACATTAAGAATCGTGAGTTCCTCAGATCTATTCTTTAGCAATAGTCCCCCAATTGAATAACACGCATCGTCAAAGTGGGGACAAATTACCAACGTTTTTCCAGAAACGTGAGGCATGTCAATTATTCACACTCAATAGTCATCTAAGCTTTGCTCAAAGGTTATTCTTTATTGCCCGAAATTCCTTGACTCTCTGCAACATGGAAGTCTGCCGAACCAGCTGCAAAGATTTTTAGATTATTCACAGAGACTTTTGTAAAGAGAGACGTATCGTTCTGCAATGCTGTCCCAACTATAGTTCAAAACTGTTTTCGAAGCACTTTGGGTTATCTTTTTTCTCAGACTTGAATCCGTGCTCAATTTGAGGATTGCAGCTGATAGAGAAACAGCATCCCCTGATTTAAAGAGTAAAGCATTCTCGCCATCTTGCAAAATCTCTCGAAATCTTTCAATGTCAGAGGCTACAATAGGAGTCCCAGAAGCCATTGCTTCAAGCATGGTTAGTGAGAAGCCTTCATGTAGAGATGGTATAACACAAAGGGTGGCAGACTTGAAATAATATGGAATTTTTGAATAGGGAACAGCACCATGAAAAATTACCTCTTCTTCAAGACTGAGTCGTTTTGCTAGGCGCCTATAATCCTTTTCATGTTCATGTTCATGTCTATCGCCCACAATGTGAAGTTTAGCTTCTGGGAGCGCAGATTTCAACCTCATCATAGCCCGCAACAAGACATCGACACCTTTAATCCACCAAAGATGACCAACAAACAAAATAGCGGGGTTACCATCTAATGCGGTCCTTTTGTCTCGCACACTAAACTTTTTCAAGTCAATACCATTGGGTATAACGGCAATCTTTTCTCTGCTAATACCAAACAAAGTTATAACTTTGGAACGCATATATTCAGAATTTACGATTATCTTATCAACTTTCTTACAAGCTTTTAAAGCATCCATTGTCTGCAGAACAGACCCATTAGTATGCGATGGGTTACTTTCCAAACATGTTATTCCGTGAACATTCAAGATAGAAAATTGGGCTCTGGATTTTGCGTATTTTAGCAGCAGATAATTCCCATCTATCCATCTAGAAGTTAAACTATATTGAATAATACTTGGGTGGATATTAAATTGGATTATATTGAATTTTCGTTCCAAGAACTCTTTGTAAACACGAATAAGCTTGAAAGCGAAATCATAACCAATACCCCCTGGAAAGCAAGTTAAATTGACCTTCTTCTCTAATGCTCTGGGTAAGTAGTATGCTACATTACTAGCACCGCCAGTAATACGCCTTGGTTCCCTATAGAATAATACATTCATCTATACCATCTTCTGATGATTATGACCCAGCACATAATTAAATTGGCGTGTTGGTATGTGTTCCTAAATTAGTGAGCGCAGTATCGTATGCTTCTAGCCTTGCTGGATCTGTGCATGTTGATGACGACTTTTGCTATCAGAAGCATCGTTAGGAGGCAAAGCTGGACATGGAACGTGATTTTGGCTAATCCTTGGAGGTTATACTGAGTCAAACCCACCAAGTTCTTGAGTCTGCTGAACTGCGGATCAGCCACCAATAGTCTGGGCTTCATCTGACAAGAAGCCTTTTCAAACAGCTTCAAAGAATACTTTTTCTCATTTTCGTTTGCCGAAGCCACGGTCAACACGATAGACATCTCGCTTCCAGCGTCCAAAGCCAAGTAAAGTCTATAACCCAAATCTCTCGTTCTGACTGCTCGTCCAACCCTTGATTAGGGTTGCTATAACCCGTTCGGTTGCCAAGGCTTCGGCGACTGTAGACCTTGACAAACGTTGAATCCAACGCCAAGGTTTCACTCCTGTTCCAGGAAGGGGAACATCAGAGAAGTTGGGCACTAGAATTGCGAAAGTACAGTTTATGTCACCATAACATGTGGAGAGGCAAATAATTTAGCCGAAGATTTGGAAGATTGATTGGATTTCTTGATTGATTGTCATGTTTCTTCAGCGCAAGGGAGCTTTTGCATGTCTTAGTGACCGCATGAATTTTTTAGGCAAATAAAACCTGAAAGTATTCCAAGGTGGGACCAATATGGCTTTACTGTGCAACATAAAACTTGAGGCAGAACTGAAAGGATACCAGATAATTTTCTGAGGATAAAATGAACCCCCGAAGCTCTTTTTCTGAAGATAGCTTGTATGTTGAGGATTTGAGGGGGTTGCACCGAGAGATATAAAGCGGTACTTTTCCTCTTCTGCTTTGTTAATTTCCCGCCAAACTAAGGAAGGTACTAAGGAATAACTACCCGCCCGTTTCCTGTTAATTCCCACCGAAATCCAATAAGTCTTTTGGCCATATTTAAGAACGGTAATCCCCCCAATGCTCTCGTTTTTTCCAATAAGCCAAATGCGAAGATTTTCAGGGTATAATGACTGCCACATGTTCGCCATGAATTCATATTCAAAGGGAGCTGCACCAATATATTTCATGTCTTGGTAGTGGAGCCTATAGAAATCGTTCATATCTGATTTCGTTTTGGCTTCCCGAATCTGGAAGCCACGCCGTTCAACTTGGTTAATTTTCTTTCTCGTATGCCTAGAAAATATTTTTCTCCATATGAAATCGGACGGTGTGGCCTTAAGGTCAATTTCAAATACGCCCTCACTTTTTTCGACAAAACTAGGATAAAGATTTAAATGTTGAACCAAGTCGTTATCCGTCAAGCGGATCTTAACATACTTGATGCTATTGTCAGAACAATAGTCTTGAAGGTAACTTAGCAAAGATTGCGATGCGGATTTTAGACAATGGTGCATTATGAGCGGTCCTCCGTAGTCCGAAACTGGCAGTGAATCACAAATCTTAGCACGCATTGCATCCATAATGAATGCAGGAAATATGCCGACAAGTCTTCCGTCTGAATCTTTTATTGTCAAGTAGAGAGCATAGCAAGTTGACGATTTTCGAATTACATCCTTCCATTTTTGACTGTGATAAAATGTCCCATTCTGAAATCCTTTTAAGAAGTTTTCCCATTCTTGCGAATTACTCATTTCCTCAACAAACATTTGTTCACACTACCATATTCTAATCAGCACAACTGTGTGTTTAACCCTTTTAATACAAGGGGCATTAAGTTGATTTCTAATATGCTGAACACTTGTCTTTTTTCATTAGGCATTAGTTCGCTGAAAACTTGGAAACTTAATGTCGGTCCGACAAGACGAACGCAATAAGCGCATTCAGTACTATTGTAGAAGTAATCGATGCAACTCATCAAATAAATCTTTAAAACAGAACAACTAATTCGTGAAACTGTAAGTACACATATAATGAACGAACCACGTATTGCGTCAATAAACTGGTTTCTTGAGGAATTTACTTTTGAATTGCCGTTTTAGAATAGAGCCCTTCCCGCCCAGCTTATTTCCAAGTGCGTACTGCTTAACCAGTAGTGGTTGATCCTCAGATATTATTTTTGCCAAGTCTTCTTTTTCAAATATCAACAAGTTCCGGCCTGTACAACACACTAGGTGCGTTTCACTTTCCGCTATTCCAATGTGGGGATTAAAATTTGGATTGAAGCCTTCCATATACACTTTATACAATCCTCCAAAATCTTTGGAAACCATTATGCCTTGCGGTGCTCCCAATGCAATAACCCATAAATTATTGTCCAATTTTTTGAGTTCGCTTATTTGTGCAATTTTGAATTCGTTTTTTAACCATTTCAGAAACGTGAATTTCCAACGATGTTTGACGAGATCGTAAATGCCTATTCCACCGCAAACCAATCCAGAATCCAAACCACACACAATTTGGTCTCTCAACGGTACAACTGGAATGAATTGCCATGCACCACAAAAAAGAGGCCCCCATCTCAACCCTTCGTCATCAGAACAAATCGCTCGGACATAGTTGCCATCTCCAAGAGTAGCTATCAATCGGTCTCTGTAGGGATCGTGAACAAGATAATGGAAGTGGTGAGAATATCGATCTATATCAAGATTAGAAACAACTTCCTTCCAGTTCAACAAGTCTCCTGAACCATAAATTGATGTCGGAGCTATACCGTATTCTTGAACAAGAACTGTCTCATGAAACTTGCAAGCATGCCAAAAAACGTTCCCATCTCTATAAGCTTTCAGCACTGTTTTGCATTTATTATCCCTGAGCAAAACGAGGTTGTTGTCAATAGACAACAAAAGATCATTGTTGTTGGCGAATAATATGTAACCTCTGTTTCCCGTGAAAGAAAACAATTCTTTCATCTCGGAGAAATCTTCAGAAAAAGTCACGAGAGCAAGTCTGTCCTGGTTCTTAACTAGAACGTATACCTGTTCTGCTGCCAGTATGCTCAGTGCATTAACATTCAACAATTTCATACATCATCAACGCGCGCATATCAATAACGATTCTTCGTACTGTCTTAACAGTTGAGTTAGAAGGCTTTTAGGTATATGTCACGAAGAGTCTTAGAGTAGACTCTTCGTAGATTGTATCAATATCAGTTGTTAGAATTTTTGGATATTTAAGGAGTTATTTGTCTTTCGGGTTAGTGTTTGTGCCCATTTAGTTTCTAGAGGGGAGTGTTATGTTTTGAAGTAATGGTAACGATTAATTGTTACCTGTTAGGCTTTTTAAAGTAGAATTGTAAATACTCATTAGTGATTAAATATGGATCATGAGTGGATGATGCTTGTTTTGTACTATGTTTCTGAGTCGGGGTCTGCAGCGAGTAAAGAAGTTGCAGAGGGCTTAGGAATTTCGCCTAAACATGCCGGAATGACGCTTTTGAGATGTTTTCGCCGGGGATTTTTGTCTAGGCAGCCTTACAAGAGGAGGAGGGCGCGGAGCTATGTCTACGAGATAACTGACAGGGGAGTGGAGTGGCTGGAATACAAGGCTTCCCATAGGAGGGATCAGGGTCATAATGGAATTAAGCCTGCTTTAGATATCGGAAATGAAGTTTTTAACACACCTAGGTTTCAGCCATTGCTTTTAGAGAAGAAGCATCGAACAAATAGGGGTTATCAGCCAAATCGACAATTATTAACCATCAACTCGTTGTTAATACACAGCTATGATTGGATCCAAAGATACAAATCCTTGAAGAATTCGTTGAATTGCGCAATTTATTTAATAAATAATCTCAATACTGAACTAGCTTGCCTCTCTTTACAATATCTGTACCTTAAAAGGAAGTTTGAGCGCCTTGAGAACGGCCAACATAGAGAACGTCGTCTATCCTCTGATTCACATCAGGGAATATGGAACAGAAAGGGAGAAATTGGATCATACTTGCTCAAAGTTGGAATACGTATTGGTAAGGAAGGTGAACAATTCCGAACTAAAATAAAGGAAAATTGGGCCAACTTCAAAAAGGCACAAAACTCAGGTATGTCTATTAGTGAGCCTGTGAAATTAGCAAGTAAAGAGCCGTTTAGTAGGTTTTCTCGTAATTTTAATGATTGGTGGAATAATTTGTCAGTTAGTTCTGGTAGTGTAATACCGCACTAAAGCAAGTCCACTGCAAATGTTTTGGAGATAGTTTTAATCCGAGGATATTCATTCATACACTAATACTGTTTATATCCGCTCAAAAGTGGCGCCTTTTCTCAACAAACTACAGGTTAATTAAAATAGTGGCGCAAATTTGTCAATAGGCAATATAGTTTCATTGTTGTCCTCGTTAGCAGGTTACCCATACTTAATAAGAAAACAAGCACTCGTTAAATTCTAACAAATCTTCAGAAAAAAATTTAGGAACGATCTTGTTCTTGGTTTTCAGTTGAGGAAAAATCTCTCCTGCCTTTTCCACCGTTAAAGCAGAATATTCAAAAATCCGCAGCCATCAACTGGACCTTTTTTAAATCAGTTTTTTGTACACTCATGGGGCTCTGAGCATTATGTGCAGACCGCTATCGTATAAAGTGTTCAGGTATTCATCAATAGCAGTTGTATTTTGGATCTCATCCTTTTTAACTGTGAAAGTTGCCTTTTCACTTGCAAATGTTATTTTACTGCCTTCATAAATCGGGACAAAAGGGTTAAAAGTTCCATCTTTAATCGTAGCTAGAACATTGCGGATAATTTGAAAAGAGGGCGAGGGGAAACTATAGTTAATATTCAGCATCCCCGCCAATCCATCTACCGATATGTCATAATCGGAGTAAAATGTGAGATTTTCAGGCAGGTATTTGGCTATTGTATTTGCTTCAACGTAACTAGTATAAGTAGTTCGTATTGAACCGAACGTTGGATTCTCAAATGGCGCCCATTCAGGGCAGCCTGACCCAATATATAAACTTGGTACCAATAAAACTATCATGCAGACAACTGCCAGTTTTTGCCTAGAGCCAATTAATTTTGAGGTGATGTAGGCTGAGGACACGACAAGAAGCAGATATGCAGTATTGTCAACATATCGTTCCACGGAAGCGTCAGGTGCATTTATGATACTCATAAAGCCCACAACTATCAAAAGCAGACCTATCATGCCTGCGGCAAACGGGAATATGCTTAATGTTTCTCTATTCATGGTGCGACTATCCTTGTGACCTCGGAGCAGTTTATAGAGAGTTGCTACAACATACGCAGCTGAAATACCCGCAGGTAAAGCCCAAACATAAGAAGAGACTTCAAAACCACTTGTGAAGTATCTAGGAGTATAAATGGATGGACCTTGAGAAGTTGGAATACTGCTTAACAATAGTTTCAAGGGCATAACTATCGAAGTAAATATCTTAGAATTTAGAGACCAATATGCAAATGCCATGATGCAAATTAGCCCAAGCAAATTGCGCGTTATCTTAGGTTGGGGATAAGCTTGTCTAGCTACACCCGTAAAATGGAGGACAAACAACCCCCCACAAAGTATTGTTATAACAATGATTCCGGTTGGATGAAAAATCATTGCCGAAAAAGCAACCAGCACAAGAGCTGCAAATTTATGTCGGCAAGGAGTGGACACGTATTCTATAAACAAAAGAACAAGTACAGATCCTAGCACCAGACTTACGGTTGAAGGAAGAGCCTGAGCTAAAGACAATCGCGGTGTTGAAAGAATAACAAAAGCGCCCACTAGGGAAGCTATTTGATTCTTTGCTAGCTTTGACAAAATAAAGTAGATCGCTAGAACCATAACCACACTCAGAGCCGCTGTAAGAAATGTGAAAGAGAGGAAAATATCGCCAGTAACCAAAGTAACTACGCTATTGAGTATGCTGAAGTATGGAATTGAAGAATAATATGAACCACTGTACACAGCTGCCCTCGAAAAGTCACCCTGCTCGGCTATTAGTTTTGTAGCAACAATATCTCTCCATTGATCAGAGCCAAACAATATAAATCTGTTTTCAATATTCGGAAGGATTGATTGAGTGATACTCAGCAGAACTACAGTAATAATCACCGTACGCGTTACACGATTCTTATTTTCCAGCGGACATGTCAACAATAAAAGGATTGATGTTACAAAAAGAAGGGCAAAAACAGCAAAGTATAGGAATGGTCTTACGCCAAACCAGATGGAGTAACCGGTAACAATCACAAAGAGAAAAACAAGAATGTAATGAATTCGATACAGAACCTCTGAAAATGTGAACGACTGGAGTGTCGGGAGTCTTTCAATTTTACGCTTCCCAAACTTCTTAACAATGAATATTAAACCTAGTGTAACAGCAAAAGTCAAGATAGAGAACAATATTAGCAATTCTTGAAAACCAAACGTTGCAATTGCACCTCCATCTGAGAGACTGATTTATGTAATGCAAGTTGTTCTCAAAAGTAAACAGTACTAAAAATCAAACATTAGAAGAGACGTTAACTTCTTGCTTCTACAAGTTCATTACAAACATCAACAAAGCTGTTCAAAGTTGCTTCATTACTGAACATCTTCAAAAAAGTTTCCCTGCTTTGAACCGCAAGGTCGTTTGCAACTTCCCTGCTTAGCCCACTTACATGTTCTATTTCATCAGCCAACTGTTTGTAATTTCCTGATTCAAAAAAGTATGCTCCTTTGCAACATCCCGCTAATTCGCGAACACCACCTACATCAGAAGATATTAGAAGTCTACCTTTTAGGATGGTCTCAACCACAGAATATGGTGAGGGTTCATGGCAAATTGATGGAAATATTACGGCTCGAATCTTCCCGAAGAGGCGATTGAGAAGAGTTGCACTAAGTTTGCTGTAAAAAATGATTTCTGCGTGATCCAACAATTCTGGTTTCTTAAGCGGTGGATCAAATTTTGCTGCATGGAGTTTAATATGAATATCACGAGTAATTGCGGTGAGGGCACGACGCAAAACGTTGAAACCTTTTATTGGATTCGAGCCACCCAAAAACCCGTAATCATCGCCTTGGATTTTTGTGAAACGGCATTCAGGTAACGGATTATAAATCACTCGAATTTTGTTGCGTAAGGTGGGAATTTTACTGAGTATAATATTTTTTTGTGAATTGGATACGCATACTATTCCATCGCTTAATGTGATTAGTCTGTGTAATTGAAGACCCAATGTCGAATTTAACAGAGTTGAAGCCAAGGAACTTATCAAGCTTCGACCGAAATTTTGTTCAAAAGTGTAGATACATTTTTGAGAACAGCGACCTGATTGGCAAACTGTGGCCTTTGAGAGATCATACATGCTGGCTAAAGGACATATCGGAACATAATCATGAAGATGCACCAAAACTGGTTTTCCATATGCTTTAGCAACCGGTATTGCGGAGAACCAGCATCTTGGAATATACACCACGTCTGCCCAAGCAAACAATTTTCTGAAAAAGCTTGAGAACACCACATCAAAGTTAAACAATATTTGGTATTTCACAGGAGTGCTCCCTTTCATCAAAGGAAGCCTATAAATGACCAACTTCTGATTTTTAGAAAAGCTGGGCTCTGATGAAAACTTGTTTGTGACAACTATTACATTGATCCCATTATCACTCAATAGTTTGGCGTATTCATAAGTAGCTAATTCAGCGCCACCACCATGTGGAAAAAACAATTCGCTTAAAAAAAGAATGTTCATTTTTCTCACTTCAGCACGCCATGTGCAACCAGCAATATCTATTGAGCCGTCAGTAACTATCTCTGTTGAAATGGTGAACCAAAGCTCTAAATTGCTTTCGAGATAGACTGCTAGATAGGCCATTAGCTAGGCTAGACCGCATATACTTATCTTTGAAAATCTTGTTCATCAAACTCAAAACAACAAATGATTTGGGAAACTTTAAAGGAAAATCGAGATTCCCGTAAACCAGCAACCTCGCCAAAGTAGAATGACCGAGAACATTTAAAGCATCATCAATTCCGGGTAACTTAACTCCAAAGGCTTCACCTGCAACCTTTTGCGTCCAAGCTAACAAAGAACTGACAGCAACCACGCTGTTTGTACTTTGTGCTAATGTGCATAATTCTTCCGAATTTTCTTTCGTAACAGATAACACCACACTGTAGAAATCCGCTAACGTATACATGTGCTCTTTGTAAAAGGAATGACAAGCAATTACAACAACTTCGGAAAAACCAGCCAAGGTCTTTACGCTAAAACCGTTAATCTTCCGGTCAATTGAATTTGATAAGATCATTTTCTTATTTAAATATGGTAAACCTGAAACAGATATTTCCAATTGCAGGTCCACATTTAATCCAAAATCTTGACGAAATATTGTGGCACTAAACAGGTCGTGGCCTAGGAGCACAAAATTTCGCTTCTTCAATTCCTTAACTGCACTTGAGAAATCTTTTGGTGTTTCTATAATTATATCGACGTCTGCACCAGCATAAGGAAAAGGTTTCAACGTTTTCATGATAGCATAGGAAATCTTCTTCTTTCTGAAAATCTCACTTAAGAAAGTGGTCAGTTCAAGAATTTTTTTGTGTTTACTTCTTAAATTGCATAACTCTAGGTTCGAAGAGTCTATGCGGTCGAATTTTGCTAAAGTCTCTAGGTAAAACAAGCTTACTTTGTTCAGTAAAGCCGTGTGCAAGCACTCAGGCGTCACATCTATGAGTGGGTTACCTTCAATAAGCGAAGGAATTCCTATTGTTCTAAGAACCTGAAAAGTTGCCTCATTCAAATTGCATCGCCTGTTGCTGCTGGTGTAGATAACAAATGTCAATCGCTGGTGCTAAGATACTCTTTGATCTGGCTAAAGGTTTCTTCAACCGAACTATTTGAAGTATCTATAACACAAGCAGAATAGGAACGCGCGAATTCTGCGTATAATTTCCTCTGAAAATCAATGAAAGAATAAGGTTCCAAATTCGGAGAGGGGGGCTCGTCATTGCGAAAAAATCTTCTGTTGGTCGAACGCGGCATGCTGTAGAATTTCGCACGTCTTTTGTATATTGTTTCAAAGTCAGCGTCCAAAAATATGAATGCCGTTTCATTTGGGAGAAAACGTAAAAATATTCTGGAGAAAATGCTTCTTGAAAAGGCAGAATCGTCCAGAAAAAATGCAACTGTAGTAATTGTGTCAAAAATGTACCTTTCCGCTATAAGGGAATAGCCTCTCGATAAATATAGTTTGGCACGCGCAATTAATGGCAAAACGCTTAACAATTCTACAATAGACCAGAACTTTTTTAGAAAACTGCTTCTCTGAATAGCTGGAATCTTGACTTGAACACCTACAGCATTCTCAATACAACGATAAAAGCCAATAAAAACTAAGAACTTCCAAAGCAAATAGGCAAAAGTGTGTGGAGACCGTAACCAAAACTTTTTGACCTTAATCCCTTGATTTTGGTAATAATCCACTAAAAGGTTCACCTGAGTAGACTTACCTGAACCATCAGGACCGAAGAAGTGAACAAAACGGGCAGGCAAGATTAAAGTCTCCTGAACGATACAAAAAATTTTATCAAGAATATGAACGCGTGGTAGTCAATGTATAATGTTCAGTTTTTGAGTCTTTTAGAAGTTGGGATTAATATATATTCTTGACGTTAGTCTAACTGTTAGATTAATTCCTCGGATGATTTAGCGAGCAGTTTTGGTTTATTATTGAATAAATTTCTTGAAAAGAACTTTCGACGCTTTTGTTTGTTGTATTTACTCGATGAGCTTCAAGTGCCTTAGCTAGAGCTTCATAAAGATCTAGCTGAGAGGTTAAGAATTCAAAGGTCTCAGAACTTCGTGCATTCAGTTCATTGATGTCGGCCGTGACATAAATTTTCACAACAGCTTTTCTGGCTAGAAACAATAGAATCTTAGACTCAAGACGATTTACATAATCATGATCATTAGTGACAATTGACACCCAAACAAAGAAGTCTGGTATATAACGCTCTCCAATAACCCAAAATCCAAGGAGACTTGGTATAATAAAACGTATTAGAATCACAGGCATGACTGATATAAACTCTATGAGTCTCCAAACAAGCTTCAAACTATTTGGGATTGAGATCATGCGTGGGTTCTGCCCTATGAAGGCTGCATGTATATGCAATATTCTTGAAAAGATGAAAGAGGCCGTGTGTGTACCACGCATCCAACTTATTTTAACCCTGTGACCTCTTGCAGAGAGGGTTGAAGCCGTTTTCTTCACAAGCGAAGTTTTACCAGATCCATCTGGTCCGAAGAAATATATTATTGGCATAGAGCTTCAACCACAAAGATATGTCAAGTTTGTTAATTTCAGTTCAATGAAGGGAGGTAAACTTCTTTAACTAACCTATCTGTGACTTTCTTCCAAGACATAAATGGCTTGGATTCTTGACTTCTCAGATCAACTGTTTTTGAAATAGCTTCTGCGATTTCATAAGGCGAATTTCCATCAACGAGCGAAACATTAGGTAAGTCCTTGAAGGTTTCGCCCCATGGTTGAGACACAACAACTGGTAGACCTATGGTTTTAGCCTCTGCAACTACAATGCTAAAGGCTTCATATCGTGAAGGGTTCACAAAGAAGCTGCTGGTTGAAAGAAATTCAAGATATTTATTCCTTTCCAGAAAATGCAAATGCTGAACGTTCACGCCTAAACGATTTGAAAGCTTAAGAAGGCTAGAAAGCTCAGGTCCATCTCCTATTATGCGAACAGTAACTTCCTGGTTTCTTTCAAGCAGAATTGAAGCAGCTTTGATCAGTATGTGAACACGTTTGTAATTTTCCAGTCTTCCTGCATATGTCAAAACTAGACCATCAGAAGGTGGATTCCATTTATAACTGAATGTATCTTCTGTTATGCCATTTTCTATAACGAGAGAATTAGAACCGAATTGTTCCTTAACTAAACGAGACTCGTACTTTGACACGCAGTGTACCTTGCTTGCTGATCTAACTATGTGACCCGCGAGGGATTCGTACGGTTTCCAAAGCATTCTGGTGTGCCATTTGCTGCCTGCAAGATGCTGATGTGGTGACAACACAAATGAGAGATTCGCTAATCGGTTTCGAATTGCCAACCAGCAGGCGGGAACCAATAGTGCGTTAATACTATGTGCATGAATGACATCTGCTTTAACTGACTTAAGGTATGATACTACAGCTGGAGAGGGAAAAAAGTAACAGTTCGAAGGGGCAATTCCACGAAAACGTCTTACTAGTATGCCTTCCATGCAATCAAGCTTCTTTAGCCTTCCCGACAGGTCTAAGGTAACAACTTCAACATCATGACCACGTGCAACTAGATTCTTTGATAACATCTCGACTACGTGAGATACACCGCCAGGATAGGGTGGAAAAGCATGAACTGCTTGAACAATTTTTAAACTTTCCAATCAGGTTAGACTCCGGTAAACATTCTCAGTTTCTTCAGCAGCGGTCTTCAAATCAAACTTTTCAGCAAAATGTCTCGCTGAAGTCGACATACTTAAAAGTCGAGGAGCATCTTTCAGAAGAGTTCTTATGCAATTACCCAGTTCTACGTGGTCTCCGACTGGAAATAACATTCCTTCAATACCATCACGAATGAGCATTGGAAAACCGTCAATTTTTGAACTTATAACTGCTGTTCCATGCGACATTGCCTCCAAGAGCGACAAAGGACCTGATTCATATTCAGAAGTTAAAACAAAGATGTCTGTTGCCTTGCGGTACAAAGCAAGTTTTTCTTCAGAAACCCATCCTGTGAGTTCGATGAGATGTTCAAGCGATCGCTTTTTCACAAGGTCTTTAATGTAGGGTCTAAGAGGCCCATCTCCCGCTATAACCACTTTGAGGTTTTTTACACCCTCATTGTGCAATAATCCAATAGCCTCTACCAATGTATCAAGCCGTTTTCTAAATACGTATCGCGCCACTGTAAAAACCAATACTTGTTCGGGAGGCATTCCGAGTTTTTGTTTGGCTGTAGTTTTATCTATTGATTTAGGCGATGGAGGCATTCTTACGCCATTTAAAATCACGCGTATTTTTTGTTTTGGAACTCTGTAGAATTTTGACAACTCTCTCCCAATATGTGAAAAGGGAACTATTACAATTCGACTTGAAGCTGCACTCATTAATTCTGAGTAGAGTCCTATAGAAGCAAAAAAGATGACGCGTTTTAGGTTAGAAAAATTGTTTAGGTGGTGAAACAATGCTTTGATATCGCCATATGCAGTAGTATGAAAGGTAGTTACCTTCTTTTTATGTCTGATAAACGCCCCTACATACGGTTCTTCTACATGGACAATGTCAAAGCGTTCCTCTTTGATCAGAGTATTGACTGTTCTTGAGAAACGAGCTAAGTCCAACGGAATCTTCAAGTCCGATATTAATTGGCTGCTTGACCTGTTGATAATTGAACTTGAAGGGTTGATAAAAGTTACATCATCCGAAGAAAATTCTTTGTCCCCGAAAGAAACAACTTTACAAGCAACACCTGATTCTCTGAGATATTTGACCAAATTGAAAGTGTGTCTTGCTATTCCTCCGACCTCAAATGGTGGATACTCTCTTGTAACAAAAAGCACTTTCATCCTGTGACCTCAAAAGCAATTAAAGAATAAACTAACTTTTCGGTTTAGGGCGCACATGAAGTAACAATAGTCAAAGGAAATCATGCTGTTCCTGTAAGGTTTAGCTGAAGACTCACGCAACGATTATTGAAAAGGATAGAATTCGATTGAATATTGTAAATCCATAACTCCAAGAAAATCTGATAATAGAATCTTTGCTTACTTTCATCCCATGTACTAGGCTTGTCAACATCAAAAGCAACACCGTTTATCTCTAACTTTTTGATTATAGTTTGCTTTTTTGTGAGGGTGGCATCCAAAATTGAAAAGTTTAGAGGGGCCTCCCAAATTGCATCTTTTTGCAAGAAAAATCTGTATTCGTATAAGGGTTGAAGCGGGCTTGGTGTTCCAGTTGTGGCGTTCGGTAAGTGGTCCATCTGATTTCTGAATTTGACGTATACTAAGTAGTAGTTTGAAGAAGTCAGGTGATTAGCGACGCCGACGTAAAGCGAATAAGTCTGTCCAACTGTGATGTTGAAGGGATAGTCTTCAAACAGGCGGTTAGGACCCAGAATGTAAAGCTCAGAAAACTGCTCGCCCATAGGAAGAACCAGAACTTCGCTAAAAATTGGAGTGACTATTATCAAAATGCTGATTATGGCAACAGTGATCAATGTGAGCTTATAATATTTAAACCTCATAACCTTTTACCTCAAGCATCGCCCCAGAGAAGTATTTGATTTTAATGACTATAGGACTACTGAAAGTCTTCTAAAAAGACCGGACTTTACTCGGTTTTCCTCCAATCAACAATTAGACATTTTCTGCGTGTTTGGATTATGGTATTAAGTTATGTATGCTCTCAGTCAAGATTCGTCTCAAAATTATCATTCCGTCGCTTAGTTTTAGTTTTTTTTCTCCAACACGCTCTCTGTAAGGGATTTCTAACTCTGCTATTTTGTAACCTTGTCGTTCAATATAGTAATTCAATTCAACTTCTATGTCGAAACTTTCAGATTTAGGTTGCCAATCCTTAATAATATTCCAACGAATTACTCGCAACCCCGTCAATGGATCCTGTAACCCTACTCCGTTAAACAAATTGTGAGTAAAGGCTAAAAATCTGTTTCCAAAATAGTAAATATTCCCCATAGCACTTAAGTGCAGATGTGAATTAAACCGGTTCCCGCAAACCATACCCACATGCGGATTCTCCTCCAAAATCTTAATCATATGTGGAATATGTTCTGCAGGATAAGTGTAATCAGCATCAGTTAAAACAAGATATTCATAGTTTTCTTTCACAAACCTAAGCCCATTGGCTATTGCATCACCCTTGCCTCTGCCTTTCTGAAACAAGACATCAGCATACAATTTCTTCGCAACATCCACCGTCTGGTCCTGACTGTTGCCATCAACAACAAGAAACCGAGGTTCCCCCAAATACTGCTTAAGCTCCGCTATAGTAGGACCTATGCCTTTTTCCTCATTGTAGGCAGCAATAATCACCATTAGCGAGGGGGGCGTCAATACTTTCTCCTCATGATCGATAGTTAAGTGAATTAAGACAGAATAAATAAATCGATAAGGAATCTCTTTATAGAACAAAAATATAGAAAATTACTATTCAAATTTACACGGAACCCCAAAGCCCGCTTACGATAACGACGTTTAAAAACATGCCAAATAACAGTGCAAACCACGACAACAACAATTACACCACCAACCGACAAAGTGATCTTCACAACAAAATCGACCTCCCACAACCTTTTTGCATCATTCCTCAACTCAACAGCCTCGTTACCCATATCTCCTACAACCTCACTACAAAGACCAGCAAAATGACTGGCATTCTCAGAAACTCCCAAACGATACCAAACCTGTGCCTCAGCTAGATAACTACCAGCAAGATTTAACCTAATTAACATACCAGAGACGTTTGCTCCACTTTGTTCTGCCTCTAAAACAGCTTCATAAGCCGAAGCCAAAGTTTCTTCAGCTTCATTGAGGCCCAAAGTAATCGTATCCTCATTCGCCGCACTAACCCATGGAATAGAAACTTGAAGCAATAAAAACAAAACAGCCGAAATTACCAAAAGTTTTGACCATGAATGCATTAGATTTCATCTTCCTTTAGTTTCGAGTTTTTAGGTTTATTTCTAGTGTTTTGGTTTACGTGAGCTACTTTGTTCCGACACATCTCTTTTAATGCCAATCGCTCATTTTCGATGTGATTCAGCTGTTTCTCAACACTTTCACGAAACTTAGATAACTCACCAAATTTCGCCAGAAACCTTTCCCCTTTCTTAGTAAGTAAGTAACAATTATCCTCATTACAAGTCACCAATCCTGCATGTACAACATCATTCAGGTACCGAATCAAGAGTTTGTAACTCAAATATGCCTTATACATAATCTGAGTTCTCCTAACTCCGTCGTTGTCATTAATCACAGAGAGAATATTCTCAACAATTTCTAATCTAGTCCTATGTCTACCCATTTCAAACACACCTAAAAATCCTGCACCGAGACGGCTGGATAATGTTCACTTCTAAATTGTACAAAAATTTCGTCCACTGCAAAATCCCTCCTGATTGGAGCAGATCAGAATCACACAGTGGAACCAAATTTCATGTGACCTTGTATAATAGCCAGCCATTATATAAACTAAGACGGTGCCATTTTCTAGAGTTAAATTATAGAATTTAAATATAGAAAAACTCGAAAGAAATTCTATCTAGAGATCAACAACAAAAATCATGCCAAAAATAGTTTGTTTCTAATCACTTGTCCACTTCCAGATTCTGCAATAATCTCTCCACCATCCATAACCAATCGTCCATTCACAAAAGTCTTCACCGCCCCGCCTTTAACTCGCAAACCATCAAAAGGCGAATATTTGGCTTTTGAATGGAACGATGACGAAGAAATCGTATGTTCTCGTTTCATATCCACCACCACAACATCAGCCCAATTCCCCACCTCTAAACTTCCCCTTTTACTCAAACCAAATATTTTAGCTGGCTCCGCGGCAGTCAGTCTCACTAATTCATCCAACGATAGGTGACCCTCGTTCACTCGTGTCAAAAGAAGAGGAAGAGTTGTCTCAAGTCCTGGTACACCCGGTTTCGCTTCCCAAGCTGACTCGGTATTCTTCTCTTCAAAGGTATGAGGAGCATGATCAGAAGCTATCACATCAACTAGACCATTCTTGAGGGCACTCCACAGAGCCAATGTATCTTTTTTCGTTCTCAGAGGAGGGTCAGTAAGAGCGAAAGTTCCGAATTTTCTATACTGTTCAGAAGATAGGAACAGATGGTGAGGAGTAACCTCACACGTAATAGGCAAATCTGCTTTCTTAGCAGCCAGAACAGCCTCTAATCCCCTTGCTGAACTAATGTGGCAGAAATGCACTCGAACACCAGATTTTTTCACAAGTTTAATAACGCGATGTATTGACTTGAC
The DNA here is from genome assembly GCA_964618695.1 of uncultured Candidatus Bathyarchaeia archaeon. Lineage (GTDB taxonomy): Archaea > Thermoproteota > Bathyarchaeia > Bathyarchaeales > Bathyarchaeaceae > Bathyarchaeum. Next base: position 145,851 of record CAZUDX010000002.1, on the reverse strand, counting down.
CTCGGCTTCTGGAGGATGGGACTTCACATAAGCTCCTGTATCGCTCCGTCCCGCCGATTCCATCTCTCTTCTCCGTTCTTCGAGGATTTTTCGGTCTTCAGCGTGCACCGCAACTGGGACTTCATTCTCCGCAACTTTTCGAAAGCCTGCAAGAAGTGATTCGTCATCATCAATTTCGATCTCCCCAATCCCTTTTGACAGATAGATTTTGAATCCCACCGCTCCTGCTTCAACTATTTTTGCTATCTGTTCCAGTCTCTTAGGAAAAGCCGAGTTGAAAGCCACATTAACTAACACATGCTTTTCTGCTAGCTTCATCCTTTCTCTAAGGGAAGAGGGGTTAGAGGTCACGGGTTTGTTGTTTGGCATGTCAATTGTCGAGGTTACCCCACCTGCTGCTGCGGCTGCTGTTCCAGTTATGAAGTCCTCCTTGTAAGCCAGTTGCTGGTCTCGCAGATGCACGTGAGAATCAATGAGACCTGGAAGCATTATGTGGCCTTTTAGATTAATTTTTGTTGAAGCTTGAGGGAGGTTTGTCTGCTTGGCTATTTTAACTATTTTTCCTTCTTCGATTGCAAGCCCTGCTTCAAGAATAGTCCCTTGGATACAGATTTTGGCATTATGGAGGGTCATGTCAACTAGCAAGCATACACCTGTAATGAAGTAAGCCTATTCAAGCCCTTATAAATTCATCAGGCTACGAGTTTGAAGAAGTCTCTTTCGGTTATCATCCCTACCAATTTCTCGTTTTCTAACACGGGCATGGTACCAACACCTTTTTCCATCATAATCTGAGCAGCTTCACCCGCGTCAACATTGCGTTCAACTACTACAACACCACTCGTAGCTGTCTCAATAGCGGGTGTCTGCAAGACGTGCTCGATATCTCCAGAACGCAACCTCTGAAAGACCTTGCCGGAACCAAAAAAACGAAGGATATCAGTGGCAGTAACTACACTAACGATTTTATCTTCAGAGACAAGAGGCAACCGCCTGAAGCCATTTTTTATCATCAATCTTTCAACCTCGATGATGGAAGTTTCCGGTGCAGCTACAACAACTTTTTTGGACATCAAATCAGAAACTTTTGTTCCACTCACCATCCCCCGGAAGATCGTGACTATGTCCCGTTCTGTTATTATTCCCCGTATGCGAGTTACTTTATCAACAATAGGAAGGCAACCGACGTTACGATTTACCATGAGGTCTATTGCTTCATTGAGTTTGGCAGACGACAAAACAGAGATAACATCTGAGGTCATAATATGCCGGATAGGCTCGTTTATCGCTTTAAAGAAGTTGCCAGCGTGTTCTTGCTGGATTATTTGAAATTTTTCACCCCCACCAAGATAGTCTATAAGATCATAAGCGGTTACTATGCCTCGAAGCCTCTTGGTGCCAGGATCAACGACGGGGATCCTACGGAAGCCTTCATCAACCATGACCTGAATTCCGTCATATACAGGCGTTGTGATTGCCATAGTGACAACAGGAGTTTTAGCTATCGCCATTATGTCTCCGTCTTTAGTTTTAGGAGACCGCGCTTTTGTGTTGAGAGTACCCCTTTCCTTTAGTGTACGTCGGAAAGTTTCTCTTCTTCCACTACCAATTCGAGCCAAACTTATGCCTCCATTTATCCAAAGAAGTAACTGAAATATAAAATGAAGAGGGATTGTCGCAATAGTCTCTAAAGTTCCATCTGACACTCTTCACAGAGGAATGTTCCTTCAACTTCATCAAGGTTGTCGGACCAGCTGCCGCACCGTTCACAGTATCCTGCTGAAGGAGTGGGTTCTGAAACCTCTTCTTCTACTTCTGTTTCTCTCTCTATACGGGCTTTCTCTTTCATGTTGTCAATAAGTTCAGGCGTTATAGCTAAGATGTCCTTGCTGGAAATTATTCCCACGAGATTTCCTTTGTAGATTACACCCATTCTTCTGACTTTGAGTTTATTCATTCGTCTCGCAGTTTCAGTGAGGGACTCATCGGGGTCTACAGTGATCAGCGGCGCTGACATCACTTCCCTAGCGGTTAACTTGCTTGGTTTGAGGTTCTTGGCTAAAACGCGTGTCACAAGATCGCGTTCGGTTATAATGCCAAGAGCCCTTCCATCTTCGCTAGTTACTATAATACATCCAATCTTGCCTTTCTCCATGATTTGAGCGGTTTTATCAATAGTGGCGCCCTCGTCAACGGTTATAGCCGGACTAGACATAACATCCTTGACTAGCATTCGAGTCCTTAAACCTATTTCAGCCATTATCCACCAACCTCATTATGACATGATTTGAAAGGTCTATTAATTTATTGCTGCTTTTAACGCGAGTGAATTCACTCGCAGAATCCCTTTTTTTCAACATTTTTAAAGGTTTTCCTTCAAGCTTTTAGCAAGTGTTTCGTTTCTTGTTGAGATTCTTTTGTTGCTTATAAGGGAAAAGAGATATAAAAGGTAAATGTTGAATTCAGATTCGATGTGAATAAAGTTGAAACGATATGCTTTCATCGTTTTGAATTTAGAAAAGTTTTGGAATAGACTCTGTAGCCAAAATAGGGCAGGCAAACCAGTGCATGCCTTTGTTCGGCGAGGAATAGTGGGTCCTAAAAACGCCAAGAAATTATTTTTTTATGTAATCCATCCTCGAAAAGACATCCGAGGCTTTGCGGATTTCATTGAACGGAAAACAGGAGATGCCAGAGACCTCTGGGAAACTCTTGGTCACGAGTCTCTGCTGGAATCATATGAGGAGTACCAAGATTTTCTTCAAGGAAGAAAGAATGTTACATTCATCAGATTCAAAAACCTACAAGAACTCCCCAACCCAATCCCAACAAAAGCATTACTTCAGGTTATAGGAAAAGATAGAATGCCTCAAATGGGTTTATACTTAAATGAGAAGACAGCACAAAAGCTAATGTTGGAGGCAGGTGCAGAAATTGGCGGAATTTGATCCAGAAGATTTCGTGGAAAAGCAGGTAGAAGAAATTAAGAAAGTTGTTGGAGGGGAGCGAGCTCTCATAGCGGTTTCAGGAGGTGTAGACAGCACAACATCAGCTGTGCTCACCCACCGTGCCATGGGAAAGAATTTGCTTTGTGTTATCCTTGACGACGCTTTCATGCGAGAAGGAGAAGCTCAAAGAGTTGCAAAGATTTTGTCTCAGCCACCCCTGAACTTGCCCATGGAAGTGCTGAACGTTCAGAAGCGTTTCCTAGAAGAAATGAAAGGCTTGCGGGATGCTGAAGAGAAACGTAAGAAGTTCAGAGAAACGTTCTACAGGGTCTTAAGCGAAACCGCTGAAAGGGAAGGCTGCAAGTTTTTGGTTCAGGGAACTATTCAAGCAGACATAGTTGAAACTAAAGGCGGTGTCAAAACCCAGCATAATGTGCTTTCTCAGATAGGAATTAGCCCCAAGGAAGTTTTCGGATTCCAAGTTATCGAGCCTGTTGTTGCTCTGTTTAAAGGCGAAGTGAGAAAGGTGGCACGATACCTAGGCGTTCCTACAATACTCTCTGAGAGACAGCCTTTTCCTGGTCCGGGACTCTCTGTTCGTGTGGTTGGAGAAATCAAACAGGACAAATTGGAGACTCTTAAGAAAGCCACGGATATAGCTGAAGAAAAATTCGCTAAACATATTCCTAGTCAATACTTTGCAGCGATTATTGATAATGTAGAAAAGCCCCCAGACCATTTCGTAGTGCATATACAGGAAGCGGCGACTAGATTCCTTAATGTTCCAAAACGTCATCTCTCTGTGAAAGTTTTCGAGGATAAGGCGACTGGTGTCAAGGGAGGGGAACGCCGCTACGGAGAGATTGCCGCCATCACTGCTCAAACTCCGGAAGGTCAAGCCCATCAAGTTCCAATCAAAACTCTAGTAACTCTGCAGACCAAACTTATAACAGAAAACCCCCAGTTCACCAGAATATTGTATGCCATTGAAGAAACAGCTGAGAAACAGCCTTATGTGGTTTCTCTGCGGGCAATCCAAACTCATGACTTCTTGACCGCAGAAGTGTCTCAAATCCCTTGGGAGACACTCTTTGAAACGGCTGAGAAGATTTTGGAAAACTGTCCAAAAGTTTCCAGTGTTTACTATGATGTGACACCAAAACCTCCTGCAACCATTGAGATGGAATGAAACTCTTCGTGGTAAAGATCGAGCTGACAAAGTCGCCGTGTCAGCGTGAACTTGAATGAAAGAATTGCTTATTTGGTTCTCCCTGAAGTGTTTTAGGAAATGTATAAAGGTTTCTGGGGGTCTAATGATTAGCTGGAGTGATTTACGTGACGCGTGTCAGGGTTCAGAAGATTGAGTCTATACGTGATCCTGAAGGTAACCTTGGTAAGCGTATTGAACTGATTGAGGATCGGGTGATTCCCAGATTTGCTGTTAGACCTTCGACAGAAGAGGCGCGAATGGTTCAGGAAGTTATGAAGAGTCTACAGCAACAGCTTCCAGTTCTAGCTACCCAGAGAACCCAGTTTGCTATCCCAAAAATGATTTTGTTTCTCACCGAGAGAGAATATGAAAAACTCAACATCAGCTTTGATGTAAATCAGATTTACGAACTGGAGCTATCAGGACAATCAATCAAATTCAAAAAAGCAACTTGACAAAAAAATGGCATATCATCAAACATTCAAACTTTCCAGATCAATCAGTCAACCATCTCTGTATACAGATATGGGTTGATGAAAAAATGAGGGCTAGAGCCCACGTTTTTGTGAGCGGTCGGGTCCAAGGTGTCTTCTTTAGGGTAGAGACCCGTCATTTGGCGATGAAGAAAAATATTGTCGGTTGGGTTCGAAACACGTTTGACGGCAGAGTGGAAGCAATATTCGAGGGGGAGAAAGAAGATGTTGAAAAAATTGTTGAATTTTGTAGAAGAGGACCTTCAGGAGCTAGAGTTACGAAAGTAGAAGTACAATGGGACGAATATACCGGAGATTTCAGAGACTTCAAGATACGGAGAAGCGCTATCATCTAATGTTATATGCCCACAACATACTGAAATAATAAGATAATTAATTGTTTTTAGGAAAAACTCAGGTAGTCAGAAATTTTAAGGAGTGGGGGGACATGGCGCTTGCGCGCTTTTGCGCCGACATTCCACTCAAGGAGAGGGTAGGTCTCTTGGCGAATGGAGAACAGGGGTATTTCTCTAGGTCCCCTCACATCCATCAAGAGCGTCAAAAAGACACCCTATAATATAAACTTATTGTACATAAAATATAGATGTGTATCCTACAGAGCGACATGCAAATGCATTAGTCCCGTGAATGCACCCATAGTATCTTCTTCATTCAGTTTGGAGTGTCTGAGTTAGGCTGTTGTTCTTTGTTTTCATAATTCTTTTGTGCTAGTTTAGCGGCTTCGACATATTCTGTAAAATCGAGGTTCGGTGGGCTCTTATAATGCTTGAATGAGTGGCCAACTTTTTTGAAGAGACATTTCATTATTTGAATTTTCAGTATTTTTGCTCCATCTCCAAAGATTCTCTCGAGAACATCAGTGAATTCGTCAATTCTGTAAGGAATGTCCTCCCTGTTGATTTTGAAAGTTTTTTCTATATGTGAATAGATTGCCTCTTTTGGGGATTCTCCGAGCAAAGCGAGACCTTCGTCTATTGCTTCTGCCAAAATTTGTTCAAACTTCATTGTTCTTTCTAACTCCGATTTTCGGATTTGAATTTTTTTTCTTGACAGATGATCTTCGGTTGGTGCTTCAGAGTTTCGTCTTTCTGTTTTTGTGAAAACTGGGTGCATGTGGGTTTTGTATAGGTACCAATTTGTTGTGAATATTCCCATGTTTTTTCCTCCTTTTTGTTTGTTTGTTCTATTGTTCGATTGTTCTACTAGGAAACATATTATATCGTGTTACTTAATATACTCTATTTCATCCGCGAATATGTTACGAAAACCGATATATGTACACATAAATACCTATATTGAGTTGCCTAGAAACAACACTAAACAGGTGTAAATAGGTGAAAAAATTCATACTTTTTTTATTAAAAAGTGGGTTTGATTATCTTTTTTCCATGTTCGAACCAGTTCATATGCTTCTAGGCGGGTCAAAATAGTTACATCCTTTTCGGCAGAGGGGCACGTTGCAATAACCTCTAAGGTTTGTCCAGACTTCAGCTTGTCTAATTCTATTCTTGCTTCAACAATCGGCAATGAACAGCAAAGCCCTGAACAGTCTAAGACGTTTTTGGGTTTGCCCTTGTTTGCCATGCAGTTCCCTCATTATAAATTTTTACATGTAAAACAAAAACATTTTCCTGAACTCTAGAGTACCCTAAAATAATTGGACATTCTATTTTATGCAATCTGAGGAATTGAATTGCCAACTATACTAGTAATCAACGACGACGGTATTGATTCGATTGGATTAAATGCTCTGAAAAAACAGCTGGACAAACTTGGAGAAGTGTTTGTTGTCGCTCCTGGACATGAGAAAAGCGGCATCGGAAAAGCCCTTACTATTGGTCAAGTGAAAATTACAGAAAGCAAACTTGACGACGGCTCAAAGGCGTACGCCACAACTGGTACACCAGCTGACTCTTTCTTGATAGCAGTGAACAAAATCCTGAAACGTATGCCTGACTTGGTTGTAGCAGGAATAAACTTAGGTCCAAACTTGGGAATAGACGACTTTTTGACTTCAGGTACCTTAGGAGCCGCCATGGAAGCCGCTATTCATCACGTGCCAGCCATCGCCATATCCTACTGTATACCGCTGATCACTGAGAGAATGCCTGAGAAAAAGAAAGTTACGGTGAAGGATTTGGATTTGGCAGCCGCTGTTGCTTATAAAGTTGCTAAACACGTTTTGGAGAAGGGGATGCCTCCAAGTATGGATGTTGTTTCGATTAATGTGCCGGAAAGAGCTGACTGTGAGAGGGTGAAACTAACAAGTCTCTGTTATGATGGTTACGGTGACATATATACGAAACGAGAGGATGGTTACAAGATCGTAAGTTGGGCGTTAAGTCACTACCCAGATGGGAAACTTGGAACGGATTTACACGCCATCAACGAGGGATGCATATCCGTTACACCCATAAAATTAGAGTTTCTTCACAACACACAAGCAATGGAAGACCTTTTGAATTCCATCTTAAAAGATAATTATATCCGAAAAAACAGGCAGTGAAAACAATTTTTCAGTCTGGTGTGCAGGTGGGAGATTTTTTAGAAAAATATAAACGCAGGATTGGGGGATTGCCTTGATATGAAATGTCCAAGATGTGAAACTGAGATGGTTATGCGAAAACTGAAGGGAAGAAAACAAACCCTCTTTTCGTGTCCAAACTGCCACTACAGTCGCACATCAAAGACGTAACAATCATTCAGAGTTTAGTTCGTCAGTGGTTTTTGCACCTTGGAGATACTCTCTTCGCATTATAGCAGGAATCGGAGGCAGTATTCCTTGTTCCTTGAATTCTTTTTGAATTAACTCAGTAATGTTTGATTTGATGAATTCCTCGTTGGGAGGATTTTTAATCCAAAACAGAGCCTCAATGTCGTTTGCCCATTCGCGGCTGCGTACAATAAATCGTATTTCTCTTTTTCTTTTCTTGCTAATGGTGACTTCTCCGTGATTTTTCAGGATGTTTTCTATTATGGCTTTGGCTTTCTCAGAGTCCGAAGTGTAATCTATGGAAAGGGTTAGGGAAGCAACAGCCTCAGATGCTCCACCTGTGAGATTAATTATTTTTTCTTTCATAAGAATCGAGTTCGGAATGATTATCTCGTTTCTGTCGTAAGTTTTTAACTTGGTTGTTCGAAGAGAAACGTCCGTGACTGTCCCGGTAAGGTTTCCAATTCTAATTACGTCGCCTATTATGTAAGTTTTTCCAGAGATAATTATAATACCGGAAACCCAGTTTTCTATTATGTCTTTCAGGGCATAACCAATTATTAATGCCCCTACTCCAAGACCTGCAACAGCAGCGGTTATGTCCTCTACCAGAAAGGAAAGTATTATGATAATTGCTATGAGGTAGATGAGTATTTGAAAGAATCTCTTCAAATGAACAAGTGTTCCTTTCTTTAATTCGCCTCTTTTTTCAATTCTACTCACAAGCTTGTTAAAGATATAAACAACCAGAAAGGCGATTGTTATAGTCAAAACTATTTCCAGAAGCAGAATAGGATTTTCGACTACCTTTTGAACAATATTGGACATGAACCGTTCCTCAGCGTAATCTTAAGAAGACTTGTATCTTTTTTAGGTTTTCTGACCCCTTATAATTGCTCTTGAAAATCAAAGAAATGCAACATTACCGTCTTTGCTCTGCTAGAAAACAAATACGGAAACTCCCACCTGTTGCAAGATAAAGAGGCCATACACCAGACAAAGGAATATGGCGCCCTTTCTAGTGATTCGTTCATTTGCCCCTACCATATACCATACGCTTAATGACGAAAGCAAAACGTAAAACATGATACTCTGCACTGCTACAACATTCACGGGAGAAAACGAGATCAACGATGTCACCCCCAAAATGAGAGTGATATTGGTGATGCAACTGCCGAGTAGATTTCCAAGAGCCATCCCTAACAGGTTATTCTTGAGAGCTTGGATGGTTGTTGCAAGCTCGGGCAAGGAGGTTCCGAGCCCGATGATTGTTGCTCCTACAATGGAAGTGGGCAAACCTATGAACTCTGCGATGTCAACAGAACTGTCCACAGCAAACTTTGAAAGAATTATTACAAGTACAACGCCTACCAGAAATTTGATGCCGACAAATGCTGTATTTCCTTTTTGGGGTGTTTCATTGAAATTCGAGTCTTCAGTTTTGCGAGAAACGGTTACACCGAAGTAGGCGAAGAGAACCAAGAGTACAATTCCTAATATTGGACCCAAACTACCTCGTTGGACAATGAACAGGGGGATTATGGAGGAGATGAAAAGGAATTGAACAAGCTCTTTTTGAGATTGGCCTTTGACAAAAATCATTTTCCTGCTGAGAATTACAGCTAAGCCAAGAATCACTGTCAGATTTGCAATGTTGGACCCTAAAACGTTACCTACGGAAAGCCCTCCTTCGCCAGCAAGGGAGGCGACGGCGGAGACTGAAAGTTCAGGCAGTGATGTTGTCACAGAGAGCAGGATGAAACCTGCAGCCATTTCGGATAAACCAAAAGCTTTTGACAAAACTAGAACATAGCGAATAATCCTGTCACTAACTAGCACAATCAGCACCAACGATGCAGCTAATATTGCTATGCTGTAAACGACCACTTGCGGCGCACCATCCATTGTTGATTTTGTATTTCATATCTAAACTGTGGTAATGCTTTTAAAGATTCAACTTCCATTTTCTAGCATGAACCCATTTGAGTTTATCGCCTCCTTAGGCGACTGGGTTACGGCAAACCTTCCTAACATCATCTTTTCGTTGATTATAATTATTGTTGGCTACATCATTTCTCGGATTATTGCTAGAGAACTTAGAACTCTGAGAACACAGAAGAAGCTTGAAGAACACGCCGCTTACACTGTAAACAGAATCCTGAAATGGGTCATATTTTTGATTGTCTTCTCAATTATTCTGGCGCAGTTTGGAATAACGTTGGGCACCATTTCTGGATTGCTAACGCTTCTCGGTGGCACCATCATAGGTTTTGCAGCTATAAACACTATTGGAAACGCAATCTCCGGCTTGATAGTTATGACCAGCAGACCCTTCAGAGTTGGAGACAGGATATTCTTTAACGGCAAATTCGCTGATGTTGTAGCAATTGAATTAATCTACACCAAAATGATTACTCTCGACAACGTCTTAGTTTCGGTTCCAAATCAAGAGTTGTTAAAGGCTGAAATAGACAATTTCGGCAAAAAGAAGGTTGTTAGAAGACATGTTACGGTTACACCTGGATTTGAGTATGAGACTGAAACTGTGGAGAAAGCCCTGTTGGAGGCAGCATTAAAGGTTCCCAGAGTTTTGAAGGAACCTAAACCATATGTCTGGATAACTAAGTTCAGGGATTACGCTGTTGAATATGTTCTTTACGTTTTCATAAATGACATTAAAGGACTCCCTGAAATAGATGCTGAAATTCACAAAAAGGTCTTTGAAACATGTAAGGAGCATGGAATAGACATTAGCACACCACTAATAATCAGAAAACTAGAAAATGGCAAGAATGGAACCGAACCATAGTACTTGCCATGCAAACTCTAGATTACAACAAATAATTCTATGATGCGGGTTCTGTGAGGTAAACTCTATTAAGGCTATAGTGACATATTAGCTAATTGACATGCTAAGTGCAGGGTGAAACGTGAATGAAGCTTGTAACAGTTCTTCTTCCAGAAGCTTATTTGACAGGACTTGACGAACTCGTGAGGTCAGGAATGTATCCGAGCCGAAGCGCTGCCATTCGGGCAGCAGTAAGAGACATGCTGAAAAAAGAACTGTGGACTAAACGGGAGTAACTAAGTTTTTTGAACTTACTTTTTCCACAATTGCTAGCATTGTGCCTGCGAATAAATTAGTTGCATTAGGATTTTATGTCCCAGAACGAAGATTGAATCTTCTTCGTTTTTTGGATTATTTTTTCTCCTTTTTTTCGTATTGCAGAAGCAGCCCCAGCCCGTTTATCCTTGATGGAATAGGGAATTCCAGCCAATCTAGCAGTCACTGCAGCCGCTAGCTTTCCAAGAAACCGTAGGTTATATCCTCCCTCCAGAACTGCCACAAGTTTTCCTTGGCAAAACCTCGAGGCTATCTCTAAAATTGAATCAAAGATTTTGATGTAGCTATAGGCGGATAAGGAGAGCTCAGCCACTGGGTCTGTGTGATAGTTGTCAAATCCTGTGGAGACGAGAATGAATTGTGGTTTGTATTGCGTGATTATAGGAACTGCAATCTCGTTGAAGGCTTTGAGGTAGATTTTGTCGTTGGTTCCGAAGGGAAGTGGAATGTTCACTGTGTATCCTAGCCCGTCATCTTTTCCAGTTTCTTCGGCAAAGCCTGTCAACGGAAACACGCTGGGGTCTTCATGGAGGCTAACGTATAGAACTTTGTCACTTGTGTAGAAGATGTCTTGTGTTCCGTTTCCATGATGAGCGTCTATGTCCAAAATCACGACTCGGTCAAGGTTAAAATTTTTTAGTAGATGAGACGCCGCTAGTGCAATGTTGTTGAAGACACAGAAGCCCATGGCGTAGTATGGTCCAGCGTGATGTCCCGGAGGTCTAACAAGAGCAAAAGCATTACTGACTTTCTCTGTCATGACGAGGTCAACTGCCTTCAAGGTTCCTCCGACAGCCAAGCACGCCACCTCATAACTTTCAGGAGAAACTACCGTGTCAGAGACATCTAATAGTCCGCCGCCAGACCTGCAAACTCGTTTAACTAGCTGAATATAATCAGTCTCGTGAACCAACTGCAAGTCTTTGATGCTGGCCTTTTCAGGTTCAACAAGAGAACATTGTTCATCTTTTAGAATGTCACTCTTGTTCAGTTCTCTCATGATTACTCTGAGGCGGGATGGGGATTCTGGATGGTGAGGCCCAGTTTTGTGACTCAGGTACTTAGGTGAATACACTAATGCTGTCTTTGTCATTTGCGCACTTCCCAAGCGAAAAATGGATTTGTTTCTCCGCTAAAGAGGTTTATTTGTGGTTGTACCTAATTATAGATTATTAGCCTAGGAAGGATATTTCGTTTGAACGAAAGGGTTAATGATTTGTGGGGTGGTTTTGTCCATGTCATCTAAGGTTGTTGCAGTAACATACCTGATCATTGCATTGAACATTATAGTTTTTCTCACGAATCTGTCCGATCCCGAGGCCTATAACCAACTCATCCAAACCTACGGTTTAGTTCCAGCTCAGATAATGGAAGGCAAGAACCTCATCACATTAATTACATCCATGTTTTTACACGCTGACATCTTTCATCTAGCAATGAACATGTTCTTTTTTCTGATAACTGGAGAAGCAGTTGAACGCGAAGTAGGGATTTCCCGGTTTTTGGCATTATATCTAGCCTTCGGAGTTATTGCAGGACTCTTTCACTCCTACCTAAACAGCACATCAACCATCCCTACTATAGGTGCTTCTGGAGCAATCTTTGGGGTTATCGCTGCTTTTGCCATTCTTTTTCCTTTCCGGTGGCTCGTCACCCTTTTCGGGTTTATTCCCATCCCAGTTCCAGCTATCATATTCGTCTTCATAACTATCTTAACTGAAACCGCTTACGTGGCTTCTGGAGTCGTAGAAAACGTTGCCCACACCGCTCATTTGGGAGGCTTCCTAGCCGGCGTCTTTTTGACATTACTGTTTATACCCAGAAAACGGAAAAAAGGGAAATGATCCAGAGAAATTAAGTTAGAGATATTTTGTAGCATCATATCTAAATGGCTGATGAAATCTTAAATATGCGAGAATAGAAGCTTTTTAGTAGTATGTTATCTGGCAAAACACGCAAAAATAACAGGATGTTTTTTCTGTCCTTTTTCGTAATGGTGACGGCTCTAATGACTGCTTATGTAACAGTTGAACCAGTCTACGCACAAGCCGACTTTAACGCGTATTTAGGCGACGCCATACCGGATGGGGAAATTGATGGAGTAGTCGGAAGCGAGTGGGACGACGCAGGCAACTATCCGGGCACTACCATAGAACCGACGGGAACAGCTGAAGTTTGGACAAAAAACGACGGAACTTACCTGTACATTGCTATGCAGTTTACGGCAGATTCTGCTAACCCTTGGGTGGCTTTCCAGTTTGACAGCACTAATCACATGTCATCTGGCTCTGACGGTGCTATCTTCGGTCATGATGGAGTTGGCGCAAACGAGTACCGCGACATCTCTTTTGGTGGATTTGGAGTCATATCCTCTGACGCCAGTCAAGACGGGGTTGGTGCAATCAATGTGGGCGGTTCAAACTTGATTACTATTGAACTGAAGAAACCTCTGAACAGTGGAGATTCAGAGGGGAGTGACATTGAATGGTCTGTTGGCAACACCCATACGTTGATTATCATGTGGGACTCGAACGGGGGAGGAAGTAGCGGAGGGAGCAGTGGTCACACGGGCGGGTTCGGTGGGGATAGAACTGTTTTCATCAACACCGAAGTTATACCTGAATTTCAAGGATTAGCATTATTTGCTATACTAGTCATCTTAGCAATCTCGGTAATAGTCCTAAGAAAAAGAATAAAACAATAGACACAGACAAAACGCTACTGAACCACAACAACAGCTGGAATGCTAGTTGAAGAACAGAAGAATTTAGCGATTTTCTGAACCAAAAAATCTGCCTTCCTAACCTCCGGGAAATACAGGAGGTGACTTCCGCAGTTTTTACTGCAATCTGAAGCTCCAAACCCTTTAACAGGAATTTTTGCTCCCAATTCATCTTTCATGTAGCTGTTTGAGGCGCATTCCATGTTTTCGTTGGTTTCAGCAACTATGACTGCTTCCACAGAAACGTTTTCGTGTGCTAAGAGATAGTCTATGTGCCAGAACTTCCGCTTTTTCTTTCTAAGGTGCCGAGATATTCGATGTTTAAGGCTTGAGGCTCCCTTGCCTAAGGCTGACCCAGTGTAGGTGTAGTATCCTTTTGGAAAGCTCTGTTTTCCCAACTTTCCTATGTTCAAACTGACTTCTTTTGACAAAAACAGCAGCAGGGTGTAGATTCCAATTGTTGAAAGCTCCTGAATAAGACTGACATCTTTTTTCATCAAAAGGCAACCACCATGTCAGCAAATATCGTTAATTCACTGTTTCGTTCCAGAAGATCACCCGCTCATAGAGTCGCTTGAGGTTATCGTTGAATTCTGAATCGCTGTAAACGATGTCCAAGCTTGAACCGTACTCGTTTATTAGTTGGTTAACGTCGCTCCAAATTTTTTCTGTCCTTTCATCTTCAGAGGCACTCCACAGTCCCCAAATGGTGTCGTCGGCACTGCGAAATCCGAAGCCATAGTCCTCGGGTAGAACGTAAACCACTTCTGCTTTTTCGGTTCCATGTTTACTCGGGTTACTATTTACGTAGTTCCAGAAGTCTTCGAGGGCGTCAAAGTGTTCTTCAGTTAGTATTCCATACTCTGAATATTCGGTCTCGGGATAATCAAAAATCACCACGTATTTTGCGCCATTATGGTAAGCAAAAATCAGGTCTTCGTAAAGTTCAGGACCTGATATAATGTAGGGGGTGTCATTGTATGTCCAAGTGACCATGGCGCCCCAGTCTCTGTTCTGGACGTTGGCGGCGCCTCTACAAAGCGCAACGTGCAATGGTCTGCTGTGATTCCAAGCGAATTCTGCTAGTATGGCGTCGTAACCGCTTTTGTAGTCGAACCAGTAGAGACCGTAGTCTGCTGTTAATACAATATAGTTTTCATATTTTCGTAGAGCTTTGTAGTGGTCAGTGTGAATGTCGAGCATTTCTATCCAGTTTTCAGCGGCTTCAGCTTGGTTTTTTGCTTCTTTGATTAGTTGGAAGTTGCCGTGGTCGAGTTGGTTTCCTCCAGGTTCGTCCATGACGTAGGCGCCTAAGAATTTGTCGCCGTATTTTTCTTTGGCTCTTACTACCCAGAGGTTTGGATAGTAGTTGTAGCGGAAGACTAACTGGCCATCGCGTTCAACGAGTGGAGAAACAAAGAAAACCAAGAAGTATAGGCCTTCTTCGTTGACGTAATCGCAAATTTGGTTTAGTTTGTTTATGTCTGTTGTTATTCCGAGGGAGTCTACAACAAACAGATTTGTGAAATTTTTGACTCTGTCAACCAAGGCTATGACATCTTCTACGCTTTCGTTATCGATGGCGTATTCTACTCCGACAAAAAATTCTGGGGTTGACTCTTCTTTTACATTGTTTGAGGTCCATAACACTAAGAAAAGTGGTGAAACTATAACCGCGATAAGTATAAGAGTGAACAGTAGCGTGCTAAGTTTCAGCTTTTTTCTCTCCCTTTCTCAGGTTCGTGAGCTTACTAATACAAGGGGGTTTCTTTGATATTAACATTAAAGAATTGGCTAAACGCAACCCTACACCATTCATTAACGATGTTTTGCAGACGAGTGGTGAAGAACAAAAGGCAAAGGTTAAAGGGGGTATTGGGTATATGCCGGTTGTTAACAGGGTGAAAGTGTATGAGTGGCAGTGAAGTGGAGAAGGAAGATGCTATAAAACTTCATAAAGAAGGAACAACTTTGGCTGATGTTGGGAAATTTGAAGAGGCGTCTGAGAAGTATTTTCGGGCGTCTGAACTTTATGAGAAGGACAAGAATTTTTTTGATTCCTCTTATGTTTTGTTTAAGGCGGCAGAGTGCAACTATCAACTGAAGGATTATGGTAAAGCCAAGGAACGTTTTCTTACGTCAGCAGAGCTAGCGTTTAAGATGGGCTACGACCGTTTCGGAGTCAGCGCCCTAGAATATGCTCTTGACTGCTACAAAGCCATGGGACAAGAAGACCAAGCAGACGAACTGAAGCAGAAGATAAAAGAAATGAAAGACAAACTCCAAAACTATTAATTTCTTTTAGTGTGCTTTGCTGGAAAAAACAGAAAAAACGCTGTTTTCAACAATCAGCTGTTATTAGTCTCCTAATAGAGCCCTTGTCTGTTGTGGAAATGCTTATGTTTTCTGTAGCAGACAAATCCTTCTAAGGGTCTGCTTCAAAGGTAAAAGTTATGCGAACTGAATTTAGGGTCTTGGCTGAGTTAGGCGACAAGCTAGAGAAAACCAATAAACGCACCCTAATGGTTGGTCTTGTAGCAGAGTTTTTGCGGAACCTGTCCCCTGAGGAGATTGAGCCTGCTACTTCTATGATTCTTGGGCGACCTTTCCCAAAGGCAGATACCAGAACTTTGGAAGTTAGTTGGGCAACCGTAAGTAGCGTGATTAGTCGTCTAACAAAAGTGGATTGGAAGAAGTTCTCGGAAGCTTTCGGCAGAACAGGAGATTTGGGGGCAACCATCAAAGCCATATTTGAGGCAAGCAAGATTAGTCGACAGGCTACGCTTGTTCAGAATTCTCTTACCATTCTTGAAGTGAGACGTAGCTTTGAAGCCATCTCTGAAGCTAGCGGCGCCGGTTCTAGGGAACGAAAGGAACGCGTGTTAGAAACTTTGTTGGGAGATTCCACGCCTCTGGAAGCAAAATATATTGTGAAAATCTTGATTGGTGAGATGAGAACTGGTTTCCATGAAGGATTGATGGAGCTTGCGGTTTCAGAGGCTTTCGATGTTCCCCACGAAGTTGTGAGAAAAGCTAACATGATAACCGGTGACATAGGAGCGGTGGCGATGGTAGCTAAAGTTGAAGGCAAAGATGGGGTTTCAAAGCTTCGGTTGCAGGTTTTTCAGCCAATTAAACCTATGTTAGCTCAAACAGCTGAGGACGTGAATGAAGCCATAAGTCAGCATGGTGGCAAAACAGCCTTCGAATATAAGCTGGATGGAGCCCGCGTTCAGATTCACATTTCTAAGGGAACTGTTAAGATTTTTAGTCGCAGATTAACCGATGTGACAGAGAGTTTCCCAGAAATCGTCCAGTTGGCTCAGACACAAATTGATGCGGATGAAGCTATTTTAGAGGGTGAAATCATCGCCGTGGGCGAAAGTGGCAGTCCAATTCCTTTCCAGCATCTTATGAGAAGATTTCGACGAGTCCGTAACATAGAAGAGATGGTTGAAAGGATTCCTGTTCAACTTCAACTCTTCGACCTCATATATTTTGACGGCAGAAGCCTCATCGATAATCCATACGTTGAGCGAAGAAAAAAATTGGGTGCGATATGTGGTGAAATAGTTTTGACTAAGCAGAAAATCACCGCTGATCCAAATGAAGCTGATAGTTTCTTGAAAGAAGCCATGAACAGCGGGCATGAGGGGCTTGTAGCCAAAAGATTGGATAGCCTTTACACTCCGGGGGTTCGGGGAAAACGTTGGTTCAAGATTAAAGAGTCGTTGGAGCCTTTGGATTTGGTTATTGTTGCTGCAGAATATGGGTATGGGCGGAGACATAAGTGGCTTTCAGACTATTACTTGGCTGCGCGAGACCCGGAATCCGATGATTTTGTTGTGGTTGGAAAGACCTTCAAAGGCTTAACAGACAAAGAAATTATCAAGATGACTAAGCGCCTAAAAGAGTTGACGGTCCAAGAGGAACGGAGGAGAGTAACTGTTACTCCGAGGATTGTTGTTGAGGTGGCGTATAACGAAATTCAGGAAAGCCCAAAATATAGGTGTGGCATGGCGTTACGTTTCGCTAGGATAACCAGAATCCGAGACGACAAAAACCCAGAAGAAGCAGACACCATCCAAAAAATCAGAAAAATCTACGAAAAACAATTCGAAAAGAAAGCCAGATACTGGAGAAAACACCCCAATCCACTTTCAAAGAACACTTTCTTTTGAAGACGAATGAAATAATCTCTTCTTGAAGATTACCACAATAAATGTAGCGATCAAAAACAATGGCAGAATTATCCATGATGGCAACTCTGGGATGAGCGCGTCTGTTGAGTCACCAGAGTTAAATTGCACTATTATGTCGTGGATGCTGTGATTAAAAATGATGTTCAAGACCATTGAACCGTCTTTATATGTTAGGTCAAAATCAATTTGTTCGCCATCCTGCATAACTATAACGCTACTATAGTTGGCTACTAAGCTTTGGTCAAAAGAGATTTTTATGTAACCACTCGTTCCATCTGGTCCAGAAGCAGTGAAACTGAGCACTTGGACAGTAGAATTGAAGTCTAGATCATCTATGGTTGAGTTGGTATCAAAAACGAAAGTATGGTTGCTTTGCGACAGATATAGAACAAAACATGGCTCCCAAACGGTGTTTCTCCTCAAAAGATGAGTTCGAAAAAGCGGAACAACCTCATTTTGCATTACAATATTGCCAAGTCTATATAACCCAGTCTGCGTTTGAGGATATGTTATTCTTGAGGATAATGTGGATTTAGTTTCATTTGGGAAAACCAAAGTCCACGCCGAAGGCATGGGGCTGTAAGTTTGGAGAGTTTGGTTAGTTTGGTTATTTCCGATAACATAGAAAATTGGGTCAACCGTTAATTCGTAAACTTTGCATTTGATAGGTGTGGTTCCAAAGGCAGGATTAAACGTTAAAGGCGTGCTAGGTGTCACATCAGTTCCTTGCCAGATAATTGAGTGAATTTCTGTCAATCCAGATGGAAGTAGGTAACTTCCCACTGCGAGGGGTGACGAAGTTGTTCCGTTTGGAAAGGTAAGTTTGAATGAGGAAGGCAAAGTTGCAAGTGGATTGCCTGAATTGTCTTCAAAGGTTTGGGTGAAATCAACAACGTGGTAACCAGTATCTGACAATTGGTACGGTTCCATTAGGGGATAGCGGTCCTGATTTAAGTCGTCAATTGTATATGCTGTGTCCCCTATCCCATCGCTGTTGGTATCTGAGCCCTCATAATTGCTCCAGTAGTTTCCTCCAGATGGGTAACCGTTATCCCATGTGTTTGAAGAACCATCACTAAGGTAAACTTGGAAAAAATTGTTTATGAAATTATTGTGGAATATTGTATTGTTAGAGCATAGTCTACTATCTTCAGTCACTCCCAGACTGATGCCCACCTGACAATTAGAAATAGTGTTTCCGATAATGTCGTTACGGTAATTACGCAGGTTAATTACTATTCCCCTTTTGGCTCCAGAGATATGATTGCCGTAGACAAGATTGCCTGTGATGCCCTGAGATCCAAGTGCTATGCCGTTACCGTCACAGCTGATTGTGTTGTACGCTATGATGTTGTCGTGCGTATCCACGTCAATGCCGTTGTCACTGTTTAGTATTGTATTATTTATGATGCGTTCTCCATCTGCACCCATAAGTGCTATCGCGAATATCCAATTCTCAAAAATGCAATTCCTGATGGTGGTGCCCCAAGTCTCTTGGTGAGCTCCAAGAGAATGAGGGATGCCGCTTAGAGTTGATATAGCATAACCGTTACGGAATGTTTTAAGCTGATCCCACCTTCCAAAACCTAGGAGTTTAAGCGAATCAATCACCACATTGCTAGTTCTTATGAATACGCAGCCATGAATTATGGTTGATTCAGGATTCTCCCCTTCTAAGGAGATGCGCTTGGTTATGTTCAAGTCTCCCAAGTAAGTGCCTCCTCGAATGTAAATTGTATCACCATCAACTGCGCTGTTCATAGCTTCCTGAATTGTCGCATAGTCATCTGGCACGGTTATCGTTCTTGCCATTACTGGTCTTACAAACTGCGTTCCAGCTACTGCTAAAAACCATAACACCATGATAGATGTTAGTGTTAGCGCTAATGTTGTCCTGCGCACGTGCACTGGCTCCCCCATCTTTACCTAATAACACCTATGGCAACCTAAAAGAAAAGCATTTTTGTCAAGAAAACTTGACCAAAAATTAGTAGAGTAGGTCAAGTAACTTTGACTAACATTTAATATGACTGCATGTGATGATTTTTTTGTTTAGTTTCTTTCGTCGTTTCTTGGCTAGATTTCAGTCTTATTTCGGTTTTCTGGGACCTCAGCAACCTTTTAAAGAGACAAAAACCACTAAACGTTGCTTAGACGTTTGAGGGCTGATTTATGCCACGGTATTCCAGCGTTTTCAAGGATGAAAGCAAACTTGACATCAACTACGTCCCACAACACCTACTCCACAGAAGACTGCAACTCAATCTCTTGAACCAGTTCTTCCGTTTTGCAATCGAAAACCCTGGAAGAATGACCCAGCGCGCGCTGATTATGGGAAAAATCGGAACAGGCAAAACCGTTCTCTCCCAACACTTCGGACTAAACTTAGTCAAAGAAGCAGAGAAACGCAACATCAACCTCAACTACGTTCACGTAAACTGCCGAGAATGCAAAGGCAGCCTCTTCATGATTCTTCAACGAACCATCATGAAATTCATTCCCACCTTTCCCAGACGCGGATACTCAGCAGAGGAGCTTTTGCAGGCGCTCATGCAGGTCCTCGACGAAAAAGACGCCTACCTAATTTTAACTTTGGACGAATTCGAAGCCCTAGTCCGCAATGAAGGATCAGACCCAATCTACAACCTCTCACGAATCCAAGAAGACCGCCTCAACGCACCAAAACGACTCTCCCTAATCTGCATACTCCGCCAACCCGAACACCTAGAAAACTTGGACCCAAGCACAAGAAGCACCCTCCAACGCAACATAATACAACTTGAAGAATACTCAGAATCGCAACTAGAAGATATACTCGACGACCGCGTCAAACTTGCCTTCAGAGAAGGAACAGTCCCAACCCAAACAATGAACCTCATCGCCGAACTAGGCCACTCAGAAGGAGGAAACGCCCGCTACTCCATCGAACTCTTATGGCGAGCAGGAAAATACGCAGACGCCTCAGAAATGAGAGAACTATTACCCGAATGCGTTCGAAAAGCAGTTGTCAGCGTCTACCCAGTTGTAAGGAAGGACATGATTCCAGCCTTCAGCAGACACGAAAAATTGTTTCTTCTAGGAGTCGCACGGCATTTCAAACAAACAGACTCCGCTTACATGTCTATGGGAGAAGCCGAGGAAGCTTATGCTTTGGTCTGCGAAGAATACGGTGAAAAGCGGCGGGGTCACACTCAACTCTGGAAGTATATTAAGGGACTTTCTGCCTCGGGAATAATAGAAACAACGGTTTCTGGAGTTGGGCAGCGAGGAAAAACTACCCTCATCGGTTTGTCTAGGGTTCCAGCCTCTGATCTGGAACAGGAACTAGTTAAGATTCTTATGCGCGAAGGGAGTGAAGCACGGTGGCGATAGAAGACGTCTTCTCTTCAAAAGGAAGAGTGAAAATCCTCAGAATCCTAGCAGAAATCAGAGAACTAAACATATCAGAGATTGCAAGGCGAGCAGGATTAAACTACGCTACCACAAACCATCACTTGCAGGTTCTGGAAAAACATAATCTAGTCCGCCACAAAACGTTCGGGAGAATTCGCATCTTCCGTTTTGATGAAGAAAACCCTAGGGCAAAAATGATCAAAAACCTAATAGAATTCTGGGAAGAAACAAATAATTCTAAATCAAAATAATGGAATAATAAGGTGAAGTTTATGTCAATGGTCGATGTTACCTCAAAACCTGAGGTTTATCGTGAAGCCAAAGCAAAAGGAACGATTAAGCTAAAATCTGAAACCATAAAGCTGATTAGAGAAGGAAAAATTGAGAAGGGAAACCCATTTCAAGTGGCAAAGGTCGCCGGAATCTTGGCGGCAAAGAACACAAGCTCTATGATTCCCCTCTGTCACCCCTTACCCTTAACTGGTGTAATGGTTGAACTGTACATAGTTGATGATTCTAAAGTAGAGGTTGAAACAACAGTTAAGACCAGAGCACAGACAGGAGTGGAAATGGAAGCCCTCGTCGCAGCCGCGACAGCCCTGTTAACGGTTTGGGATATGACCAAACAATATGAAAAAAACGCAGACGGACAATATCCCCACACTAGAATCCAAGACATACGTGTAGTCAGCAAAGTGAAGGAGAGAAAAGCTTGAGCGAGACCGCCCGCAAACACAAAAGTGAAGCACCAAAAAAAATCAACTTTGCAGTCATAGTCTCCAGCTCATCTCGCTATCAAAAACTTAAAGCAAGAGAACCTTTCACCGACCCCTCAGGAGACCTGATTGTTGAACTGTTACAGAAGGCAGGTCACAATGTTGCTTCAAGGGAAATTTTGCCCGATGACCGAGTTTTAATCGGAAAATACGTGGGCAACGCAATAGGGTCCGAAAATGTGGACACGATCATAGTGTGTGGCGGAACCGGAGTCAGCCTGACAGACGTGACGATCGAGACAGTCAGACCCCTGCTGATCAAAACATTGCCTGGATTTGGTGAGTTATTTAGGAAGCTGAGTTTCGACGAGATCGGCTCAGCTGCAATCATGACTCGAGCTTTGGCTGGGGTCACAGATCAGGGAAAAGTTGTCTTCTGTATACCTGGGTCGCCGCAGGCAGTCAAACTTGTCATGGAAAAACTAATTTTGCCAGAAACAGGGCACATATTGAAACATGCCCGAGAAAATTAGGGTAACAGTGAAAACTTTAAAATAAGTTCCATCATAAATTCTCTGTTTGAATTCGTTCATATAATTGATTTTGTGGGAGTGAAGTAGATGGTACCTTTGAACAACGCCAATCGTTTCAGTAAAAGGAAAAAGACCATTACCCGAACTTTCCGAATCAGAAAAGAGTGGGACGACGTTCTACAAGAGGAAGCGGCAAGGCAAGGGGTCAGCGTTAACGTCTTGTTGAACAAAATTCTCCGAAAATACTCCCTCTACTCCAGATGGAATGACAGAAACAATGACACAAGTTTGCCACAGCAAACCCTCCGAGAAATTCTGAAAACAGTTCAAATCGAAAGTTTGGCTGAAGCAGGAACCAAATCCGGAGCTTTCGATGCCATAAACATCGTAAATGCCATGGGACTCCCCGTGGATTATGACGCGTTCGTTTACTTGATGACTGAACATTTTGGAGGCCCACATTTTGCGAGGTGGTTCCACTGTTTCTATCACACAAAAGGAACAAAAGATGTCTTTCACTTGCAACACGACTTTGGACATGAATGGAGCGTTTTCCTTGAACGTTACGTTCTTTCTTTCTTGAGGTCGATTACAGATACGGATGCTACGACGAGGATTTACGATTACGCAGTTACCCTAGAGGTAACACGACCCAGATCAAAACCCATTGAGAAACCACGATAAACCGACTTCAATAATCTAAAAACCAGTAAGGTAGTTGCTATTTTTTGGCATTTGTAAACTTGTTTACCAGATCGTATATGTCAGCCATTTCTTCTTGGATTTGAAGGGCGTTAAAAACAACTGCTCCCACATGATTTGCGATAGACTCGCATTTTTCGATCGTTTGAGGAGTGAACATGTTTTCCCGAGGATCGTTTATCTGAATCAGCCCTATTGTTTTGTTTCCTGCTTGCATGGGAATCAAAGCCACCGATTCGTATCCGCTGTAATGGCACATGTTTCGTGTTCTACCCAGACTCTCCTTCTCTGTAGTATCCAAAAGCTGTGTTGTGCTGTTGGTCCAGAAGCTTCCCTTTTCTGTGAAATAAGGAAGATTTGGGTCAAATCGTCCTTTGATAACGTTTCCACACATACACTCTAGAAGAGGATTTCCTGCCTCATCGACTATATCATTGCCTTTGTTGTCTTTTGCACATAGACTGTTTTCTTTAAGGATGAAAAATTTTGGGAAACCTTCATGGACGTAGTATGGGTAGTCTCCGTTGTTATGTAGTCTGATGCCGACACTTTGGCAATCGGACACTTTGTGAATAGTTTCAAGAATCTCCGCTAAAACCTGTTTTATGGGAACAAAATTCGTGATTTTCTCAGACATCTTTCAGGCTCCAATTAGACTTTCCTATCTAAAGGTTACCTAGTAATAAAATTTGGTGTTTACACTTGAATACAATGTGTTGCAGTGTAGACGCTCATCTTAATTGTAAATTACGACAAACCATGCCTTAGAACATTGAAAGAGGGAGGCTCAATGAGCAAAAATATTGTAGATATAGAGAAGACGAGTGATAGGGGTGCATCAGAAACAATGGTGCAACCACCTTTTCCTTCGGAAGATTCCATGCTGTTCCAGCTCTTTTTCTTGACTCACGATCAAAGCCAAGACGTCGAAGTCGTAGAAACTAACGAGATAGACTGCGGGGAGATTATTCAGCGCCTAAAGATGGGAGAATCCGTTTTCATCAAAAACAAAAACTTAAAAACACTTGAACCCAACCCGAAGACAGATAAGGAGAGAACAAAGAAACCCTGGTACTTCGCTCGTTGTTGAGGAAAAAGCATGCCAAAAGTTGTTGTCGATTGGAACAGATGCAGCGGTAAGGGCACCTGTATAGAGGTTTGCCCAGTCGCCGTCTTTGAGCTTCAAGAAATTAAGACGCATCCAGAAACCCTCAAGGCGGTTCCTGTTAAGATGGAGGACTGCACCCTCTGCATGAAATGTGTTCCAGCATGTGTCGAAGGTGCCATAACCGTCAAAAAATAATCTTTACGCGTATCGTAGAAGCTGAGCCGCAAAAATTTCGAATTAAAAAGAGCATAATTCAACTTAAAAGCTAATAGTAACGTTCAAACATTGTCTCTCCATCTAACTTTGGAGTGTCGTTCTTTGATTTTGCATTTGCTACGCCACCATGTTGATTTGCTGAAGCAAGAAACAAAAAAAGTTCATCCAGTTGAAGCCTGCGCGATGCTCTTCGGAAAATTATCTCAAAATGAAGCCCATGTGGAAAAAGTTGAAGTTGCTCCAAACGAGTTACAATCCACTGTACGGTTTAAAATAGATCCTCAGAGGGTGGTTGCCGCCTTCACTAAAGCCGACAAACAGTGTTTAGAGTTCATAGGTCTGTTTCATTCTCACCCATCCGCAGCCACCCCTTCGCCAATCGACCTCAAATTCATGAAATTGTGGGGAGACGCGCTTTGGCTGATCTTATCTTCAATTGATGGCAAATTAGCCGCGTTTCAGATCCTAGACAACAGGGTCAAGGAAGCAACTATACGAATCGAATGATTATTCTTCAGCGTCCTCGACGCCTTTTTCTGTAATTCTGAATCGTGTCTTACTTTCAGGTAGGTAAGGGGAGTCTATAATTGTGGCTATTCTGGTTCCTTTTCCTCCTTTCCGCAGGTAGACTCGATGTGTGCATGCGTGGGCCATTACGTTTCCTCCTGCTGGTTTGTTGGGGTCTCCGAAAAACGCTGTCGGATTAGCTTGAACCTGATTTGTAACCACAACTGACAAGTTGTATGCTTCTGTTAGCCTATTCAGCTTGTGGAGTTGGCTGTTCAGTTTCTGTTGGCGTTCGGAAAGGTTTTCTCTGCCAATATATTCGCCTCTGAAGTGACCAATCATTGAGTCTACGACAACTAGTTTTACGTTGTTTTCTGGGCAAAACTTGAAGAGATGTTCTGTCAGCAAACATTGGTGGCTACTGTTGTATGCTCGGGCTAGAAAGATGTTTGCCAGAGTTTGGTGGGGCTCAAGTCCCAAAGATTCGGCTATTTGATAAACTCGTTCAGGGATAAACGTGCCTTCTGTGTCGATGTAAACTGCGTTTCCGTTTAATCCTCCCTGTTCTACCGGAAGCTGAACCATAACGCAGAGTGTTAAAGAAATCTGGGTTTTACCTACGCCATATTCGCCTATGAGTTCGGTCATGGCTTGAGTTTCGACCCCGCCTCCCAAAAGCTCGTTTAGGTTGTTGGAACCTGTGGAGCACCTAAGCATGTCCTGCCTTTTTTTCCACAAATCTTCTGCTGTCATGAAGTCGACGCCCAATTTTTCTCTGGCGGCTGTCACAATGTTTAGGACGGTGTTGAAGCCTATCCCTGTCTTCTCCGCTATCTCTTTCGGTGGAGTTACAGCAATTGCCTCAGCTGTTGTAAGTCCCGCGGATTCGAATTTGTTGGCTGTAGCGGGTCCGACTCCGGGGAGGTTTTTCAGATCGTTATTTTCCATTTTAATATCACCTTTTTTTAAATTACTTAAACTGTCATTTCGATGTTTGATATGAAATCCTTGATGAGTTGTTTTAAGCTCTGTGGCAGAACGTATGACAGCAAAGAGGGGGGAGGTCAGTGAAAGTAATTTTATTTTTTCGGAAATAGTAAGACATATATTATATCATAGAAAAGGGGCTGCTTTTTCAACTCTACCAGAAAGAGAACGAGAGACGAATCATTGGAAAGTGGTCAATACCCCGATATGAACCGCGCGCGCCGATCTATGCAACTTTGTGGCCTGTTAAACTGTCAAAGAAAGGACCTACTAATATTTTCTAAGATAGAATAGGCTACTCTTTCTTTTCCTTATCTGTTACGTCTTAATCATGCGTTTTGTTTGGACGCTGGTAAGAGTTTCGAAAAAAGGCTTTAGTTTAATCCCATATTCTCTATTTAGAAACATCTCAAACTCTTCTAGAACTGGGTTTTCTGTTTCATTTAGCTTCAAACAATTAACCTTTCCTCTGAAAGCCTCACTTAAATCGTAAAGGGCAACCTTCTTAGAAAAGCTTGGTGTCTCTTTGACCAGCTTCCACACCATCGGCGATGGAGTTACATGTAAAATCCAGGCCATGTAAGAGACCCTTACTGTTTTGTAGGACAAGTGTTCTCCGAGACTGCATGATTGTCTCGCTAGAATTTTTTTGAAGGTTTGGAGATGAAAATTTCGTGTCCAGAAAAATTTGTAGTATTCATTTTCCACTTCAATTAAGTCATAAAACCTGTTTATATTCCAGCCTTTTTCTTCACTGACCCATTCTTCGAATCTGTTGACTACATCCCAAATCTTAACGGTTGAATTTTTTAGGAATTATTTTCCCCCCTTAACTGCAACTTTGCAAGAAAAATAAATCAAAGCTGAGTCTAAGCCTTCAGTATTGAACAGCTCGGAAAAGCGCTGTCTTTATCGCCTACCAATCTTCAGCCGTTTTGATTTGTACGCTCAACGCTTTAACGCGATACTTAAAGCATGCTCCCCAGCTTGACGAAATATTATATGTATATAGTTTTACTTAATATTTGGTGAGGAACAAAAGTAAGTGACTATTATGAACGAGTTCATCCTACAGGCTCTTAAGGATTTTGGGTTAACAAACAAAGAAAGTGAAGTCTACATTTATCTTGCCAAGACTTGCATCCAAAAAGCAACAATCATTTCAAAGCAACTGAGAATGCATAAAGCGCAGGTTTATCGTATTTTGGGTAGTTTACGAAGTAAGGGGCTAGTTGAATCAACCTTTGAGGTTCCAATGCGCTTCGAAGCAATGCCTTTTGAAAGGTATCTTGATTTGATGATTAAAGCTAAGAAAGAAGAGGCCGCTCTTCTAGAGGGTAAGCGAGACAAATTATTGGCTCATTGGAATTCTATTGCTGTTGAATGTCCAGCATTTCACTTAGGAAGATTTATGATTATTGAAGGGAGAAAAAAAATATATTCAATGATTTTTCAGATGTTTGAAAGAGCTGAAAAAGAGGTTTTAGTCATAATTGACAGTTTAGGGCTAACCCAGACTGTTCAAATGGGATTGCTTAACGTTTTGGAAAAAACCCAAGCCAGATTCAGATTTTTAACTGAAATAACAAAAGAGAATTTGCAGACGATAAAACCGGTACTTGAAAGAATGACAACAAAGAACGCGAATTTTACAGTGAATCACGTGGGATTGGTTTTAGGAATTTGTCCCCGTTTCATAATCAGAGATAATGAAGAGGCTCTAATACTATTGTCACACGAGGGCCCATCTTCAACAGATATGAAACATGAAGATGGAATTTGGACAAACAAGCCTGCTATTTTTTATACCCAGTCGTTCTTTGAAGAATTATGGCACAAATCAACAAAGATTGACAAAAGGATTCTTGAGCTTGAGGCAGAATGACTGTCTAAGAACTGGTATAGGTGCCTGTTTCTTCAATAATTTCTTTCTTCGACCATAAACTAATTTAGAATGTAATTGCTTAAGTACATTGGTTTTAATGTCAATGAAAAAGAATGCTGTTGACTTGTGATTGCATATGGCAGTGAAAACCATGGCGATTCTACAGGGAGAAATTAATTGCACTCTGGAAGAAATAATTACAAAAGCTAAATTGCTTCAAGAAAAAGAGGAAAAAGGAGAAGAAACAAACTATCTTTTAGAAATGATTTCTGATAATTTGAACAAACCAAATGAGCTTTTTGAGCAAAGAAAAAACTTGCGAAATCAAATTGAAAAGCTTGAAAAAATTTTAATGAACCTAATTAGAGTCTAGGAAGATGGTTATACCTCATAAATGGAAGTTTGTTTCCGGCGATTCATCCAAATGCGTTGGCTGCTGCGTATGCGAATATGTATGTTCAATGGAACACGAAAAAACGTATAATCCCACAAAATCTCGAATTCGCGTTGTCCGCTTAAATCCTTTTATCAATCTGGCTATAGCATGTAGGCTTTGTGAAGACCCACAATGTGTAACAGCGTGTCCCCGAGAAGCGTTATCACAGTCAAAGGAGACTGGCGTCATTATGGTTGATGAGGATAAATGTAATGGTTGCGCTTGGTGCGTTGAAGGATGTGATTATGGGTCCATCCAGTTGCATCCAGAAAGTAAGGTAGCCTTTGTTTGTGATCTCTGTAACGGTGAACCCAAATGTGTTGAATGGTGTCCCGAAGAGGCTCTAGACTTCGCTACAAAAGAGGCTCTTGCACAAAAGGCTCGAATATCAACTGTGAAGAAGCTATTCCAAAAAGCTCTGATTGCTACTACTTAATGTGTTTAGCTTATGGAGTTTTTCTATTAGGCGTAATATTGAATTCCCTTTGTTATTTCAAAACTTTTTGGAGCTTTGTCCTTTACGATACTGACAAAATCAGCCGTTTCTATCAACTGCTTGGGGGCCTATCTACCAGTTAACACGACATCAGTTTTTCTTTGTAGAAAATTCAATTTTTTCTATCTGAAACGATCTGGTGACCTACGTAAAATATTGTAGCGATGAGAACTATTGGAAGTTCTCCTGATCGACCTCCAACCTTAACTCCGCCGACCTAATAATTTTCTATTCTTTTTCGAATCTAAACATTCTATTTAACTTGTGCGCGTTAGCTCATCAGTTTTAAGCTTTCTTTTTTTCTATGGCTTCTTTTGCTAGTGCTACGGCCTCTTCTCTGGTTTTGCCGTATATCGCACATATTTTATCTGCATCTTCTTTCTCTACAGCCGCACCACCTATCATAACTGTGACCTTGCCCGTTAAGCCCGCGGCTTCGATCGCGGAAAACAACTTTGCTAGATTGTCTTTAGCAGGAGTAGTATTGATTGAAACTGCTACAATGTCGGCATTTAGTTCTTTTGCCTTAGACGCAAACACGTCAGCCGAAACACCTTTACCGAGATCCACAGTCTTGAACTGAGCCTTCTTGAGCGATTTTCTAACCATCTCTTTGGCTGACTGGTGAACACGATCACCCTCAAGATTTCCGATCACTACGGTTCCTATGGGATTTTCAGGTTCAGGCGGTTCCTTTTCCATCATAGCTTTTAACCAAGCCATCAAAACCACCATGTTATTATATAGAAATGTTTTTATTTAATAATTGGTGAGAAACAAAAGTTAGTGACCTTTGTGAAAGAGTTCATAATAGAGGCTCAGAGATTTTAGATTGACATATTAAGAAATTGAAATCCCCATTTATCTTGCTAAACGCCTGAGTAAGAGACAATAAATTTTGATAGTTAAAGAAAAATTCAAAATAAATCTTTCCTAAAGTGATCAAAATATAAAAATGAAAAATGCAGGAGTGAATGCACACGCAGAATTTATATGAAGAACACAGGAATTAAGAGTTAAATAATTAATGTGAATATTATGAAACTCCATATTTACATTTTCAGGCATGGTGAAACCACTTTTAATAGAAGCAAAAGATTCACCGGATTGGTGAATTCGAGATTAACTCCCGAAGGAATAGAACAAACCAATCTGATAGCAGAACAACTTAAGGAGAAAAGATTTCAAATAGCCTTTAAAACAAGCCTTTCTCGTTCGTCCAATAGTCTAAAAATAGTTCTGAAATATCATCCTGAATGTAAAAGAGTTATTGTTGATGATAGAATAATCGAGAGATCTTACGGAGATCTTGAGAGGAAATATCACAAGACTATAATAAGGAAATATGGAAAAAGACAATTTGACCTATGGCATAGATCCTATGATGTTCCTCCTCCTGGAGGCGAATCAATCAAAATGGTTGAAAAAAGGGTTTTGTCATTCGTGGAAGCTTTACTAAGCTTACTAAAAAGGGAGAAAGTCAATGTTGTGGTTTCGGCTCATAACAATTCGATGAGGCCATTCAGAAGATATTTTGAAAACCTAACCATAAAACAGATGATGGCGCTAGAAAATCCGTATGACAAATATTTTGAATATACCATAAAGTGTTAATTAATCGAAACAATAAATATTGGGGTTAAATTTTAACCCCTATTCAATAACTGTTGAAAGCAAGCTTTATCTTTTGTGAAATTTAATTTTGGTTAGCTAATTATTTTTTCTATTTAGAATATTTTTTTGTCAAGAAACGTTGGCCAAACCACAAACCATTAACAAAATCTGATTTTGTTAGTTAAATAAAATGTTAGCTTTCTTATGTTATCTAATTGGCTCTTTATCCTATTCGTTCAGTAATGTCTTATTCTACAAAAAAGTATATTTACTTTCGTTTCCTTACAACCATTTCAACGCTGTTGGCTAGAATAGAAAAACAGAGAAGATGGTTGACCAATGGTCTTGAAGGCAAACTATAAGCTAAGACGGTTTAAACCCTCTGATCTAGACGCGGTAATTAGAATAAACCGAGAATGCCTTCCCGAAAACTACACCACCCTCTTTTTTATGAATTTACACAAACGCTTCCCAGAAACGTTCATCGTCGCAGAAACCAACGGAAAAATCGCAGGTTACATCATGTGCCGCATCGAAACAGGAATCCCAAGTTTTAAACTGTTAGGAATAACGAGGAAAGGGCATGTGATATCCATAGCTGTGTTGCCCGAACATCAACGGAGAGGCATCGCTCATGCGCTTATGAAAGAGACAATGCAAGCTATGGCAAGCTACAAAGCAAAGGAGTGTTACTTGGAAGTTAGGACAAGCAATGTTCCTGCTGTCAGGCTTTACAAAAAATTAGGGTTCGAAATCGCACGTACGATCAGAGACTACTATGCAGACGGAGAAGACGCCTTCCTAATGGCAAGGCAACTTCCCCAACCTACGGAATAGACAACAAACAACCATCAGTAAATTTAATCTTTAAAGAAGCAAACAGCAATTTTTTTCTAAAATAGAAATGCCCGAGATGGGTCGAAGCCGAGGTAGACCAACCAAACAATGACAGTCAGCCAGTTGCCAGCCATAAACCGCCTCAGTTGATGCGATCGCGCGAGACAGACTATAGCCGACTGCTGGTCAACTAACTTGCTTAGTCGACCTATCCAAGCGTGCTCCCCAAATCGGGCAGTCATGATTAAGAGCGGCGTAATCTATATAGGTTGTCAAAACGAGAGTTGGCAATAGATTACAAAAAAAGAGTGATTTTTGACAAATTCTTTTGTATCTAACAACAATAGTTTGATTTCTTACCAAGCACATATATTAAGCATATAAAGGGAATAGAGCAACAAAGCGCATTTTACCCTTTGTTTCTTGAAAATTTTCACGTAGACAAATAAAACAGGCTAAAAATAGTTTTACACATTGGCGAAGAGACGAAAAAACAGAAACTTTAAACCTAAAAATAACTGTTTATTCATTAATTTAATCGAAATGTTGTTAATAATGCGCCAGAAATTTAAGGACAGCAGATTTATTTGTTGCTTTCAGTATTGTACCAAACATGCCAAAAAAGGGAAAACAAAAGAAAGAGACTAGCACCAAAAAACTCCCTTTGGAAGAATATCTCAAGCAGCTGCCTCCTCCTCCCGATGAACATGCTCACGAGTTGAAGATGGAGAAACGTCTTAAGCGCCTGATCGAGGAACAAAAGAAGGGAAGCTGAAAGCAGTCAGCCACCATGAACCATAGGAACCAGAATAATTTCATCTTTGTCTTTGACTTCAGTGTCTAGCCCCTGTAACGCGCTAATTTCCTTTCCTCCAACGAGAATTAGAGAATTGGGTCTAGGGTCTCCTAGTTCTAAATCAACTAAAACGCTTTTGAATTCGCTTGAAAAAGTTTCTGTAAGCTTCATTATTACTTCTCTAACTGTTGCAGGTTCTTCCAATTCCACCCGAAAACGTTTTTTGCCGGAAAGCTTCTGAAAAATCCCTAAAAACCTAACTTCTAACTTGACAACCATGTTGATTCTCTCGTAAACTAAGGTGGAGTTTCGCCTCCGAAAAGCTCTACAATCTCTGATGCAAAATCAATTATATCACTCACTTGAGACAGCGTCTTTTCGTTATCCTTTGTAGGGTTGGTTGCCAATTGCTGTAGGATTTTTTCGATTTCAACGAGAAAGTTCAGAATCGGTTCTTTAACATCCTGTCTGGTGTGGAGGGTTTCATGAACTATCGGCACGATAAAAGCAGGATCTCCCAAGCTATAGTAAATGGATGCTTGGGCTTTGGTCAGGGCTTCCATAATAAAACCAGATGCCATGTACGGAGTTTTTTTAGCTGCAGTCAATTCCGCCTTTGCTTCTCTGAGATAACGTGTAGCCCAGCCCTTTCGATATCCATCCATCAGTGACAAGCAGGTTGCCTCCCTCTATCTGCTCTGCAGTTTATCCATCAGAGTTACCTTAGGAATTATAAAAGATTCGACAAAACTCGAAGAAAAGATTAAACAGTTCCTTTCGGCGTCGTAAATTTCTTTATTCTTCCTCAGGTTCGGGAGCTTCAGAACCATAAATTGTGCCTGCTAATCGGGCGGTGTAACCAGCTATCCTGTTTCTTAGTTTCGTTGAAGAAATGTTTGTGAGAGCATCCACAAGTTTTTTGTTGTTTTCAAAATCCGTTGTAAATTTGTTTGGATACCGGTCTAACAACTCTCGAGCTATCCTCTTAACCTGCTCAGTTCGCACTTTTCCCAAATTTCACCTTGTCCTCCATGTAAGCGGTTCATTTACTTCTTTAGACATGATTCCCCTCATCATGCCTTTTATCCCTTACGCCTTCCACTCCAAAAAAATCTGTGAAATTTTTGAAAATCTGGTCAGCAACCTCACTTTTTTCTTTTCCCTTCAACTGCGCTATGGCTTCAACCACAGTGGGAATGAAAGCGGGTGTAGTTAGTTTACCTTTGAAAGGGCCTCTGAAACGGACAGGCCCATCTGTTTCTGTCATCAAATTTGTTAACGGTATGCGCCTAATTACCTCTCGGATGCCCGTTGAAAACACTGCTGGTGGTCCCTCGGTTATGTAGTAGCCGCGGTCTACGATTTGAGATATTAGGCTGTGCGGTCTGCTGAACCAGTGGAGCAGAACTTTTTTTAATTTGTAAGATGGGAGGAGACTCACAATCTGGCTTGTTGTTCCCCTAGAATGGATTATTGCAGGTAAAGACAATTTCTCTGCTACGGAAAGCATCTTGTGGAAAACCTGCATCTGGATTTCTGTGGGTTCGCCGCTTCCCGAGTAGCTAGCA
Source organism: uncultured Candidatus Bathyarchaeia archaeon (assembly GCA_964618695.1). Lineage (GTDB taxonomy): Archaea > Thermoproteota > Bathyarchaeia > Bathyarchaeales > Bathyarchaeaceae > Bathyarchaeum. The sequence continues at coordinate 112,644 of CAZUDX010000002.1, read as the reverse complement.
TCCAATCCTATCTCCCCAACAGCAACAACTCTTTCCCTGTTCTCTCCATTTTCGAAAATAAAATCAATTGTTTCCTGTAATTCGTCAGACGACATATCTTTCGTGTTCCAAGGATGAATTCCTAAAGCAGCATACACATGATCTGGATATTCCTCAGCTGACCGAAGGTTTTGACGACTTGTCGTAAGATCCATGGAATTGGAGACCAAAGCAACAACGTTTGACTGTTTCGCCTCTTCAACGATTTCTCCAATTTTCTGTTCGTAAACGCTGTCTGAAAGGTGAATATGGGCATCAACGAGTTTCATGGTAAACACTGAAGTTCTTTTATCTCTTGACAGGCTTCCTTGGAGCTAAAAACCTTTCTGCTAGTTCAATTCAGCAACTAGTCTCTCCAAAGTTTTCTCTACCTGTAGGATATGTCGTAACGTTTCTTTCGAGCCTTCAAAATTCCTTGTTGTTTCTTTACACTGTTTCAGAACGTCTTGGAAGGCTCTTCGGCAACGAAATCTCTCCAAACTTTCACCGATTAATTCGGTTCCATCGAGGAGGCTTAAAAGACAAGCGCTTCAACGAACAAAATTGCCTTGAACAGACTTGAGTGAAAGTAAAAGTAGCAATCTTACCAATTAACCGGATTTTCTGCAGCGAGGCAACTAAGCTGTGACCAAGAAGACCGACTGAATGGAGGTTCACTGAATAGGGGAGTTTACTCAGTGATTGTTTCAAATTCTATCTTTATCGGTATCTTATCCGCAAAGATAGATACAACTGGACAGTTTGCTTCTGTTCGCCTCCAGACAGCCTCAAGCTTTTGTTTTCTTGCTTTCGCAGTTACGGTAATTTTCATGTTAACGCCTGTTAATATTGGGGAATCAGCAGGCTTTTCCGCTTCTGCCACGACATCCATTTTGCTGAGTTCCACATTGCTCTTTTTGCAAACATCGGCAAATATTGTTACGGCGCAGTCAGCCAGAGCCATAATGGCTAACTCTAATGCGCTTGGTCCCGTATTGTCTCCGCCTTTTGCAGTTCCCAAGTCCAATACTATGCTATGGCCTCGAGAATTATCTGCGATTGTCCGAACATTTTCCACCAATTTTGCTGTTGCTTTAATTGTGGGCATTTTCCTCACCAATAATTCTTGAGGTTATATTCATTTCTAATTTAAATATTTACTTGTAGGTGAACCAGAACCTCTGACAGGTAGCCTATACGTCTGTCACTTCCCTAGAGATTCTATAAGCTGAGGCACAAATGAACTAAAAGATTGAAAAACTATTTTTTATGAAGCTTTATATTCTGGGCTTTTCACTAGGGTTTTTAGGTGGCTAATATTGAGTGAATCACTAGATGATCGAGTTAAAAAAGCCCTTGAAGAAGTTAGACCACAGTTGCAAGCTGACGGCGGAGACATCGAATTCGTGAGATTCGATAACGGCATCGTGAAAGTGAAACTGAAGGGTTCATGTAGCGGATGCCCAATGTCAACCATGACCCTACAATGGGGCGTCGAAAACTACCTGAAGAAAAGGATACCTGAAGTAAAGAAAGTAGAGGCAGTCCAGTAACCCAATCATTCCAAAAACTTTGAATCCGCCATCTAAAACATCTCAAATCTTTTTTACGAAGTCTCGGATTGCGTATGCGGTAAACAGCATTAATGAGGGTTGTTCATTTCGTGTCTCTTGGCATGGATTGCTGCAACAGTAGCCCCAACATTGTTTTCATCAACCACCAAAATTATTTGTGATGTATGGGGCGCAAAGACCCCTCTCTTTATGTTAATTTCAGGTATAGCTCCTATGGCAATCGAAGCAACGCCAGAAGAATATTTCATCCGGTCTCCAATGAGGGTGACTACACCAACACCGTATTCTGCTGTTAAATCTTCATCAAAACCTTTGAGACGCTCCTCATTTTTTCTCAAAAAATCTGAGTCAAGGAAGAGAAAATCTCGTATTTTTTCTCCTGTCTCAAGAGTTTCAGTTCCTAATTCGAGGAAGTCGTTGCGGTTTTCCCAAATCCTCAGAGCATCCTCTAGAGACCTACTTTTTTGATCGTGAATTGTAAGAATTGCACATCCTTTTTTTCCGGTTACACACTTCACGGTTTGGTCAGCGTTGCTTTCACTCTCAATCATAGTAAAGATTTCAGGGTTGCTTATTGACGCGACCTTTATGGGCTGGTTGAACTGCTTAGCTACTGATATCGCGTCGCCTTGAACAATTTTCATTCCCATCATGGATGCTTTGTGGGCTTCGTTATATGTTAGAGATGTAAGGTGCTCGGTTTTTTGGTCTTTAACCAAGTTTGGATCAGCGCTTTGAACTGGAATGTCTTTGAACAACACCGTTTCAACAACATACCTTTCTTTTAATAAGCATGAAACAAAAACTGCTGTAAGATCGGAGCCGCCTCTTCCAAGCACTGTCTCTAATCCATCACTGGTTACTCCAAGGAATCCTGCTTGCACAACTATTTTTCCATTTTCAAGCGACTCAATAAGGTAATTAATACTGTTCTTGCTTAACTCATAATCAGGAGTAGCACTTTCGAAGTTATCATCTGTCACAATGGACCATTGCTCTTTAGGAATATGACAGGAATTGAGACCTTGACTCTTCAATATATGCTCAATGAGAACAGAGGTCGGTAATTCCCCACCCGTTGTTAGAACTTTTGCTTTAACGGTTCCATGGAAACGCTTGTCGATTAAGGAAACTGCTTCATCCGTCTGTTGTCGATATTTTTCCAATTCATTAATAACTTTCGTCAGATAAGTGCCTTTGACGTACGTTTTAGCTATTCCTTCATACGTGTTGAATATGTAATCTATTGGGAGTGGTCTAGAATGAGTGTAAGACTCGCCTATCCTTATGAGCTCGTCTGTAAACCCGTTTGGCGCCGAAAAAACAACTACAGGACCTAAATCACTTTCATCTTTGAGGGTTCTTATACAATCCAAAATAGTTGGTATTTTTTCTCCTTCACCACTCAAGAGACTGCCGCCAAATTTTGCCACCGAAACCCTTCTCAGTTCCTTTACCTCCTCATACGGCTTACAAGAAAGGGCTATTATTTTAAGCTTTTTTGAATTCACAACTGTTATTCCATAACAGCAACTTTCCTTTTTTCTTAGGGTTAGCAGAAAATGGTAAGAGCTAAAACCTATCACAGCATGACTATCTTTGTTGAGGTGTTGAAACATGCGGGTTAAGATCAACAACACTTTCTTAGAACTCACTCAGGGGGACATAACAGACCAGACCACAGACGCCATAGTTAACGCTGCAAATACTGCATTACAAATGGGCGGCGGAGTAGCAGGGGCCATCAGAAGAAAAGGCGGACCAAAAATTCAGGAAGAATGCAACGAAATAGGGGGAACCTATGTAGGCGGAGCAGTAATAACCACTGGAGGAAATCTGAAGGCTAAATATGTGATCCATGCCGTGGGTCCAATCCATGGGGACGAACATGAAGACGAAAAACTGAAAAATGCAACCTTGAACTCCCTAATTTTGGCTAACCAAAAGAACCTGAAGAGCATAGCCTTCCCAGCAATAAGCACTGGAATCTTTGGATTCCCAAAAGATCGATGCGCCACAATAATGCTCTCAACTACCATAGCATATCTTGATGGACCAACAAAACTAAAACAGGTAGTCTTTTGCCTTTACGACCAGAAAACTTTCGAAATCTTCCAACGCACTCTACAATTTCTGACCCAGAACCGTAAAAATTAGAAAAAGTAACATTGACTGTTAGTGTAATTGCTTAGCTATTTTTCTGTTTGTCCCTTAGGCTGAGAATAGCTTTTGCTTCATCGTCTACATATTGGACGCTGAAACCCCTTTTCCTCAAAAATTTAATTGCCCGATAATTGTCAGGTAACACAAGAGCGTAGACCAGCTCAAGTCCAATATCTTTACAGATTTCAATCATATAATCCACCATCTTAGACCCCAAACCTAATCCCTGCCAAGGATCAGCAACTATGAAAGCAATCTCGCCAGTTTTTTGATCCGAATCAATTGTAAGGCGGACAACACCCAAAATTCTCCGTTGTTCTTCCTTCAATTCTGCCACAATGGCTATCTCTTTGTTGTAGTCAATGTCACAGTATCGAACTCTAACTGCATGGGGAGTGTCCTTTATCATATAGAAAAATCTTTTATGTACTGATTCTTCTGAAAAGTTTTGAAACATCTCAAGCCACAAATCTTCGTCTTCAGGATTTATAGGTCTCAAAAGAACAGTTCTGCCGTCCCGTAACTTCCACAAGGTTTCATACTTTTTTGGGTCAAAACGTCTTTTGTTTAACGTTACCATCAGAATCCTCTTTTTTGAGGCAGTGTCATTATTAACAGTTATAAACGGAACTTCGTAATTAACTTTCACGTATCGCCAGCCAAATTCTTTATAGACAAAAATTTGAGGATTAAAATGGAAAAGGGGAGAATTATAGGCTTAAAAGCGAATGAAAAACTTAAATACTGCCTTAAACTAAAAAGAGGCTACGAAGGGGTTTATTATGAGGAATCCTGAATTATCTATAGCTCCAATGCACAGAATATGCAAGAAAGCGGGAGCGAGTAGAGTAAGCGAAGCAGCTGCGAAAGCACTGGCAAAAGAATTGGATGACATCGGCGTCAAAATAGCTAAAGAAGCTATAGACTATGCGATGCATGCTGGAAGAAAAACCGTTAAAGCCGAAGACATAGAGATTGCCGCAAGAAAAGTCTTGGAAAAATAAGCAACGTCGACTCCCTTTTTTCTTTAAAGAGGCACAAAACACAGCTTCTAATCGTCTAGTGAGGTTCTGTGAAGTTCTCGTCACTTTGTTAGTTTTTGTCATGTTGTGAAATTTCGTCACCTACGAAGAGGCTATACGCAAAACCCAAAAATTTAACTGTTCATAGAACGAAACCGCATTAGCAAAACAGAAGGATTCTATATTGGCTTGGAATCTTAGAAAAATCATAGCAATTAGTTTTACAATCGTTTTTGCATGTTTAGCAGGTGGATTCCTCATTCTTGGAGTATGTGTAAACCCATCAGTTCAGAATTTTTTTACTCCAGAACCAGAAGTAACAAAGCGAATAGGGGCAACACAGACTTTTGATTTGCCATCTCAATTTTCTTACTCTGAACTAGCAACGTATTATTTTGGTTCAGTAAATTGCAACATAACAAGTACAGATTTCAACGTAGAAAGTCTAGTAGGAGTTATTGTGGAAGTATCCTTACCGACTGTACTAGAAAATGACATAACTTCTATTCTTGTAACCGTAAACGATGCCATAGAATACTCTCCATTTTCAGAACCAGATGACATTCCACAACCTTGCCAAATATACATGTTCCCAATTGAAGGTACAACGGGACTAAATGGTGAAATTGCCATTTTCCAAGATTCAGGAACAGTAAGCATGGACATCAAGATAAGTTACGAGTATCCTTTAGGCTCACCAAATACAATAGACGATTTCACTGTGCATGTAGATTTTATTAATTTGAGAATAGGAACTGGACAAGAATCTCAACAACAGACATATGCAGACTTGAATCTGAGCCTAACCTTCATTGTGATGTTTTTTGCCTGTGTGGACATCGCAGTAGTTTTTTATGACCATAGCGAAAAAAAGAAAAACTAATCCAGAAACAAATACAATCAACCATACTAGCAATATTTGATTAAAGATTGTTCGATAAATTACAACAGAAAAAACTTTTACAAGAATAGTCACAACTTGAACCATCAACAAGAAAAACGCTAGAACCAGTACTGCCCAAATAAAAGCAAATTTCAAAAAATCGATGATAGAAAAAATTCGTTTACTTTGAGGCATTTTGGATTAGTGTTTTCCACTTATTCTTACCCTCTACTCCTACTCCACATGCTTCGGCAGGTGTTTTTCCATCTAACCCACCATGCTCTCTGATAAAGTTATGATAAATTTGGTAACCTCTCAAAATCGGGGAATCTTCTCTTTTGAGACCTCTCATAGTCTTTTCTCTATCTCTGATTTCACCGTTCAGGCGTTCCATTTTGTTGTTGTTCATATCGCCTTTCAGCTTAATGTGTCTGACATGCTCAGTTCTTGGTTTACGCATTGTCCAAAACTCTTTCAGGTAAGCTTTGTGATAAGAGCCAAGTCCGTCAGTTATCATAGTTTCAGGTTTCTTACCCGTAACTTTTTTGGCAAGTTGAAAGAGTTTTCTTGCATCATGCTTGTGTTTGGTTTCGGCAACTTCCTGAGCAATCCAGAAACGGGTTTCATCGTCCATAATTGCAAAGACGTATTTCATGTCGCCTTTGAATGTCATCCAAAGTTCATCTGCTCTCCAAGTATCAGAAACATTGGGTTTTAGTTGTTCGATGTATTTTTCCATTAATCCAATGTACTTCTTTATCCAATTGTAGATGGTTCGGTATGATACCTCAACACCTAAGAGTTTCAGCGATTTTTCGGTGTTTCTTAGTGATTCTCCGCTAAAGTAAAGTTGCATAGCTGTGGTTATCGCTTTTGGATTATGCTTCATTCGTTCAAAGCCAACATTGAATGTAAAGTATTTTCCGCAGTTTCGGCAAAGGTATTTCTGAATGTTACCTCGCTTGTTTTTTCGTATTCCCTTTTTGATAATGTCTGTAGAGTGACAGTAAATGCACTCAGAGAGGTTTCCTATTGGTTTGATTTTGGTTATGGCAACTTCTGCTCTCATTGCTAATGAGAACAAAACTGCGTGAATATGTTTGCAAGTGACATCTCTGTAAATGTGGTCGGGACATTGGCACATCCAACCGATACTAGATTTTAAAATTTCATATTTGCCATGTCCTGATTGAGACAGAACTTCGTAGGTGTTTGCGTCTATTCGTATTACTTGTCCGTTATGCTGTGCGATTGCTTTGCCCCGTTCTTCTCGTGTTGTGGTAATTTTGGTTGCCATATTAGTTACCTCAATAGTTACCTTATACATTTCTACTATATAAGCTTTGAGGTAACCCATGAGGTAACTTTTATATACTTCATACACCACACAATTACCTATAATGAGGTAATAAGTATGGGAGACATAACTTCTATAAACCGAGCAACAAGCACAAACCAATCCCTTAGAACCACAATCCCGAAAAGTATCGTAAGTCAATTTGGGTTAAAGTATAAAGACAAACTTGAATGGCTAATCAAAGCAGAAGACAACAACCTAGTAATCCACGTGAAACCAATCAAAACAGACTAAGAACTCCTCGTAATGTCAACCGCAAAACAGACGAATTTTGACAGGGTATCCTAACTGACGACAACTCTACAAAATCATGATATGGAACAAATAAAAAGAACTAGTTCACCAAGAAGTAAAACACTAATTCCTATGAGAATAATTATTATCAAACCAAGTTGCCAATTATATGCTCTAGTTTTGTTGATGCAAGAAGTATTTTCTGCCAAATCTGGAGTTTTCCATTTTATTTCCACAAAATCATTTTTGATTTTTCCTGAAAGTTTCTTCAATTGTTCTTGGATTTTCTCATAGTTCTTGACTCTATTATTAGAGAAAAAACGATGTTTTTTAAGCGCTATCATTATTATCAATGTGAAACCGAATGCCAATAAAAGCGACAAGACTCTTCCAATTTGAAAGTCTTGCCAATAATGGAATAAAATTCCTACAATAGAGATTGTTGCTATAAGAATAGATGGCATTAACCATATCTGATTGTTATAATGTCTAATATCTGCCCAGCATTCCGAATATTGCCGTAACAAAATTTTTAGGTAATTTTGTTCATCTTTATTTTCTGCCATAATAAAATGATGTATCGTTAGTCTTAATAGTTTTATCTCTCAGATGCTGTTCCAAAGACAGTAAATCCAAATAGACTCTTCGTAAACAGTGACATCAGTCTTGTATTTTCACGTAAACAAGTAGATTTGTTTGAAAGGATGTTGATGTTGGTGGTTCTTGTGTCTGCATGTCAAATATTCTAGCATTGACCGTTACTATTCCCAAATCGACTATTGTAAAATTTTGATAATTGGAAACAAAATTGTGTTGGGGATTTAGGTAAAATGAGGCAGAAATGTGAAGACTAATGTTAATGGTGTTGATTCCTTCACGACTTGTATAGTAGGTATAGTTGTTTTCAGCTATCGCATAAGGGAGTGACCGAAGTTCTGAATTAGGGTCAAAAGCAAACAGCCATGCATCAAATTTGGTTTTGTCAAATTCTGGAAGTATTGTAGGGTCATTCACTATAGTATCGTTTTCCAATATTTTATAGTCTGTAACTAGTTTATCAATTGTTTGAATACTCATGTTTTCGATTGTAATTCTAACTACATGAGGACTAATGACTATAAGGGTAGAGTTCAAAAATCCATTGGCGATAACTGGTCTTGTTGAACCATTTATGTATGAACCTTCAATCCAAGCAAAGATTGGGTAAGGAATAACCTGAATAGAATAATTTGATTGTCTAATGATAATATCTAAGCTCTGTTCTGTTAGGTCGTTAGCTCTGTTTGCGGTTTCGATCGCTCTATTTGATGCGTCATATGAAAGTATCACAGCAACAATTGCAAAAACCAATATACCAAGCTGGATAAATGTCGCAAATTTCTCCCATCTAGTAATTTTTTTCGGGGGAATAAGGATACCCATAAAACTAGGTATAATTGCATTTTCTGTTTAAGTTTTATCTAAAATGACCAATAAAACAAGGCTAACAATGATAAGAATTATGCTACAAGCCACAAAAATAAATCCTAACTTAAGCAAATCTATCTTAAATATAAATCCAGAAAATATGATTAAAAAACCGACAAACGCAATAATAGCTGACAAAACATATAGCAAAAGAAAATAATCAGGTGACGAATTTTCACAAGCAAACATTTTTTATGAAAGTGACAAGGATTTCACAGTTCCTCTAGTGAAAAACTTTATATTTTTGGATGAATGTGCAGTAGCTAGAAAATTTAGTACATAAAAAGGAAGGAAATGTATGGCATATTTGACTACACAGGGTGGACAACCCGTTCTTATCCTTAAAGAAGGAACATCACGTAAACGTGGAAAGGAAGCGCAAACAAACAATATTATGGCTGCCAAAGTCATAGCCGAAGTTTTGAGGACCACTTTGGGACCTCGCGGCATGGACAAAATGCTCATTGACGGCTTAGGCGACATAACCATAACCAACGATGGAGCAGCAATACTTGATGAGATCGATGTTCAGCATCCAGCGGCAAAGATGATGGTTGAAGTAGCTAAGACTCAGGACGATATGGTGGGCGACGGAACCACCACTGCCGTAATCTTGGCTGGGGAGCTTTTACAGAAAGCCGAAGAGTTGCTGACCCAGAATATTCACCCAACTGTTATTGTGGGAGGATACAGAAACGCTGTCGACAAAGCCGTGAAAGCTTTAGACGGTTTGGCAATATCCGTTGATCTTGATGACCGTGCAACCCTGAAAAAAGTTGCCATGACTTCTATGGGAAGCAAGGCCGTAGGTGCTGCTCGTGATCATCTATCTGAGATTACCATTGATGCTGTTAGACTGGTAGCTGAGAAACGTGGCGACAAAATGGTAGCGGACATCGATAACATTCAGAGAGTCAAGAAAGAAGGGAAAAGCCTCTACGACACTGAACTCGTCAAAGGCATAATCGTCGACAAAGAGATCGTCCACGCAGGAATGCCAAAAAAAATCACAAAAGCAAAAATTGCACTCCTCGATTCCCCCCTAGAAGTGGAGAAAACGGAGTTCTCAGCCGAAATTAGGATACGAGACCCCACTCAAATGCAAGCATTCTTAGATAAAGAAACAACAATGCTCAGAGAGATGGTTAAAAAGATCAAAGCCTCAGGCGCAAACGTTCTCTTTTGCCAAAAAGGCATCGATGACATGGCACAACATTTCCTAGCAAAAGAAGGAATCATGGCTGCACGCAGGGTTAAGCAATCAGACATGGAGAAACTAGCAAGAGCTACTGGAGGCAAAGTCATTACGAAATTAGACGATCTAAAGAGTGGAGATCTAGGCGCAGCTGGAATTGTTGAAGGGCGTAAAGTCGGAGATGATAAGATGATCTTTGTGGAGAAATGTAAAGAACCACGATCAGTTGCGATTCTCATCCGTGCTGGTTTAGAAAGGATGGTGGATGAGGCGGACAGGGCTATGAATGATGCTTTGTCGGTGGTTGCTGATGTTGTGGAATGTAACAAGATTGTTGCTGGAGGCGGAGCCACAGAGAGTGAAATCGCAAAAGTTCTTCGTTCTTATGCGACAAAAGTTGGCGGCAGGGAACAGCTTGCTATAGAGGCTTTTGCTGATTCTTTGGAAATCGTGCCGAAGACGTTGGCTGAAAACGCTGGTTTAGAGTCTATAGACATCCTTGTCGGTTTGAGGGCAGCTCACGAAAAGAAGAATGGGCATCTGATGGGCGTAGACGTTTTCAAAGGCGGGATAGTGAACACCTACGAGAAAGGTGTTGTTGAACCTCTGAAAGTTAAGGAGCAGGCAATGAAGTCAGCCGCAGAAGTTTCCTCCATGATCCTACGAATCGACGACGTGATCGCCTCAACAAAGCCCAAAGAAGGACCTCCTCCGGGCGGAATGCCACCACAATACTGAGAATAGCTGCGAAGCATTCTCTTTTTTCTATTTTTTTCTACAGGATTCTTTACGTACTCGTATCTAGATGTTCAGGGCCTAGTGGATAGTTTACAGTTTAAAAAACGGATTCTTTTGGGTTTGCAGAAAAATTAATTTACTTACAGGGATAAATTCACTCGTTCTTGAGGGACCTGCGTTAAAGGCAATTCACATGAGAGGATGAATGATGGGGCAGACGATGGATGGTTCTTTTACGTTGGGTGTTGATCTTGGAGGCACCAAGTTAAAGGTAGCGTTAGTAGATGTTAGTGGTCGCCTTTTGTCGGTTTATGATTCTCCCACACATCCAAATAAGGAACCGGAAAAGGTCATTGCTGATATCCTAACAGGTATAGAGAGGTGCCTCAGCAAAGCAAATCAAGAGGCTAAAGCTCTTGGGGTTGGAATAGCTGCGCAGGTCGACCGGAAGGGCGTTGTTCATGGTTCTCCAAACTTGGGATGGCAAAACGTTCCGATAAAGAAGAAACTAGAAGAAAAGCTTGGGATTCCTGTGTTTGTGACTAACGATGTTCGTGCGGCTACTTGGGGTGAATGGCGATTCGGGTCAGGAAAGGGTGTTGACGATTTGGCGGTTCTTTTTGTGGGCACAGGCATAGGTGGAGGAGTCATTAGCGGCGGAAAACTGTTGGCGGGTTGCCGCAATAGTGGTGGAGAGTTGGGGCACATTACGATTGTTTATGATGGACGGCAGTGTCATTGTCCTAACAGGGGCTGTTTGGAAGCTTATGCGGGTGGTTGGGCAATTGCGGAGCGCACTCAAGAAGCCGTGAATAATGAGCTAAAAAAGGGACAACGTTTGATATCGTTGGCGGGTGGTGTTGAAAAAATCACTGCGGCTACTGTCAGTAGAGGTTACTATGAAGGCGATGGGTTGGCTCGAAGATTGGTGGAAGAAACTGGGCGATACTTGGCTGCGGGAGTTGTTAGCATCGTTAATGCTTTCAATCCTTGTCGCTTTGTTTTGGGCGGTGGTGTTGTTGAGGGTATTCCTGAGTTGGTTCAGTTGGTGGAAGAATTCACTCGAAAGAGAGCGTTGGAGGCTGCTGTTGAGAGGCTGGAGATTGTGAAGGCTGCTTTGGGGGGTGATGGAGGGGTAATCGGGGCAGCTGCTTTGGCTCAAGAATTGGTTAAAGAAACTCCCTGATTGCTGGTTTTGTTTGGTTTTTCTTCTTGGCAGGCAAAAGGTTAAAGTTCTTCCAAGTGAAAGTGTGTGAAGAGGGAATTGCTAGATGGGTGTCTTAGCCTATGTGTTGGTGACTTTGAATCCGGGCACTGAGAAGGATATGCTGGAAAAGATTGCTTACTTGGATGAGGTGTCAGAGGTTAGTATGATGTATGGGGAATATGATGCTGTCATCAAATTAAGCACTGGAAATCTGGAACAGTTGAATCAATTCCTAACAGATAAACTGAGGGTGCTACCTGACATCTTTCAAACAGCTACGCTGATAGTGGCTAAGCAACATCGAAGCAAAAAGTAAGCTAGCAATCATTGTGTGTTTGGATTTGTCAAGCTTTTTGACAGCAAACTTTTGTAGACCATAATTGCAATTAGTGTCGCTATTATGAACAAAGGCAGAATAGCCCATGATGGAAATTCGGGAATGTCACTACTTGTGCTTATAGTGAAGTCTATTTTTTGAGAGACGTTCATCGTGTAAGTGCTAGGAAACTTGAAAGCTGGAAGATTTGGGAAATAATCGCTCTCGGCTTGGACATTCACTTGTAAAGTATGAGTTCCAGTAGTTAGTCCTCTCAATTCTGTTGAAAAGTTACTGGTCTTTGGTAAAAACCAGTCAATCGAGGGCGCGCCATGTAGGGTTCCGTGATTTCCATCCCACATGATGACTTCTTGCCCGTCGAGCAGATAACTGACCTCGGTTATTCTGTTGGACTCATTCCACGAGTCAGGCTGAGTCACTGCAAGACTCAATGAAACATCATTCAAGTTCCAGTATGTGGCGTTACTGGGCGATTCTACTGTCAGTACAGGCGGGTCTTTGTTGGGTGCTATGGGCGTGGAGCTGTAGCTGGGGTTCGCTTTTGCTACATCAACTACTAAGAATCCAACTGCCAAAGGCAACAAAAGCAACAAGAGAAGCGTAACTGTTGATATTGTTCTTTTCATGCCTTATTTTCCCCAACTACAGGCACGAAGTACACCTAAACTGATGGAACTGAAAAGCATTTTTGTCAAGAAAACTTGACTAAAAACAGGCAACACCGATCTTTGAATAGGTCAAGAAAAATTGACCAAAAAATTTGATATTGACGGATTCAGGGTTTACTACAATCTCATTCGCCCACACATGGCACTTAACGGAAAAACACCAGCAGAAGCATGCGGAATAACGGTAGAAGGAAAGAACAAATGGAAAACAATAATCCAGAACGCTTCTCGTGATTGTTAATTCTAAAGTTTGAATTTTTGTGTTATCCGTTTTCTGAATGGTTTTCAATCGTTATTTGGTATTCATGAAGTTTTTATACATAGTCAGTTTTGTTGTTACTATGGTTAATCAGAAACCTATTGATATGAGTAGTTTCTTTCACACCATTTTGTTTGCGTACCAAAAGTCAGTGAAAGATATTTTGGGTTCTGGAGAAGCTGCTCTTATACAGCCTATTCTTGACAAAATAATTTTGGTTACCAACAAGCAGAATCTTAGTTTAGTCAAAGAAGAAAAATTTGACAAGAATTTGGAGAACTTTCTTGAAGAACTGTTGAAGAAAGGGGCGGTAAAGTGGGTTGAATTTGAAGAGGTTGAAGACGGAAAATACCTGTTTCATGTTAAAGGTTGCAGATTTTCAAGGCATGTCCATGAATTGCTTAATACAAAAGACACAACCTGCCCACTTGCACTTGCCGTAATGGCTTTTCTTCAATCATCTACAGGAAAAAAGGTTCGCCCAACAGACTCAGAGTACACTAAAACAGGAACAAAAACCTTAATCGAATTTTTAGCACCAACCAAAAAGAAACTAACCACAACACCACTTTAGCCCACAGATGGACTCTTCGTAGATTGTTATCAACCGATTTTTTACAGGGTTATCCATCAACCGAAGACTTTACAGAACCCACTACAATAAGGTTTATAACTTGATGCTCTTATTGGAAAAGACGAATTCAGAGAAGAATAACAAGAAGGATACCAAGAATGGGTCATAGAAAGAAGCATGCTCCCAGACACGGTTCACTAGCCTACCTGCCTAGAGGACGCGCCAAAAGAACAGTTGGCAGAATCCGTTTCTGGCCCAAAGTTGAAGAAGGCCCAACAATGCTCGGATTCATGGGCTACAAAGCCGGAATGACCCACATACTCATGATAGAGGACAAACCAGACTCCATGAACTTGGGCAAAGAAATATCACATCCAGCAACAATTCTGGACGTTCCCCCTATCATAGTTTTCGCCGTTCGCGCCTACGTAAAAGATCAGAACGGTTTACAAACGTTAACAGAAGCCTGGATGAAAGACCCCCCAAAAGATTTCGACCGAGCATTAGTTTTGCCTGAAAAATTCAACACTGAAGAGAGCATAAAAAAGATTGAAGAAAGCCTAGATAAAATAGCGGAGATTCGGCTACTAGCTGCAACACAGCCGAGACTCGCTGGCGTTCCAAAAAAGAAACCGGATATTATGGAGATCAAAGTTGACGGAGGCTCAGTCCAAGAACAATTTGAATACGCAAAGAGTCTGCTAGGAAAAAACGTGTCAGTCACTGATGTTTTTAAAGAAGGCCGTTTCGTGGATGTGGTGGCGATAACCAAAGGAAAAGGCTTCCAAGGTCCAGTGAAACGGTGGGGAATCAACATTTTGCCTCGCAAGTCCCGAAAGACCAAACGAGGAGTAGCAGCCATCGGACCGTGGAAACCCGCAAGAGTGTTATACACTGTTCCCAGAGCCGGACAAATGGGCTACCACCAAAGAACCGAATACAACAAACGCATACTAAAAATCGGCATTGACGGCAAAAACATCACTCCAAAAGGCGGATTCTTAAACTATGGGTCCGTAAAAGGAACCTACGTTATCATAGACGGAACCCTACCAGGACCAGTCAAACGTTTAGTGCGGCTGCGACATCCAGCCCGTCCTCCAAAAAAGGTTCCTGAAGCTCCCCCAAACATCACTTACGTTTCGTTGGAGTCCATGCAAAAATAAACGGTGATAGAAAATGGGAAAGACTTCAGCAAAAATTTTTGACCTAAAAGGCGAGGCAGTAGGCAAAATTCGTCTCCCTAAAATATTCAAAACTCCCAGCAGACCAGACGTAATAAAACGGGCAGTAATTACCATCCAATCTCACAGATATCAACCCCAAGGCCGAGACCCCATGGCTGGAAAGAAAAACACAGCAGAGTCCCGAGGAGTCGGCTTGGGAATATCCCGTATGCCCCGATTGAAAGAAAGAGGTCAACGAGCCGCCTTCGCCCCTGGCACAGTGGGAGGCAGATCAGCCCATCCTCCAGAGGCTGAAAAGAAAATCAAAAAGAAAATACCAAAAAAAGAGATGCGATTAGCTTTGCGCTCCGCTATCGCCGCCACAGGATCTAAGGAGGCTGTAGCGTCTAGAGGACATGTGGTTGACGATGTTCCCGATTTTCCCCTAGTTGTTATGGACGAAATTCAAAGTCTGAAAAGAACCAAAGATGTTGAAGAAGCACTCACAAACCTTGGAGTGTGGGCTGACATCTTTCGTGTCAAAGAGAGCAGGAAAGTTAGAGCGGGCAGAGGAAAGATGCGGGGACGCAAAATGAAACAAGCTGTTGGACCTCTGCTGGTTATAGCCAAAAACGAAGGCGTGGCTGAGGCAGCTCGAAACCTTCCCGGAATCGAAGTCGCCTCAGTGGAAAACTTGAACGCTGAACTTCTAGCGCCCGGAACCCACCCGGGGAGACTGACAGTTTGGACGAGTTCAGCTTTCGAGAAAGTCGAAAAGACCTTTGGAGGAAAATAAGTTGGATCCTTACGAAACTATCAGGTATCCTGTCATGACAGAGGTTACGAGCCGTATACTTGAAGCAGAAAACAAACTTGTTTTTGTCGTCAACAAAAAAGCTACGAAAAAGGACATTAAATTGGCTGTGGAGGAGCTTTATGATGTGGTTGTGGATAAGGTTAACTCCATGATAACTGCTGAAGGCAAAAAGAAGGCTTTTGTGAAGCTTCACCCCGACTACAAAGCAGTGGACGTAGCCATCAAACTGGGAATACTGTAGAATCGGAACTTTTTGGGGTTCAAGATGCAATTTTCCTCCAAAATTTTTCCCATCATAGTGTTCCTGTTGGTTATCATAGCTTCTTTAGCGCTTCTTCTCTATCCGGAACTTGTATATGATATTCTGATTTGGGTGATAGATTCTTTTCAAGCTGGAGGACTCCCACTCTTATTTGGCATGATGATTATACAAGCCATAGCCATCCCCATCCCCTCTGAGCTAGTTCTGATTGCAGGGGGTTTAGCCTTTGATTTCCCGTATGGGTGGCTCGTTGGCGCGTTAGGATCAATAGTTGCTGCTATGTTAGGTTTCTACATCTCCCGTTGGGGAGGCAGGTCACTCGCCATCCGTTTAGTTGGGGAAAGAGGAATCAATTTTGCAGATAACTGGTTCAATCGGTGGGGAGTTTGGGCAGTTCTTTTAGGAAGATTTGCACCTTTCATACCTTTTGACGCAATATCCTACAGTGCGGGTTTAACTAAGATGAAGATAAAGAATTTCATGATTCCCACAGTGATAGGCACCTTGCCACGAACCCTCTTCTACACCTCGTTAGGCGGATTTTTTGGAGTAACATTCCAAGAACTTATGGAGCATTACAGAGCAACTGGGGAAATACCTCCAGAACTTCAGAGCATGGTTTCTCAATTCAATTACGTCCTGCTGGGAGTAGTTGCAGTGATAGCAGTAATTTTTGTAGTTTATTGGCTTGTCACACGAAGGTATTCTGAAAAGAAGGAAACCGAAGTAGAAACATTATAAGCAATTTTTTCCATACAAAATAACATGACGAAGAAATTGTCCACGCCAGTTTTTCTTTTGACAATTTTAATAATTTCATCGGTTATTTTTTTGTCATACGTATTTTTTGCAAGAGAAAATTCTGAAGAAATAGTGTATATTGATGTGACTGCAAGAAAGGGTGTGGAAATTCTTGCGTCAGAAAAACTTGGCGTCAAAGATTTTCCTGATTTGAATGTATATCAAGAATTCAACTTGACTTTTTTTTCATCAACCACTGAGGGTGGATTAGAGTTTCGCATCGAATGTTTACGAGATAGAGAAGTGAACTTGGTGATAGATGAAGTTAAACTGTATGATTTAGTAAATTATGAACTAATTTTCTGGGAATCAGCTGCAGATAAACCTCAGAAAGGCCCATCTTGGCACGTAACTGAGGATTCGGAAGCTTCAGAGGGTAGGGTTGTTCAAATGGATTCTCAAGTAAAAACTGAGTCTTGGCTCTATGGTCCATATTTGCATAATGATAGTTACGGTGAAAGTTTGGCGAACAGAAAGTTACGTGCAACTTTTAGAATGAAAATAACTGATGTATTGTTGCCAATCTACGTTGCCGAATTAAGTGTAGTAGTAAATGAAGATAAAGAACCAACGGATTGTCTGGCATACTCACTGATAGACTTGGCAACTGTGAAAGATGAGAACACCTACAACATGCTTAATCTTACTTTTACGGTTCCAGCAAACGTTGACCAAGGTGTTGAGTTTCGTATAAAAAACCGGAATAATGGATATTGCACCTTATTTGTAGACGATATCAACGTTTACAAGAGCAAATTTGGAGAATTAGTTTATTCAGAATGCTCCACAGACAAGTTTGTTTCAGGTGAAGGATGGGTTGAAACAACAGATCTTGAAGCGTCATGCCCCAAAGTTATGTTCATTTCCTCCACACAGAGTAATGACCAACTTTTGTATGGACCCAAAATAACAACGGATGCTTATGGAGACAGCATGTTTGGAGAAACTTATGTTGTTTCCTTTAAGATAAGAATAATAAAAATCTAATTTTTGGGAGCGAAAAACAGAATGGCTTACATTAAAAATTTGCTCCTGCGCCATAAAGACAGTATATTCACAAATGCTGTGGTTATAGGCACTTATGTTATACTCACAATTTTGTTACTGTATTCTTTTCCGTTTGATTTTGGGAATCAAATCCCAGGAGACGGGGGAGACGGATATCAGTTTCTCTGGGATTTATGGTGGGTCAAACATTCCGTCACCGAACTGGGAAACAATCCGTATGTGACCAACTACGTTTTTTATCCAAATGGGCAGACCCTATTTTTTCACTCTCTAGTTCCCTTAGCGGGCATCATCACAATTCCCTTTCAAGACGGTTTTGGCTTGTTTTTCAGCTACAACCTAATAGTGATATTGGGGTATGCGTTAGGCGGATTCGGAGCATACTTGCTGGCAAAACATTTCACGAAGAACGTTTACGCCTCGTATTTAGCTGGGATAATTTTCACTTTCAGCCCCTATCATCTTGGGCACACTCTCGGACACTTAAACTTGATTTCAATAGGCGGCATTCCGTTCTACATATTATTCCTGTTTAAACTGAGAGAAACAAACAATTTGAAATACGCTTTATACGCCTCAATTTTCTTGTTAATATCCACCTTTTTAGGCAGCTTCTATTATACGTTCATTTTGTTTACGTTCACCATTTTTTTCTTGTTATACGACATTTTGTTAAAAAGGAAAATCGATTTTAATCGAAAATTCATTTACGGTTTAGCCTTAATTCCAGCCATTTTCCTGTTGGTATCCGGGATGGTAATCATACCAATGTTCTTTGAATCGTTAAGCGGAAAACACGCTTATGCCGAAAGGTCGCTTAATGATCAGATAAACCATTCAGCATCCTTAATCAACTTTCTATTACCAGGATCGGACAACTACTTTTTTGGTGAACACATCAAAAACGTCGAGTACAACTTTAACGTCGTTTTAGGTGGCGCTGAAAACAGGGCTTATATTGGCTATACAGTTATTGGGCTTCTAGCGTTTTCTATCTACAAATATAGAGACAAGATGCGTAAACAGGTTTTGTGGGTGCTGTTAACTGGGACATTCATCATTTTATCGTTAGGACCAATGATTAAAATAATGGGGAATGTAGGTATTCCTCTTCCCGGATATCTGATTCGCTATCTTCCCGGAGGAACAATATTCCAAGCCCCTGCCAGATTCGCTGTTATAACGTACCTTGGCTTAGGGTTGCTCACAGCATTTGGCGTGAAATACATTTTAGAAAACGTCAAAATATTGCACAAGCACAAGGTCTTGCCTATCTTCTTTGTCGTGGTTCTTTCTTCTTTGATTTTAGTGGAGTATAATATGAGTCCTTATCCCAGCCGTTATGATCCCTATGTTCCCCAGTTTTATTACCAATTGAGAGAGATGGATGACACGTTTGCTGTTCTCGATTTGCCTGCACATTATCACATAGTGGGTTGGTACATGTATTGTAGTACGGTTTCTGAAAAGCCGTTGGTTGACGGTTATTTGTCTAGAGTGGATTTGGATGCAAAACAAAGATTGCATAATATTCCGATTGTTGAACTTACTGACTACTTGTGCGAGGGCGGTTCCAGCTCGTCTGAAATGTTCTCATCGTTAACTGACGAAACTCATACTCAACAAAATTTCCAAGAATTGAACACCCTCGGTGTGCGGTTCGTTATTGTTCATAGACAATTTTTGAATAAGGCAGTGCTTAGCCAATTAACGGAGTATTTGATTAAGACGATGGGTGCACCGTATTATGTAGACTATGACACTCTAGTTTTTATGTTAGCTTAATCAATAAGTGTTTGATAGCGAGCTTCTTTTACGTGCGCTAATCACTATACTTTCGTATCAACTTGGCGGTGTCATAATAACCACGTTCTGTTGCCAGTTCTAAAGCGGTCTTGAGACTGTCACCCATAGCATTCACATTCGCACCTACCCAATGCGCGCGCGCACGGCACGAACGAAATATGAGTAAGTTCTGAAGTAGGTAATGGCATCACCATAACTGGACCTTTCGGAATCGAATTCTACGGTGTAGGCTATTCTATCTGGAGCATCAGCCCAGTATAGCTCCGAGCTAGATGTTGACGCCCAATACCTTTCTGCTTGGATATTTGGGAAATACTGCTTGAGTGTTTCATACCCAGATCTGGCTAATGCAATTAGCTCCTCTTTTCGTGGAAGCCGCCAATTACTGTATCCTGCCAGGTCTAAGGTTTGACAGTGTTTGAGAGCTTCGTCATACTTTCTTTTTGTGCCATCGTCTTCTTTCTGCCACATCAAGCCTGTTGTATTATCGGTTACCGTTCCATCACCATTGTCTATAAATCTCATGGTCTCCGCACTAACAGCTCCATTTAGAGCTTCTAAAGCAATTGCAGCGTACTTTCTAACATTGACGTCTTCATCCTTTAGAGCTTGAATTAGAGGCTCAACAGCTCTTTTGTCCCCAATCTCTCCAAGTGCCTCCGCAGCCCCACGTTTAAGCCGTGGGTCGTTATCCTTTAGGGCTTGAATTAGAGGCTCAACAGCTTGCGTATCCCCTATCTTACCAAGAGCATCTGCAGCGCTACATCTAACATCGAAGTCCTTTAGGGCTTGACTGAGGGCCTCTACAGCTCTTGCACCCCCTATCTTCCCAAGAGCCTCAACAGCTTCCGATCTAACCCTGTAGTTTCTATCCTTTAGGGCTTGAATTAGGGATTCGACAGCTCTTTCATCCCCTATCTTTCCAAGAGCCTCGATAGCGATCCGTTTAAAATATTTGTTTTCATCCTTTAGGGCTTGAATTAGAGGCTCAACAGCTTGCGTATCCCCTATCTTACCAAGAGCATCTGCAGCGCTACATCTAACATTGACGTCTTCATCCTTTAGGGCTTGATTAAGAGGTTCTACGGCTCTTGCGTCCCCAATCTCCCCAAGAGCCGCTGCAGCTTCCCATCTACCATGGTGGTTTTTATTGTTTAGGGCTTGAATGAGGGGCTCAACAGCGAGCTTCCCCATCTTTACAAGAGTCCTTCCAGCGTTCCCTCTAAAATATTCGCTTTCATCATTTAGGGCTTGAACAAGAGTCATTACAGCGAGTTTCCCCATCTTTACAAGAACGTTTGCAGCCCGCTCTCTAACATCATAGTTTTCATCCTTTAGGGCTTGAACAAGAGGCTCAACAGCTCTTTTGTCCCCAATCTCTCCAAGCGCCCACGCAACAGCACATCTAACCCTGTAGTTTTTATCCTTTAGGGCTTGAATTAGAGGTTCTACGGCTCTTTTGTCCCCAATCTCCCCAAGAGAATGTGCAGCCATTTGTCTAGCAAAGCCGTCGACATCTTCTAGGGCTTGAATGAGAACCTCTACGGCTCTTGCACCCCCTATCTTCCCAAGAGCCGCTGCAGCTTCCCATCTAACCTGGTCGTCCTTTAGGGCTTTAATTAGAGGCTCTACAGCGAGTTTCCCCATCTTTACAAGAGCTTCTGCAGCACGCTCACTAACATCACGTTTTTCATCCTTCAGGGCTTGAATTAGTGGCTCAGCAGCTCTTGCATCCCCTATATCACCAAGAGCCTCCACAGCGAACCGTCTAACAGAATCGTCTTCATCCTTTAGGGCTTGAATGAGGGGCTCTACAGCGAGTTTCCCCATCTTTACAAGAGCCTCTTCGACATTGTCTCTAGCGTATTTGTTTTCATCCTTCAGGGCTTGAATTAGTGGCTCAGCAGCTCTTGCATCCCCTATAT
>CAZUDX010000002.1:0-91063 GCA_964618695.1 uncultured Candidatus Bathyarchaeia archaeon | reverse complement strand
TTTTCATCCTTCAGGGCTTGAATTAGTGGCTCAGCAGCTCTTGCATCCCCTATATCACCAAGAGCCTCCACAGCGCTCTCTCTAACATTGAAGTCTTCATCCTTCAATGCCTTTATCAAGCCTTTAATATCCTTCTTGGCTTTCATTTTCTCTACATTTGGTTTAAACAGTCGCATTCTCCGTTACCTCATGAAACATAACTGCAAACAACAACCCATAAATTCCCTCATTAAGTAAATATAAAATTAACCCACACTTGCGTTTGCATAAATTCAGTAATTTAGACGATTTGTTTAGTGTAAATTTAACAGTTATCTTTGCTCGATGAGAGCGCAACAACTTTTTCAATCAACAGAAACGGATATATGCCATGAAACCATCCCAAAACAAGATAAGGACATCTACAGGCAAAAGGTATCGACGGAAGACAAACAAAAACGAAAGCAACTGTGCGCTACCAACTAAAAGTATTTAAAAAAGAGTTTCGTCTGTAGTTCCATACAAGTTTCAAAGGAAGATGCAACAAATTGGGTAAACGTATTCGGGTGCAAAGACGCGGAAGAGCTTCTCCAACCTTTAGGGCATCAACCCACAAGAGAGTAGCACCAATTCAGTATCCGCCAATATCCACAAAAGAACAAGTCATCCAAGGCCAAGTAAAAGCCATAATGCACGACCCCGGAAGAGGCTCCCCAGTGGCAGCCATAAAACTGGAGAACGGCGAAACATTCTACTCAGTAGTTCCAGAAGGCGTCTATGAAGGTCAAGCTACCCAGATTGGCAACGAAGCTTCAGTTGAGATAGGTAATGTTCTTCCTTTGGGTAAGGTTCCTGAAGGAACAATGGTCTGCAACATTGAGCTTTCTCCCGGCGACGGAGGCAAATTGTCCCGTTCCTCTGGGTCCTACGCAACTGTGGTGGGACACACGCCTGACGGAACGCTTGTGAAGCTTCCTTCTGGAAGAACCCGATATGTGAATGATCTTTGCCGTGCAACGGTTGGAGTTATTTCAGGAGCGGGTCGTGTTGAGAAACCTTTCCTTAAGGCGGGAACCAAGTTTCACCTCATGAAGGCTAAGGGTCACATGTATCCTCGCACAAGGGGCATTGCCATGATAGCTGCTGCGCATCCATATGGCAGCAGTAAGAAGGGTGGACGCAAGGTTACAACTGTGTCGCGTAATGCTCCTCCAGGCAAGAAGGTTGGTTTAATCGCTGCACGAAGTGCTGGTCAAGGAGCCAAGAAAAGAAGAGTGTAGAAGCGGTTTTTGGAAAAAAAGCTGTTTTCAACAATCTGCTGTTATTAGTCTTCAAATATGCGAGAGCTTTTTTGCTCGTTGGAGGATAGTTTGGTTCTTAAAGGAACGTTGGACTGTCTCCATGATATTATTCGCTTTTGTATTCTTTGGCGACAATCATTGTTGTTGTTAGGAAGATGTCTGATAACGACCTGAGTTTGTCTGTTAAGAATTTGTCTAGTTGAGCGAGGTCTTCAACTTTTACTTTTGCGATGGCGTCATATTCGCCGTATAGTTCATCTACTTGAATGACCTCTTCAAAGTTGGCAACCTTTTCGCAGACGTCTCTTTCAGCACCTGACTTCAAGGTAACTAATATATAACCGTAAACTGCCAATCCATTTCATCTCCACAATAACACTTCATAACAAAAACTTAAACATATCGTTCAAAGTCACCTAAAGACAGCCAAAATCTGGGCTAACAAGCCAATCATTTTGTCAGCTTTTTACAAAGCATAACCACAAAAGTTGCTTTTCCTTCAAACCAAAAAGGGAGGTTACTTTTTTCTGCGTTTTTCTTGTGCTTCTCGTTCGCTGACCCAATACGATTCTTTAACACCTGTTTCGTCTACAAGATGCTCTTTTTTGAAAACTGGAGCCTCGCTTTTGTAGCGTTCCACAGCCTCTCTTAGAACCCCGAAAACGTTTTCTCTGTGCGCACCAGCCACCACCACGTAAACAAGGTCTTCGCCGACGTTGAATTCTCCGACAAAATGGTGAATCTGAACGTCAACAACACCCTCTCGTTTTTTCAAGTCATCACATATGCCACCAAGAATCTTGTTAGCCTGCTCTTCATATGCTTGCAACTCTAGTCCTTCCACGTTTTCGCCACCCAATGTTTCGCCCCGAACCACCCCAACAAAAGTGGCTATGGCTCCTGCCCTGTGAAAATCTGCACGTTCTTTAACAGATTTCAGCAGTTCAGAGAAGGAAAGTTCTCCCTTTTTGTGAATACCAACATATCCCATACTACACTCACCCATTCAACAAGTAATATGGGAATTACTCTCTCAAAAACGATTCTTAATGTAACGGGGACGCCCCTTAAGGTCAACTGTTTTGTAAACTGGGTGTTCTTTGAATCGAAGATTTGTTTCCGATTTTTCCATAGTTCCGCTAGGCAATCTCACGCAGAGCGAACTGACATTTGCTCCGTTTGGAGTGAAGCGCACTCCGTCCAAGAGTTCGCCTTTGGTGACTCCGGAGGCTGCGAAGACAAGTTCGTTGCCTTTAGCCAACTCTTTTTCATTGTAAGTTTTTTCGACATCGACACCTGCCTTTATCAGCCGGTTTAATCGTTTAGCATCGTCCTTTTTGTCTCTCCAAACGTTCACGAGCATGGTGCCGCCAAGGCACTTTACTGCTGTGGCTGCGATGGTTGCTTCAGGTCCTGCACCAGCGCCCAATAGGAGATCGACTCCAGAGTCAGGAATGCAGGTTGCTACGGCTGCTGCTATGTCGCCGTCTGGAAGCAAAATTATTCTCACTCCAAGCTTTCTTAATTTCTTCAGAATTTTGAGGTGTCTCTCCCGTTCCAGCATAATGACCGTGAAGTTTTCTAGGGGTAGACTCTTTTCTTTGGCGACTGTTGTAACAATTTCTTCGACTGACATGTCCAAAGAGAGTTTGCCGATGGATTGTTCGTCTGTTGCCACTTTGAAGTAGTATCCGTCATCGGGTAGTACTTGGAGGCAGTTGGCGGGTGCGCAGACGAGGGCGGAGATGGCGTCTTTTCTGCCTTTAGCGGTTGCTGTTGTGCCGTCAACTGGATCAACGATGAATTCGACTTTTGGTCCTTTGCCGGTTCCAACTTTTTCTCTGCACATGAATGCTGGTGCGTTGTCTTTGGGTCCTTCACAGGAGATTATTTCACCGTTGACTTCGGTTTGACTCAACACTGCTCTCGAAAACTCGACGGCTTTTGCGTCTACCAGATTCTTGTCTCCTTGACCAATATGCAATGCCGCGCCGACAGCCCCGGCAATTGTGATTCTGGTTAAAGAAGGCGCTAACGCCCTGAGAGATGTCAAATTTATCACTGCCTCTACTAACTGAAGATTGCTGTAAAATGTTTTCGGACAAAACCGTTTGTGCGTTGTCAAGCGCTGAATAGTATAGATACTTACAGTTGCGACAGTGTCTGCGCTCGTGACTTAGAAGAAGAAAATATAGGCAACAGCATAATCCAGAATTGGTTCCTGTCGGGAGTTATCTACTCGGCTTCGTAGCATTCTCTCCTATGCAAATAGGAATATTGTTGATGTTCAACGAAATATCAAAGCAGTAGCACAAAAAAGTAAATTTTGGGATTAAAATTTAACCCCAAACCCAAATGAGGTAGTTAATCTTTTAAACATAAAAAAAGATAATTACATTTGCAGGATCAGATTTTGGAGATATATGTATGATTGAAGAATCTGTGGTTTTTTGGATTGGAGCATTAATATTTGGTCTAAGTTCTTTGATGTTTACTGTTTTAGAAAATCGAAATAGTTCTAGTAAATATTTGTTTAATTCACATGTGTTTGTTAGTTTTATCACTACTATCTCTTATTGTATTATGGCCTTAGGATTAGCTACGGTGACTGCAGAAAGTGGTGATCTAATTTATTGGACAAGATGGCTTTTCTATGCAGGTAGCTGTAGTATATTAACCTTAGATATAGCGACTATGGCTAAGAAACCAAATGAAAAGAAAGCTGAAGTTGCAATATTTACAACTTTAACTATGTTTTGCGGGTATTTGGCAAGCATAATCTTAACAGTGGACAGGTGGTTGTTTTTCGGATTAAGTACAGCTGCATACATTGGAATGCTTTACAGCATTTTCACTAAATCTAGTGAAGATAGTCCTAAAATTTCCTCTATTATGTGGTTTGTTCTTGTTACTTGGAGTCTATTCCCCTTAGTGTGGGTTCTGGCACCAACAGGATTTGGAATTATAGCAGTAGATGTTACAGCATTATTATACCTTGCACTAGACATTGTAACAAAGATAATCTTTGGCATTTATGTTTCAACACGAAATGCGCGCGTGTATTAAAAAAATTTTTACTTCGAAAATTTTATTTTAGCTACTATGCCCCTAGTTTGATTAATCTTTTTAGACTATTCATTTCAATATCTGTTGTTCTTGTTATGAAATTAGAAAATCTTGTTTTCGCAAGAATTAATTCGTGCCTCAAAAAAGCTATTATATAAGAAATTGAGAAATAATAACTGGTGTTTTATTTGACAGCAGTAAATATACCTGACGAATTATATGGAGAAATTGAAAAAGCAGTAAAAAATGGTGCTTGCTGTAGTGTCAATCACTGGGTAAAAAAAACCTAAAAGCAGCACTAAAATGAAAAACTGTTTATTTAATATCCGAGATTTAGGCAATTAAATCCCAAGCCCAAAATCGTGAACAATATTATTATTTCTTTTTGTTGTTTGGGTATTTGATGACTGAACATTCTTTGCATTCCGAAATTAAAGATTGGTATAAGGTTTCAGGAGATGAAATTGAAGTTAAAGTAGAGGATTTTATAGTTGATATTCGTAGAAACAAGCTTTTAATCGAAATTCAGACTGGAAATTTTTCTGCTGTCAAAAAGAAACTGATAAAACTGCTTTTAAACAATCAGGTTCGGTTGGTTTATCCCATTGCTAAACTAAAATGGATAGTTCACCTATCTAGGTCAGGAGAGTTTGTTAGGAGGAGAAAGTCTCCGAAAAAGGGAAAATTGATTGATCTTTTTTACGAGTTGGTTCATACGCCCAGCCTGATTAAAGACAGGAATTTTTCGCTTGAGGTTTTGTTGATTGAAGAGGAAGAGTTGAGGTGTAACGATGGCAGAGGAAGTTGGAGGAGAAAAGGGGTTAGTGTTAAGGATAGAAAGTTGTTGAATGTATTTGATAGAATTGTTTTTGAGGATAGTCGGGATTTTCTAGAGTTTTTACCGAAGGAGTTGGATAGAAATTTTACGAACAAAGTTTTGGCGCATAAACTTGGGATTTCTGTTAGATTAGCTCAGAAAATCACTTATTGTCTTAGAAAAATGGGTGCAATATCAATCGCTGGCAAAAAAAGGAATGAATTGATGTTCCAAATTTCCTAGAATTGATTACGTGCACAGAGACAGAAAGCCAAATTTTAACCTCCAATGCGGGCGCGTACGCGTGGTATGAACATTGGAACCGAACGCTTATATTTCAGAAACTCTTCTCCAAACCTTTCCTCCATTTCCTTTTCTTCTTCTTTAGCCAGCCGGTAATACAAGATGGCTAGGATGGGCCACATCAAAAGCGTAGAGATTGCAATCCACACAACATTCATACCGATAGTGAGTAAAAGAAATCCTAGGTATTGTGGATGACGAACGTACCCATAGATGCCAGTTATTACAAGCTGACCCTTGGCTCTGTAGATTTTTCTCCAACCAAAGATAATCAAGAGTACCCCGATTAGGATAATCATGTTTGAGACGGGTAATATAAAACCGAGAAAAATAGAGACAAATAAGTCTTCTCCGATTAAAACTGCAAGAGGGTACCATAAGCAACCTGGAAAAGTTGATCCAACTAGCCACGTAATAATGTACATCGTCAAAGGGAAACCATACATTTCAGTGAATAGGGCAACGATAAATGCCAAGTAAACGCTTGAGGATAGGCGTGTCATCCTCCTTTTAAATGGTATGAATAAGATGAATAAACTGAAAAGAATAACGTTCAAGACCACAAAATTCCAATCGATGGCTCTATGGGGTAAATAAGATAGAGGATAGGCAAAACTGAACTTGTAATTTATTGAAAGCCAAAGTAAAAGTGCCATCAATAATGCTAACAGTATAAAGCCCGTTTGGTATTTGAGCTTCCTCATTTTATGCCCGCTTCATTTTTGTCTGAACAAGAAGATTCAGATGTAACCTTTTCCCTTTATGATTTTGGATTCTTTATAAAGTTAATTTCAGACGGGCGTTTTCTGATTTTCATTAGGTATGTAATTATGCTAAACATAATTATTGTTGTTCGCCCGCGCATTTTGGGTTGGGGTTAAAATTTAACCCCCAAACCCAAACTACTGAAGAAATCTTAGATTCTTGGTTAGTTCGGTTACATGTTTGGCTCCTTTATCTGTAATCAGAAAGTCTCCGTTCTGTTTGTTTAAAAGACCATTTTCAAGTAATGGATTCACAAGAGCGTCAAATGATTCTTCAAAATCGAATCCTTCCCCTAACCTAAACTTGAACTCGGTTAATATGGGAACATATTCTGGTTTGAATGTGCGTTTCAGCTCATTTACCAGTTCATTTCTTGTTTTAAATTCAAGTTCTTTGACAGAATATAGTATCCAAGTTCTGAACGTTTCAATTTTGCTCATCCTCCAATGTCTCTCAAATGGGACTTCATATTTTTCAAGATCTACCTTCTCTCCTTTTATTGAGGCAAAAATTTCCTTTGACAAGCCTAATCCGTCTATTAGAATTTTCACAGCCACAAAACCACCGATTAAAGCATCTACAAAGTGTATTCCGAAAATCGAGAAAATTGCCCCTATAATTACTGCTGCAGCAACGTAGATGTGATTCTTCGAGTCAACCGACTGCGAGATTAGCGCTAAACTACCATTTCTTTTACCGACGAACCTTTGATAAGAAAAAAGAAAAACGGCAACTATAAGCGCAATGATTTCAGTTAAAATCACCAAGTAAGGCATAGCCAAAGCCAATAATGTTCCATGGAAAGCTTCTATGAGAGATGTGATCGAATCATAGCCTACACTAATACCAGTTATAAACATCATCAATAAGACGATTAAGGTTCCCAAATTTTCTCTTTTAATTCTCATGCCCAACCACACTATCGCAGCTGAAACTGTGTCGACTGCAGCATCAGCGCCGTCAGCCAAGAGTCCAATACTGCCACTAAAAAATCCTGAAAAAAGTTTCAATGTAGCGAGGAAAAAGTCAATAATAAACGTGTTGCGAGCTGCAGAAAAAGAATTAAGAAATTGACCCTCAAGAATATCTGCGCCCTTCTTCAGACCCCTCTCGAATTCTTTTGCTTTTTCTTCTCCTTCTGCACTGAGTTCATACCCGCCCTTTTGAGTTATCTTTATGAGACCCTTTTCCTGTAAATCACCGCATTCTAATTTGATGTCAATTTGTTGTTCATTTTTCTTCCGCTTAATTCTGCTCTGGCGTACTACTGCTGGTCGCCCTAACTTGGAAAATAGACTAGAGACAATTCTTGTACCAAATTCTGTTCCAACTATCTCAAATTGAGAGACCAAAATAGACGTCATTTTTTCTAATTCATGAAGATCAAGGGGGCCCTCTTTCATTAAAGCGAGAAGAATGAATTTGTTAAAATCCCCATGTTGGCGTCTCTTTCTACTCAAGCTTATGTCTCCAACTTGCTGTGCGCACTCACCTATCTTTCTACTATGAAAGCAATTTTCACATCTGCATTGTATTCTACAATCTTGTTATTTTTTACTTTGGCAGTACATCGTTTAACGTGGACTCCTTTGATATTCTTAACCGTCTTCGCTGCCTCTGTCACAGCATTCTGAGCAGCTTCACTCCAGCTATTAGGTGAAGTGCCAACCAACTCGATAATTTTTACAACCGTCATAAAATTCACCTCCACAAACTATAGATGGTCTCAACAACACTTCAGTTTTTCGACGTAAAAATCAGAGAGCAAAAACTTGAAAACCCAAATGCTGACGCCTGCTCCTTTTTCAGGCTAGTATTTTTTGGTAAACATTAATGATTTAGGAGACATGTTAGTTAAGGGGTTGAACGTTTGGTGGATTCGTTGAGTGAGCAAGAAGCTGAGCAGCCTAGAATCAAGTTCACTTTTCCAATATTAACTGTCAGGACAAAGATGTTCAACGGAGTATTTGACAAACTTGGTTCCTTCCGCACCTCAAAACTGCTTTCTTGGATTACCCTTGCTATTGTGCCAGTTGTGGCAGCGATTGGACTTTTTCTAGTAGGCAGCAGTTTATTCGCTGTGTTGTGGACTCCGGCTGCGAGAGAGTTAACTCGTGAATTGGGTCCTAGTTTTTATCTCCTGTTGCCCGGAATCAACCCCTTTCTTCCCATCGTATATGGTTGGTTAGCAATAATCGCTGCAATTGTGGTTCACGAAGGAGCGCACGGGATAATAGCAAGAAACCGCGGAGTGAAAGTAAAATCCAGCGGATTACTCTTCGTTCTGATTTTTCCCATCGGAGCCTTCGTAGACGTAGACGAAAAACAGCTAGAGAAAACAAAAGCCAAAGATTCTTTGCGAGTGTTAGCAGCTGGGGTCGGAGGAAACATTATCGTGGCGATAGTGTGCATTCTCAGCGTGTTCCTCATTGTAAACGGGTTAACCCCAGCCATCGACGGAGTATACATCAGCGAAGTCACCGACGGCATGCCTGCTCAGGCGGCAGGGTTGATGGCGGAAGACGTTTTCGTTTCAATAGACAACACACAGATTGACAACTTTGAACAGTTAAACAAAACCATTGCTAACAAGAACCCCGGTGACGTAGTGCAGGTGACTGTGGCTAGGGGAGAAAAGTGGAGAGACCAGTTTTCCACATCAGTGAATTTAACCGAGGCTGAAGGACGAACCGTCATGGGAGTAATTGTAGGCGATTTAGAGACTGAAGAGCGGTTAAGATTTTATCAGGAGTGGACTCTTGAAAATTCGTCCATATACATGGTTCCGCCGTCTCTGATTCCCGGGGCAGTGCCTTTCTCTGATGCTTTGGCTCAATTCTACACGCATGATCTGGGTCCACAATGGCAAGTTTGGGCAAACGTTCTCTTCTGGTTGTGGTTTGTCAACGTGAACGTTGCGATATTCAATGCTTTGCCAATTTATCCATTTGACGGAGGTCGAATGTTCAACATTTTTTTGAAGAGCTTATTGGGTCGAAGAATCGGCGAAAAAAACGTCTCCCGAATAACAATTGCAGTGACTGTCATCTTGATTTGGGTGCTGCTGATGATTGCTCTAATTCCTTTCATCCTGTAACCAAGATGGTCCAAACGGTTTTCTAACCAATAATCTTGTAGTACTCCCAACCTTCGAAAATGTTCGATAGGATTACATCGAAGAGTCTGCTTCGAAGAAAAATATTCAGCTCTTTTCCAGAGGCTTTTGTTGAGAAATGTCTTGTTAGAAATAATATGTGTTTATTATGTAAAGCAGACCTAGGTGGAGAGGATAGTAGGCGTAGAAGAAGTATTTTCTCCACAGAGGAATTCTAGGTTTTTCAACACTCTCTCTCTTTGTCTTCAAGTAACCGCTTCTGTGAACGAGAATGAAAGGGATTGCCAAGATGGAGAGGAACTGGGATTGCCAAGGAAACAAAAACAACACGTTGAGCAAGACTAACGCGGCAACTCCGAATTTTGTGTCATCTTGGAGTATGCTCATGCATCCTATTATTGCTAAGCCGTAGACGCCGTAGTCAACTGGTAGAATGAAGGAAGCAAACAGGGGAACAACTGAGACTATGGAAGCTTTTTTGAAAAAATGAACAAACAATAGACCGAGCGATAGCGTGAAGAAAATATTCAGGTATCCAAGGGGTTCAAAATCTAAGGCTAGAAAGAAGGGAACCTGAGAGACAAAAGCGAAAATGAAGAGCCGAATGAAATAGTTGCGCAGGTTTCTTGTGGTTTCCATCCCCAATATCAGCAGATAAGCGAATAGAGGAAAAGAGAGTCTGCCGATGTAACGTAAAACAACAAATTCGGGATATAGGATTGCTCCAATGTGGTCTATAGTCATCGTTATAAGCGCTAGCCACTTGAGCAACTCTCTTCCTAAATCAAAACCTTGCAGATGTCAGTTCTCCTCCACAAAAAACACACAGCGTCTATTCGGGTTCTCCATGTTTATTCGGGTCTTCAGAAAACTCTTCAACACAAACTTTAATAAAATTTCCTAAAGTGGTCACGAATACGGATGGCTTATTTACAGAAAAAAAGGAAGTGAGAGTGATGGTTCTCACTTTTTTGCCATTGCGATGAAATCGTTGACGGGCATGGCGGGCATACTCATGATTTCAATGGTTCCGCGGGACCCAAGTTCCAGAGATACACGGGCAATTGCCTCGTTGTTTGGAGCTTCCACGATATTAACGAAGTCGTATGGTCCCAAAACCGCATATTGGGTAAGAACTTTTGCTCCGAAAGCCTCAATTTCTTTGTTGACTTCTCTGATTCTTTCAGCGTTCTCTTTGATTGTCTTTCGTCCCTCAGGCGTTAGGGTTGAAAGAAGAATATACATGGGCATACAAAAACCTCCATAACACCTATTCTGTTTTTTAGAATTTGTGTTTTTCGCATACCACAAAAAGAGGATGCTACATTCTTTCAGGCGCTTCTATTCCTAAGAGTTTCAGGGCGTTTCGGAAAACTATTCTGGTGGCGTCTACAAGTGCGAGTCTGGCATCGCTTAGTTCAGGTGATTTGGCTTTTATAACGGGCAGTTTTGTGTAGAACCTGTTGAATTTGTCAGCTAACGTGTTAGCATAGTCTGCTATGCTGTTTGGTCGAAGATATTCTGCAGCATCCAAAAAGACTTCAGGAAAGCGAGATAACGTCAGTATTATGTCCCGTTCCATGGGGTCGGTTAATAAGGAATAGTCAGCGTTTTCAGGTTCTCTAGATGCTTTTTTCAGGATGCTTTGGGCTCTGGCATGTGAGTATTGAATGTAGGGAGCACTGTTCTTCTCAAAATCTAACACCCTGTCCCACGTGAAAACTACAGGTTTTGTTGGGTCTACTTCAACAAGAGCATATTTGACTGCTCCTTTTCCAACGAACTCTGAAATCTGATGTTTTTCTTCGTCAGACAGGTGAGGAGAACGTTTCGAAACCTCTTCGTAGGCTCTTTCGGCGGCTCCATCTAATACTTCGTCGAGGGTTACGTAGCGTCCTCTGCGGCTGGACATTCGATGTCCGGGGAGGCTCACTAGGTTGTAGGCAAAATGAACCAGTTTTTTCACGTAGTCTACATGGCCTAGAGCGCTTAGGGCAAGTTTTAATTGTAGTTGTGGGAGGGTTTGTTCCATGCCTATTACGTTGATGACTTTTTCGGCTTTCTGGAATTTCCATAGGTGATAGGCGATGTCTCGTGTTGTGTATAGGGTTGTTCCGTCAGCTCTCACGAGAGTCAGAGAAGAGAGTTCGTGGTCTTGGCTTAAGCCTAAGGTTTTTTTGAGGTCTAGGTCTTGAGCTACTTTGTCTGCGTCAAATTCTAATACTCCTCCGAGCTGGAAGACGTATGGTGTTTTTTTCAGTTCGTTTAGGACTTTGGTGACGTCGCCGTTCCAGATTAGGTCGCTTTCCCAGTCCCAAGAATCGATGGTTACTCCGGCTCTGCTTAAAGTTTCTGTGAATCCTGTGAGGCAGAGTTGGCAGACTTCTCTGAGCAGTTGTTTTGCTTCTTTTTTGCCTGTTTCGTATTCTCGTATTAGTTTGCTCACTTGTTCTTCTGGGTCGCTGTCTTTGCTGATTTCTTCTAGTAGGCGGGTGAAGATTGTTGGGAATCTCTGTTCTATGTCTGCTGCAACTGAGGTCCAGTCATCCAGTTCTCTTTGTAGCTTCGATACTTCTTCTGTGTCAAGTTGTTTTGCTGTTTCAACTGCTTTTTTGAGTCGTTGAATCTCCATTATGCAGCTTGTCACCATGTAGATTGTGCCTATGAAACTGTCTGGTTTTCCGGGTGGTTTTGGTTTGCCAAGTTTTGTGTATCCGTAGGCTATGACTGCGCTTTGGCGGCCGACGTCGTCTACGTAGTAGTGTCTTGAGATTTTGTGTCCGTGTTCTGTTAGTATGCGGGCTAATGCGTCGCCTAGCATTGGGTTTCTTGCTTGTCCTATGTGGATTGGGTGGATGGGGTTGACGCTGGTGTGTTCAAGAATGATTTTTTTGGGTTCAGAAGTTTTGACGTATCCGTATTCTTTGTCGAGGGCTCTGGCGGATTCAATGGTTAAACGGAAGAATTTTTCGGAGTCTACGCGGAAATTGATGTATCCTGCCCCAGCAGGCTCAACTTTTTCAATCAACGGAAAACCTGAAATTTTTATTTCTTTCACGATTTCTTCCGCGATTTTCCGAGGTTTCTTTCCGGCTTGTTTTGCTATTTCAAAGCATATGGAGGTTGCGAGTTCGCCGAATTGGAGGTTAGGTGGGATTTCCAATAGGATGGGGGGTAAAACGAATTTTGGATGTAGTTTTTTGAGGGCGTCTTTTAGGGCGGTTTCGCATCCGTTTTGGAATTCTTTGAAGGGGTTAACTGAAGCCATGTTGTTTTTCTTCCTTTTTTGGCGGGCCCGCGGGGATTTGAACCCCGGGTTTCCGGCTCCGGAGGCTTGCGCACCTTCCGTTTTTGGGTTGGTTCGGCGCCTTAATCCTGTCTGGGCTACGGGCCCTGCTTTTATCTCTTCCAGAGTCTTTGTGTGAATTAAGCTTTGTTGCCTCTGGGTGGGTTGTTTAGGAGCCTATGAGGGTGGTGGTTTGTTCGATTTCTTCTATTTGTCGTATGTCGGTGATGATTTTGTCTAGGTGTCCTAAGGTTTCTGCTTCGATGCGGGCGATTATGTCCCAGAGTCCGTAGGTGACTAGGACTTCGGTGATTTCTTTCATTTTTTTGATTCTTTGGGCTACTTTGTGTTCTGCTCCTCGTTTTACGTTTGCTAGGATGTAGGCTTTCACGATTTCTGGCATTATTTTTTGTCTCCACTGTTTTTTGGTTGAGAATTGTACTTAAAATCTTTGGACTGGGAGGGGGTTAGGTTTCTACTAGGTCTTCGTTTATCCACCATGCTTTTCTTTTTCCGCTTCTTTCTCCGGAGTAGTAGAATATGATGGGTTTGCTTAGTTGTTTTTTGGATGCTCTTTCGATTTTTCTGAGGCGGTTGAGGACGAACCAGCGGTTGTTTTGTAGGTGTTCTGCGATTTCGGTGGTTGTGGCTCCTCTGTGGTCGAGGAGGTAGTCTACGATTTTGTTGTCGGTTTCGTCGATTGCGAAGGCGTGGGGGTTCACTTTGCCTTCTTCGTGGGTGAATGCTTCAAGCGTGGTTAAGTAATCTTTTATTTTGTACACTTCGTTTTCGAGTTTGGCTACTTTCTTTTCTAAGCCTAGAATCTTGTTTGGTCTTGGAGTTTTTTCTAGTTTCTCCAGTATGGCTTCTCTTATGAAAGCGCTTCTTTCGCCTTCTGGAATACGGAGAGCCAATTCCTTGTACACCTCATCAGGTATTTTGGCTGAAATTACAGTAAACTTGCCCATCAACAAACCATCCCATTCTAAAGTAACATTAAGCAGGATAAAGCTAAAAACGTTTAACCCTGCCCTGAACTCCGCACACTCAATAACCGCATGTGATATGTTGCAAATTCGTGCTTCTGCTAATTTCTCTGAAAAAATAAAATAAGAAGAGGTGAAAAAGACGTGATTGAAATTAAGAAAAAATGTCCGAATTGTGGAAGAGAATTAGTCTTCAAATTAACTGACAGTCAAACACAAATCTATGACCTTTTGGCAATCAATGACATCTATTGTTGTGTTAAATGTAGGGAAATAAATCAAGATGAGACGTTGAAAAGAAACAATCTTGTGGACTTGTTACAAAAAGCAAAGGAAAAGCCACTATCTAAAAAACTGGTAATATTCAGAGATAAAATAGTAAAAGATGTTCCAATATGGGTAATAGAAGCCTTTAACGAACTGATTAAATCTGAG
Organism: uncultured Candidatus Bathyarchaeia archaeon; assembly: GCA_964618695.1. Taxonomy (GTDB): domain Archaea; phylum Thermoproteota; class Bathyarchaeia; order Bathyarchaeales; family Bathyarchaeaceae; genus Bathyarchaeum. The sequence continues at coordinate 77,010 of CAZUDX010000002.1, read as the reverse complement.
GTCTAAACTAGGCTTTTTAATTTTTCTGATGTTCCAAAATGAAACTTGCAAAATACAAATATTTTAGAACTCCCAATAAACCAGATAATTAAATGGATTCCTGTCATTAGCTTCGCGTAATTGGTGTCAGAAAAGTGGACTTAGAAAAACTTGAAAAGATGGCAAATTTGGTTCTCAAGAAGTTAAATAGTCACAGTTATGCTAGATTTCAAATTAACCCTCATTTGGAAGTGGAATTTAAAAATTTGATGGTATTAGCCTCAAACAGCCTTCCAGATTATCGAGAGCTATTTATCCTAAGTTACAAAAAAGTTTCAAATACATCTGAAGCAAAATCCGTAGTAAGACACATTTTAGAAATTTTGGAAATCGAGAAATCTAGTGCATTAAAAATCAAAGAAGATAAAATTTTCGAGGGAGTTGAAGATAAGCTAAAACAAGCAAGCACATCTTTTCGGCAAGGAAATTTTTCTTCTGTATTCCATACATTAAACACAGCATTAGAATTGGTTCTAAAGGACAAAGTTGAGATTCCAACGACACTAACGGGAATAAATACATCTAATGTAATCGAACTTTTAGTTAAAGAAAAAGTCCATTGTTATCGATACTTAGATGAAGCAAAGAAACGAGTTACCCTGATAGATAACAAAATTAAACATGTTGGTTATACTCCTACTGAACCCGAATGTATCTCTGCTTTAAAAGCAGTTCACGAATTGATGTCCAAGCTAAAAAATAAGGAAATTAAAATCAGCGAAGAACTCAGGAACAAAATATTTACAAGTCTATATGACAGAAAGGAAAAAAGCAAAAGCTGAACGGCATTTTCACTAGGCTTTTTCTAGTAGATTTTATGGTTTCTTCCGCATTTTCGCAAAACGAGGGCGTCACATTTCAATAAATGTGGTTTTGTTCTACATTAAGTATGTGAAAAATTTATATGTGTTGAATTACTATACCCTTTTTAGGGTTAAACATGAAGTGTCCTAGATGTGGTAAGAAAGCTTCCCTCATTTTTTCTTATGTTAAAAGAAAGGCTGTAAACGAATACACAAAAGAAGCATATAGGGCTAAAAGAAGTGAATCTGTCGTCCTCAGACACTATCAATGTCATCATGGTCATGGTCAATTTTTCCACAAGTCTAATACTCCATACCCAGATGGGTATGCCTTTAGTGCGGATAGACATAGGCTCTTTGATTATCCTATTAAGTGGAGAACTAGGGAAGAATGGGAAAGAATAGAGAAAAGTGATGCAATGAGAAAAAGGCGGAAAATCATAAGAACCAAAAGAAACTAATGTAAACAGTTCGGTGCCAGAGATATGACCATAAACGAACAGGAAGAAAAGAAAAGACCTAAAATGACAGAGTTGTTTGCTTTCATTAGTATTATGGTTTCATTAATTGTTGCTGGCACAACCCTATTGAATTATAGCGGAAATGTTCCATCATGGTGGTTTCATTTTTCTTTTATTATTCTTATTGCACTTACATTTTTCACACCTCTCATGATTTTCATAGAGCCTATTTCCAAAAGATTCAAGAATTGGAGAATAAGGAGAAAACGAGATTCAATTGCACAAAAACATTTTACAGAGTTCAGAGACCTTGTAGATACGTCTAAACGGTTCAATTCTCATATAAAAAACATTGAAAATAGCTTGAGAACACATTACAATGATGAGGTTAATACCTCATTGGCTAGCCATGTATTACAAAGTTACGCCGAATCAGAAATCAGGAATAATTTCTTTTGGATAGAAACAATGCTAGAAGAATCGAAAAAAACTTTTCGTGACCTCTATCTTTTAATGAGAATCCTTGAGTTTTGCTTGGATATTTATGAAAGACACTTAAAAATCTGTGAAGTATTTGCACATCAAATAATTGTTAAGAAAGATAGACCAATAGCTAAAGGTATTGAAGCAGAGTTTGAGAGCTTTAGAGAGAAATACAACTATTTTGTGAAAGACTTCAATGATTATTGTCGAAGATTGAATGAAGAGCTTGGAGAATATACATTTACAGAAGAGGCGATTGACTACGTAAAGAAGTGGTAAAAGCCAAAATAGCCTCTTATGTGAAAAAGGCGGAAAAAGTTAAAACTGGATTGATAATAATTGTAGAATTGAACTTGTTATTATTATTTCATAATCTGAGGACATAAAATGTCGAAAGATGAAAAAGAGGAAAAACAACCTTTTACACCCGAGGAAGAGGAAGACTTAGAACGCTTCTTCAAAGAAGAACAACGTTTGAGGGAACTCTTGAATAAAAGAACTGAAGAACAAATAAAGAGAATAAAATCCGAGATAGAAAAAGATACAATTACTGTAGAACTTGGGAAAAAGACAAGAAAAAAACAAATTATTACCATACTCCAAATTGCATTAGCAATCATAGCTGTTCTACTTTCGTTTCTCCAAGTGAAAATATCCCCAGAATCATTCGCTCAACTTCAGGTTTATTTAACATGGGCGTTTTTGATATTTTCATCTCTGATAATCGCAGTTTTTTTGTCGATGATTGTTTTGAGACCTCTTGGTGAATTTGGTGTTTTTCAGTTAATTAAGGACAACCAACTAAAGGATTTCGCCAAAGTCTCAAAAGATGAAATTCAGGTGCTTTCCTTTTCTTACTTCATTGCTATAGTCCTTTTGGTTCCCGCTATTACATTTACCAGAACTGCACTCCTTCAAGAACCTGCAACTATTGAAATATTGGATATTGGTATAGCGGCTTTTGTGGTATTTGCTGGTCGAGCTGTTTTTAGCTATAGGTCGATAATAGGAAAGTTATTCTACACTATTCTTTCTTTTATCGTGATTGTTCTTTATATAAACTTATTAATCAATCATGCTTTCCCGTCATTTGATTATTTGTTGTTGATTCCAACAACTACAACCTCTTCAATAGCGTTAGCTTCTGCAGGAGAAAAACTGCTCAAAATAAATAGGATTAAAAGGAAATTAACTTTGAAATTACAGGCAAAATAATTTAAACCCCTCCCCCTTCGGATTCTTGGCTAAAAGAGCATGTTCTAAAATTTCGTCTAAAAGGCAATCAGAAAAATAAAGGCTTAAAGAGAGCAGAATTTTGGCTACGGTCACGCTCAAAGAAAAGGTTCAAAAATTCAAAGGTATGGTTTACAATTAAAAACTCGACACTTCGAGTTAAACGGTAATTCGCTTTATGTCGAAAATTTCATTCTAATTGAGGAAAAGCGAAAATAGCCCCTTATGTGAGATTTCTATGTGCACTAACAACCTTTAATTTTATGTTTGTTTTTTAATATGTGTTGGGGAAATGGGAAGGGTGAAAGTTATGCTTTCACACTCCTAACCTTCCCATTTTCCCAAAAAATTAATCACCTGATTAAACTTGCAGAGTGCAAGATATTGAAACAAAAAGTTGCGTTATCTGCTGTTATTAGTCTCCTAATATGAGTGGAGTTTCATTGTTTTTCTTGTATTCCTTGGATGAGTTCGTGTAGGTCTCTGCCTACGAATTCGCCTATGTAGCCGCCTTCTAAGACGCCGAAGACTGGTTTCCCCAAAGCCCCCACCATTCTCCCAATCATTCTATAACCTTCAGACGTTAAACCCAAAGAAGCCAAGTCTCCGCGGTGAGCATCAAAACCCGCAGAAATCCCAACCAACTCAACATCCTCCAATTCCACCTGACCCAACGCTTTCTCCAAAGTCTCCAAATACAACAAATCACCAGCAGGAAACGGCAAAGGAAAATTCAAACAATTACCCTGCGACCAAAGACCAGTCCCCGGATAAGTAGGAGACCTATGCAAAGAAACGTAAGTAACCATAGGATCATCTTGAAAAATCTCCTGCGTCCCATTCCCATGATGCCCATCAATATCCAAAATCAACGTGCGCACACCCACTTTTCTAACAGCTATGGCAATGTTGTTGAAATAACAGAAACCCAAAGTCGCAACTCCCAAAGCTCTACCATCTCTGCCAGCATGATGACCCGGAGGCCTCATAAACGAAAAACAGTTTTTCTCCGCAGCCAACACCGCTGCACCCGCAGATAAACAAGCATACTCGTAAATATTTTCAGGCACCGGCGTATCCCCATCCAAATAGCTCCCAGCCTCCGCATTCTTAATCAAATCAACATATTCTCCACTGTGAACAACCAACAGGTCTTTCCTAGAAGCAGACTTCGGCTTCACAAAATCATACTTACCCATAAGAAAATCAACAGCCTTCCTAACACGTTCAGGTCTTTCAATATGACCAGGCCAACTATACTCCAAACACTTCTCCGAAAACACAATCTTCATTTCATCACACCCCTCTTCATCGAATCAGCAGTCAACAACATATGTGAACACGGTTTTATTCAAGTTTGTCTCTCATCCCGCCTACAACTGTTATTACTAATACTAAACAAGAGGTGAGTGTTAGGGAAATCTTTTAAGATTACCACTGGAAAGGCTATAATCAAGGGGTAGGGTAGAATGGGGAAAAAAACCACTATTTCAATTATCAAAAGTGACGTAGGGTCACTAGCTGGGCACCACGTAGTGCCCAAACCTCTCCTAGACATCGGAAAAAAACGATTAAAAGAAGCACAAAACGAGGGACTAATCAACAGCTACTACGTCTTCAACGCAGGAGACGACCTAGAACTCCTAATGGTCCACCAAAAAGGAGAAGCCAACCCCAAAATCCACCAACTAGCATGGAACACCTTCAAAGAAGCCGCCAACAAAGCCAAAGACCTCAAACTCTACGGCGCAGGACAAGACCTACTAAAAACGGCTTTCAGCGGAAACATACGAGGAATGGGACCCGGCGTGGCAGAAATGGAAATCGAAGAGCGCGGCTCAGACCCAATAGTCGTCTTTGCAGCCGACAAAACCGAACCCGGCGCCTTCAATTTTCCATTATTCAAAATCTTCGGAGACCCAGCCAATACTGCAGGACTAGTCATCGACCCGAGTATGATTGGAGGATTCAAATTCGAAGTTCTTGACGTAATAGAAAACAAGAAAGTAACTTTGAAGTGCCCCGAAGAAATGTACGAGCTAATAGCCCTGATAGGAACGCCTGAACGCTATGTAGTCGCGCATGTACAGCGAGCAAGAGACAACCTGATAGCCGCCGCCACAAGCATAACAAGACTAGCGTTAATTGCAGGCAAATACGTTGGAAAAGACGACCCAGTCTCGATTGTAAGGTCCCAGCACGGCTTACCAGCACTCGGAGAGATTCTTGCACCATACATGCACACATATTTTGTTGAAGGATGGATGCGCGGAAGCCACTGGGGTCCACTCATGCCCGTAGGCTTGAAAGACAGCAGATGCACCGTCTTCGATGGCCCCCCAAGACTCGTGGCTCTCGGCTTTCAAGTCGGCAACGGCAAGATTGCCAGCGACGACAACGGCGAACCAATGATAAGCGACCTGTTTGAAGACCCCGCATTTGACTTGGCTCGACGAGAAGCCATTGAATGTGCCGCACTTATTCGAGGCATGGGAGAATTTGAGCCTGCACGCCTAAGTTCTCACGCCATGGAATACACTACGTTACCTAAGGTCCTAGAAAAATTGAAGAAAAGGTTCGTGAAGGCAGACTCCTAACTCTCCACCTTTTCTCTACACTTAACAGAACAAGTGCCACAAAGCAACAGTCAATCACAATTCTTAGAGGGCAAGCTTCGCCAATTCTTCACATCTAGACTTAACCGCTTCATAAACCTCTTTTCGAAGACTCTCCCCCGACAAATCTGCCATTCGCAGCAATTCCAACTTTTTCGATAATTCCAAGTCACCCAACGAACGAACCCACAACTCAAAGTCTTTCCGCGGAACATGAAATTCGACGATCTTCAAATCGACGTTTTGGATTTTGTCAACGAAATCTTTGAGGCTGCCCGCGTGAACTCCCGAGTACTGGTTTAGATCATAGTAGAAATGAAACGCCTTTTCTATGGCAAGAGTTCTAAGAATGTTCGAAGCCAAATTCTTGTCTACTTTCGGCAGCCCTAATGCCTGTTTGCCCAAACTTGTTATTGCATAGGAATGTTTCTGAGGCACAGAAACGTATTTCGCTTTAATGAGACCCAGCAAATACCCCATTGTCGAGGAAGAATTCACATCTGTTTTTTCAGCTATATCTTGGAGGCTCAACGGCTTTCCTGCAGCCCACAACACCCGCAAAATTTTTCCTCTGATTTTGCTTGCGCTCATCATCTGCACGCTCCGAAAAAATATCGTCTCTACAGATTATTATCTTATTCGGTGTTTATGAATGCAGCAAGAACCATTGTCATGAGTTGGTGAATTTTTCACAAGTATTAAAAGCTGATTAAGAACAAATATGCTCCCCATGAATGTTTCATGCTTGCTCAAGCTTCATGTTTTGACCAAATTCAACGTTAACTCTGATCAAAAATTGCTATTTTATGGAAAAGGAGAGTGATGAAACTGAATGATATTGAAGTAGATTCTGTGACCAAACGTTTCGAAGATATGGTGGCTGTTGACAACCTTTCCATGAGTGTTGAACAGGGAGAACTCTTCGGTCTGCTAGGTCCAAACGGCGCAGGAAAGTCTACACTAACAAAAATGATTTCGGGGATGCTGAATCCCACATCAGGCACAATCAAAGTAGGAAAATACAGCATCCAAAACGACCCCATGAAAGTCAAAGAACTCCTAGGCGTTGTTCCCCAAGACATCGTATTGTACGACTACCTGAATGCAAGAGAAAACCTAGCGTTTTATGGCAGACTTTACGGTTTGTCAGGAAAAAAACTGAAACATAGAATCAATGAACTACTGCGATTTACACAGTTAGATGAGAAAGCAGTGAAACGTCATGTTTCTACCTACTCTGGAGGAATGAAACGCCGCGTAAACATTGCTGCCGCTCTTCTTCATGAACCTCAAGTTATGCTACTGGATGAGCCTACAGCAGGACTCGACCCGCAAAACAAACATGCTCTTTGGGATATAATCGAGCTTTTGAAGAAGCAAAGGAAGACTATTGTTTTGACGACGCATATGATGGATGAAGCAGAGGAACTGTGCGATAGAGTTGCGATCATGGACCATGGCAAAATTATCGCATTAGGCAGCCCAAGCCAGTTAGTTAAGAAAGTCAAGATGGAGAACACGATAACTGTGGTTCCGGACAAAACCTCACCCAGCCTCATTGAACAGGTTAAATGCCTTGCCGGCGTCAAAAACGTCTACACTGCGCCTGACGAAGATGAAAAAAGCGAGACCATAAAGGTGATTACAGACTGTCCAGATGACATACTTCCAGATATAGTATCCACGATTGTGAATACTGGAACAAAGGTTCTGTCTGTTCAGCTTTCACGGGTAACGCTTGAGGACGTGTTCATTATGCTTACAGGAAGGAGCCTAAGGGAGGAGTAGAAAGGATATGAGCCTCAAAAGATCAATAAACCAGATAGCTGCAATAGCAAAAACCGATTTTCTCGGAGTCATCAGAAACAAAACCGCCATCTTCTTCACGTTGCTCTTTCCGCTGTTCTTCATAGTCATAATCGGATTCACTTTTGGTCAATCTGGCGAGACAGACATGAGCCGCATTTCTGTCGGCGTGGTTAACCTTGACGGTGAAATGATCTCCGTAAACGCCACTGATTCTAGCAACAGCACAATCGGGGACACTTTTGTTGAAGCATTGGAGACTGTCAACTTCACGGTTACTGGCTATGGCGAGTACGGCGACAGAGACACGAATGGAACAGCTGCCTATGCCATTAGCCGAGGAGACATCGATGCAATTGTAGTTATTCCCGCCAATTTCACAGAAACAATTACCTTCCAATACACCGACAATTTAGGCGCCTCAATCCCAACAGTGTCTCACCTTGAGCTAATCGTTGATCCAACTGATTCTACTGGCGCCATGATAACACAACAGAGCGTTTTTGGTTTCATCTCAGCTTTCATAAAAGAATATCATGAGATCGTCATCAAACAGTTTCCATCTGACCTGCAAGCTTACATTGAAGTCGTTGCCGACCCTCTCATAGTTTCAGTCAGTGAAGCCGAGGTTACAGAAGCTGAGTTAAAATGGATAGACTACATGGTTCCAGGTACACTAGGCTTGGTTCTCATTTGGAGCGGATTGAACCATGCTTCCATGACCATCGCGACAGAACGTACAAAAGGAACTTTTCAGCGTATGGTGATAGCTCCTGTTTCTCCCACGGTTGTTCTGCTGGGAAAGCTCATCTCCGCCTTGGCAATAGTCTACATGTCTGCGTTCATTATGCTTTTGAGTGGGCTTCTTCTTTTCCAAGTTAATCTCTACTGGGATATTCCAGTTATGATCTTGGCGATCTTCCTTGGGGCACTCTCAGCGATTGGGATTGGATTAATAATCTCTTCCCTCGCAAAGAATGAAGAAGCAGCCAACTCGATCTCTGTCATAATCAGTGTTCCACTCCAGTTCTTCATCGGAGCTTTCTTTCCGCTCAGCATAATGCCACCAGCTGCTGAAGCCTTCGGCAATACTCTTCCTTTCACAAAACTGGTCACTGCCATGCAAGATGTTATGACAAGAAACCTGCCGTTTGATGCTGTGATACCAGAAATACTTTATCTTGCTGTCTCCGGTCTGATTCTATTCCTGATAGGGACAATAGTATATAGAATATCGCTGAGAAGGCTCTGAAAGTACAGCACGTTTATTAGAGTGTATTTCTGTTTTGGTTAGTTTAGGGATTGTTAGATGCCGAAGACGATTAAAGAACAAGTGGCACAATGCATCGAAGAAGTGAGACCTCAACTGCAAGCTGACGGCGGAGACATAGAGCTTGTAGATGTAGAGAACGGGATCGCAAAAGTGAAACTGAAGGGAGCATGCAACGGATGCCCAATGTCCGCTATGACTCTACAATGGGGAGTCATAAGCTGCATAAAGAAACGAGTGCCAGAAATAGAGGAAGTTGAGGTAGTCCCATAACACTTAGCATATTGTTGTTAAGGACGCCTATATGATATGGTTCTTCAGATCTGCAAAACATCCTTGTTTTTGGTATTTTCGGAAATTAGGGCATATGCCTGAAATCTGGTTCTATATCACGATTGAATAAATGCATTCGCAGATTTCGAATACGATTTGTTAAATTTACCAATCCAGATTTTGATTTCACAAGCATTATAGTGTATATCGCAAAATTGTGAATAGAGTGGGTGTATGCTTACCTTTGAAACTGCGTAAGAAAACGATGATAATCTTCGCCTTCGCATTCATTAGCCTAATCCTAATTCAGTATGCTGCTTCCCAACTGATTTTCCTGAACAGCTTTGCAACATTGGAAGAACAGGATACAAACAAGAATATTGAGCGAGCCCGCAGTGCCCTATTGGTCGAGTTAGATAACCTAGATACTTATGTCTACGATTGGGCTGCATGGGACGACACCTATGCTTTCATCCAAGACGTAAATGAGGACTATATCGAGTCGAATCTCGTCGACGGGACTTTCATCGATTTAGAGCTCAATCTCATGTTATTCATTGATTCTTCGGGTGAAATTGTCTTCAGCAAAGCCTTTGATCTTGAGAATGAGGAAGAGATTCCCCTTCCAGAAAGCCTTCAGGAACATCTCACACCTAACAGCGTCCTATTGAACCATCAAGATGTTGACAGCACTGTGAATGGTATTTTGTTGCTTCCTGAAAATCCCATGTTGATCGTCTCTCGACCTATAATTACAAGTAATGATGAAGGCCCCATTCTCGGCTCGCTAATTATGGGCTATTATTTTGACTCTACAAGACTTGACAGCTTAGCTGAGACAACTCATTTGTCTCTCCAAATGCAGCTGTTCAATGATTCAGAGATGCCTACAGACTTTCAAGAGGCTATTTCATCTTTAACAGAGGAAGAACCTATTTTCGTAAGACCACTAAATTCCGACTCTATTGCTGGATACACTCTGCTTGAGGATATTTATGGAGAACCCGCTCTGGTGTTAAGAGTAGACTTATCCCGAAGCATCTATAAGCAAGGTCAAGCAAGCATCCACTATTTCGTTTTATTGCTATTGACAACCGGCATCATATCTAGCATGGTGATAGTGGTGCTTTTGGAGAAGATAGTGTTGTCAAGATTAGCTCAACTGAACGCAAATGTCAACAACGTAAGGTCGCATGGGAACCCTTCGGAACGCGTGTCAGTATCAGGAAAAGATGAACTGTCCGACCTGTCTGAAGAGATCAACAGAATGCTGACAACACTGGAGCAGTCACAGAATAAACTGCAGATGCTAAATGAAAAATTAGGTGTTGTCGGAAGTTTAACTAGACATGATGCTAGAAACAAACTCTCAGTTATCGCAAACAACGCACATCTGGCTAAACAGAAGCTAGCTAATGATCCCAATGCCCGTGAATACTTGGATGACATTGAATCCGCTGTTGCACAGGTGGAGAAAATATTCGATTTTGCCAGAACATACGAACAGTTGGGAGTAGAAGAGTTGTCTTACGTGAATGTAGAGAAGAGCGTTAAAGAAGCAGCTATGCTTCTAGGCTTGGATAGTGTAAAGCTCCTGACTGACTGCAATGGATTGACGGTATGGGCTGATTCGTTGCTAAGACAGCTTTTCTATAACTTGATTGACAACTCGTTGAAGCATGGCGAAAGGGTTACCAAGATCAGAGTTTACTGCGAAATTGAGGAGAACCAGCTGAAGTTAATTTATGAGGATGACGGCATTGGCGTAAAAAAGGCTGAGAAAGAGAAAATCTTCAGGGAAGGCTACGGCAAAGGCACAGGCTATGGACTTTACCTAATACGAAAAATCTGTGAAGCATACAGCTGGACAATCCAAGAAACTGGCAAGTCAGGAAAAGGAGCCCAATTCACAATGACAATACCGAAAGTTAACAAAGACGAAAAACCAAATTACCGACTGCAATAACCTGTCTGCGCGGAAGTTACGTTTTTATCATTGTTAAAATCATTTTGAATCTCTTGGTTGCCTTTAGGGCATGGGGTTGATTGGCGGGCATTATCACCATTTCCCCTTTCTTCAACGGAAACGCTTTGCCTGATATGGTGACTTCAACTTCTCCCTCTAACGTCTGAACTAAAGCATCAAATGGTGTTGTATGTTCACTTAATCCCTGTCCTTCATCAAAAGCGAACAAGGTAACTGTCCCCGTTTCTTCATCAATTATTGTTCTACTTACCACCGAACCTTCCTGATAATCAACCAAATCAACAAGCTTTGCTGGTTTGGCAAGAATCTCAGCATCCTGTTTCTTGCTTCCTTTCATGAATTGCACCTCTTTTAACCATAGCAAATTTGCCGTTAATTTCCTCTGATCAAGCATTTTCCGCCTGTTGGGCAATACTTGTTGGCGTGATTCTCAACCACTTTGAAGATTGCACCGATGGTTTCTTGGTTGGCAGAATAGATTCGCTTCTTTCCCTGTCGCTTAATGTAAACAAAATTGCAATCTAGCAGTGGTTTCAAGTTGTGTGAGATCATGCTCTGTTCCTGTCCAAGGGAGTCAGCGAGCTCGTTTACGCTCATCGGTTTTTTCATCAACTGTTCTAATGCAGCTAACCTTGTTGGATTTGACAAATTCACAAAGAAGCGATAACAGGTTTCGCTTAAGCCTTTCTTCATTTCCATGTCCCTCTCTGTGTTTATCCCAGTATTGCTTTGAGGTCTTCTTCTGAAGTAGTTATCGGCATGATGTTGAAATTTTTCACCAGAACATCCAGTACGTTAGGTGTAATGAACGCGGGTAAACTTGGACCCAAACGAATATTCTTGACCCCCAAATAGAGCAGCGTCAACAAAATAGCCACAGCTTTCTGTTCATACCAAGATAGCACCAATGAGAGCGGAAGATCGTTGACTCCTACACCCAATGCGTCCGAGAGCGCCAAAGCAACCTGTATCGCAGAATAAGCATCATTACACTGTCCCACATCAAGAAGCCTAGGCAACTCACCTATAGTGCCCAAATCCTTGTCGAAAAACCGGAATTTTCCACACGCCAAAGTAAGGATAAGCGTGTCTGCAGGAGCTTTTTCAACCAATTCAGTGTAGTAATTTCTTCCAACTTTTGCTCCGTCACAACCGCCAACAAGCAAAATGTGCCTAAGATCCTTGTTTTTCACTGCTGAGACAACTTTGTCAGCCACACTCAGTATGCTGTTTCGGGCGAATCCAACCATAACAGATTTCTCAACTTTATCTTCTTGGAATCCCGGCAACTCCAATGCTTTCTCAATGACTGGCGTAAAATCTTTGTTTTCAATATGGGTTACGTTTGGCCATCCGACGAGACCCGTGGTGAAGATGTTGTCTTTGTAGTTTCCTAGGGGTTTCTGTAGGCAGTTTGTTGTCATGAGAATTGCTCCGGGAAATTTTTTAAATTCTTTTTGCTGGTTTTGCCATGCTGTTCCGTAGTGACCATAGAAGTGGGGGTGTTTTTTGAGTTCTGGATAGCCGTGGGCGGGCAGCATCTCGCCGTGTGTGTAAACGTAGATTCCTTTTCCTGCGCTCTGTTTGAGAATTGTCTCTAAATCTTTGAGGTCGTGCCCTGACACAAGTATGGCTTTGCCTTTTTTTGTGCCAAGAGGAACTTTTGTTGGCACTGGGTGACCATAGGTTCCAGTGTTTCCTGCGTCTAATAGTTCCATGGCTCTAAGATTTATTTCTCCACATTTCAGAACTAAACCTACGAGTTCGTCTGCGCTGAGAGATTTGTTGAGGGTAGCCGCAAGAGCCTCGTGGATGAAGGTGAAAACTTTGTTGTCTTTTTGTCCAAGAATGTAAGCATGGTCTGCGTATGCAGCTACGCCTTTAATTCCATATACGAGAATCATTTGAAGAGAAAGTATGTCTGGGTCCAAAGTTGGATCAGATTTGATGCCCACCAACTTGCCTTGCTCAACCATTTCCTCCTTGGTGTTTTTTGGGATAAAAGATGTGGGTTCAGAAGACTTTACTGTTCCTCCAGCGTTTTCAACTTTCTTGCGTAAAGAGTCTCTAAGCTCTACAGTTTTTTTGATTAGTTTTACGAATCGGTTTGGGTCAAAGTTTACGTTTGTTAGGGTGGAGAAAAGAGCTTTGCAGGTGAATGCATCGACGTTTTCATCCGTTATGTCGTGTTTTCGGGCTTCTAGGGCTACTTGAGAAAGGCCTTTCAGGGCGTAGAGTAGCAAGTCTTGGAGCGCTGCTACTTCTGGGCTTTTTCCGCATATGCCATATCGGGTGCAAGCTTTTCCTTCGGATGTTTGTTCGCATTGGAAACAGAACATTTGGATTTCGCTCATTATATCACCTTATCAAACGGTTTTCATGAAGTATTTTTCATATGTATTTTCGTTCATATAAATCCATCGGTCACTCAGGGAACTAAAAGAGTGGCTCTTACAGCCTCTCCAACCTCATTTTCAGGCCCTTCCCCTAACAAAAAGTCGCATCCTATACAACAGTCTTATATAGAGTCCCCCACCTATTGAGTGATGAAAGATTATGCCTAGAGACCCAGTTTGCGGCGTCGTTCTAAACGAAAAGACAGCTAAATATAAAATCACTCACGACGGAGAAAAATATTATTTCTGCAGCGTTAAATGCAAGAAGAAATTCAAGAGAAACCGAAGCAAATTTACGAAATAGCCTCAAAGAAAATACTTGTACAAAACGAAAGAATTATGTTCATTCTCTTCGAAGTTTTGGGTGTATTTACAGGTAGGCTTCTGACGCGTATCTTCGCATCATTCTGTGGCTGTTGAAGTAGTAGGCAACCTTCCCAATCGAGTTCTCCATCATTTTGATCCAGTCATCTCTGTTTCTGTAGAATTTGGGGATAACCAAGTACTCCAGTTTACTGTATAATTCTGTGATCTCCCGATATCGTCGTTCAGCTTCTTCCAAGTTTTCTTTCGGAGAAGGACCAATAGCCCAACCCGTAACCCCTTCAATGCAACCTTCTACCCACCAGCCGTCCAAAACGCTGAAGTTTATCACTCCGTTGTGCGCTGCCTTCATTCCGCTTGTGCCCGAAGCCTCATAAGGTGGAAGCGGAGTGTTCAACCAGACGTCTACGCCAGCAGTGAGCTTAGCCGCCATCTCTAAATTGTAATTTTCCAAATAAACAATCTTCATTATGTCCTTCAGATTCTTTTTCATCTCATGAATCTCTTCGATTAACCGTTTCCCCATCCAATCTCGGGGATGAGCTTTGCCCGCATAAATAATCTGAATCTTTCCTGCCTTGTTGATTTCCTCAAGCCTCTTAATGTTTGAAAATATCAAATTCGGTCTCTTGTAGCCAGTGGCTCTACGCGCAAAACCCAGAGTAAGCACGTCAGGATCAAACTGGAGACCTGAAAGTTCCCGAACGTAACGTACGAGATTTTCCTTCGCTTCCATATGAGCCCGCCAAATCTTCTCATCAGGAATGCTATCCACTCTAACCAGCAATTCAGGTTCATTAGCCCACCCCGGCAGATACCTGTCAAAAAGCCTTCTGAAACACTCACAAGTCCAAGTGAAAGAATGAACACCATTAGTTATAGCTGAGATGTTGTATCCGGGAAAAAGAGTTAAAGAAAATTCTTTATGTCTTTTCGCAACCCCGTTCACGTATTTGCTTAAGTTAAGTGCCAGACGCGTCATATTCAGACGATCTTCGCCTCCAAGCTTCTTCATGGTTTCTAATGGAATTATTTCGCCCAACATTTCTTGGACTAGATCATACGAGAATTTGTCGTGTCCCGCCTCTACTGGAGTGTGAGTGGTGAATATGCAAAGGTCTCTCACTTCATCCGGTTCCATACCGTTCCTTGCCAGCAATTCCAATGTGAGGAGACAGGAATGTCCTTCGTTCATGTGGTATTTTCCTATTTTGAAGCCTGCGGTTTCCAACATTTTTACTCCGCCGATTCCTAAGACGATCTCTTGCTTCAACCTGTAATTCTTGTCGCCACCATATAGGTAAGAAGTGATTTCTCGGTCTTCTGGGGCGTTGCCTTCGAGGTCTGTGTCAAGAAATAGGACAGGAACCAATGCTCCTGTGGGACTCTGGTAATCGTAAAGCCAAGCTTTCACTCTGACTTTTCGATTCTGTATAGTCAACTCAACTTGGTTTGGCAATTCAGTCATAAAATTGGATGGTGTCCACTCGTCTGGATACTCGGTCTGTTTTCCGTCTCTAATTTCCTGTTTCAAGTAACCTTTTCTGCTGACGAGAGTTACTCCTACCAAGGGTATCTTAAGGTCGGCGCTGGACTTTATCATGTCGCCAGCTAATACTCCTAAACCTCCGCTGTAAGTGTGAAAATCTTTGTCCAATCCGATTTCCATGGAAAAATAGGCTATCTTCTTTCCCCGCAAGAAAGAACGTTTACAGTATTCACCGCAGAAATAGTATGTTCTTCCCCTAACTTCAGCCTTGAATTCCTCGTCAGGTTCAGTTAAAGGCAAACCGCAAACAGGATCTCTGATCATAACCAAAAACCTCTAGACATACTCCCGCTCTTTCTAGTTTTCCCTCACCTTTGAGTTGGCAGACTTTTCATCAGTGATTCTTTTCAGTTGCTTAATTCTTCTTTCAGTTACAGCAAGAACTTTCTTGCGCAGAGCTTCCCCCTTCAACTTTTTGCTTGACTTGCCAATTTTCGCTATCTGGTCAGCTAGTTTCTCGTCACCAACAACTTGGCGCAGCCAACGTTCGAAATCTCCTCTTTCCACATGGAACCGAATTGAGCTAACGTCAACAGTCTTAAGCGTTGAAACAAAATCGTCTAAACTGTGAACTGTTAAACCGGAGGAGCGTGCGAATTCGTAAGAGAAGGTGAATCCCATTCCTGCTGGAAGGCGCCTCAGCATCCTCTTTGCTGCCAGCTCCGGTTTTTCCAGTTCTACGAGGATTCTGGCTTCAAGATCAGAAAGCACTCTTGAGTATACGGCGAAGGCTTCTACTGGGCTGCCCATGGAACTGAAGTAGTTGTGGACGTCTCCGGGTCCTCCTCCTTTTATGCTGAGGTAATACAGGTGATCACTCATCTGGAGGTAACGCCATAAACGAATCAGTTCTTTGTCGCCTATTCCCTTCACTAACTGTCCCAGTTCCTTTAGAGAATCGTAACATATGTTCTGCATGGGATTTCCAATCCATGCACTTGGGTCTCGTTCAATGTCAGCCCATGAAACAGTGTTGTATTCGTAAACGTCGATTTCATCAACTGGAGCGTGCCGGCTAATGGCTTCGGAGGGTGTTTGCCAGTTTAGGTTGTGCCATTTGTTCACTTCGCCGGGTAGCCATCTTAAGAATTCGTGGATGCCGGATTCTGACCAGTGGTGTTCCCCAAAGGTTTCGTAGTCAACAAAGATAACGACCACGTCTCCTTGGGTTGCGGCTAGCCAGCGGGCGTATTTGGTTGCGTTTAGGGGATATTCGTTCCACCAATTTGAGGAGAAACGGAAACCTATGTCGTCGGAGAGTCGGTAGTTGCGAAGCAACACCCGAAGGTTAGAGTCTTTGGCTTTGTACACGTAGTTGGGGCTTCTTCCCTTTAGAAGTCTCTCAATTCCTTCTGTGACTGTGCCTTTGTAGCCCATTCCCTCCATTGTTTTAGCTATGGCGTTGTTGTAGAGTAATTCGGTGTTTTCGATAAATTGTGGCTCATAGTTGAAGAGGTCTTTCATGAGCTGGCGATGCATTTTAACCTGTTCCACGAATTCTGAGCGGTCTGTTCCGTGAAGGCTGGCTAACGAGTGGTAGTATGTTTCGTCCATGAATTCTACGCATCCGGTTTCTGCGAGTTGTTTGAAGGATTCGATTAGGTCTGGGTTCCAGCGTTCGCACTGTTCAAGAAAGACGCCGGATATGCCGTAAGCTACTTTGAATTGTTTCCGTTCTTTTTTGCTTTTTTCAATCTGTTCCAAGATTATCTTGTTGGCGGGAAAGTAACATTTTCTTGCGGCTCTCTCGAAAACGTAACGGTTAAGCTCTTGGTCGAAATAGAGGTCGAAAAGGTCTTTTTTGGATACTTTTCCTTTAGCCAGTAGGTCAGAGTGAAAATTGCGATTCAATCTGAATGGTTGATGGACCTCGAACATTAGGCAAACGTCTGTCATGGTTGACCACAAGCTGAAACAGTGTAGGCTTTCGAAATGCAATGAAGATTTCTGTGCCTTTTATAATTTCTTATTTACTAATATGCAAGAGTCTCCAGAACTTCCCTCTCGTAGGAAGGCCTCTTCAAAACTATGTCCTCAACGTAGGCTCTTAACGGTTCGGCTACGCTCCAAGCTTGAGAAATACAACCTCTAGAAATGTGTGGTTCATCACCGTCAAAGATTTCGCTGATCGTTCCCACACCAGCTCGGGGCATTTCTTCTTTGAAGAGAGGCTGCAGGAAATTTTTGAAAGCAAAGTTCCGCCAATTTGTTTCATGATTTTTTGTTTTTAGGAAGGCTGTTGTGAATGGACCTAGGAGCCATGCCCAGACTGTGCCGTTGTGGTATGCACTATCGCGGTGTCCCCAGTCACCAAGGTATTCTCCTATGTATCGCGGATCATCGTTAGGGAGAGTTTTAAGCCCGTATAGTCCCCACAAATTTTTCCAAACTGCCTCAACGATTTTTTCTTTTCTTTCACCGTCAAGAGCGGAAAAGTCCAAGGAGGCAGCAATAATCTGATTTGGTCTCAACGACGAATCAGCACCACCCGCAGACACAACATCTAAAAGGCATTCTTTTCGGGGATTCCAAAAGTTCCATAAAAAACTCGCTCTAACCTTTTCAGCCATATCAGAATATTTTTCAGCCTTGTCTCTTTGATCGAACCTTTTTGCTAGCAACTGCATCGTCTTTAGAGCATTGTACCACAAAGCTTGAATCTCAACAGCCTTTCCCCCTCTTGGCGTAACAAAACGATCAGTGGTGGCAGCATCCATCCAAGTCAACTGTGGACCATGCGCGATCAACCCGTCTTCTTCCATGTGAATGCCAAAAATAGTTCCCATAATATGATATTCAACGATCTCATTCAATGTTTTCCACAAGTTTTTCTTAACAAACTCGAAATCTCCGGTATACTTGAGGTATTGGAGAACAGCATTGAAGAACCATAAAGTGGCGTCTACTGTATTGTAGATTGGCGTATCTTCGTTGTCCGAGAAACGATTGGGAATGATGCCGTACTGGCAGTAGCGCGTAAAAGTTAACAATATCTCCTGCGCATCCATAATTCTTCCCGTGACGAGCGTCAGTCCAGGCAGGGAAATTAGGGAATCTCTTCCCCAATCATCAAACCAGTGGTAGCCGGCAATCACCGACTTCTTTTGGGTTGATGCTCTCTTCACGATGAAAGAATCTGCTGCTTGGATGAGCCACTTTAGCCACTCCTCCATTTCTAAGTCAGCGTGGCGTTCCCGAAACGTTTCCAACAAACCTGTCCGACGTTCCAACTCCTGACTGTGTAACAGGTCGATGGTTTCCATTTCTTTTCCAAAAGATGAAAATAGGCTCTGTGCTTCTTCCTCACTTTTTCCAGCTGCTACAAGAACGAAAAATCTTTTCTTAGATTTAGGGTCAACAGAAAACTTGAAGTATCCGGGTCTAAAGTTGTCGTCGATACTGCTTTCGTTTCGGGAAGCATCAGTCCTGAAGAACATTCGTTCAACCCACCAGCTCTCTTTCACAAAAGACCCAAGATTGCCTGAGGACAGGATTAAAGATGATAGCGGAGCAGACGGTTTGATTATCACGCCGTTTCCGTATCGCTTTTGAATAAACCTCCACGGGAGCCTTTCCTTGGTTGTTATGTGGTAGATGTGCCGCGAATTAACGAGGGGGGAAATGTGGATAGATATCTTTTCTTCTAGTGGGTTATGGACTTCGTAGATTACTATGGTTGCGTTTTTTTGATTGGGCATGAAAACTGTCTTCTGAAGCTTAATACCTTCCACCGTGTAGTTGTAAGTTGGGAGGGGGTTGAGGACAAAGTTGGAAAGAAAATTGTGTCCTTTAGGGTGAATGACGTCCGTGAACTCGTTTGCACCTAGGTCATAGGTTTTGTTTCCGATTTTTATTTCTTCATCAAGCTTTGTTAATAGAACCCAGCGATTCACTGGAGGATCAAAAGCTGCAACAAGGAGACCGTGATATTTTCTGGTGTTGATTCCCAAAACGGTTGAAGAAGCGTATCCGCCTAACCCGTTGGTTATTATCCATTCTCTGCGAAGAGCTTCGTTAGTATCGGAGAGAACACGCCGCCCAAACTGCATTTGAGGCAAATCCACTTCTTTTACATCCTAACGAGGCTAGAATAGAATCTTAGCAAGGTTTTTTCCTATATCAACGTTAAGGTGACCTGCCACAGTACAACACTTTGACCTCAACAGTAAAGCATGGGGAACTGGAAGCTTAAGTTCAGTAAGAGTCTCAGCGTGACCCATACCCTTTGCTACAACAAAATCCACTGAATTGTAAACGTCAAGGAACTCGCTGGAACAGTTTTCGGGAACTAAACCAACCGAGTCCGACCCTGTTGTGATCACCTCGTCTGCTACTTTGTCCATTCCAACAATTTGGGCGTCTTCCATGGTGGCGTCATTGAGTATGGGACCACTCTTAACCGCCACTATAACCTCGGCACCCAAGTTTTTCAGTTCTTGAACAAGCAACGTGTCAAAAGCTATCTCTCCCGCATTGTCAGTTAAGAAGAGAATCCGTTGTGCATTCTTTGCTTTGTTGAAGATCTGAGAAATTTCATCTATGACTAGGTCTTTTTCAGCCTGTTGAATCAGTTCTTCAAGGTCTTTGAACTTGAAAGGGTTGTCTGGAATGTCAAATTCCATGATGTTGCCAACGATGGAGGCTAAACAAGCCTTCCTGAACCGCAATTCAGGCGAAGCTTCCTTCATGACAATACTCTTTGCCAAGGGAAGCGTTTCAAGAGCCTTTTTGTTACTGAGTTGTTTTCTATGTTTGAAGGGGTCTGGGTTGCCGGTTATCTTTCGTATCAGCTTATCGCGTTTTGTGCCTAAATAGGCGGGATTGGCATCTGGCTTGAATTCTTCGGCTAAGAGTCGCAGAAGAGCTGAGATTGCTTTGAATTGAAGATCAGGGTCTTTTGTGGATTCTTGGATTTCTAGGTATCCGCGATGGAGAAGACATGAGGCGCATCTAATTTGGACTTTCAATTGTCAATCCCCGAAAGTCTGTTATGGTTAACTGATTTGATTCAGTTAGAAGGGAAAGAAG
Organism: uncultured Candidatus Bathyarchaeia archaeon; assembly: GCA_964618695.1. Taxonomy (GTDB): domain Archaea; phylum Thermoproteota; class Bathyarchaeia; order Bathyarchaeales; family Bathyarchaeaceae; genus Bathyarchaeum. The sequence continues at coordinate 56,743 of CAZUDX010000002.1, read as the reverse complement.
CCAGAACAGAAGATATAAAGGTTGTTAATCACGCCTAAACTCCAAAAAACACACAAAATTACCGCTTTTCGATTACAAATGTGAAAGCTACACCAATGAGACCCAATCCAACTAAAATTAATGCAAGGACAAGCCTCTCAGAAGGAACCTCCTGCCATGCCGTAAACATGCCAGAAACTGGAGCGTCTGACTTTAACAAAACTAAAACTTGCTCACCCTCTTCTATGACAAAATCATAGTGACTGCAATCACACACATAGTCACCATTCACGTAGAGTTCTACAGTGTCATCAGTTTCGAGAGATAAATGGAGCCTTGAAACTGCATGCCAAGGTATTTGATAGGTGTAGTTTTTTGCTTCGATGAGGGTGAATCTTTCTCCGCTTCCATAATGAGGTACTAGCTTCGGAAAAAGAACCTGCAAGTAGAGAAAATAGCTTAATCCTGCAAAAATCAGTAATAGAGAAAAGGCGAAAATCATCAAACCTGTTTTCGATTTCTTTGGGAACATACGACTCTATATTACTTGTTCATTGTGACAATATTAAAGACTATACCAAGTTCTTCGGCTTTGAAGTGTTTCTATGATGATTCTGTGATGGCTTCCGAAAACTCCATCAACACTTTGCGCGGGTCTTTCGCTTTCACTATGCCGCTAGCCACCAAAACTCCTTTAGTACCAAGCTTTAATGCAGAAGAAACATCTTTACCTGTCGTTATTCCAGCCCCGCAGAGAGTCACAGCTTGAGGGTTTATATGTTTCACAAGTTCAACCGTGTCAGAAACAACTTCAGGCCTAGCTTTCGAGACAGCGATTCCAGACCCAATCAATTCAGGCGGCTCCAAAGAAATCACGTCTGGCTTAAGAGCAGCCGCTGCAGCGCTCACCATAGTGTTGTTAGTGCAAACAACCGAAACCAGACCAGATTCGCGGGTTTTGGCAATTATGGCTTCGATTTCAAACAATTTTAGTCGTCTCTCCGAGTGGTTGATTAATGTTCCAATGGCTCCAGCTTCTTTCACGGATTCCAGAAGGACGTGCCCTGTGTAACTGCCAGGCGGTACAGGATCAATATGTTGTGCAAGAACTGGGATTGATACAGCTTCGGCGATGGACGCTATGTCTGTGAATTGAGGAGCCACGCTTATGTTTACCCCTGACTCCAAACTCACTTCTTCCGCAATTTTTGACAGCTTGACTGCTTTTTTACCCGTAGCTTCAGAATATGTCTTGTAGTTCACAATAATTATGGGAAATCGGAGATTACTCATACACATCAGCCGTTATTACCTACATCTCAAGAGCTTAAAGATTTAACCTTCTTCAGAAGCAAACGTTGAAGTTGGGAAAATGGAAATAATTATCCTGAGTAAGGCTCTCGTTCACCAGTCGTAACGGACACTGAAGAGGTTACACCCGATCTCCAGAGGCTCAAAGAGATAGTTTGACCCGGAGAAACTTCTAGTTCCATGTATACGATCCAATCTTCTATTGTGAGCATGGGATTGCCATCAACAGCCAATATGATGTCCACGGCTGTTATACCTAGAACTCCAGTTACAGCGGGGTTTAATCCAGCGTCATCCGCTGGGGAATTTGGAGCAACATCCGTAATTAAAAGTCCTGTCTGGGATGAAGCAACGTTTAGAATATCCAATAGGTCAATAATTTCTGGACTCAGTGCTACTAAACCAACACCTACATAGGGGTGGCTATATTCTCCCTCGTCTATTAGGGCGGGGACCACCAGTTTTAAGATGTCGAGTGGAATTGCAAAGCTGAAGCCCACCCCTTCGAGGTACGCGTTTGTTATTCCAAGAACGTTTCCATAAAGATCCAACAGTGGTCCTCCTGAACTGCCGGGGGCTATAGTCAGATCAAGTTGAAAAACAGGTACGATTATTGGGTCGATACCGAGATATCTGCTTCCGTGACTTATGTGTCCTGACGAAAGGCTTTCTGTAAGTCCAAGCGGGGCGCCTATGGCTACTACTTGTTGTCCAACCATGTATTGGTCACTGAAATTCAGGGGGTTAACATCGGGTGGAGTGGTGGATACTGATAATACGGCTACGTCGGAGTAAGCATCGAGGCCTATCACTGTTGCTTGCGTTCTTGTTCTATCATAGAATTCGATTTCAATATCGGTTTCTTCTTCTACTACGTGGTAGTTGGTAATTATTGTGTTTGAATTGTTGAAGAAAAATCCTGAACCTTGCCCCACAGGAGTTCTGACTACCACAACGGACTTGTATGAAGCTTCGTATACTTCCGCCGGTGTCCGGTTAAGCAGCTGATTAACAACATCTTCAAGATTTGAAAGGTCGGAAATAAGCCCTTCAAGGTTGTCTACAGTGGATTCGAGTTCAGCCAAGCTTGCGGATGTGCTTTGAGACAGGGAGTTTGTTTGAGTGGTTAGATTTGTTAGGCTTGTTTTGGCTTCTTCGATGCTGTTATTTGCTTCGTCTAGGGCGTCTTGTAGTTCATTGAGTTGCTGTTCCTGTAGACTGAGTTGCTGTAGGGCGCTTTGTAGTTGATTGAGTTGTGTTAGAGCAGTTTGTAACTCGTTGATCTGTTGTTCATGCTCATTAACTTGCTGCAAAACATTTAGTAAACTCCTGATCTGATCTTCCTGTTCACTAACCTGTTCGAGAACATTTTCTAGTTCGTTAAGCTGTTGTTCATGCTCATCAACTTGCTGCAGTGCAGTTTGCAATTCACTGATTTGAGCTTCCTGATCATTAAGTTGTTCGTTAATTTGAATGTTGTCAAGTATCAGATAGGCGCTGACAGCCGCGAATCCGGTAGAAAAAGCGGCTATAATGGCTATTATCTTGATGGTGTTGCTTGGCATATACCCATTTCAATCGTCCATCGGCTTTAAGACTTTTTATTAGAACTTAAAATGCGCCTAGAACTTTAAAGGATATGAAAATGTCTGCAGCAGATTTACTTTCTACTGTTCCATGCTTCTATTCCTAAAAAGTATAGAAAAATTCAATTGTTATTCCAGTTGGAAACTTTCCATTTTTGCGGCTATTTTCCGTAATGTGAAGGTGACTGGATGCTCTTTTTTTTCAAAAGCAAACAGATATTCTCCTCCTGATTGGAGTACATCACAGGAACAGGGAATGAGGTCAACGATGGGTAACTGCTGTGGATCGAGTTTGAGGGGAATTTTGCCTGAAAAGACAGATTGTGGAACTTTGTTAACTACAATTCCCGTCTTCTTTTCATAGAGGTCGTAAAGGTCATGTATCATCCTCTGTGTTCCTTCTATGTCTGACTTGTCTATGGATGTTACTACTAGCACCATGTCGGCTGCGACTATGGTGTTAATGGATGAATATTGTAGTCCGGGACTTGAGTCGCAGAGTACATAATCAAAGCCCATGTCGTTTAGGAGAGAGTTTTTGAGTGCTAGAAGTCTGCCTAGTGCTTCCATTCCCCATTTTCTGTCTTTGGATGACATCTCTCGAATAGCCACTGTTGAGGGGTCTGCCAAACCAACAAACAATTGCCCCCCTTTGATGTACTTAGGGGTACAGTCTGTTAGAAGGCTGTCTATTTCGCAGATTCTGTTCAGGTAGTCATTCACCCAGTATTTCGTGTTGTTCTTGAATGTGGAGCTGAGGCTTGGAGCTCTAAGGTCAAAATCCAGCAAGCAGACTTTTTTGCCTTTGTCAGCGAGAATCATTGCCAGATTCACTGATAGCAGGGTCTTTCCAGTTCCGCCCTTGTAGGAGTGGAGGGTTATGATCAACGAGTTTTTACTCCTATTGTGTGTTCTTAGTTTTCGATGTTGAATAATTTCGGGTTTCTTACTAAATAATACATTCTTTTTTTCTTATATATTAAATATGTAAATATCAGAATCAGATACACATATTCACTCAGAAACAACACAATAAAAACATGATAATCCCACCCAAAACACCAAACATCACCTGAAGAAACGAAAAGCCTTTCTAACATCACCAACAATTTATCCCCAATCTTTTCCGGCGGAGTAAAGATGAGGAGACCAACTGGAGGAAAAAGAAACGCCAAGATTGTAGGGCAAGTGAAGAAACCCAAGCCCTCCTTGAAAGACAACACTTGGGTTCTGCAGCTTCTAGACGACCACAACCTCACCGCCGACCTCAACTACAGCAAAGACCAGTTGGTCACCAAAGCACGAGGAAAAAGTCTATGTGCAATTTGTAAAGGCGGCAAGTTCTTATGCGGCAAAACCCGCTGTCCTTTAGTCGTCAGGTTCAGCTCTTACTTTAGAACCGCACCTTTACTCCAGAGCACTGATTTGGATGGAGCTTGCCCGCCAGGGGTCTTTGTGGGTCGAATCGGCTACCCTTACGTCTACGCAGGACCACTAGTTCCGCCTATCCACGAAGACACAAGCCTCTACGACCTGCCAGAATCTTGGTTTGGAAAAACAATTGATGAAATTGTGGGTTTCCGCTCCATGCTCGTAAGAGGAAAACACAGGGTTCACGTGAAGAAGTTTGAGGAGGCAGGTAAGATAATGGATCACACCATTGATTTAGCCCTGTCAACTAATCCAGTTGACGTTGAGTTGTCCCTCAAGAAGAAGCCCACTAAAACTCTTGTTCTCGACAGCCAAATCCAGCCCTTCGGACCCTCCGCCCTCCTCAAGAACGTGAGAGTTTCAAACTCTCGGTGGGACCATCACATCCAGAAAGCTTACTTCGACGATGACCTGAAAGCTTCTGAAGCCGTCACAACGCTCTTCCAGAAGGGAACATTGGTTACAAAGATTCAGCGGGCTTTCAGCGTCGGCGCCTTTGGAATGAAAGAACAGAGACGTTTGGTTCCCACCCGCTGGAGCATAACAGCGGTAGACAGCATCATCTCGAAAGACATGATGAACAAGATCAAAACATTTCCAGAAATCAACGAGTACCGAGTTTACGAGTCTCGCTATCTGGACAACAGATTTGAAATTTTGATGATGCCTAGAGCTTGGAGTTACGAAGCGATGGAAGCTTGGTATCCGGGCACAGTTTGGAACCCAAGCGACAGGTATGTTGTTATGTGTTCAGACTGGGAAGGTTATGGCGGTCGCACAACTTATGCTAGTATCGGAGGCTGCTATTATGCAGCGCGGTTAGCGGTGGGAGAATTGCTTATGAAGGAGCGAAGACAGGCATTGGTGGTTGTTTTGAGAGAGGCGCATCCTGGATATATCATGCCTGTGGGGGTTTGGCAGGTGAGAGAGAATGTGAGGAATGCTCTGAGGCAGAAACCGCTGAAATACAACACTTTGAATGAAGCTTTGAGCCGCATCGCCAGCCAGTTCCAGATTCCGATGAAACAGTGGATAGAAAGAAGCAGCCTGCTAAGGAACGCTCTATTTCAGAGAAGAATTACGGAATATTTTCGTTCTGACGATTATTGCAAATAACGTGACAACTAGGAATAATGGTAGAATTACCCATAAAGGAAACTCTGGGATTATGAACTCTTCCATATCTACAGGCTTCATTAGTGGGTAGTTGTCTTGATTAACGTCATTAATTATGTAGGGAGTGTCACCTATTCCATCCCCATCATTGTCTGTGCCATTGTAACTGCTCCAGTAGTTGCCTCTAGAACCAGTATCCCAAGTGTTTTTTGGACTAGGAAGAAAAGGTATTGTTGAACGTACATCCGTTACTTCCTTTTGGTTGTTAATGAAGTTATTAAGATATATTGTGTTGTTTGAAGCTTCCTGACCTATAAAGATTGCAACTGTGTTATTTTCAAAGTTATTTCCAACTATGTTAATTTGTTGATAATTCTCTAAAAAAATGCCGTATGTCTTGCAGTTTGTTATATTATTGCCAGAAACAAGGTTTTTCGAACCAGTTAAGCTCTTGATACCAATCCCCTGTTCTATAATGTTGTTTCCAGAAATCGTGTTGTATAATGAGTCTCCTGAGATTGTGTCGTTTATTGAGAAACGATAAAATGCAAATCCGATGCCTTCTCCATTGCTAACCAACTCGTTTTGGGTAATGCTGTTGTTGTGAGACTCTAAGATATTGATGCCAATTTCCTTAGTGTAAACATAATTTCCCAGAATGGTGTTACTTGAAGAGTTGACGAGCTGCATGCTAGCGCTGGAAGCGTTTAACATGCTGAACATGTTTTCTCCATAGCTCACTATCTTATTTTGGATAATGCTGTTGTTATTGGAATTGGAGAGAGCGATGCCCAATTCTGAAGTAGAAATGTAGTTACTCAAAATGGTGTTATTTGAAGAGTTATGGAGTTGGACATCAAAAACAAAGTCTAGTATTCGCAGATTTTTTATGGTTACACCGTTGCGGGTCGTAAGATTAATTCCATTAATTCCTCTGAAAAGATAGGATAAATTTCCTATATATTGAAGTGTGTAGTCTGCCCCGTCAATCACAATGTAGTCCCTCTCAACTATTATACCATCAACCTGAGTACCCTCAACACTGATATTTCCCAAAAAAGTGTAGACATTCCCGTTTCTTTGTATCTTATCTGTTCCCTCAATACTGCCATCTGCTCTTATGTAGATGATAGTATTGTCTGCCTTTATCATCTCGATTTCACGAATTGTAATCAACACAACAGAAAGAATCAGCAATAGAACGAAAGCTGTACTTCTCCCCCCCATTTTTAGAACCTAATAAAACTGACGATAATTGGACTGAAAAGGGTTTTTGTCAAGAAACTTTGACTAAACTAATCCAACAGCATGGTTGATTGTTCTTCTTGTTCATGTTTTAGACAGCAATTAACATAGAATTATGTTGTTTTGTTGGGAATGCAGTTTTGTTCTATATTTTTTTACTATCTGTTAATTTAGTATTGGCGAGACTGAAATAACCATTAAAATGCTTTTACATCAACCATGTTCTGGAAATATTTCGTTCGGGCAGTGCTTTGAAATGAGAAAAAGAAACGAAGTTAAAGTCGTTGCTAATATTCTGCGAGTCGCAGCCAAAGGCTCCAAGGAAGGAGAGATCATGAACCAATGCAAGTTGGATTCCATGACACTAGAAAACTACCTGTCAGCCTTGGAAGAACTAAGTTTGCTCACCATAGACGATGAAAAGGAAATGTGCTACCGAACAACCGAAAAAGGATTAGAATTCCTCAACACTTACCATCGGCTCAGATGGCTTCTTTTGGGCAAAGACAACGATTTCCTGCTGATGCGTCTTCTTGGACAGATAAAAAAGAAAGAAAAACACCCCTTCTACGTGAGCTAAAACCTAAGAGTTTACGACAAATCATTGCTGATACCCTCGATTGTGTTGAAGGAGAACATCTCAAGAATATTTTGCAGAGTCAGTTCATATTCTTGAGCAAACTCCAGATTTAAACTACCGTCTTTCATAAATTCTTGTGGATGCGTTACAATCATCGCATAACCATACTCCTCTATACTGGCTTCAACTTCCTTCAACACCACACTTCTGCTTTTCATTTGCCATGTTTGATTGGAATAATCCGATAATTCAACTGTCGCGGGTACGCTCTGAATCCTTGCGGAAGCCCAACCCTCTTCGTGGAACTCAGCAAGCCCCGACACTATAGCGTATCCCGTTGTCTCCATCGCTTCTATTGTATTGTCATTATAACTGAACATAGGAGGCACCAGAACCTTAGTTTCTGCATCCAAAGTTTTTTCGAGATGTTGCTTAGCTTCGAAAAGCCTCGATTCTTGCTCATCATATGTGAGTTGGGCAAGGTCCTCATGTTCCCATCCGTGCACTACCACTTCGGAGCCTGATTCAATTACTTGTTTCGTAGCCTCGACTAATTCCTGATCTTTACCGAACACTTTTGGTATTATCGCAAGGCTTACAGGTATTTTGTTAACCATGCTATATTCCATCAAGTATAGTTGTGCCTCTCTAAATGCGAAGTCTTGAATATCATCTATTCGAACAACTATCACTGGAGGTTTGGAGGATTTTTTCGGCTTCGTTATTTCATTACAGAGTGCCAATGCAATTGAAATTGCGATTAAAACTGTAACAATAATCAGATATTGTTGTCTTTTCAATTTAGTCACCTCGTAAGCCACTGATTTTTCCTGAAAGTCCAGAGGGCTGGAAAGATTAACCATGGAAGCACAAGGAATGCGATGAGGTTCATTAGTGGCTTGTATTTCCACGTTTTAGTTTCGGGATTTCTGAATTTGTAGTCAAGCCCAGCGACAAGGCCTATCGCCATTTGTCCTATCAGATAGGTTAACGGTAGCAGATAGTTGTTCAATATCAATGGTGTGTAAAAGTAGATTATGAACAAAAGCAGAGGAGCAATAAAAGTTGTCATAAACTCGATATAAAAGACTAGAGAAATTAAGGGATGTTTCCGCCAAAAAAATGCACTGACAAAGAAGTTTGACCGTAAATATCCTTTTTTCCATCTGGTTTGCTGTCTAATATAAGCCCTCCACTTCTCAGGGACTTCAGTATGAACAATTGCTGAAGGCACGTAAGCAGTTTTCCATTCAACAAGAGTTTGTGCGGTTAAGCCTCGATCTTCTGCATCATCATACTGGGACATTGACTTCATCAATTTTTGTGATAGTGGAGCCAATTCTTTCTTTGCCCAGGGTGTTGCTATTGTGTAGGTTGTGAGGTCTCTGTCGTCACTATTCTGAACTTTCCATTCAACCCAGTATGGAATAAAATGGGCTATTGCCTCACGCCGGTAAGCAGATAAACATCCTGAGCAACAAAGAACAGATCCAAAAACACTTTCTGTTGTTTTATGGATATTGAAGGCGTAATCATACCATGCGTCTTGGCATTTCGTGAGAAAATTTTTGTTTGCATTAAGCACTCTACCGTTTCCAACCACTGCACCTACTTCAGGGTTAGACTGGAGTGCTTTCATGAACTCTTCTATTGCATATTTGTCGACAATACTATCGGAATCCATCAGAACAACATATTTTCCATGGGAGGCGTAAAATCCAGTAGAAATGGCTCTCCGTTTTCCCCCGTTCGTTCTATGCATAACTGTAAGCTGCGGATATTTTTCGTCAAGATAATCAAGAATATCGCCTGTGCCATCACTACTGCCATCGTTAACCGCAATAACTTCTATATTTTGGTAAGAAGACCTAAAAACAGCATCGATCACTTTCTCAATTAACGCTTTTTGATTGTATATTGGAATGATCACAGACACTAAGTCACGATCATCAACTTGGTTCGGCTGGGCTGAATTTTTAAAGAAAAACCAGCCTATGAAGAAAATAGCTATTGTTTGTATAGGCATCAGTGTTGAGTAAATAACAAGCGGGTCATTGATTCTTAGTGCAATAATTATGTTACTGCACATCAAAAAAATTAACGTGCATAAAAGAACTATACGTAATGTCCAAGCTTTTTTCCCAACCGAAACCCTTCGACAGATTAGTATGGGCTGATTTTCGGGTTCTTTCGTAAGCGAAGAATCACCTTGTTGCGTCTCAGATTCTGAGACGATAACTTCAGAAACCAGATGAGGCACCTCTTCCGGTTAAGTCGGTTTCTGCCAAGTCCGAAGCACTGACGAATTGTACTTCACCGTTCTTCAGTCTAGAAATTACATCAAAAATCTGTGATATTGACCTAGAATTGTCAAAAGTTATTATGGTGAGGTCGGATGATCTTGTGTTGTTCAGAATTGATTCAACAGAATCGATAGAGCCCTCGTATGTTATTGCGTTGTATTTTATGAATTGCCCATTTTGGAATAGGTTGTATTGCTGCTCGTACGAGAAGTCAGCTATGATTCCGCATTGACTTAAAAGATAGTAAATGTTTTCGTCGGTAGCTCCGTATGGTGCTCTAAACACGCGAGAATACAAATTTCCAGCATTATCAACCGCTTCTTTGCCGTTTCTTACTTCTTCAAGTTGAACCGAAAAGTCTGAAATCGAAGTTAAATCTACGTAGTTATAGGTTTGACTTCCAATATCGATTCCTTCTCCAAAATACGTTAGACATTCTGGATTTTCCTCAGCAATTTTCCCCGGAAAGAAGATGGTGGCTTTTATGTTTCGCTCTTCTAAAACAGCTGCAAGTTCACTGCACCATGTTGATAGGTCTTCAGTGTCACTGATGTTGAAGGAAAGCATAACTTGTAGCTTTTCTTGAGGGGCTGGAGTCCGAAAAAATACTGGTACAACGAGGGCAATTCCTATTAAAATAACGATTGTTGTGGAAATTGTTGCAACGTGGAAAATTTTCAGATACTTTCACCCTTGAAAAAGAAGAGGAATAGCATCTTAAGCTTCGATGGTTCGCTCGATTAGATTTGTTTTTTCTTTGTTGTTGTTAATGTGCCGCTTGTATTGACGATCAACGGCTTTCGCCGAATAAGCTATGCTGAAAGGGATAGTTTGTTCTGTCAGATTGAGGTACATTTGTGAGTCCTTGGGGAGACAATGCCCATTAATTCCGTCCCTAGCTTCAAGAATCTCTACGTTCCATTTGGAATTAATTGCCTTTCTTAATTCTGTGAAATCTATTGATTGAATATCGCAGAACATTTTCAGCTCTTCTGCAAAAGCAATTTGGATCATTCTGTAAGTGTTTTCGATTATTTTGCTGAGTTCTGCTAGTTCGATGTCATCTACTACGTGTATCGGTATGTTAAGCAAATTCAGGTAATAGTAATGCGCCTCTGTTGTACAGCAACTTTCACATCCTCCTAAGACGCGGGGCTGATTAATTCCATGCAAATCTTTTTCCGCGGAGTAAAATCTATGGGGCACGTGAGCAACGTGAAGTCGATGATTGAGGATGTTGCAGGCTTTTCTGGATGTTCCTTTTGTTATTGTGCTTTCTATAGCGACTAATGAACCTTCTTTTCCTTCAATTGCTAGTCTATGTATGACGTCGAAGAATCCTTCAAGTGATGGAAATAACATGTTTTGGGGATTGTGTGTGGAAACGCAAATTATGTAGTAGTCATATCCTCTGAAACTTGTGGCTTCATTTTGGATTACTCCAGTGTCTAGAGCATTTTGAACAGCTTCGTCACTGATGTCATAACCGTCAACGTCTAATCCGTGACGGGTCATATACACGCAGTTGTTGTATCCAATCTGGCCAAGTCCTATTACCAAGGTCTTGGGTATTTTTGAAGATGGGCTCATTTTTTTATTCACCGCTAGAATAAAGCGTTTATTGAGTAGTGAGATTTAATAAACATTGCCGTATTTCTGGAGAACATAAATACACTATGCACCATCCGCCTCACAAGACCGCACATGTTAGAAGTCTTTTTGGGTGAGTGTGAGCACGACTAGAGATTTATGCTATCGGCTTTGACATATTGCCGATTTTGAAATAACCGTTAAAGTTGCTGGAAAACTATATTTTAGAAACTGTTTAGTCGGGGCTTCGATGATGGAAGAGAGAAAGGAGTTTGACGTTGTCGCAGACATCCTGCGGGTAGCTAGTTTAGGCTCCAAAGAATCTGAGATCATAGTCGGCTGCGACCTAGACCGCGAAAGCCTAGAAAAATACATGCCCGTCATGATGATATTGAAGCTGGTAAGCGTGAAGAAAGAGAGCGAAAATTTTTACCGAACCACCAACAGAGGACTCGAATTCCTACGCTTTTACCACGGTTTAAGATGGCTCCTATGGGGCAAAGACTCCGACTACGTCTTAGTCAACGTCTTAAGTAAGCTGAAAAAAGACAAAAAACCATACTACGTAAGATAACAAAAACTCGCTTCAAAGCCATTTCTATTCAAAAAAGTCAGCAAGCTTACGCGTTTCTGATCTCCGCAAAATATCTGCACATTTCTTCGGTTCCAAAGCTTTAAACTCAAGCCCCAAAGTAACCAAAAGTTTCTGAACACCCTTAGCTAGATTAGGAGCCACAAGAACACCACGTATCTCCCTGTTCACAATGGTCTTCACATATTCAACATACTTTGCCAGTTGCAACGCAGCACCCCTCCCCGCCCTCTTCCGCTTGATCTCCACCACCACCAGCCTGCCTTCTCGGTCGAGACCATAAACATCCACAAACCCTGGTTCAACCTTCTTCTCATAAGATATAGGCGCAAAACCCTGTTCCAAAAGTGATGGATCCAACAATATTGCCTTCTGCATATCCTCTTCACTGGCATGTAGAGAAAAATCTCCACGGTCAATCAAACTCATGGCAGCAAGAAGGAAAACCTGATCAAAAGATATGTTGACAGATTCAGAGGGTTTCCTGCGGACTGCTCTAACCTTTAGAACGTCCCCAACGGCACGAGTTTGAAACAGACACCCAGCAGGCTGCCAGTTAACAGGTTCGTATCCAACAGGGCGGTGAACCAAAACTGACCCGTCCTCCTTGATTAAGACAATGCGTTCTCCCTGCTCCAATTTTGAGCTTGCCCGTCCCTTGTAGTCTACCCAACAGTCTCCCACCAGAATCACAGCTTTCCGCTCCGAAACAGCTTTTCTAATGAATTCGGCTGCCTTCTCAACACTTGGATTTTCTAGCGCAACAACGGGTTTTCGACTGGGCATTTAGACCGCCAACAATCTTTAGAAGAACGAAGACAGATAAAACTTCTGAGAAGCATGCGGGAATGGAACAAAAAACGCAGAACTATGCGGCACTACGACCAACAAGCCAAGATTTACGATGTTCAATACTTGGAGGAACAAGACACCAAAATAGAAAGCGCCCTAAACAGCATAGAATTCAAATCAAACGAACTTGTTCTCGATCTGGGATGCGGAACAGGATTCCTCTTCCCGCATATCCGAAAAGCCAAGCTCCTTGTGGGCATTGACATCTCCTCAAAAGCCCTTCAAGTGGCAAAAAAGTGGTCCAACGCACATCTCATCCAAGCAGACGCGGACAATACACCCTTCCCAGACCACATCTTTGACAAAGTTTTCGCCGTAACTCTGCTGCAGAACATGCCTGACCCCATGAAAACTATCTCAGAAATGAAAAGAATCAGCAAACCTGAAGCTGTATTCGTGGTAACTGGATTGAAAAAGAAGTTCACGGCAGAAAGTTTTGTTGCCCTCTTAGAGCGGGCGCAGTTAAAAGTTTCCGCTCTGAAGACCGACGAGCAGCTAAAAGGCTATGTTGCAGTATGCACCAACCTTGAGCATGGAGTGTAGACTTTATCTGATAGCTTTCGCGCATATTTTGTAGATGAAACTGATGAGCAAAGATGCCTACAGGGAGATTATTCAACGGCTAATGGAGATTCCTAATCCCACAAAGAGGGACGTTGACCTGATTAAGGTGAAGGCTGCGGGGGAACACGGTCTCGGAAAGGTTCCCTCCAACTCCACCATAATAAGGCACCTTAAACCTGAGGAACGCACCAAACTGCTCCCCATCCTACGAAGAAAAATCGTCCGCACAATCTCCGGAGTAACCATAGTAGCAGTTATGACTGAACCGTTTCCTTGCCCCCAAGAAGAGCCGTGCGCCTACTGCCCCGGCGGTCCATCTCACGGTGTTCCCCAAAGCTACACGGGCCACGAACCCGCAGCCATGAGAGGATCCCAAAACGACTATAATCCGTACGAACAGGTTAGAAAACGCATCGAACAGTTGGAATCGATAGGACACAAGGTTGACAAGGTAGAACTCGTTGTTATGGGCGGAACCTTCCCAAACACGCCACTAGAATATCAAGAAAAATTTGTTAAAAGATGCCTCGACGCCATCACTGAAACAAAATCCCAGTCGTTAGAAGAAGCGAAAAAAGAGGCGGAGACCAGCAGAATTCGCAACGTCGGAATTACCGTTGAAACAAGACCAGACTGGGCAAAAAAAGAACATGTTGATCACATGCTTTCCATGGGCGTAACCCGAGTGGAAGTTGGAGTTCAGAACATTTACGACGACATCTACGAACGAGTTAACCGAGGACACAGACTTGAAGATGTGACGGAAGCCACCCGCACATTGAAAGACGCTGGCTTAAAGATAGTTTACCATCTTATGCCCGGTTTGCCCAGCTCAAACTTCGAACGCGACCTAGAAGGTTTTCGGGAAATATTTACAAATCCACTGTTCAAGCCGGACATGATCAAAATTTATCCTTGCCTAGTCTTGGAAGGAACGAAAGTTTACAGTTGGTGGAAGAATGGTGATTATCGTCCTTACACCACCGAAGAGGCGGCTAAGCTAATCGTGGAAGTGAAGAAGATTGTTCCGCCGTGGGTCAGAATTATGAGGGTTCAGAGGGATATACCAGCCTATCTCATAGAGGCGGGAGTGAAACGCAGCAACCTCAGACAAATTGTGCAGGAAAAGCTCCGTGAAGAGGGGATGCGATGCCGATGCATCAGATGTCGAGAAGTGGGGCACAGATGGCTGAACGACAAGGTAAAACCTGACCCAAACAACATCGAAGTTCGAACAGTTAAAGAAGAGGCTTCTGAGGGCGAAGAGCTCTTCATTTCTGCTGAAGACGCATTTAATGATGTTTTGGTTGGTTATATCAGATTGCGCATTCCGTCAAGAAAGGCGTGGAGACCTGAAATTCTTCCTGAAACAACAGCATTAGTTCGTGAACTTCGTGTTTATGGTCCCTTGGTTACTGTTGGTAAACATCTAGCTAAGGCGTGGCAACACAAAGGCTACGGAGCCATTCTTCTGTCAGAAGCCGAACGAACCGCTCTGGAAGACTACGACCGAACAAAAATTGTTGTAACAAGCGCCCTCGGAACAAAACAATACTACAAACGCTTCGGCTACGACTACGACGGACCATACGTCTCCAAACCTCTAAACTAAAGCTTTTATTAAACTGGTTTCAGTAAGGGAAGATGTTTTCAATGAGTTTACCTGAAGGGATGAAGAGGAGAAAAAAGGTTTGAGCGAAGAGTTTCCGGGTTACAGGGGACAGGCATTAAAGTTTTTGAGGAAGGCGGGAGCCGAAATAGGTGATGTGATCCGCTTAACCAAAGACGGAGAAAAGTGGGAAGGCATTCTTATTCCCAGATCAGAGATCGGAGACGAAAGACACATCATAATCAAACTGAAAAGCGGCTACAACGTGGGAGTCCGCATTGATTCCACAACACTGGTAGAAAAAGTTGGGGAGGGAGTTAAACCAACTTTCACGCCTCCGCCGCTCCCGCAACACAAGAAAGGATTGCCCAAAGTAGCTATTGTCAGCACTGGGGGCACAATAGCCAGCAGAGTCGACTACAGAACAGGAGGAGTCCGCCCAGCCCTCTCTGCCAGCGACCTATACAGTGTGGTTCCGGAACTCTCAGAGATAGCCGTGGTGGATACAGAGATTCTTTTCAGCGTCTACAGCGAGAACATCACATCAAGACATTGGATCGAAACAGCGAAAGCCATTGCCAAACATATCAAAAATGGTGCAACGGGAGTTGTAGTAGCCCACGGAACCGATACCTTAGGATACAGCGCAGCAGCATTAAGTTTCGCCCTACAAGACTTGCCAGTGCCTGTTATAATGGTGGCTTCCCAAAGGTCAGCAGACCGCCCCAGTTCAGACGCTGCAACCAATCTTGTGGGAGCAGTTAAAGCCGCTGCAGCTGCTCCGTTCGCAGAGGTTGTAGTTGCCATGCACGAAACCGTGTCAGACAAATCCATAGTGTTTCACAGAGGAACTAAAGTGAGGAAATGTCACACGAGCCGCAGAGACACCTTCAAATCCATAAACACCACGCCATTAGCCAGAATGGAAGACGGCAAAATCACAATGTTGACAAAAACCTACAGGAAACGTGACCCTAAGCGAAAACTAAAACTGAAACCAGAATTCAACAAAAAAGTTGCCCTAGTCAAGTTTCATCCAGACCTGAACCCCGAAATAATCGATTGCTATGTTGAAAAGGGCTACCGAGGAATTATACTCGAAGGCACCGGACTGGGTCACGTGGGAAGATACTGTTTTTCAGCCATTCGAAATGCCATCGAAAAGGATGTGGTTGTTGCTATGACTTCCCAGTGCATTTGGGGACGTTTAGACATGAACGTTTACGATCAGGGCAGAGACCTCCTAGCCATTGGAGTCCTCTCACTAGAAGATATGCTTCCTGAAACAGCCTTCGTGAAACTCATGTGGATACTCGGGCAAACAACCAAAACTGAAGAGGCAAAGAAGCTTCTCAAGAAAAACATAACCAACGAAATATCACCCAGAACACTTCACGATGAAATAGGATACTGAGGAAAACAGCATGAGTGTTAACTATTCAAAAATCGGTTTAAAGGCAGGGCTTGAGATTCACCAGCAGTTAGACACTAAAGAGAAACTCTTCTGTTCCTGTGAACCTCAACTGTTCAAAGAAGAACCTGAATTCACGTTTCTAAGAAGGTTAAGACCAACTCAGAGCGAGTTGGGTCAAGTTGATCCAGCGGCTCTCTTCGAGTTTCAGAAGGGCACAAAGATTCTGTACGAGGCGAACAACGAGACTGCATGCTTAGTGGAGATGGATGAAGAACCTCCTCACGACCTAAACCGAGAGGCTGTTGAAATCTCTTTAATAGTGGCTTTGATGATGAAAGCGAAGTCTGTTGATGAGATTCATGTCATGCGCAAGACAGTCATAGATGGCTCAAACACAACAGGTTTCCAGCGAACATGCGTAGTAGCGTTAAACGGAGAAATTGACATCAAAGGCAAAAAAGTAGCCATCCAACACGTGAGTCTCGAAGAGGACGCCGCTAGGAAAACAGGAAAAGAGGGACAGCTGATCCGTTATCGAATCGACCGTCTCGGAATCCCCCTCATCGAAGTTACCACAGCCCCCGTCATCTACTCTCCCGAAGAGGCGCAAGAGACTGCCGCTGCCATCGGAAGAATCTTGAGGGCAACCCACAGGGTTAGGAGGGGTATAGGAACAATCCGTCAGGACCTGAACGTTTCCATACGGGATGGAGCGTTGATAGAAATAAAGGGCGTTCAGGAACTGGAACTTGTTTCGCAGGTAATCGAGAACGAGGTTAAACGTCAACTTGGGCTCCTAGAAATACGAGAGGAACTGAAGAAACGCGGAGTAAAGAACGAGGACATCACCGACAATTTTGTTGACGTTACTTCAGTCTTCAAGCAGACTAAATGTAAAGTTATTGCGAAGGCCATTAAACAGAACAAATCTGTCTTAGCAGTTAAACTTCACGGATTTGCTGGTCTCCTAAAAAGAGAGCTCACCACAGGCATGAGGCTTGGGGCTGAGTTGGCTGGAATGGCTCGTTTCTGGGGAAGGGTTGGAGGCATCTTCCACACAGATGAAATGCCTGCTTATGGCGTAACAGTTGAAGAAATCAACCAAATCGGCAAACTCTTAAAGATGAAGCCGCAGGACTCCGTTGTCTTCGTGGCAGATACTCACGAAAACGCAACCGATGCCCTGAAAGCCGTGACTGAACGAGCAAGAGTAGCCTTGAGGGGTGTTCCTGAGGAGACTCGTGCAGCGAATCCTGACGGAACTACAAAGTATATGCGTCCGAGGCCTGGAGCTGCGCGCATGTATCCTGAAACTGATGTTCCTCCGATTCAGCTGACAGAGAAATATATTGAGGAGTTGACTGAGAGGCTTCCCGAACTGCCTGAACAGATGATGAAGCGTCTGATGGCGGAATATAAACTTAACAGTAAGCTTGCTAAGCAGATTTTAAATTCTGAATACCTTGACCTCTTTGAGTCTTTGGCTAAAAAGGCGAAAGTTTCTTCAACGGTTATTGCTGTTGCGTTGACGGAAACTTTGAAGGCGCTGAAACGGGACGGAATAAATGTTGAAGCTGTCACTGATAAGCAGTTCAGAGAATTGTTTAGTCTCATAGGTTCAGGAAAGACTGCGAAGGAAAGTATCCCCGAGATATTAACGTGGCTCGCAAGTCACGAAGAGGCTACTGCCAATGATGCTCTTAAGAGTCTGGGGCTTGGGATGATTTCGCAGAAGGAACTTGAGAAACTTGTAGATGAAGTGATAGAGAAAAACATGGAATTCATAGAGGCGCGAGGAAAGGGTGTCCTTGGACCGCTAATGGGTATGATTATGAAGCGGGCTAGGGGACGAGTGAAAGCTGATGTTGTCCGTGAGGTTCTGAAAAGTCGGCTAGACGAGCTGCTGTCTAGATGATTGATTAATTCTAAAACAAGTAACTTTTGGATTCGCTAATACCGCGTGGTCTCAAGTGCGCATGTAGACGCATTTCTTAGGTAACTTTCTCAAAATCTTTTCTGTTTTTGGATAGTGGAATTGTGCAGTCGAATCCTGCTTTGCATGTTCTTCTTCTATCTTCTCCTGGTTCAGAGCTGGGGTCCAAGCTTGATCCGAGAGAATTGGGATAAGTGTAGAGGCCCTTGTCGGCTTGGAATCTTGTTGTTAGTGCCCAGAGCACATCTTCTGGGTCAGAGAGGTTTATGTCGTCGTCAAACACGAAAACATGTTTTAAGCTCTTGTGTGCGTCAAGCGCGGCATCGATTATCCTTTTTGGCTCCTCATCATCCTGTTTCTCTATGCTCAAAGAACAACCAAGCCAGTTGATTCCACCGTCCGTGAAAGCCAAATCCTTGATGTTGCAGACCTTCCTCAGTTCTTTGTAAATTAGCGGCAGCTTTCCGAAGCCCATGAGAAATGAGTGTTCACCCCTTCCCGGAATGAGCGCATAGTAAATTGGATTCTCTTTCTGTCTCAGTATCTTGGTGATCCTAACGACAGGTTGTTGTCTAACTAAGTCATATGTGCCGGTAATATCAACGAACGATCCTTCCTCGCCCTCTTCGGAAGTGAGTTTTCCAAGCAACACAATTTCAGTATCAACTGGCACGGAGATACCATTCTCCATTTCCACAATTTTTATTGGTTCGCCGTAAAATCCGCCGGCGATCTCAGTTTCGTCCATAGGCTCTTTGGTGGAAATTGCTCCAGCAAATAAGAGGGCAGGGTCCATTCCAATGCAGATGGCTACGTCAATGTTTCTGTTATTTTTGATGTAGCACTGCCACGTATGGCGGTGGCAGATTCTTGCTGTGCCCATTTTCTTGTTTTTCACAAGTATTCTGTGATATGAGAGGTTACGTTTTTCGCATTCTGTAACAAAGACTCCAGAGGTAATGTACGGTCCGGGATCAGAGGCGTAATATTGTAGAATAGGTAGTTTTCCGAGGTCAAGCTGGGCTTCCTCAAAGGGGTTCTCCTCAATTGTGACTGGTTTGATAGATTTATCTAGGGCTGCTATTACCTTCTCCTGAATTTCTTTCCAGTCCATACTGAAAATTGTGCAGAAATTGTCCCGCGTACAGATATTCGAGGCTACTGAATATTCGGTTCCAGTATTCTCAAAAAGAAGAGCCTTTTCAGCCTTCTTTATCCTGTCAGGAATTTCCTGTAATGAAACTTTGTCTCTAACACGTTCAAGTTTTCCTTTTACTTCGAGTATCTGAAGAGCTTGCTTGAAACTAACCATTGTTTCCCCCGCGGTAATTTTGTATTCAGTTGATTATCTGTTTTTCTCCAAAAATGATGTAGCTGAATAGTGGCACCTCTGTATTGCAACATTTATCTTTTCAAGAAAACAACTAGCTTAGAGGTACACGCATGTCTAACGCCCTAATCGGAACAGCTATTCCTATTCTTCTTTTAATCGGAATAGGGTTCCTTTCGAGAAAGCTAGGTCTTTTAAGGTCTGGAGACGAACGGGTGCTCAGTGCTTACGTGTACTATTTTGCGTTGCCAGCCTTGTTCTTCGTTGATTTGGCTGAGACCAGTTTTGTCGGGGAGACTTTAAGTTTCATTTTCGCGGGGATCATCCCAGTTGTTGGGGTGACGGCGATTTATGTTCTGCTTTTCTTTCTGTTCAGATTCTCTAAGAATACTCTCTATTTGCTCATTCTAAGCACAGTTTTTGGCAGTCTCGCCTTCTTTGGCATACCATTCATAACCTTTGCTTTTCCTTCAGAACAGAGTGAGCAATTAGCTACATTAGCAGCGGCTTCTATAGGCATCGTAGCGATTGCAATTTCTATCATGGTGCTTGAGTTGTACCGGCTTGGAGAATCTTCCAAGTGGAAAAGCTTGAAGCATGTTGCTACTCGGCTTTCAAGAAACCCTCTGATTATATCAATTGTTGCTGGCATTGTGATATCCATTGTTGGAGTGGAGATTCCTTCTCCCGTATCTACTTCTTTGCATATGTTGGGGGGCACCACATCTGCGGTGGCTGTTTTTATGCTTGGGGCTTTTCTTTATGGAAAGGAATATTCGAGTTGGGTGAAGGCTTCTGGGTTAAGTCTTTTGCGGATAGTTTTCTTGCCCACTTTAGCTCTCTTGACTTTGATGTTGTTCAATCTGCCATCTTCGTCAAGGTCAGTGTTGGTTCTGATGCATGGGATGCCTGTTGCGGTTTCTCTTTCGGTTCTCAGCGAACGATACGACTTCTACAAAGAGACAATAGCCTCTCTAACCCTAATCAGCTCCCTAGGCGCAATAGTTTACCTGAACGTCTGGCTGTTTATCTTAGGCATCTAACCATCTAAAATTAGCCTTGACATAAGCATTTAGAAGGGCGAAAAAATGGAGAATAGAAAGGGTGTGGGATTAGAACCAGTCTTGATAGTTTTGTCCTGACCACACTTTAGTTACTTTAATGTTGACTTCTTTTTCACACGAGTCTTCATTGAAAAAGTTGAGATACCAGACTTGATTCAGGTTTTCAGGGCCTATTCTCCATTTAACGATTCCGTTGCCTGTTTCGCATTCCCATCCCTGAATCCCACTGTATGCTGCTTCTTCTAGTTGGGGTTGTAAACTGCCAAATGTGGCTTCAAACAATTCTGCTGAGTAGGGCGTCCATTTTATGGTTCCTTCTGAAACGGTTAGTTTTACTTCGAACGTTGTTGCTGGTGCTGACAGGTAGAACGTCTTATACGTTTGTGTTTGTCCTTCGATTTTGAAGGTTTCTGTATACAAGACTTCTTTGTTGATGGTGTAAGCCAGAGCGTACATTAAGCTGGCGAGGCTTGCGAGAACTATCAGCGTAACTATCAACCCACACTTTAGCGCCTTTGCCTTTTGCATGCGTCATCAGCAGGAACAACACATGAACGTATATTAAATATTACGACACATTAAACCAAACTTCCACTCAGAAACATTACCCACAAGAAATATAGAAACAGAATCAGGTCTCAATCTTTTATTAACGTGGTTTCCGTAGCTTGTGTTTAACGGTTTTTTCTGTTTCCACATGTATTAACCGATGTTTTTTGCCGCAGATGGGACATGACCAAACTTGCCCCGTGTCAACTTCTTTTTTGGTTGTCTTCGGTTTCGCCATAATCTCTTCTACCTCTTTCGCTTTCTCTTCTGGCAAGATTTTGGAAATTGGCCAAGCTCGTTCAAGCATAAAGAGAGTTATTATTGCTTTTTCGTCGTCTGGCTTGCATAACGTAACATAATCTTTTCCAGGTGCTCTCTTTCCGGTTGCCTCTTCGTAAGGTTTAATCGTGTAGTTCTCTTTGATGATGGCTGGAACTTCTTCGATGCTGGACACAATGTTTCGTCGAAGCCTATCTTTCTCATCCATTTGTGTTAAGGAAATGACGCCGTAAACCATGTCTTCGATAATGCTATGTTGAAAAATCATGGTTTTTTCTTCTAACTGTGAAAAGCGTACACCAGGAGGGCATTTCACAGCTTTAACCATAATCTTTCCAATCTCTCTGTCTTTGCATAGTTTGAAAAGCCAATCACCAGTAAGATAGTCTTTAACAGTGTAGAAACTGACTTCGCCAGTTCTCAGCTGGCGCAAGCTCATGTCGTACCAAGCGTCTTCTGGTCGTGTTTCAACTCGTCTAACCTTGATATACTTCAGAAACTGCAAGCGATTACACTTCTCCACATTAGATTCTTTTGTGTCTAGCTTAAGATTTTCGGGGATTAGTTTTTGGGCAATTGAAGTCTTGACTCGAAATCAATATCTTCAGAACTTATTTTCGGTTCAGAAGTCTTTTTACGGTTATGAGACTTTGTAGGCGCCATGAAGCACGTTAAACTCGCTTGGACCGTAGGCTGCTGGATTTCACTCTTCATTCTTTCAATATACCACAACATAATCTGCAATTATGTGACAACTCTTCCAGTCTGGTACGCCTTCCTCATAACTTGGATATCTGGAATAGTTGCACTTAGCTCTCTAGCAAAAACGAATGAATTCGAAGTCTAACCTTACAATATTCCACCTTTCTTCTGTAAACTTACCTACTTCTAGCTTCAACCAAAACTATCGTCTCGAAGGACACCTCAACTTGGGCAACAACATCCGCCTTCATTTTCAACTCATTGAACATCTCAACTGTCTTATTTACGTCAGAGAGCGATGATTGAACAAGCAGTATCCTACCATCATCAGCTAAATAGCGGGGGGCATTCACCACGAATTGGTCAATGATTTTTCTTCCCTTTGGTCCTCCCGCCCACGCCTTACCCAACCAACACTTCTCTTCTCCGGGCTCAGAAGGCAGGTACGGCGCGTTGAAAAGCAACAGGCTGAACTTTTCATTTGGCTTGATTGACTGAAACAAGTCTCCACGCCGAAACTCTATCTTCTTTTTGACGCCGTGAGTTTCCGCGTTCTTGATGGCGCATTTGATGGCGTGTGGGTTTATGTCAACAGCTACAACATTTTGGGCTTTTTTTGCTGCCAGCACAGCTAGGATTCCGCAGCCAGTTCCCATGTCCAAAACAGTATCGTCTTCTGATACTTTCATTTGTTCAGCTAGTAGAAAGGTGTCTTCGGCAGGCTCGTAAACGTGTTCGTCAACTTGGAAAACGTGGTCTTTGAAGAACGTTTTTTTGGGGTATGCCATTCGCAAGTTTCCTATTTGATAATCTAGAGTTTGGTTTTTCTTCCCGCTAGGTCTAAATGAAATTTGCCAAACTCTTCTTTGACGCTTCTTAATTGTTCAGAGGTTAAGACTGGTCCGTCTTTGCATACCATTAGTTTGCCTATTCCGCAGCTTCCACATATACCGATGGCGCAACGCATTAGTCGTTCCAGACTGGCTTGGAGAGGGATTTGATGCTGTTCTGCTAGAAGAAACATTTTGTACATCATCTGTTCGGGACCACAAGTGTAAATCATGCCAAAGTTTTCCTTAGTCAACTTGTTTTCTGCTTGATCAGTGACCAGCCCCTCCTCGCCATAGCTTCCATCATCTGTTGTGAACACAATCTCTGAGTCCACACCAGAAAGCGCCTTTTCTAACCGATCCATAAACAAGAGACCACGTTTGGTCTTGGCTCCCACCAACAAAGTAACTTTTTCAGCGGTTTCTGCAAGCTTTTCGGTTAAGGGCACCAGCGGACCCAACCCTGTTCCGCCCGCAACAATCATTACGTTTCCCTCGGTTGGAACAAAGCCCTTGCCAAACGGTCCCCGAATCCCCATTATATCTCCGCTTTTTTGCTGATTGAGAGCCTTTGTAGCTTCTCCAACCTTGGCAACAGTTATCGATGAATGCCCATCAGCGGTTATTGTTGAGAGGCTCATGGGAACCTCATCAACTCCCGCTATCCAAACCATGACAAACTGACCTGCGTCAGCATTTCCACACAATTTATCCTGAAAAGTGAAAGTCCTCACTCTGTCGTTTTCTTTTTTGACCTCCAAAATTTCTACGATTCTCATACGATTAACCGAGTTAAAGGATATAGGCACTGATGACCGTTTTCGTGAATGGAACTGCAACTTTGTCCGTAACCTTCCTTTTTCGGGAGTGTATTCTCTTAGAGAGTTGGTGCATATTAAATATATAATGGCACCCACCTTGAAGTAAATTTTAAGAACAATCTGATGCCATATTTCACGATATGGCGGGCACCATAATTTTTCTCTTCGGTTTCCTCATTTTTGTCATTATCGCAATTATACAAGTCCTTCTTTACGAAGAAAAAAGAAAGAACAATCTTATGGAATAAAATCTGTCACTCAAAGAGGAGAAGTGGTGAGAAGTCTGGCAGAGAGACAAATTGCAGATTACTTTCAAAAATGCAACATCAATTATGTTTATGAGAAAGATGCAAAGGGTAAATTCCTATTTTGGGATTACAAAATCAGTTCTCCTGACTTCTATTTATCAGATTATGATGTTTACGTTGAATATTGGGGGCTAGTCAACGCTGATGACCACTGGACAAGAGAAAGGTATGTCAAAAACATGAAAAGGAAGATGGTTATCTACTATGAAAAGAACGTCAAGTTCATATCAATTTATCCAGACAATCTAAAAAACTTGGATTGGATTTTTAGAAAAAATTTGAAAAGATTACAGGTTTCCCACTTCCCAACTAATGCGCGAGCAAAGAATACATCTCTGCGAACGTAAATCTTATATCTGGTCACATATTTTTTCGATAATTGAGGGAATTGTATGCCTGAGTTTGTTAACCCCTTTGCGGGTATTATACCAAAAAAATTGGATAAACGAGAATTGACTAGAGCTCTGCGTCTTTCCTTAGCAGCTGAGGAGGAAGCAATTCACCTATATGAAGCATTGGCAGACGCTACTGATAACAAATTAGCTAAAACCGTTCTACAAGACATTGCAGACGAAGAGAAAGTTCACGCTGGAGAGTTCCAAAGACTTCTTAATATTTTACTTGCAGACGAAGAAAAATTCTTGACTGAAGGAGCTGAAGAAGTAGACGAGATGGCTAAGGAAAAAAGTTGAAGCAAAAGAAAAACATCAAGAACTGGAAGAACTTCGAGATCTGATTAAAGGGTTAGAGGAAGAGGACAAAAGTAAAGAGTCCATAATTAAGCGCATATCAGAAAATTATCAACTCGGTTGGGTTTGGGGGTTAAATTTAAACCCTCAAACCTAAATTGCATGCCTATCTATTTTTGGACCTTAAATTCTCGCGTATATTTCAATTCTTCAATAGTTTTGTCCAGAGCGATTATATCTCCCACTGCTTTAATAGTTGTTACTGGAAGGAGTACTATCACAGAACCCAGAAGTGGTTTTTTGAAGTTAAATTTTTCACTAATTTCTTTCAGTAAACTTATGTAAAGACCCGTTACTTTCCATTCATTAATATTAACTTCAGCTCCTTCTATTTCGCCAAGAACTTGAGCATCAGAAGTGATAACTTGTTTTCCATTCAAATTGGCAATTTTCATCAAAACTCACCCCTACAAACTATGCAATTAATAATCATACATAATAAAGATTCGGTCCTAACGCGGAAGAAGAAAGAAGAAGGGATATATTTTGGGTTTGGGGTTTAAATTTTAACCCCCCAACCCAAAACCCAACCGTTTTTCAAGGAAAATTTTTTACTGTCTCAGACCCGCTCGCGCGTGTGGTCACTCACTCACACTCAGTCACTCACTCGGTCACTCAAACATACAAGTTTTGATTCTTTAAAATAATTAGGCAACTTCAGCTTGTCTGTGCAAAAGCATTATTAACAAAGTTTGCTGAAACGAGAATTGTTGGGGGATATTTGATTTGTCTAAATCGATAAGAAGGAAGACTTGGGCTGCGCGCGCACTCTCACGGGACCTTATATACAGCTATATTAATGCACTTCTCATCCTAAAAATAGTGAAGTTTAAGATTTTCGTCCCTTTTTGCGCCTTTTTTAAATGGGCGCGCATGAAACTAAGGCTTTTAGAAAATGTTGCGGTGTTCTTCTTTACTTCCTTGCCAGCAATCTCTTCGAATTGCCCATGCGTTTTTCATATCAAACCGTTTATTCATTCTAGGTCTTTCTTGCTGTTTAATCCTGTGTTTTGAGAAACATGTTTTGCAGTAAACTGGTTTGCCTTTTGTTGGTTCAAAAGGTACTCTAGTAGATTTGCCACAATCAGTACATTTAACGTCAAACATCCTTTTTTGGGACATATACACTCACCTCTGAATATTTGTGAGAAAAGAATCCAGTTATTCGGAAGGACAAGCCCATGCGATAAAAGAAAACTCTTCAGCCATACTGGTGTTTGTACCCTTATAAAGGATTGGATTAGAAAGAGCTTTAGGTTATTTAACGTACAAAATAGAAGGAAAATTCGGCATTCGCAGTTTGTAGTCTCCATATACAAAGGTTAATTAGGAGGGCTGGTGTAACATGAGCCAAGCAGTTAAGTGCTTTTTAAAGAAGGTAGGACGGTTATAGGCGGTTTTACTCTTTTTTCAAGGCAAGTCTAGCTGATACAAACAAATGAGGTGATAGAATGTCATATTCATACTACAGAAGCAGGAATGCACCAGTTGAAGTTGACAAGGAATACGAGGCTGAAATTGAGGACATAAGCAGAAGAGGCGATGGTATCGCAAGGATTCAGGGATTCGTCATATTTGTGCCGAACACCAAGAAAGGAGAACATGTGAAATTCAAGGTAACTAGGGTTGGAAACAGGTTCGCAACTGGCGAATTAGTACAAGACTAATCGAAATAATGTCTGAAACCCAGATTCAATGTAGCAAAGTCCAGATGAAGGAGGTGTATTGCATGTCAAAAGACCAAAATACAGTATATGTTGGAAGTAAACCCGCCATGAGCTACGTTTTAGCAGTGATCACAAGTTACAACTCGTCTAATACCAAAGATGTGACGTTGAAGGCGCGGGGAAGGTCAATAAAAACCGCTGTCGATGTAGCTGAAATTGTCAAGCGCAGATTCATGAAAGACCTTAAAGCAGATAAAATAACGATTGGAACCGAGGAACTACCAGGACAAGAAGGCGGAACAAGAAACGTTTCAACAATGGAAATTATACTAACGCGAGCCTGAGAAAGCCTGCTCGCAAAGGAAAACGGGGATTAGAATGCCCAGACATCATTCTATGACTAAAAAGACTAAGAAGAAAAAACAGAAAAGAACTAAGAAAAAAAGAAAGAGACGACGAAAAAAGGCTAAATGAGTTGGAACTTCAAGGAAAAGTAACCGCGCGCGCCTTTCTTTGGAATTCCTTGTTGTATGACGTGTGTTAACTCGTGAGCTAACAACCATTTCCTTTGGGTTGGGGTTGGGGGTTTAAAATTTAACCCCAAACCCAACCAATTATGCCCGCATCTAAATATTCCTAGAAGATATTTTAAGTTCCTATTGAAATAGGTAGTTAATTATGCACATAACTAAACTTGTTGGAGTGATTTTTATTTCAATTTTGGTAATTTCTGTTAGTATAACATCCATTTATGTATATTACAGAGTTAGTGAAAATTCCAAGGAACAGTTCTTTTTCGGAGTAACCTACGGGCAAAATACAGTAGAAGGCGCAAAACTCCTCATAGACAAGGTGAAAAATTACACTAATCTTTTCATAATAAATTCCTCCCCAATTACCAGAACCAACACCAGTCCGGAGGTTCTGAATGAAATCTGTGATTATGCCGCAAAAGCAAATCTAAACTTCATAGTCTACTTCTTCTCCTTCCTTAGTGGTCCTTGGCAACAAGAATGGCTAGATACTGCAAAAGAGATATGGGGAGAAAAGTTCCTAGGTGTATATTTGAGAGATGAACATGGCGGAAGACAAATAGAACTCAAAGAACCAGTCAGCGACGCGTCAAATTATAGCGACGCAGCAAATCAATTTATCCAAATAATATCCACAAGTTTCAGCATGAAACTTCTACATGACAAGAATGTCCCAGTCTTTACTTCCGATTTTGCACTTTATTATTATGATTACTTAGCAGGATTCGACACTGTTTTTGCAGAGTTTGGATGGAACAACAGTAGAGTGCAAGAGGTAGCCCTCTGCCGAGGCGCAGCAAACACGCTAAAAAAAGATTGGGGTACTATAGTCACGTGGACATACAATCAACCGCCATACATTGCTAACGGTATAGAAATTTACCAAGACATGGTGACTGCTTATAATGCAGGGGCAAAATATGTCATTGTGTTTGATTACCCACAATATCCCTTGGACAACCAATATGGTATATTAACGGATGAACACTTCTCAGCCATGAAGCAATTCTGGAATTACGTTACGTCCTCTCCAACAGAAACAATCAACGCTCAAGTAGCCTATATTCTTCCTAAGAACTATGGGTGGGGTATGAGACGTCTAGATGACAAAATATGGGGAATCTGGGAACCAGACGAAAAAGCCCCAATAATTTGGGAGAATATGAATAAACTTGAAAAAGAATATGGTTTAAAACTTGACATTACCTACGATGACCCCACATACAACTTCGAAGGGAAATACTATCAAATCTATCCCTGGAATGCCACAGTCAACTGAATTTGGCAGCAGGGTATACTTGCATGTTTGTGTGACTGAGTGAATGACTAACTGAGTGACAACATATACAGGTATAGGGACCGGGTACGTTCGCGTGTTGGGGGTTGGGGTTAAAATTTAACTCTTAAAACGTTTTTAGAAATTGTGGGTTAGACCCACGATTTCTTTCACGTTCTTGTAGCCCTTCTTTTTAAGGTAAGTGTTTATGCCTCTGGTTATAGAACTGAAGATTTTTTGTCCTTTGTAGGCGATGGCTGTTCCTATCTGAACTGCGGACGCTCCAGCCAGCATGAATTCTACAGCGTCTTGCCAATTGGTTATTCCGCCGCAGCCGATGACTGGAACATTGACTGCTTGGTAGATGTCGTATACTGCTCTGACGGCTATGGGTTTTATGGCGGGTCCAGACAATCCGCCGAACTTGTTTGCCAGAATGGGTCTAGCTGTTTCAATCTCAACAGCCATAGCCTTAACAGTGTTCACCGCAGTTATGGCGTCTGCCCCAGCCTCCACCGCAGCCTCTGCTATCTCACCAATCGCTGCAACATTAGGAGTCAACTTCACAAACACTGGCTTGTCAACCCTCTTCTTCACTCCCTCAACAACTTCCATCAACAACGAAGCGTCACAGCCAATTTCTGCTCCAGCCTTCTTCACATGTGGACAAGACACATTCAACTCCAAAGCATCAGCCCCCAACTTAACTGCAGTCTCAGCAACCTCAGCAAACTCCTCAGAAGAAAACCCGTAGATGCTCACAACAACAGGAACCCCCGTGTCTTTCAGTTCTTTAAGTTCCTCGCCAAAATGGCTGATTCCTGGGTTCGGTAATCCCATGGCGTTGAGCAAGCCGCAGTCAACCTGAACAACTGTTGGGTTTGGATAGCCATTTCTCGGTTCCAATCCCAAAGATTTTGTTACAACTGCTCCGGCTCCAGCTTCTATCACACTCTTCAAAGATAATCCTGTGTACCCCAAGATTCCCGAAGCGAGCATAGTTGGGTTAACAAGTTCAAGTCCACAAATCTCGGTAACAAGACGCCCCTTCATCTGCAACCCACTCTCGCAGTAAAAGTTATCCACTGCAAAGATAAAGGTTAGGAAACGTACACTAACAGAATCCAAAAATGGAGGATAAAACTTGTGAAAGCCACAATAGTAGAATCAGTAATCGGAGTTTTCGGCTTCAACGAAGACAACGAACTCGTCGAAAAAATACTCTTCCCAAAAGACCCAGAAGAAACCGCGGAAAAACTGCAGAAAATAGAATCCGGAAAGCTAATTGAAGAAATCACAAACTTGGTTAAAAAACTGCAGAAAAAAGGTTACACCACATTTGTTTTTGAAAATCCAAAAATGGCTAGAAGCGCCCAAGAAAAACTGAACATAGAAGTGGCTACAGATGCCTCTTCACAGGCAGGTAAGATGCTTCGGGAAGATTTGGAGAAGTTTGCCTTGGACTTGAAGGTTGTGAAAAAGCCGGAGCAGTTTCGAGTGTGGGTTCACAAGGTTTCTATGGAACTTGCCAAGATGAAGGTGAAAAAAACCGTTGAGAAACGAGACCTGCAGGTGGCTCAGGCAGTCCAAACCGTCGACGACTTGGATAGATCGTTGAATCTTTTCATGAGCAGGTTACGGGAGTGGTTTGGACTCCACTATCCAGAGTTAGATAGGCTGATTGAAAAGCATGAAACTTTTGCTCGTCTCGTAGTTAACCTCGGAACAAGAGAAAACTTCACTCCTGAGAACTTGGAAAAAGAAGGTTTGCCAAAAGCCAAAGCACAAAAAATAGCTGAGATTGCAGCAGCTTCCATGGGCGCCGACATCACTGAAGAAGACCTAAGTCAGATCCAAGCCATGTGCAAAAACGTCCTCGAACTTTACGACGTGCGCAATTCCTTAGAGAAATATGTGGACTCAGTTATGGAAGAAGTTGCACCAAACACCCGAACAATAGGTGGCGCACTCGTGGGCGCCCGCCTAATAGCCCTTGCAGGAGGACTGGTAAACCTAGCCAAGTTGCCAGCAAGCACAATCCAAGTTTTGGGAGCCGAGAAAGCCCTCTTCAGATCGCTGAAAACAAAGGCGCGCCCCCCTAAACATGGAATAATCTTTCAACACCCCCTCATCCACGATGCGAAGCGTTGGCAGAGAGGAAAAATTGCCCGAGCATTAGCTGGAAAATTGAGTATAGCCGCCCGAGTTGACGCCTTCAGCGGCAAGTATGCGGGGGACGGCTTGAAAGCCGACTTGGAAAAAAGAATCGAGGAGATAAAGGAAAGGTACGAAAAACCGCCTCCCAAGAAGACAGGAAAAAGGGCTGAGACAAGAAAGCGTCCGCGGAGAAAGAAACGTGGTCCTAGAAGTTAAGCCTCACCCCCGTTTTCCGGAGATTTATTGGCTCACTCTGGAAGATGGAACTCGGAAATTGGCTACTAAAAACTTGGCTGCTGGTAACTCAGTTTATGGAGAGCGACTCATCAAGTTCAAGAAGATTGAGTATAGGCTCTGGGATCCATACAGAAGCAAACTTGCGGCTGCCATACTCAAGGGTCTAGAGGCTGTGCCAATTTATCCTAGCCAAAAGGTGCTGTATCTGGGGGCAGCTTCAGGAACGACAGCGAGCCACGTCTCTGACATTGTTGGCGAAAACGGCTATGTTTACTGTGTTGAGTTTGCTTCGCGTTCCCTGAGGGAGTTGATCAACAATGTTGCGGCTTTCCGCTATAACATGTTGCCTATATTGGCGGATGCGAGGCTGCCGGAAACCTATTCTCGAATGGTGGGGCAGGTGGATAGTATTTATTGTGATGTGGCTCAGCCTGAGCAGGCCCGGGTTTTGGCGGATAATGCTGATTTATTTCTGGTTGACGGGGGTTGGGTTATGTTGGCGATTAAGGCTCAGAGTATAGATGTGACTAAGGAGCCGTCTGTGGTTTATGAGAAAGAGATAGAGGTTATGGAGGATAGGGGGTTCAGTATTAATGAGGTTGTTCATCTTGAACCGTTTGACAAGGCACATGTTATGGTTGTTGCTCAAAAATGATTGTTTGGGTTTTTAGTGGTTGTATTTTTGAATTTTTTCGTCGTTTTCTGTCTTTTGTGTGATAATGTTTATAAGTGTGCCTGTGGAATTAGATAGTTGATATGTCATAAATAGGACATATTGTATGCGTGTAGCCCACAGAAACAGTTCAAAACAGAGGTAAAAGAAAATGTTAGAGATGCTAATGTGGAGCTTTTGGCTCGCCCTAGGCGCCTACAGCATATGGTACTTATTTAGAGCAAAAGCCCTTCAACCCCTAACCCTAGACCAATTAGCCCTAACATGGAAACTACACAAACAACAATCCAACTGTAGCGCACTTCAGATTCAAAACCTCATTACAAAACACGGTAAAGTCGTCGGATTCCAATGCGAATGCGGCTACAAATTCCTGCAAAAACGCCTACTAACCCAAAAAGCACCCTCTACCGAAACCAACATGACACCGTCAATCTCCACAACCATGACACCCCAAAAAATAGAACTTTCCCCCGAAGAACTCGAACGCCTTCACGCCTGCACCAAAGAAACATAGAACAATCGACACCTCCAAACCCGAAGGCGAAACAGTTAGAAGTTACGCTATTTGTCTTCACTTCTTCTCACAAAAAAATTTTGTTTTCAACATACTGCTGTTATTAGTCTCCTAATAGCCAAATCCTCTGTAAACCTTACTGAAAACCTTTTTCACATATTCTCGCAAAGTCAAGCCCTCATCTTTTGCTATTCGGTGAAGAGCTTTTGTCACTCCGGTTGTGTATTGAACTGCTTTTTTCTGTTTGTCAGCAATGAAAGCAGGTATACCTAGGTTGTGAGCCACCTGTCGTAGCACTCTCTTTCGAAGCTGATCCTCAGCCGAATTTATCTTTAAACGCAACGGCAACCTTAACGCGAAGTCCACAACATCGC
Source organism: uncultured Candidatus Bathyarchaeia archaeon (assembly GCA_964618695.1). Classification (GTDB taxonomy): domain Archaea; phylum Thermoproteota; class Bathyarchaeia; order Bathyarchaeales; family Bathyarchaeaceae; genus Bathyarchaeum. The sequence goes on along the minus strand of CAZUDX010000002.1, from coordinate 24,572 downwards.
GGTCCACAAACGGGAGACGCAATTCTATCCCATGATAAGAGCAGACTTGATTGTCTCTCTGAAAGTTTACGTTATACGAATTTTCTACGTCATGATACATCTTTTCTTCAACAGCCTCAGCGTCTGACTCGCCATATTTTATGACGTATCTTTGGTAGCCTCCGAAAAGCTCGTCAGCCCCCTGACCAGCCAAAAGAACCGGAAATCCAAGTTTCGACGCGGTTTCAGCAGTCCAATAAAACGGAATAGCTATGCTCGCATTGATTGATTCGGGTTCCTCAATTAGCCACAACACTTTGCTGAGAGTCTCTTCCAGATTGCCCACAGAATATGTTTGAATATGGAGGGGCAAACCCAAAGCTTCAGCCGCCTCCTCAGCAAACTTAACTTCGGGCTGACCCCTTAGCCCCACCGTAATAAGTTGAACATTCAAACCAGCAATTCTAGCCAGAACCGCAATGACGCTGCTGTCTACGCCTCCAGAAAACGCCACCGCCACCCCTTCAAGGTCTGAAACCCTCTTCATAGTCGATTCCAAGATAAGAAGCTGTAGAGCCCGCGCCGCAGTTTCCATATCCACAGTTTTGTGGGTAGGCTTTCGCAACGCTTTGACTTGTTCGAAGGAGAAACCTCGTTTAGTCATCACTGCTAGGTGTCCTGGAGGAAACGGCATCACCTGTTTTAAGCCGATTTTCCACAGGGCTTTGCGCTCAGAGGCTACAGCGCAGATTAGCTTGTTCTCTCCATAGTAGAGGGGAGCCGTTCCAAAGAAGTCTCTTCCAACAACTATCTTCTTGAAACCTGAAACGGCGAAAGCGTATGACCCTTCCAAGCCTTCGATGATGGTTCTAGCCTTTTTCATGGGATTAGGCACAAGTTTTTGAAGGATTTCGTTAGCTTCGGATAGTTCTGGGGAGGGGAAAAGTCGTCCTTCAAAGACAAATGAGAATCCTTTGCTTTGGACTGGTTGAGGTTGATCTCTTGGCAAGATGCGAGAGAAGGAGTGACCTAAAGCAATGTTTGAAGTGCAGTTTCTGATGTCTAATCCTTCAATCGCCTTGGCTGCTGTTAACGAAAGGGGTGTCGCAATCCCATAGCCGTCTTTCCCCCTGTGAGACAACTCCTTCAACATCGCGGCTACATTAGGCACAACGTTTTCTCCCTTCTTGTTCACAGCAGCAACTAAAGCTCCCATGCTCTTACCATCCTTACATAGACCGTTGATTAAGCGAAACTGGTAAAGCTTAGTTCATTACACTTATGTATCGTTTCCGGAGGAGAAGAAAATTGCCTATCCTTCCGATTGACACAGGACGTTACGGGACACCTGAAATGAGAAGAATTTTTGATGAAGAGAAGAGACTTGAAAGAATGCTTGAGGTAGAGGCGGCATTAGCTTGGGCTCATGGTCAAGTAGGAGACATACCGAAAGAGGATGCTGCGAAGATTGTGGAGAAAGCCTCAACCAAGTTTGTCAAATTAAAGCGTGTGAAAGAGATTGAGGATGAAATTCAGCATGATGTTATGGCTTTGGTTAGGGCGTTAGCTGAAGTCTGCGGACCAAGCGGAGCTTACGTCCACCTCGGAGCCACAAGCTCTGACATGCTGGACACGGCAACCGCGTTACAACTCAAAGAGGCCGTAGAACTTATCGAAGAGAGACTTAGCGACCTTGAGTCAGTATTACTTGTTAGAGCGGAGCAACACAAGGAAACGGTTATGATTGGTAGAACCCACGGTCAGCACGCGTTGCCAACGACTTTAGGCTTCAAGTTTGGTGTCTGGACTAGAGAAGTTGCTAGACATATCCAACGTCTTCGAGATTGCAGAGACCGTTTATTGGTTGGAAAGATGAGTGGCGCCGTTGGAACTCAGGCGGGTTTAGGCTCCAAAGCTCTCAAGATACAGGAACTTGTTATGGAACGGCTTGGAATCAAAGCAGCCGAGATTTCCACCCAGATCATCCAGAGAGACCGATACGCCGAACTCACTTGCATCCTAGCCATAACCGCATCTACACTGGATAATGTTGCTTCTGAGATTCGAGAGCTGCAGAGACCCGAGATTGCTGAGGCGTTTGAGCCTTTTGGACGGAAACAGGTTGGAAGTTCAACAATGCCCCACAAACGCAATCCAATGATCTGTGAGAGAATTTGTGGTTTGGCTAAGATTTTGAGGAGTCTTGTTTCTCCGGCTTTGGAGAATGTTCCCACTTGGCATGAACGTGACTTAACCCAGTCTTCGTGTGAACGGTTTGTGATTCCAGAAGAATGTATCCTCATCGATTACATGCTGGTCTTGATGACTGGGGTGCTGAAGGGATTGGAAGTTGACGAAAAGAGGATGAGGCAGAACTTGGGGTTGACGCAGGGACGAATGATGTCCGAGGCAGTTATGCTTGCATTAACAAAGAAGGGATTGGGACGACAGAAAGCCCATGAGCTCACCCGAGAATTAGCCATCAAAAGCCACGCAGAACAACGAGCCTTCAAAGAAGTTCTAGCGGAAAACAAAGCGGTTCAAGAACTGTTAAGCAACAAAGAAATCGAAGAAGTTTTGGACCCAAGAAACTATCTGGGCACAGCCATTGAGCAGATTGAACTTGTTGTAAAGAAGACTAAACAGGAAAGACGGGCTAGGGGCTTGCCAAACTAAACAAGATTCTTTGAAGTTAACGAAAGAGTTTCTTTTTGATGATTAAGGCAAAGAGAGTTGCGGTTGCGAATATTGGCAGGATTATCCATGGTGGAAACTCTGGGATGTAGTCGATTGGGGTGTATTTCTCGTTTGCAAGAACATCACCATAATAGTTACCTCCAATTGCGTAAAGCTCATCGTCTACATTCACTAAAGTTAACTCATAGCGACCGGTAGGCATAGAAGTCGCCCCAGCCCAGTTTCCAGTTTCTGGATCATAAACCTGATTCAAATCAGTGCCAGGGGGAGGATAGCGATTCCAGTTATAAATTAGCGTTCCACCAACAACGTAGATTCGTTTTGGCGCAAACAGTCCAGTGGTTGCACACGCACTCGCAAAGGCAACGCCCGTGGGGATGGATGGACCGTTTGTCCACTCGTTCGTTTTTGGATCAAATATCTGAACTTCATTGGTAGAATTGAAGTCAGGAGCTCCTCCTGGAATTCCTCCTCCGATTATGTAAATTTTTTTATCTAACACGGCAGACGCATATCCCATAACTGGCGTTGGAATAGGTGCCTTTTTAGACCATGAATCCGTTTCTGGATCATAAACATCATTTGCACTCGAAGGGTTAACAACGCCTAAGGGCGAGGGTATTTGTCCTCCTATCACGTAGATTTTGCCATCCACAACATTAGCTTGTTGTACCAGTCTTGTTGTAGGTATGGAAGTTCTGTTCTCCCATGTATCAGTGGCGGGGTCATAGACTTGGGTTGGATCTTCTGCATTTCCGCCTATAACGTAAATTTTGTTTTGACAAGCAACAACAGTACCCCAACCGTTGTAAATTGGAAGTGGAGTTATTGTGGTCCAAGTGTCTGTCTCAGGGTCGTATTTCTCGTAAGCGTTCCATCCAATGAAGTATATCTTTCCATCTACCGCCGCAGCGCCTATAGTAGTAATGTCCTCCTGCGTCGGCAGAGGAGCCAAAGTTGTCCAAGAATTCTCCTCTGTTGCGTTTACTTTCTCGACTCCAAAAATGGGAATGATGCTGATAGAGAAAGTCAGTAACAGGACAAATACAGAGGTCAGGAACTTTATTGTTCCCTTTTTCATTTTAGGACCCATTTAGTTTATTAGTTGAAAAATTATAAAAGCGTTTTTGTCAAGAAACCTTGACCAAAGATTAAGCAATAGACTTTGACGCGTGCACATCGCCACATTGAATGGCAGACTAGTATTCTGTTAAAACATGAGATTGTAATTATCAAGATTTCTTAAAGATGAAAAAAAGAAAAGGGGATTTGGTTATGTTCGTTGTTTGTGCCAGTTTTTACGTCGTAATGCTATTGCTGATATTGATATTATGGGGACCGCTATGAGGCTTGCAACAATTGCTAAAGTTGATGGGTTCATGGTGTTAGGCTGATTCTGTTCTCCTAATGGCTCGTTGGTCGTCATTGGGGCGCCGAAGAAGCCGAAACCGGAGCAGTAAATGATTTCACTTGTATCTCCCCAAACACCAACCTGCACACCCTGCATGCCTGCAATGCTCTCGTTGAAGTAGAAATGAACCTGCCAATAAGGATATAGCGTCAATGGATCTCGGGCAATTTTGCTAGGAATGTCCCTTTCTTGATAGCGAAACGGTACCATGTACATGTTCACACTATATGGTGCGTTTGACAAGTCAGGGACCTTGACAATTTCAGTCTCGCGGTCCTCATGACCTATGCGCAATTCGCAGTTTTGAGCAGCCTCTAATGCTATCTGAACGGCTTCCTCAGAGGAAATCACGCTTAGCCCACTAACGCTGTAGATACTCCATGTATCCACAAACGAGACCAAAATATTGTCATGGAACGATATGCCCACCCTTTTGTATTCCATTGAAACGCCGTTTTCGGTGTAAATCCATTGGATATGTGTGTCGTCTCCGTTCTTTGAAATCTGAAAGTTTATGTTTCCATCAGTAATCTCTGTAGGTGAAAGGTCATTAACGTTACTCAGAAGGTTTTGCATAGGTACAAGGAACGAGGCATCCGTAGCGTAATTTTTTGAAGCGAATGTTTGGTATTTTTGGATTATACTCTTGGCTTGATTGAGATTATCGGTTGGTGGTGACTTTGAGTATATATAGCTGCCTTGAGGAGAGATGTCTAAAAATACCATATGCCCGTTGTAAAAGATGCTCATTACATATATTTTACTTTCGCTGTATTCAAGTTCATAACTTAAGATTTCCTGTTCTACGATACCACCAAATTCTGATGGATATCTAGGGTTTGGGAACCCCTTTTCTACGAGATCGCTAGTAACATCTGTTAAATTTATATCTTCATAACCAGGTGGGAGAGAGGGGGGAGGCGAAGCATATTTTGTTAGATCAAGTCCAACAACACTGGATAGAAAATCGGATAGTTTGTCTTCCGCAGTGGATTCTAATGAATATGTTGGGGGCAGGTGAACTGTTGAAACAGAAAATATCACAATTATCGCAGCAACAAATGTAACCCGTTTAATGATTAATCTCATCTTTTTCAACTCCTAGGAGTAAGGCAGAATCATGTACCCGTTGCCTAACACTCGCATATGGCAGAACCACCATCCCACAGCAGACGGGGGCACTTCAGTTTCATCAAGATACACCCAGTATCCCTCGTAAAAGGGTGAATTGTTAAACGAACAGCCAAAAGTATTCCATGAAGCAAAATTTAGGCTATCACGTATACTCTGGTGTTCATAGTATGGATACTCATCGTCATAGTAACCAAGTGCATGCAAGTAGAAGTATCTAGGGAAATAATCGGATGGGACTTCACTCTCAGGGAGATCGTCAATCATAAAGGGTGAGTTGCCTTCGAATCCTATGTAACAGTAGCTGCCACCCATGCCATTATAGCCGTCAAGAGCCATGTTCGACGTGCCAGTCCATGCCAATGGCATTCCAACAGCGTATTCATCATCCTCGAAGAATCCGTATTCATCGTTGGTGTTTGTGGGTTCAGATGTTGGTTCCTCACCGGGATCGCCTGGTATCGGGTAAAAAATGCCCGATATATTGTAATAATCTCCATCGGAATTATACCAATAGCGTCCTCCGTTTGTGCAAGTCCAAATGAAGTCAAACTTCTGCTTACTTGATATAGTACCCTCACTGGTAGCGTAATCATATACATTAGTGTCATTTATATCGACATCATCGTGGCCGTAAAACCATAGATGCCCAAAGGGTAATGGAGTATGTGGAGGAGGGTCGGCATGGTAGTCTCCAACCCACCAATTTGTGCAAAAACTGGCATTGTCATTTTCCCACCCGAGTATCAGACCTACAACAGTGTCATTAGTGTAATCCCACCACGCGTTTGTGTATCCCCAGCTCCCCCAAAAGTCATAATAAAAACACCAATAGATGTAATCGCAGACCTCCTCTTCAAGTTCTTTTTCGTCTTCCTCATAATTGTTTGGATTTAAGTGACCCCACTGTACCGAAAAATTAAGACCTCCTGCTGATTCTGTTCCAAATAGAAGCGTTAATGGTATTAGTGAAAGCAATAGTATAACTAACACAGAATAGTGTGCGATATCAAATTTTTTCATTATGTTTTTCTCCTTTTTTAAAATTTTTATTTCTACCCTTCAATTAGGGCAATAATCAATAATTCAGACCCACATATCACGTTTATGGTGTTCAACTAGTGTAATGGAAAGTGCAATCTTGAGTTTTACACATGATCGCTAACAAAAAAAGTTCACATGAAAATATTAAAAACAGCAAGCATCGTATACTTAAAAGCCGATATCACATCAATTGACAACTAAAGCATAAAGTTAGACACAAGAGTCAACACTTTTTCACAAGAAGAAATAAATCGTATTTTGCATACATTCTACACATTAAGTGATAGACTAGTATTCTGTTAGGGCTCGTTGTTCCTCAGTTTCTCCCTTCTTTAGTTTCTGCCACTCCTCTTCTTTCACGAAGCCGCCCACTTGTTCTTTAATCTTCTTTGCTAATCTGGGTCCGATTAACGGTAAGCCAGTTAATTTTCCTAGGCGGGCACTCTTCAAGTCTTTCATGGTTCTAAGACCTGAATTGTATAAGATACGCGCTCGGACTCTGCCGATTCCCTCCAGTTTCACAAGCGGAAGGAGTTCAGGCTTCACTCCCTTCTCAATTCTGACCGTCAGTTTAGCGAGGTGAGGAAAGAGGTCTTTGTGGCGAAACAGAGAAGCCAACTCATGAGACGCATGAAGCAGCCACTTAGAAGTTGAAATAAAACGGTAAAGGTCTCCGGGTTGAACCTTAAACCGTTCAATCATATCATCTTCCGTAGTCTCATTCATCCAAGCCTTCAGAACCCAAGCCATTTTTGCTTCTCCGAGAAACTCTTCGTAAGCCAATCTGTCGTCATATATTGCTGGAAGATCAAACATGAACTCTTCTTGATGGTCTTTGACAAAGAAGTGGAGGTCATCCAACTCGCTGGAGTACGGACGAAGCTTAGGAAACATGTCTGGAGTCCGAGCAATCATATGCAAGAAACTGAGGTCAGTCAACATCTGCGCACGTCTAGCAAGCGCATCCCGAATAATAACCCCAGTTAAAGGATCAATATAGAGTTCAGAGACCCTTCGCCCAAACTTGGTGGCTTGAACCTTGTCTCCTTTGACTTCTATCATCTTTTCAGTATAAAGAAAACCTAGGCTTCTTGTTATTACACCCTTTATTGCTCGGGGATCATACTGGTAAGCATAGAAAGTCTTGCCAAAAAAATCGAAGATTCCCTGTTCAGTATGAGCAAACTCTGCCGCTATTGTTGCTAAGACATGAGACCGGAGAATTCTTTCCACCGCCAGTTTGGACCATATCCTTTCCGGTTCAGCGAGAATATAGCTCTCCATAAGATAGTCGCGCTCATCCTCGGTTTTAGCTAATAAAATGGCGTCTCCAACCTTGTCGTAGCATGGTCTTCCAGCTCTTCCAGCCATCTGCTTATACTCAAGAACCGCAATATCGTCGTAACCATATCCGGTTTTATATCGCCTATATGTTTGAACAATAACCACCCTCGCTGGCAGATTCACTCCAAAAGCCAAAGTGGGAGTAGCAGTCAAAACCTTAATCTTTCCCTCCCTAAAAGCATCTTCAATTATCTTTCTGTGACCGCCGCCCAACCCAGCATGATGAAAAGCCACACCATTATTAACGACCTCAGCCAACTGCACACTGATTCTCGTCCTCTCACCTGCTGCAAGAATCCGCTCTGCAATCTCAGTTAATGACCGCTTCAAGGGCTTCGACAAAATAGGCTTAATACCAGCAGCCAACTTTTTAGCTAAGCTCACCGAGTTTCTACGGGTCCCAGCGAAGGCTAAAGCTTGACCCCCAGACTTCACTGTGTGTAAAGCTAAGTTTATAGCAGGGTTTTTGCTCGCTTTTTCTATCTTCTGGGCGCCTCCGTCTTTGAACAGAATTTCGTCGTGGAGGAGTATGCCTTCCCTGAGGGTGACAGGTCTCCAATCTGTTGTTATAGAGATAGCCTTTAGCCATTCTGCAAGCTCTTCAGCGTTTTTTATTGTTGCACTCAGGGCTAAAAGTTGGATGTCGGGGTTCACCTGTATTAGGCGAGCTAGAACCACTTCTAAGGTTGGTCCCCGTTCAGGCTCGTTGAGCAGGTGCACTTCATCAGCAACTACAAGGGAGACATCGCTAACCCAGCGCGCTCTATGGCGCAGCAGAGAATCAGCTTTTTCGTTAGTAGTAACTATAATGTCATATTTTCCCATCCACGGGTCACTGCTGTCATAATCGCCCGTGCTGATGCCCACTCTGACCCGTCTTCCGTTTCCTTTCTTTATAGTCGCGTATTTTTTGAATTCCTCAAATTTTTCGTTGGCTAAAGCTCGCAGAGGAGATAGGTACAAAATTTTTCCGTCCTTCTCTAGGAGATGTTTGAGGGCACATAACTCGGCGATGAGGGTTTTGCCTGAAGCGGTGGGACTCGCCAAGACAAGGTTTTTTCCATCCAAAGCTCCGGCTAAAATTGCTTCTTGCTGAGGAGGATAGAGTTCTGCAATTCCTTGACTGATTAAGACCTGTTTTACAGAATCACGTATTGGTAGCTCTTCGGTTCTCACTGTGTACGCCTTTTTTGTTAAGTCTTTTTGATGTATCCATCCCTAGGTGCGAAGAGGGTTCCTTCTTTCAGCATCTGTCCTATAAGCCTCTCTGCTTCTCCTGCGAGAATGTCATATTCGGCTTGAAGCCTCTCCAGCAACCTTTCCTTATCTACCATACCCGTTTCCTTCTCCATGCTAGTAATAAGCCCAAGAATTACAGAGAGTTTGTCGCGTAGGCTCTTTGGTTTGCCAGTCATGATGATGTCTATGTCAAACTTGTGGGAAGAAATGTCGATTCCAACCTGCTCCAACGACGTCCTCATAATGTTGATAGAACTCTCAGCGTCCTCTGCAGTGACCTCTTTTCGGAGGGCTGCACGAGCCCTAGCCTCAGCCACCCGAACTAACGATTCCAGTTGCCGAGCAGTAATAGCCACAGGAGTTCCTTCGGTTTCGCTGGCTGACCGCATACGCAAATAGAAGTCTTTCAGGAGGTCCAGAGCTTCTTTAGTTAAAACGGGTTTTATGTTTTTGGCGTAGCTGACGTATTTTCGGAAAAGGTCGGGTTCTATTGGAGACTCAACAGGAGATACACCTGTTCTGTGGAGGTCAAGGATGTGCTCGGTCATTTTAGCGTCTAGGTTCTTTTCTGGTACGTCCCTCAAAATGAAGATCAGGTCGAATCTTGAAAGAATGGTTACTGGAAGGGAGATGTTCTCTGCAACTGTTCGGTAAGGGTCGTATCTTCCCAATGCGGGGTTAGCTGCGGCTAGTATGGCTGTTCGCGCGTTTAAGGTTGCTACGATGCCGCCTTTAGCCACTGAAACTGTGTGTTGTTCCATGGCTTCGTGGATGGCTACTCGATCCTCAGTCCGCATCTTATCCATCTCGTCTATTGCAGCTATACCCTTATCCGCCAAAACTAAGGCTCCGGCTTCAAGCGTCATTCCCCCAGACTTTTCACGGAGAACAGCAGCTGTCAATCCTGCAGCTGTTGTTCCACGACCAGAAGTATACAGGCCACGAGGAGCAATTTTTGCTACGTATTGGAGGAGCTGAGATTTGGCTGTTCCCGGGTCTCCTACCAATAGTACGTTCATGTCTCCTCGGATTGTGATGTCTGGAAAATGTTTTGAGGCGCCTCCAAATAGAAGATACATTATAGCTTCTTTGATGTGCTCATAACCGTAAACAGAAGGAGCTAAAGAATGCAGAATCTTGGTGTGAATTTCCGGATCTTTTGCCAGTTTACGAATCTTTTTTTCTTCTTCAGGCGAGATAAGGACTTTTTCAGGCTCTTTACTCTCCACGTCGATGAAGTTTGTGTCTAGATGAAGCGTGAAGGATCTAAGCCGTCCAACTCTCGGGACAGTTGAAGCAACGGCGCGGGCGATTCCGACAACTGAGACGTGGTCGCCTGGTCTTGCCACATCGACTAGGTCTCTGTCGAGGAGTTTTATGTCTAGCCATCGTGGAAGTTGACCGGGAGGAAGGTCTTCTGGTCTTTCTTGGATGCGAACGTCTTGGGAGTCGATGAAAGTGGATTCTTCCTGAACAAATTCGAAAGAGCTCTTCCTTCTGCATTCGGGGGAGCTGCATGCTGAGGGAGCTGTCAGGAAGGGGCCAGATTGAGTTACATGAGACATTGTGCCGCACCATTTGCATTTGAAGGCTGCTTCCATAACCATGGGTCTGGCGGGGCTAGCGCGGACAACAATGCCGTCTACCATAACGAGCTTTCCGATATGTTTGGAGCCTAAAATTCGTAGGGGTGTGGGTTCGGGTAGACCTCGAAATCTGACTGTTACTTTTCCGATTTCTTCGGCTATTTCTGGTTCTTCTATCTGCAGCTGTGCTAATGCGGCTCTGTTTGCATATTCCAGATAGTCGTCTGGTTTCTCCATGAGGAGTTGCACTAGTTTAGGTTGAGCTGCTAAGAGTTCGTCAAAATCCACTATTAAGGAGGTTTTTCCGGATACAACCATGGTGGAGAGCCGTTCGCGGTATTTGTCTGCTTTGAGAAAGTCTTGGAATAGTTCTTCTGGGTCTCCAATCAACGTTTCTTCTGTCATGTTTTGTTGTCTCCTTGTGTTTTCAGAATTTTGGTTCGCCACTTATCAATAACTTTGTATAAGAAATCATAAAGGGTTCGTTCTTCTTGTGTGAGGTTACCTAGAATCTGGCTTGTTTGTTTTGGTGATGAAGCCAAGGAAACTATTTTTTTCAGTCTCATCCTAGTTATATCGTCAGAGAGTTTCTTCGCCTTTTCATAGTCACTTCTTATTTCTGGTTTTTTAATGGCTTCCTCGTTTAGCTCTTCAAGGTAACGCCGCAATTTAGGATAAAAATCTTCAGGGAGGGCTGTGACCCTTTGGGAAGACTGAACCCGTTCTTTCCAGTGAACCTTGTTGAGACCAATTAAATCGAGGGGGTCTTCTTCGCGGAGGCGGACGATTCCAGCTTTCTTCAGTTCTTGGGCTATCCAATACTTTACTTCGTATTCTTTTCCCTCTTTGAAGGGTCCAACTTTCACGCCTGGAAGCTCGATTTCAGGATTGTTCCTGTTTGCCACTATCTTGACGGGCGTGTTTTCGAAGACGAAATCAGCGTCTCTGATGATTGTGATAGGGTCAGCTGACAATCCTTTCTCTCCTCTGGAGCAGAAAATCTGCCCCCAGAAACAATGTGACGGACAGATATAAAACTCTAATTACTCCACAAAAATCAAAAAAATCATGAATAAAAAACGACCTTTTCCCTTTTTAAGGGCTATACTCGCCGATTAAGAGGGCACAAATACTGAGTTTTCTAAAAATTAGAACATAATAGTAGAACATTATCTTTGTTCTCCATAATCTCTATTTTCATATTGTGGTTTTTCATTTTTAGAAAATGTTAATAGTTGTCTGGGGCAGAATTTACTTCATGAAAATTAAAAAGAAGCCTTATACTGCGTTGTTTCCTTGTCCAGTTGTTCTCGTAACATGTGTAGATTCCAATGGAGAACCTAACATAATCACGTTGGCGTGGGCTGGAACCGTATGCTCTGAACCGCCTACAATAGCGTTGGGTATTCGACCAACACGGTATTCCCACAAACTGATTAAAAACAGCAAAGAATTCGTCGTGAACATCCCAACAGCCAAAATCATAAAAGAAACAGACTACTGCGGAGTAACATCCGGAAAAGACATAGACAAGTTTTCCGAAACCAAACTAACCCAAGAGCAAGCAGACAAAGTCAAAGCTCCATTGATTCGAGAATGCCCAGTGAACATGGAATGCGTCTTGAAAGCCATTGTTCCATTAGGCGCCCACGACATGTTCCTTGGCGAAATTGTTCAAGTCCACATCGACCCGGACATCCTAGATGAGAAAGGAAACATAGACTTCACAAAAGCAGACCCTTTCGTCTTCAACTTAGGCGAGTACTGGAGCTTACACAAGAAACTAGGATTCTACGGGTATTCAAAATAGTTGTAGGCGTTTGCTTATCTGCAACACACTATGTGACCATTAATTTATAACCCTCTTTTTCTATTAGTCGTCACGGAGGCTAACGCATGAGTTACGAGATGTGGGCCGAGAAATACCGCCCCAAATCCCTAAAAGAAATAATTAACCAAAAAGAAATCGTGGACCGCCTAAAAAGCTTCGTCAAAGCAAAGAACATTCCCCACTGCATCTTTGCAGGTCCACCCGGAACCGGAAAAACAACCGCAGCCCTCTGCCTAGCCCATGACCTCTATGGGAAAGTCTACAGAGAACATCTGATGGAGTTGAACGCCAGCGACGAAAGAGGCATAAAAATTGTCAGGGAAACCGTGAAAACTTTCGCCAGAACCAGATCAATAGGCGAAATCCCATTCAAAATCTTGATTCTCGACGAATCGGACAACATGACCTCCGACGCTCAACAAGCCTTGAGGAGAACCATGGAGCGCTTCACCGAAACCTGCCGCTTCATCATGATCGCAAACTACAGCGGTAAAATTATAGAACCACTCCAGTCCAGATGTGCACCCTTCCGTTTCAGTTACATGTCAAAGGAAGACCAAGACAGCTACTTACGCAAAATCATCGAAAAAGAGAACATAAAGATTCTAGATGAGGGCTACGACGCCATCTTCGAAGTAAGCGAGGGAGACTTACGGAAAGCCACCAACACGCTGCAAGCCGCAGCATCCATGGACAAAGTAATTGACGCCGAAACTGTCTACTCCGTCATCGGAAGAGCCAACCCAGCAGACGTCAACGAAATGATAAAAACTGCCATGAAAGGCGACTTTTTAGGCGCCAGAAAAAAACTCAGAGAAATGATTTTGAAATATGGCGTGGCTGGAAGCGACATCATCAAACAAATCCACACGGAAATCTTCCGCTCCATGCTCCCTGACTCATGGAAGGTCACGCTCAGCGAAGCCATAGGAGAAATAGACTTCCGGCTGGTCCAAGGCGCTGACGTGGAGGTTCAGTTGAGCGCTCTCCTTGCCCGAATGACAGAGGCGGGTCAAGAGTTAAAAAGAGGCGGTTAACCGTTTGTCCATCATCTGGACCCAGAAACATAAGCCTCAGACGTTAAACGAAATCGTAGGCAACAAAGACGCCAAACAGCAGCTTCTATCTTGGCTCAAGTCCTGGAGCAAAGGAATCCCAAAGAAAAGAGCCACATTTTTGCATGGTCCGCCGGGCGTCGGCAAGACAGTGACCGTTGAAACGTTAGCCAAAGAACTGAACATGGAGCTGGTTGAAAAGAACGCCAGCGACTACAGAACAGCAGACGCAATAAAACGTTTCGCGGGTCTCGCTTCCCAATATTCCACGTTGTTTGGCGGGAACAGGCTGATTCTGCTGGATGAGGTGGATGGAATCGCAGGAAGGGAGGACAGGGGCGGAGTCAGAGAACTCACAAAGGTTCTGAAGACTGCCAGAAGCCCTGTTGTTCTAACAGCCAACGACGCCTATAATCCCCGATTCAGCACCATCCGCAAGTATTGCCTCGTTATTGCCTTCAAGAAGCCCACAATCAGAGAAGGGGTGTCACATCTGAAGCGAATCTGCGCAAAAGAGGGAATCGCAGCTGACGAAGAGGCTTTGAAGTTTATTGTTGAAAGGGCTGGAAGAGACGTCAGATCAGCCGTCAACGACCTGCAGGCTTTGGCTCAGGGCAAAACACGTCTCACCAAGGAAGATGTAGCTTGGTTAGCGGGCAGGGACAGAAAGGAAGTTATTTTCGACGTTATGCGAACAATACTGTATTCTAGAGATTCATGGGAAGCCAAGAAGGCAGTAAGCAGCGCCGACGTGGACCCGGATATGCTCTTCAACTGGATATACGAGAACACGCCCTACCACATAACCGACCCGCATGACCTAGTTAAAGCCATGGACTACTTGGCGTTAGCTGACATATACAGAAAACGAATCAGGGACACCCAGTACTGGACCCTATTAAAATACGTTATAGACTTCATGAGCTCAGGAGTCGCAGTGTCTAGGCAGCGAACCAAATCGTCAGGATGGATTCCATTCAGGTTTCCAGAAAAGATTCGTATGCTGTCCAGAACCAAGGGAGAACGGGCGCTTCAGAAGTCCATAGGCATGAAGATATGGAAGAGATGCCACATCTCCGCTACGAGAAGTGCCAAAGAGGTTCTGCCCTACCTGAAGATAATCTTTGAAAACAACCCTGAAATGGCAGCGGGATTATCGACTTGGTTTGACTTGGGCGAAGATATGATCGAATATTTGGCGGGTAACAAGAAAAGAACAAAACTGATTGCTGCCAAACTAGCCTAAACGAAACCTAAAAATGAATTTTATGGTGGAGGCCTCTCTCCCAGAGTCACGGTTACACTCATTTCTTCTCCGTCTCTGATGATCACCAAATCCACAGAATCTCCTGGACTAGTGTTTCTCTCCATGTAAACTACAAGGTCAGCAAGTATTCTAACTGGAAGACCATCCACTTCGATAATCACGTCTCCACCAACCGGAATCTCTTGTCCATCCACTACAACAGTCTCATCTGAACCTCTTAGACCTGCAGTTTCAGCGGGACTCCCATCAACTACTTCTATTACGAGAACTCCCTGAGGATTCTCCAATTCAATAGCATCAGCAATAGCTATGGTCACGTCCAATGCGGAGACACCTAACCAAGGATGCTCGTAAGTGCCAGTCTCTATCAGGTCATCGATTTCTCGTTTGACCGTGTCAGAGGGAATAGCGAAGCCTATACCAGCAAAGGAGCCAGTTTCTGACTGTATAGCCGTGTTAACGCCCACTACTTGACCCTTAAGGTTAACCAAGGGACCACCAGAGTTGCCGGGGTTCACGGCTGCATCTATCTGGATAATATCTATTATCACGTAATTTCCCGCAGCCTCCATTGTTCTCTCTAGGGCAGAGATTATGCCTGCGGTTAGCGTGTCGCTGAGGCCAAAAGGGTTACCCATAGCAGCTACAGGTTCCCCCACCGTTAAGTCTGAAGAAACTCCGAGGACAACCGGCTGCAAAGTTATGTCCTGCGAATCGACTTTTATTATAGCTAGGTCGCTGTAAGGGTCAGTGCCAACTACGTTTGCTGAGGTTACGCTCCCGTCTAGGAAAGTAACTTGAATAGTGTCGGCGTCTTCGATTACGTGATGATTGGTTATAATATGACCTTTCTCGTCATAGACAAACCCAGAACCTAAACCCAAATCGGTTTGGATAAGAACCACAGAATCCTTGAGCTGATCATAAATTGTGGGCCAAGGCATTAATCCTGTTTGATTTATTGTATCTATGATTTCAATACGGTTTTGCAAGTCTTGAATTTCGTTTTTCTGTTCTGAGAGGGCTGTTTCCATTCTTTCCAATTGGGTTTGAAGATTTAGAAAGGCTACTGCGAATACTGCAGTGTTGACAATTAAGATTATGAGGATTGCTGCAAAGGCGTAGGACCACTTGTTGGAACTTGAAGATGAAACAGTCTCGGTCATGAAAGGCTCTTCCTTGTTATTCTTTCCTAGCGTTTCAGACTTATTACGGTTCTGTTTAGGCGCGCAAACACGTGAATCAATCGGTTGTCTGAGGTTTAGGTATTGTTTTGTAGTATGGTTCTCGTTTTTTGACTGCTTCAAGAAAGAGTTCAGTTAGTCTTTCATCATTAGCTCCGTTCCGGAGAGGTGTGAGGAAGTCTACTAGATTGTCTTTTCTCATGAGGCAGGGCTTTATTTTTCCGTCACTTGTCACCCTGATGCGGGTGCAATTGGCACAGAACTCGGTGTTTTCAGTGGGACGAATAATCTCAACCTTCCCTCTGGGCAAGGTGTAAACTCTTCGATTCTGCATATATTTTCGGATTTTCGTCTCGACCGCAAGCTTACTTAATTTTTGTTCAATCTTAGCCAAGTCAAGATGATAACGCTCATAGTATGCTTTGCTGAGATTAATCTGCTCCAACTCGATCAACTGCAAAATCGTTCCCGACTGTTCGGAGTACCTGATCATCTTGTCAACTTCTCCATCATTCACGTTTTTGAGCACTAACATATTCAGTTTCACAGGATATAATCCAGCTTCGACAGCGGCTCTCACCCCATCAAGGGCATCTTGCAGGTCTCCTCCCATGAGACTATGGTAAACTTCAGGGTCTAATGTGGGAAGGCTCACGTTCACCCTGCTTAAACCCGCCGTCTTTAAGTCTTTAGCCAATTTTTTCAGGTGTGTTCCATTGGTGGTCATCGACAAGTCTATTAAGCCTTCAAGTTCGGTGATGTTTCTAACAATCTTGAGGATTTCTTTGCGAAGAAGGGGTTCTCCTCCAGTAATTTTAATCCGGGCGATATCAAGATTAATGGCTATCTTTGCTATGCGAACAATCTCCTCCACTGACATGACTGTTGAAGGGTTGCTTTCGCCTTCTCTATGGCAGTATGGACAGTGTTTG
This sequence comes from uncultured Candidatus Bathyarchaeia archaeon, assembly GCA_964618695.1. GTDB lineage: Archaea > Thermoproteota > Bathyarchaeia > Bathyarchaeales > Bathyarchaeaceae > Bathyarchaeum. The sequence continues at coordinate 7,872 of CAZUDX010000002.1, read as the reverse complement.
TCACATTTTTGAGTAACAGAAATCCTCAGGTTAAGAACTGGGCGCCCACAATTGTCGTAAATCATTAAGGTCACATTTCTCAGCGGATACGTTATGTATGGGAAAACATAACCTAACAAGATAAACTTTTCCGAACAATCAGCAAATTAATAGAAGGCAGCATCAGACAACAAAAAACGAACAAACACAACTTACATAAACTTGGTCTTTGCCTTAGCATATAAAAGACCCAACTGGTGAGTTGCATGTTACATTTCCAATTGGATACTTTGTCAACGAAGGAACTTTTCAAAGATGTCCTAGTGAGGCTTGTTCACGGAAACGAGTTGACACTAAACTATTTCGAGCTAAAAACCGAAACTGTGACAATTCCAGACCATGAACATCCCGTAGAACATCTCGTAGTTGTCTTGGAGGGAGAGATGGAATTCATGTATGACAACCAAAAACTTCTTCTAAAAAAGGGTGAGGCATTGTTTTTTCCCGCAAAAACACCGCACACAGCTCGCGTGATCCAAGCTCCCGTGAAAGCATTGGAAATATACATCAACATAGAAGACAAGTACTACAACAAATAAGCGAAAATGAGTGGAGTCATGACTTTTGGATGCTGTTGGCGTTGTTGTGGGGATAATAACTAAAGAAAACAAGTTTTTGGTTGAGCGACGCAGGTGGAACGAAAAAATTGACCCCGGTATTGTCTGCTTGCCTGCAGGGCATGTTAAACCCAACGAGAACTTGGAGGAAGCGTTGAAGAGGGAAATGAAGGAAGAGTTGGGTATCCAAGTTAACGCGATGAAGTTTGTTTGCAAAAATTTTTATGTTGCAAGTAACGGCGAGAGACAACACGCCCACTGCTACCTCATTACAGGCTATGATGGAGTTCCTGTCTGCAAAGCGGCTCAAGAGATTTTCTGGGAAGACGACGTCAAAAAACTGAGTCTAGAGGTGGACAGGAAAACGATTAGAAAGATGATAGAGATGATTGAGGAAAGATAGAATTGAATTATGTTCTGAACGTGGAAAAACTGTCCAAGAAGCTTAAACAAACATCCGAAGACACAGATGTTAACGCCGCAGTTGTCTTGCTGTTGAAAGCCACCGACAAAGATTTTCTGATCCTGTTTGTGAAGAGAGCTGAGGACTCCTCTGATCCTTGGTCAGGACAGACAGCGCTTCCCGGGGGAAAACGTAACCCTGATGACCGAGACTTGAAGGAGACTGCGGTTAGGGAAACTTTGGAGGAAACCGGTGTGAATCTCCTTGAGGGCTGCCGCTTTCTCGGAGCAATAGAACCATTAAGGTCGACACAAAGACCTGACATGAAAATTCTTCCCTTCATAGTCCTCCTAGAAAAAGAACAAACAATAATCTTGAACGAAGAGTTGACAGGACACTTCTGGATACCCCTGAAAGAACTCGCAAAACACAAAGGAACCGTGAAATTCAGTTTTGGAGAATACCCTGCCTACATCCTAGACGGTCATGTCATTTGGGGACTAACCTACAGAATTCTCAAGAAACTGTTTAATATCATTGAAAGTTCCTAACTCAACCCTTTCTTAGCGCTGTTCGAGCAACTACAAGCCCTACCAAAGAAAAGATTACGGCGAATCCTATCAGAAACTGAAAATCTACGGCTAACTTTGCCATATCGAAACCCGTGTTAGAGTGGAGAATAAAGGTTCTGACAGCATCTGCTGCGTAAGAAATGGGATTTAGTTTTGCGACAGTTTGGAGCCATGAAGGCATTTGGCTTACTGGAAATAGGGCGTTGCTGGCGAAGGTTAATGGAAGATTCAGCAGATTCGCAACTGCCACAACAGTCTCGTGGCTCCTGATTCGCATTGTAACTGCCAAAAACATTGACGTAAGCCCCAGACTCAATAGGAACAACGTAGCTATCACTCCTAGGAAATCTAAGATTCCGAAGGCATTTCCAACCTGTAACCCGAAAGCAACGGCTACACCAAAAATGAGTAACACTTGAATCATGCTTCTGATTACGCTAGAAATCACCTTTGCGAACACTATTGATCCCCTCGGGATAGGCGCAACAAGAAGCTTGTTAAGGAACCCGAATCTCCGATCCCAAACCACTGACATACCGCTGAACATGGCAGTGAACAACACCACAACAGACAACATGCCAGCAGCCATGAAAGTGAAATAATCCGTTGTTCCACCAAATGTTTCACGTAACATCTGATTCAAAAGCTCAGGTACTTGAGCCTGAATATCTGGTGGCAGTTGATTAAGAAATTCTGGGGGAATCGAGACAAAGCTTGAAAGGTTCAACGCTTTTCCGAAGAGCCCCAACCAAATGACGGGCTGGACAAGCATCATAAAGAGCAGAAACGGATTCTTCAACCATTTCTTAACTTCTCTTCGGGTGAGAGCGATTGTTTCTCCTATCATCCCCTAACCCTCCTCAGGTGCCGCATCCTCCTCCAAATCTCACCCGTTTCCCCTTTAGTTTCCCGTAATGACCGACCAGTATATTCCAAATAGACCTGATCGAGGGTTGGCTTAACCAAGGAAACCCTGCTGAGCTTCAGTTTCATTTTGAGCAAGTTCTCCATTATTTCTGGAAGCGCCTCTTCGCCTTTAGAAACTTTGATCATGAATGCCTTTCCGATTTTTTTAACGTCCTTAACCAGAGGCAATGCTTCCAGCTTTTCTAGCTTATTATCCACTTTGCCTTCGAATTCGAGTTCAATTATGTCTCCTCCTAAGCTGTCTTTAAGATTCTTGGGAGAATCTAAAGCCACAATTTTGCCGTGATCAATGATTGCTATGCGGTCGCAGAGGACATCAGCCTCCTCCATGTAGTGTGTCGTTAAAAAGATCGTGATTTTATGTTCGTCCCGCAGTTTTCTTATGTAATTCCACATCACTACTCGGGTTTGAACATCTAACCCTAATGTGGGTTCGTCCAAAAAGAGCACTTTGGGGTAGTGGATTAAGCCTTCTGCGAGTTCGAGGCGTTTACGCATTCCTCCTGAATAAGTTTCAACTCTTCTGTTGGCTGAGTCTGTTAATCCGACAAGGCTCAGTGCCTCTTTGATTCGTTCCCGAGCAACGTCTTTTGGGACATGGTATAGTCGTGCTTGAAGCATCATGTTCTCCATGCCCGTGAGGTCGTCGTCAACCGTTATGTCTTGGGGCACTAGACCAACCACATCTCTCACCTTACCATCCTGCTTTTCAACATCTAATCCACCCACTTGCGCTGATCCCTCTGTTGGGTTTAGGAGTGTTGTAAGCATGTTTATGGTGGTGGTTTTTCCAGCCCCATTTGGACCTAAGAACCCGAAAATTTCTCCCTCGTCTACAGTGAAGGAGATGTGATCCACAGCCACAAGAGAGCCGAAACTTTTCGTTAGATTGTCAGCCTTTATCACTTGCATGAGTTTCACTTCATTTGAGGTTTTAAACTGAAGTTTCAGTGTTGTGTTGCTTCAACAGAAACTCCTTTCGATCTAGCAGTATCAATGTCGATATCAAAATTGACTTATATAGCTTTCGGAAAAAACCAAAACAACCCAAACTAAATTCTTTCAAGAATTTTTCAATGCACTGGAAGCGCGTTTCAAACATTCAAGTGCGTTCTCGTAGGTTGGGTAGCCTTTTAATCCACATTCAGGTCCTGCGTATGGAATTCTTTCTGCACCGAACCGGTCAACAAGTCTAACCAGCCGATTCTTCATTGTTTCTGCGCTTTCCAGAAAGATTTCGGGGTCAATTTTTCTTTGGTTGATGTCTGTCCAAGTGTCAGCAACCTTCTCGTTTATATTGGATTCACTCAGTTTTTCTTGCGAATTTGCGGCAATATGTTGTAGAATCAGTTTGTCAAAGTCGTTGTATGTTATGCTTGCCTTCAGAAACTTGTCTCTTGACTCCAACATTTCTCTGGTTTTTTTCATTTCTTGTAGGGGGTCGTCAACATGAGAGTCAATTATTTCTAACGAGTCTATGTCCCAGAAAAGCTCGTTTGTTGTGCTGTGAAGATGAATCATGGTCTGAGCGTTCTTGGACTTGGCTTTGTGAAAGACGGTTTGCCAAGCTTTTCGAAGGTTTTCTCTTCCTTCGGAACCAAAGTCGATTAACGGGTCATCTACTAATCCGAAGAGGGGTTCATCAACCGAAACCAAACTTGTTTTGCCGTATTTATTGCTGAATAGGCTGTTTTCTAACATTTGGGAGATGACGTTTCCAAGTCTGCTGAATGTTCTTGCGTCTTTGTAGGGGAAAAAGGAGGCGAGCGTGTATGGTCCTGTTACACAAACCCTAACCTCGAAGGCTTCACCTTTCGTTTCCTGAATCATCTGAGAGTTTTTTTCGATAGCCACAATTTCAGGCACCCGACTTTCTGTTTTCACAGCAGGAATTTTGGTCTCCAAGTAGCCTGCATCAAGTTTTTCTATTCCATCCATCATAGACAGAAACATGCTGTTCATGTCTCTGAACTGAGGATAATTCGGGACATTAATGTTAACTCGGATTTTGTCGAGAAAATTTTCAACCACTTTCTTCTCAAAAAATTCGGCTGATTCATCCATTTGGCGGAGACTGAAACGCTTGGCGCCCTCCAAAAATTTAGCAAAATCACCAACGAAAGGAAAACTGCCCGAATCACACGATTTTACCATTCAACCATCTCCGCTACGTTCTTGTCTTCTTTTTAATCTGTTTTAAAATGTTCCCATCCACGAGCAACTATAGGAACAAAATTCTCGTCTGTTTTTAAGAGGAGCTGTTTCTTCTTGGTGGCTACTCCAATCTTTATGAGCGTTCCACCAACCGTTTCCACAGCTTTTTTTGCTTCCTGCCACAACTCTGGTTTGATGGTTGCCAAAATTTCGTATTCTTCTCCCCCATACAAGGCTAGGTCCACAGGATTGAAACCGTGAATTTTGGCGAACTTTTCTGCTGTAGGGGCTATTGGAAGGTTGTCGATTAGGAAGCCCACATTACTTGCTTGGGAGATTTCGTGGAGGCTCCATGCCAATCCGTCGCTGGAGTCTATAGAGGCTGTTGCTGCTTCTGATTGAGCGAGAGCCACTCCTTCTTTCACCCTTGCCTTGGGCATCAAAACAGAGTTAACAAGTTCTTCCCTTATTTCGGGAGCTGAAAGACCGTTCATTAATATCTTCAATCCAGAAGCGGTTTTTCCGAAATAACCAGTTACTGCCACGTAATCACCGGGTTTTGCGCCGCTACGCTTAATCAAATGACGTTTTTGGCAGATTCCCAACTCCATGCAGCTAATTATTAGGTCAGAGGCTTCGTTGGTGTCGCCCCCCAAAACATAGGCGTTGTATTCGCGTGCTCCAGCGTTGAGTCCCTTTCCGATCTGGAGTATATCTTCTTCTGTCAAATCTGGAGGTAGTCCGATAGACGCTAGGAGTGCAATGGGCTGTATTCCCTTTGAAGCTAGGTCGCTTATGTTCATTATTGCAGTTTTGCGGGCGGCTTGCCAGAGACTCATGGTTGGTGGAACATCTGTTTTTCCGACAAGCATATCCGTTTTTATTACAGCCAATTTGTCGTCTCCTATGTCTACTGCTGAGACGTCGTCTCCGAAGGGAACTGGGTTGTTTGGCATTTGGTCTAGGCATTTTATGATTAGTTCTACGATTTTTCTTTCGCCTAGATCCTTTGCTGAACGCAACTTCGGAACCTCTGTAGTTACTGTTTGCTTTTGGATGTCTTAAAAATACCTGTTGTGAATGGGAGCCAACTTTGTTTCATGTTGTTCTGTGGGTTGGCAAGCCATTCTTTGATTTTGTCATATGGTATTGGTCAGTTGGTCATAATGCAAGTTTGTCTGCTGAATAGATTAGAATGGAAATAGGCGTGATTTTGAAAAACACTTTTATATTGAAAGCGTAGTATGACGAGATTTGCTGTTGAATCAACAAACCTTTAAAAACTTACAAGAGTGAAAAGGTTCTGACGTGACCAATAGCGCATTAAGTGGAGAGGACATGATGTGAAAGCAAGTAAAGTTATGTTTCTGGTTTTCTTGAGTCTATTAACTCTGTCTGTGGTTGGCACTCAAACGGTTAGACCACAAACAACTAACCCTATCATTTACATCACAAGCGAAGGAGATGTTGAACCGGATACTGCGCCTATTCAAAAAGTAGGTGACGTCTACACTCTCACCGATAACCTTGTTGGTTACACTCTCGTAGTTCAACGTAATAACATTGAAATTAATGGGGGAGGCTACGGCCTTTCAGGACAGGGAGGAGCAGGAATAGACCTGTCGTCAAGAAGCAACGTAGTAATTAAAAATATGCAGATATTTGGTTATTTTCAGGCTCTCTTTCTTTGGCAATCTGTAGGTAACACTATTACTGGAAACACATTTACTAGCAATGCTTACAGCATCTTCCTCGCGGAGTCTTCTGAAAATACTATTACTGGAAACACTTTCACAAACAACGATTATGGCATCGCCTTCGAATCGTCTACAAACAACACAGCTAGAAACAACAGCCTGAACAGCAGATACAACTTCGCGGTTTATGGCAGTGAAGCTTCACATTTCGATAATGATGTTGACACTTCAAACACGGTCAATGGCAAAAGAGCCTATTATCTTATTGGCGAAACGAATCTGGTCATAGATTCTTCCACGTATCCAGATGTGGGTTTTCTCGCCTTAGTAAACTGCCAGAATATAACAGTTCAAAATCTAGACCTGACTGGTAATGGGCAAGGCGTAATAATTGCTTACACTACAGGCTCTTCAATAATCGGCAATACCATTGAAAGTAACTACATTGGGGTAGGGCTCTTTGCGTCTTCCGCAAATTACATTATAGCGAATAATATAACAAACAATTTTAGAGGCATACAGCTTAGTGCGTCTTCAACTATTAATGGCATAACCACAAACACTATAGACAACAACATGGAAGGCATCTTCCTCTTCAACTCGACACAGAACACTATTTCTGCAAACAACATAACAAACAACGACCAAATTGGCATCGGCTTCAAAGCCTCTTCGTACAACATAATTAGGGGTAATTTCTTCGTCAACAACAAACAACAGGCTTATGATGTTTACATGAGCGACAGTTCTGTAGCAGCCTCAACGAACACTTGGAGTTTAGGCTATCCTGTAGGCGGCAATTACTGGAGTGACTACATGGGCGTTGACCTGTATAGTGGCACTAACCGAGACCAGCCTGGAGGCGACGGACTAGGAGACACACCTTACATCATCTATACTAACAATCAGGATGACTACCCGCTTCTGCCGTATGGAAGTCCCCCCGCTATTTCTATTACTTCGCCTGAAAACACAACGTATTCAGTAACATCTGTTACCTTATCTTTCACGGTGAATGAAGAAACTACGTGGACTGCTTACAGTCTAGATGGTCAAGAGAACGTGGAAATTACGGGAGACACAAAGTTGAGCGGGTTGACTGTGGGTTCTCACCGCGTAACAGTTAGGGCAAGAGATGCTGATAATCTAGAAAATATTGCAACAGTTTACTTTACTGTAGCCGAAGGAGCGACCTCACCAGACGCTTTCCCAATAATATACGTAGTTCCCATAATAGTAGCCGTAGTCGTAGTGGTCTTGTTGTTCTATTTCTTCAAGATCAGGAAAAAAAGCTGAAAGCCATTGTTGAGTGCAGCTATATGCGCGCAAATGCTGTGACCATGTACAGAACTACAGGATAATTTCATTAATTTTTAGAGAAAGGAGTCAAGTAACTTATGGAACACTCTGCTGGTGTCTTAGGCTCCCGAATGTCTTAAAAATGTGTGGTTCACTCAATTCACTGGAACGCCTCGGTGGCTCAGCCCGGTAGAGCGGCAGCCTCGTAAGCTGTTGGTCGCGGG
>CAZUDX010000001.1:55660-358858 GCA_964618695.1 uncultured Candidatus Bathyarchaeia archaeon | reverse complement strand
TCCGGGCTTCACCATGAAGTCTTGAGGGACATATCCGATTTGGCATCTTATTTTTCGTCCATTGGATTGGACGTCTAATCTGAAAACAGAAACTTTCCCTCTGAAGGGGGGAAGCAGCCCGTTTATGGTTTCGAGGAGGGTTGTTTTTCCAGAGGCGTTTGGACCTACGATGTAAACCAGCTCGTTTCTTTTCACAGCCAGATTTATGTCTTTGATGGCGGGTCTGCTCTCGCCTTCGTAGACTGTGGAAACGTCCTCCAGCTTGATGATTGCATCCTCACGCATTATCCCATTACCTCTTTTGCATTGTTGTCGGTTTCAAACGACCCGCCAGTGTTACTTTTCGGGTATTTCGTAATACCAGAAGCCATTATTAAACCTTTATCCGCCCACAACGTTGCAAGAGGCGCTACGGGGGTAACGAGGTTCTGTTTCGGCACAAACAAAAACCAGAACACAACAACAAAACAAAGAAACATTACATCCGATTTGGAGCTAAACATTTAAACCCGTCCATCCATCCAGTTTTCAGAAACCGTTAGGAAGCTGAAGGCAACGGCGAAGTGTCAATACTGCGGCAACGATGTTGTTCTACCATTCAAATGCAATTACTGTGGAGGCTCCTTCTGCGGGGAACACCGTATACCAGAAAGCCACGCATGCCCAGAATCATGGAGAGCTAGGGCTCCAAGAGATGCCCCGATTGTGAACACCCAAGAGTGGTCTAAGAAGCCCTCATACAAGTATACTGTATCTTATACGCCTCAATCGCCTAAAAGATTCTGGTTCAGCCGAACAGAACTCAAACATCTAATCCTCGGAACCTTACTAGTTATGGGCGTAGGTTTATCCTACTTCATCTACACCGGATTAGGGTCAACAGTGCTGACCTTAGCGGCATTATCAATCGCCTTCACTTGGTCCTTTCTCCTCCACGAGATTGCCCACAAATTCTCCGCCCAACACTTTCGGTTGTGGGCAGAATTTCGGTTAACCATGCAGGGAGCCCTCATAACCTTAATTTCGATTTTTCTTCCTCCCCCATTCAAAATCATTTCGCCCGGAGCTGTGATGATTGTGGGGTCAGTGACAAAGGAAAGCGCAGGAAAAACTGCTCTTTCAGGACCCCTAACCAACATCATACTCGCAACAGGATGTGTCCTCATTGCCTCAATCACACAGGACATGTTCTGGATAGTGGCATTCATCAACGCCATTCTAGCAGTTTTCAACCTCATTCCCTTCGGGATAATGGACGGCTTAAAAGTATTCCAGTGGAACAAAATAGCTTGGACATTAGCGTTCATCCCAGCTGTTGTGTTGACAGTTTACACTTATGTTCCTGCACTGAGTTTCTTTTAGAACCTGAAAAACCTGTCAGAAACAAGCTTGTTACATTAGTTCTATGCTGACAAAAACTTCTTCGGGCACGCGAACCCTCATGATTCTTCGCATTACTCGTTCTTCTGCGTCAACTATTATGAGGCGTTTGTGGATTCGCAGTTCCCACCTGTCCCACGTTGCTGTTCCTTGTCCGCATGGTGTTTTGCGTACGGGAACTCGCAGTCTTTTTGTGGGGAGAGGGTGTGGTCCTGTGATTTTGACGCCTGTTCTTTCAGCGATGGCTTTCAGTTCTCTGCATACGTCTTCAAGCTTTTTGTAGTCTGTGCTGGTCAGCTTGATTCTTGCTTTTCTTACCATCGCCAAGATACTCCGTTATGTGTTGCCTTATCGTCTTATCGCGTTTTAAATACTTTTTCCCTTTTCTCCTCGGTTTAAGGCGGCACTTTAGAAATATCTTTGGGTCTTTGGAACATTTAATTTACAAAACTTGTGAGGATGATGCTAAAAAGGAAGGATTAGTCCAGCCAGTTCTCCGAGTAGCAGGTAGCTTGACACTACGTAGCCTAGAATTGCGCCGCTGCACAAGTAAGGGAGTCCAGCTTGTGGCTTTCCTTTGATTACAACTGACATGAGAACTGCAAAACCGATGAGGGTGCCGATCATCACTGACAAGGCTATGAGGAATCCGTTGTCGGCAATGTTGTGGAGGGTTGCGGCTACAAGAATTCCGGGCATCACTATGTCTCCTAAGCCTAGGAAAAAGGCTTCTCGTTCTTCTTTGCCTTCAAGTTTTTCTTTTATTCCTTTTGTTTCTTTGATTAGAGAATAGCTTTTGGTCTTCGGAACGACTAACATAACGGGTAATCTGAGTTCCATAACTGCGTCGGCTAGGTCAATCATGTGTTTGGTTTTGTATACTGAGATGGCGTCGTATACTGATAAGCCGATGAGTAAAACGATTACAAGAAAGATGCTTAGGGAAATGCCGAATATTCCGATGGCGCCTACGCCTACGATTATGCCGCTGATGTCTATCACGTACCATTCAGGATATTTGATGAGTGCTACAATCAGGATTCCTGTGGCGATTATGGCGATTAAAATTGAGAGAGTTTGTGAAACAACGAAGGATAGGAGGGGGTAAAAGACGAAGAATGCTGTGTATCCGATTGATCCCAATATGATAACTTGGATGAACTGTTTTTTCCAGAATTTAGCAATCAACAATATGACAACTGTGACTGCCAGCATGATAGCGAAAAAGATGATTAGGTTCGTTGGGTCGTTTGGGTTGTCGAAGACATCCAAGTTTGTTGCTTCAAAAGGTTGGGTTATCAGCATAGAGAGAAGATGGATTACGACGAATAGGCTGCCCATCAGAAACATGGGAAAAACCGCAGTGCCCTTTTCCTTTTTTTCGTCAGACATTTGTTCCTAAAAACACAACTCCTCACTTATAGACTTTTATTCAAACCATCATACGTTCATGTTCTCCGCATACGTTATTTTGATATACGGCATATGCTGTTTTATCTGTGGGGAATTTCATTGAAGTTGGTAGATGTTCTGGAAAAACTCTCGAACGCTAATGGAGTAACAGGAAGAGAAGACCAAGTTCGAGACTTGATGAAGAAGTTCCTGAAACCATACGTTGACGAAGTAAGAGAAGACAGGCTGGGAAACGTAATCGCAGTCAAAAAAGGAAACAAAAATGCTCCCACCGTCATGTTAGCAGCACACATGGATGAAGTTGGACTCATGATCAAGAACATAACAAAAAAGGGCTTCCTTCAATTTGCCAAGATCGGAGGAATAGACGACCGCATTCTCTTAGCCCAAAGAGTTATCGTCCACACAGACAAAGGCCCCTTGACTGGAGTCATGGGTTCCAAACCGCCCCACATACAGAGGGAGGAAGAGAAAAAGAAAGTCATCGAAGCGGATAGACTCTTCATAGACATCGGAGCCAGAGACAAGAAAGAAGCACAAAAGATGGGCGTTAACATAGGTGACGTCGCAAGTTTCGACACAAAATTCGCTCGAATAGGAAAGGACGTTGTTGTTGGAAAGGCTTTCGACAATCGTGTTGGATGCGCCACCTTGATCGAAATCATGAAGAGACTGCACAAAGTTGACTGCAACGTTTACGCGGTAGGAACCATACAGGAAGAAGTGGGTCTAAGAGGCGCCACAACGGCGGCCTTTCAGTTAAATCCTGATATAGGTATTGTTCTAGATGCAACTATTGCTGGAGACGTTCCTGGAGTGGAAGAGGTTAAAGCTCCGATAAAAATTAGGAGAGGACCGTCTCTGGTCGTAGCAGAAAGAGGGTTGGTTCTACATCCTAAGGTCCTAAGATTACTCATCGATACTGCTAACGAAATTGAAATTCCATATCAACTTGAATCGGGGTTAAACGGCTCCACGGAAGTGTTAAGAATAGCTCTAACTCAAGGTGGTGTCCCCAGCGGGGCAATAACGATTCCAACGCGCTACATTCATAGTCCAATATCAATACTCAGTCTAAGCGACGCAAAAAATGCTGTGAAGCTTGCGAGTGCAGCGATTGAAAAAATCTCAGAAGGCTAGTAAATCATTCCTATACTGATTCAAACTTTGACAACTAACAATTTTTTGGTATTGAAGCCGATGTGGAGTTTATGGCCCACCGCCGCCGTCGATATTAAGCAACCCTTTTCCTACGGCTAAAGTTTTCATTTCTTCCATTCACATCCAATTATCTCTATAGCAAAACGTGTTTTAAAAGTTATGCTTTTAAACCCAGTATTCTCGAACCAATAATACATTTAGAATAACGATTAAAGCTAATGCCACAATCGCACCAATCACTGGGTTGAGCAGTTTTGATATAACTGCAAGAAGGGAACTTATTCCTATACTTGAACTAGCGACGATAGCGGCGAGTAAACGACTAAGTCTTACTTTAACTCCTACCAAATATAGGAAAAGTTCATGAGCTCTCAGATTTGAGATTTTCCAGACAATAACATTTTTTTCGGATTGGGGGGGTTCTTTAACTTTGCCATCAGATAACGCGATTTTAGTTTTCAAAAAACGATTTTTGGGGATAGTTAATCTAAATACAAAATCATCTACTGCCATATCTGTGAAAAAATGAAGAGGAAACATAAGAGTTCTAGGAAAGCCCACAGAAAAACCATGGTTTCTGCGGGTATACTGAATTTTATAAAGAAAATAATCTTTAACGGACTTGAGCGATTTAGGAAAATTAATATCAAAAACAACTATGTTGTTAACTCTTGTAATCGTTTTGTCTGGGATGCGGTTATTATACTGGTCAAAAACTTCACAATCAGTAACCTTAGAATCAGGTCGCTCATGCACGTACCATGAATCCATTTTCATTTCCTCTCCTGACTTTAAAACTCGTGGGTGTAGTTCAACTATTACTTTCAAGGAATTATCAATAATCTCAGCATCAACGTAACACCCAGCATATTTGAATTTAGTTGATTCAGGATTTTTTTCTCTAAAATACTCAAACACATCTATGATTTTTTCTTGGTTATTCTCTTTGTCAGAAGATTCCAAACTAAATCCCGCAATTCAATGATGTTAAAACAGTTAGATGAGTTTTTATAAATACTTTTTGGGCAAAAATCTTTCAAAAGAAAAAAGGAAAACATAATGAAGGGGATCCCTTTGTAAATGATGTTAATCAGTTCTTCCATGAAGGGAGTCTCATATGGAGAAACGTTTCAGATTCTTGGAACATACCGCCGACGCTTACGTTGAGGCTTACGGCACCACCTTAGAAGAGGCTTTCGAAAACGCGACTCTGGCAATGACTGACGTCATGACCGAATTAGAAAAAGTTGAGGCAAAAAACGAGGAAAACTTCGAGGTGGAGGCACTAGACGAATATGCACTTCTCTACAGTTGGCTTGAAGAGTTGTTGCTTGAATTTGAATTGAAAGGCAAACTCTACTCTCGTTTCGAGGTCTCCTCCATCGAAAAAACTTCTGAAGGGTTTAGGTTGCAGGCTAAGGCGTGGGGAGAAGCTTATGATTCGGAGAAGCATCCGTCGAAGGTGGGGATAAAATCGGCGACTTATCATCAGATGGAAATATTGAAGGAACACAAATCAGTTACGGTCAGGTTCATCTTAGACGTTTAATTTTAGTCTCACAATTTGCAGAGGAACAGGGGTTTTTGTGGCTTCAGGTTGTTGAGAGCCGAATAAAATGCAAATTGTTTATAAAGATTGGATTTGAAGATTTTAGTGTGATTTATGGAAGTGGTTTTGTGGCATCAAAAAAATTGCTTGAATTGATGAATAAGGGAATAGCGCGGGAACTTCAAGTGTCTATCCAGTATATGTGGCAACACGTCTTAGCTACTGGAATCAAAAGCGTTGTTGTGGAAGGAGTATTCAAAGAGATAGCGATTACTGAAATGAAGCATGCGGAGGAGATTGCTGAGAGGCTGGCTTATCTGGGTGGAAATCCAACAGTAAAACCTGACCCCATTTTCGTTGGTTCGGACTTGGAAGAGATGCTTAGGCTGGATGAAAAGGCTGAAGAGGAGGCCATAATTCTCTACAAGAAGACGATAAAAGTGGCTAGTGACGAAGACGACATCACCACCCGAAGGCTTTTCGAAAAAATCTTAGCTGAAGAAGAAAAGCACATTGACACATTCTCAAAACTCTTGGTCGGAATGGTTCCCCTCACAGACCCAGAAATGTAACCGGAGACAACACGTAGAACATCAAGAAAAACATTTTTCCTCTTTCTTTTTTTGCCCCAGTTATTCTTTCGTGTTAGCTGTTAATCTGTCACGCAGAGTTTTGTGTAAAAGCTTATAGAGTGGCATCAAGAAAGACTTTGATTGCCGGGATGGCAGAGTGGATAACGCGCAGGCCTTGAGAGCCTGTGGTCCTTTGGACCGCGTGGGTTCGAATCCCACTCCCGGCGCCACGAATTTTGCATGAACTAGAAAACGTGGCGGGTTTGGATAAGATGCATGTTCATTTTTGGTTATAGGGCAAATTTTATTGGCTGATGTTCTTCATAACTGACAAAACGGTGAGTATGTCAAATCATAATGTAGACAGATTGGAGAAGTTCAAGTCTATAACAACCGAGATTTTCGCTTTGACGCTTGGTCTCGGCGCCTTTTCCCTCTCCATCATCCCCCGAACCAGCATCATGGAAGTCGCACAGGCAGTCGGCATTTTTGGCATCGCCTTCTTTTACATTGCAATAATCTGGATCATTAACTCCAGTTTCTTCGAGAACTACCCCCTCTACGACAACACATTCCTTGCTCTCAACTTCGCGATTCTATTCATGGTTGCCATTTCTCCCTTCCTGATGCAGGGATTTTCGTTGGCTTCAGATTTTGCGGATCAGCTGTCGATTCTGTACGCATTAGACATAATGGGAATCTTCGCTATTCTCGGAGTTCTGCATCACAGATACATCATACAAAACAGGGAACAGGTTGAAGCGGAAAAAATGCGGGAAGCCAAAATGGACAGAAACATGCAATTCATTGTAGCTCTGTGGTTTCTAGCATCCGCAGTCATACCTCTTCACTATAGGTTTATCTTCTGGATGCTGTTAGCTCCAATACCGCCCCTATACCGCCACCGCATAGGCCCACTACACGTAAAATAAGCCAAACGGCTCCAAGCCGTCATATGCGCGCGAAACAAAAAAGAGGGTGCCGCGAAAATCTCCAGTTACATGAAGTAAGAATCGCACTCTCGGCGCTACCGATCGTTTGAATCAGAGACTACTAGGTATGTGGTGTTACATCATTAAAGTGTCTTATTTGTTGCCAGATATCAGATTTTGTAGGAGTCCATGAATTTCCCCGTTTGCCCGCGATACAGTCTCTAGCGTTTGTTCTCCCTTTGAGGTTAAGGTGTAAACTCGTTTACGCTTGTCCATATCAGCCATCACCAATCCGTCCCTCTCCAGAGAATACAGCAAAGAATAGACTGTGCCTGAACTCACCAAAACATTGAATCTCTTGTGAACAAGGCCTATAATGTCGTAGCCGCTCAAGGGTCTATTTTGGAGCTCTGCTAAAATAACATATCCATGAATGTTTTTATGGCTCGTCTCCGCAGATTTTCTACAACTTTTGATACCATTATATCAGACTCCAAATTGGAATAAAAATAATTACTGTTTATCTATATAATATTTCTATATGATGACTCGAATTCTGAATCCGACTATAACATAAACTATTTAGGGCAGAATCCGATTCTGAAATAAACAATCAACAACTTTGGCCTCAACCCGAGGGTGAATTGACCAAATGGAAAATTTTAACGAGCTAATGTTCGAAGCACTGGATGATACGCTAAAGATGGTTCTCGGAGAACGCGTCTCCCAGTTAATTCACTCTCTTACAAAGAGACGGCCTTCACTGAAACTAAACGAATTCGGTAACAAAAACGAAGTCACAATTTCATACCTAGAGAAACTATTGGGCAAAGAAGGAGCACAAATTATACAAACCATCAGCATCAAACGGTTATGCCACAAGCTTAAAAGAGAATACGAAGAAGTGGAAGCCTACTTTGTGTTCCTCGACAAGCTCTACGATCTGAAGTTCAAGCTTTCAGCCCCATTGCTGAATGGAAAACACTCAGCCAATAACTGAGAAGCTTGAAAGGACTCGTGCTAATAGGTTCGGAGTCTGAGAGTAAACATGATTTAGCTATCTCCCTTTTTTTGGATCAAGTTTTGTTAATTGCTCATTTGTAGAGGTCTTTCTGGCGTATTAGAAGGATTTTTTATATGAAAATTACCAAAAGCTTCAGAAACTCTTTCCTCAAACTTATATACAACAATAAAAGAAGGAACTTTGGTTGTGGAAGGAAACTTCGTGATTTCTGAGATTGTGGCTTACGCGGTTGCAGTCGGAGCGGTTGTAGTAGCTTTGATAACAATCTACATGATGAGGAGCAGAAGAAAAAAAACCAGCGAAGAACCACCGCAAGTTCCCGAGGCTGACGAATTGTTGTCCCTCAGACCAGAGCGAACCGTTACGCCTTTTGACGCTCAGAAATCTAGGAAGGAACTTAGGCTTCTGGATGTGGAACGGGAAATTCTCAGCTACGGTATCCGACGCCTCTATGAAGCTCAGGCTGAAGGGAAGATAAGCGAGAAAGAAAGGGAGCGTCTAGCCCAAGGGTACAAGCATAGGATGCTAGAAATCAAAGACTCTATCTCAAAGAACGAGTCAGTCGTAGCCCTCCACGAACTCGAATCAATGCAAGAGGACCTTGTTAAACTATTCAATGATCGTTTTGACGAGATAAACAATAAGATAGGCAGTTTGAGGGTGAACTTGGACATAAAACCAGCTCCTGAAATTCCTGAGCCTTCACCAGCTTTGCCGTCTTCTCGTCCTGAAAGGGCAAAGAAGAAGCCACGTAAGCCCTCGGCTCCGAAGAAAACTGAGGCTGAACAGAGAATCGATCAGATTAGAGCCGAGGTTGAAAAGGTTTTGGAACGGCTTGGGCAAATGGAAACTGAGGCCTGAAAAGGTGAGTTGGAGAGAAGAAGCTAAGAAAAGGGTAGCTTTAGAGGCTGTTAAGCATATAGAAGAGGGCTTCATCGTGGGGTTGGGTAGCGGAAGCACAGCTGCCTATGTAATCCAAGAGATAGGGCGGCAGATTCTACATGATGGTTTACGGGTTATGGGAGTTCCGACGTCTAGTCAAGCTATGCTGTTGGCTGTGCGTTCAGGAATCCCTCTGACGACCTTAGATGAATACCCAAGCCTTGACCTTGCAATAGACGGGGCTGACCAGATAGACAAAAAACTTGACATGATTAAAGGCGGGGGTGGAGCATTGACGAGGGAGAAGATTGTTGCCTCAGCAGCCAACCAGCTCATTATAGTTGCGGATGAAACGAAACTGGTGGAAAAACTGGGAACAGCACAGAAGGTTCCAGTAGAGGTTTTGCCCTTCGCCTTGGGGACGGCTACAGTTAGATTAAGGGAGTTAGGTGGGAAGCCGTTTTTGCGGGAGGGGGGAGGAAAGGTTGGTGCAGTTGTGACGGACAACGGCAACTATATCCTCGACGTCGATTTTGGACCCATAAAGGACGCGGAAGAACTGAATAAGCGGATAAAAGTTGTCCCCGGTGTAGTCGAGACAGGTCTTTTCATTGAAATGGCAGACGTAGTTTACCTAGGCAAACCGGACGGAATCATCAAATTGGAGAAGTAACCAATTTCAGATTCCTTTATTTTGTGTTTATCCTTTTCAGGTAGCTAATGGTGATTTTCGTGAGTAGTGGGTTGTATGTCTGTTGTTTTTGGTTCGTATTTTCGGAGGGTCTGGCTGTTGATAGCAACTATAACCGTGCTCAAGGACATGAGTAAGGCTCCGACAGCGGGGCTCAGTATAATCCCAAAATTGAATAGAATACCCGCTGCCAACGGGATAGCTACTATGTTGTAACCTGCAGCCCACCATAGATTCTGAACCATCTTTGAATACGTCTTCTGTGAGAGAGCTGCAACCTTAGAGACATCCCGGGGATCGTTCTTCACAAGAATAATATCTGCGCTCTCGATGGCTACGTCAGTTCCTGCACCTATCGCTATTCCAACATCCGCGGTGACAAGAGCAGGCGCATCGTTTATTCCGTCCCCAACCATGGCAACCTTTTTTCCCTCCTCTTTCAGAAGCTTGATCTTTTCCGCCTTCTGCGCGGGTAAGACTTGAGCAAAATAGTCATCTATGCCTAGTTCCTTTGAGACCCATTCAGCGACCTCCGGAGCATCACCAGTGAGCATGTAAATTTTTACTCCAAGTTCTTTCAGTTCTCTAACTGCCTCGTAAGACTCCTGCCTTATCTTGTCGGCAAGAGCAAAGGCTCCAGCAAGTTTTCCGTCAACTACAGTGAAAACGACAGTTTTTCCCTGTTCTTGAAGAGTTTTTATTGTCCTATCTTCAGTGTCGATTTTAAGCTCTTTCAGAAGACCGGGACTTCCAACATAAACTTCTTTACCTTTTACTTTTCCATAAGCTCCTTTGCCAGGTATTGCCTTGAACTCTTGAGTACTAGGAATCTTTAATTCCTTCTCTTCAGCGTGTTTGACAATGGCTGTTGCTATTATATGCTCTGAGTTTAGTTCGATGCTTGCGGCAAGTTGTAAAAGCTCTTCTTCAGGAATGAAAGAAACAATGTCGCTGACTCCAAACTTTCCCTCTGTCAATGTTCCGGTCTTGTCGAAAACAACAGCATCTATGTTTCTAACGGTTTCGAAAGCTCTTCTGTCTCTGATGAGGATTCCGCTTTTGGCGGTTATGGAGGTGGAGAGGGCAACTACTAAGGGAATGGCTAAACCAAGGGCATGAGGGCAAGCTATAACCAAGACTGTTACAGAACGAGCCAAAGCCATTTCAGGGCGTCCAAGGAGAAGCCATGCGACATAAGTTACCAAGCCTGCACCGATGGCGATATAGAAAAGGAGGGCAGCTGCTCTGTTTGCCAAATCCTGAGTTCTCGACCTACTCATCTGAGACTGCCTAACCAGATTAATCACTTGGGCTAGGTAGGTTTCTTCTCCTGTCTTCTCTATTCTTACCTTCAGTACACCTTCCCCGTTTATTGCACCACCAATAACCCTGTCTTCCGTCTCTTTATGAACAGGCTTAGACTCCCCTGTCAGCAATGCTTCGTTTACAAAGGATTCTCCTTCAACAACAATGCCGTCAGAAGGAACTTTTTCGCCTGGACGAATGAGAACAACATTGCTGGGTTGTAATTGTGAAACCGGAACATCCTCAACCTTTCCGTTTTTAACGAGGTGAGCAGTAGTAGGCATCACCTTGACTAGTTCCTCCAAAGCTCTGGAAGCTCCGAGGACGCTTTTCATTTCCATCCAGTGTCCAAGAAGCATTATATCGATCAGGGTTGCTAGTTCCCAGAAAAAATCGCCCCCCGCGATGAAGAAGACAGTGGCTGCTGAGAAGAAGAAGGCTACAGATATGGCTGTGCCTATGAGGGTCATCATTCCGGGCTGCCGTTTCTTGATTTCTTGAACCATCCCCCTGAGGAAAGGCAGTCCGCCGTAAACATATACGATTAGAGATAGGGTGAACAGGATTTCGTTTTGTAAGGGTACTTTGAGGTTGAAACCTAGCCATGTTTGAATGGTTTCTGAGAGAAGCAGAATGGGTATGGTGAATATGAGGGATATCCAAAATTTTCTTTTGAATTCTTCTATGTGGTGAGTGTGATCTTTGTGCTCGGGTTTGTTATGGGTTTTATGGTTAGTTTTCATTGGTGTTTAACTCATCTCTATGATATTCTGGTGTAAAAACATAAATATGTCTTTTGGAGATACATCTTTTGGAATAACAAATGAACGGCGAAGGCTTGGACGACATTCTTTCAGACTTCTCCAGATTTTACATCCTCACTATCCTCTATGAGGGACCACACCACGGATACAAAATCATCAGCAAATTCAGAAAGAGGCTGAAAAAAGACATTACACCGAGCTTGGTCTATCCTTTTCTGCAGAGCCTTGAGCAGAAAGGACTAGCAAAACACACCAAAAAAGCTGTAGGTAAAAAGGAGAGAAAAGTATACGAACTCACCGAGAAGGGCAAGAAGCTTTGTACGCAGCTCTTCAAACGTTTTGCATTGATTGTAGCTACAGCCATTGAACCTAGTTTAAGCGTTTGCACTCACTGCGGGTCCAAAGTATACGAAGGTGGACATGTAGAAGAAATAGATGGAAAGGAAACTATGTTTTGCTGCAAATACTGTGCTGCATCGTACAAACAAGAGATAAAAGAGGTAATCTAGCCTACGAAATGTTAAATGAAATGCATTTCACGTAAAGCATTAGGGCTGTTTCAGCCAATAAGCAAATTACCGAACAAAAAACATGGTGAAGAAAATGCAGAAAACAAAAAGATTGGTACTATTGTGCCTTTTGCTGGTGACATCCATTAGCTCTGCAGTTGTTGTGCAGGCAACAGGTCTCATGCAAAGCTTCAGGAACGCAGAAACGGCTGAAGTTAGCGTCAACACTGAAAGTGTTATTCTCGTACTTACTGCAGGGGACAAACAAAGAGTAGTTGACATTGTGCTAATGGATTCTCAGATTCAGCAGTTACTTGAGACTGCAGACAATTACACAATCGAAGCCTCTGAAGTCTTTGACATAAACGAGGTTAACTTTAAACTAGACGCGGCAGGCAATGCAAGAGTAGAGCTTGTTCCAAAAAAAGGCATTGCTCAGGCGATTATAACAATCAACAACGATTACGGCGAAGAGTTTGGTGTACAAATAATCAAAGTTACAGTCAACTTAGAAACTGAAGAGATTATCGAAACTGATGTGCAGCCCGAGACAGTTAGACCAAAAATTGAAGACGGCGTTATTTCCATAACTAAACTTGTGGAAAACGCTTCAAAGTATGACGGCGTAGTTGTTACAGTATCTGGAGAAGTCAGTTTGCTTGGAGAGGTCTTTGGTTCACTGTTTGAACTTGACGGAACAATCACTGTATTCTATGAACACGTTGCAGGAGCGGTTGATGTATCCAACATCAAAAACGGTGACACAGTAACAGTGACAGGCAGCTTCGTTGCACCAGCCACAATATACGCACATAGCATCGAAAAAAACTGAAAATGGGGACAGGAAAATGGAACAACCCACAACTTTAACCCCTCCACTTTTTTTATACATCACTCAATTTAGTAGGGCATCGTAATGAAGGCAACACCAAAAACTGTGATTATGGCAGTATTGTTCGCTGTTTCAGCGTTTGCTTTAGCAGGCAAGCTGTTGATGCCCACTCCGATTCAAATAGTAATTCCCGGAGAAGAACCCATCGTTGTGGGACAAATCTTCAGGTACACCCAGTTTGACGTTGCCATAATCAGCATATCAGCCATCATCCTAGCAGCCAGTAGCTTCCATTTGCTGTTCGTAAACTCTATTGAAACCCGAACGGTTTCACCAACAGCTGAAAAAGAAGATACTTCGGAGCTTGAGATAGCGTTTGCACTTCGTCTTCTAGACGGGGATAAAAGGAAACTTTTCAATGAGATAGTTGAGGCGGGAGGAGAAGTTCTGCAAAGTGAACTGTATACACAAACGGGCTTTTCGAAGGCAAAGATTACCAGAATTCTGGATTATCTGGAGCTGAAGGGACTAATAGTCAGGAAAAGCTATGGCATGACCAACAAAATTGTCATAAACAAAAACGGAATGACGTTTAAGAGTGGGAACCGAAGTTCGGGATAGTCTACAGGATTTCCAATCCGTGCAATGCATGAATTAATATGACCATGTAGAAAGTCAAAGCCATACTAGTGTGTATGAACCTCGAAGATTTTCCGAACTTCTTTGCGATCTGAAACCTTTGAAAAAAACCTGTAATCAAAAGGATGATCATAGTTGGATACAATACGATTCCAGTACCCAGATCTGGATAAAATTGGGCAGGCCTGCTGATCTGTTGGGCGAAGTGGATTGACACGAGCAAAAAAGCTAGAAGATTGCCAAACACATGGAAGGTCAATAAGGTTTTAATTCGTTTAGCGTAACCCCGCTTCAAAATGTAGTATATAGGTGTGTATATTGCAATGAACAATGTTCCTATAACACCAAACCAGTGATGAAGATAAAATGAAGCTACGAAAAGATCCACTGGAAAATGCAAGTTAACCCAGCGAAAATAGGTCGCAACCATCAAGTAGATAGTGGCAAAAATTATCAACAACGCTAACCAGAAGGTCACATCCTTTAATCGTCCCAACGCTCAACTCACCGCTCCACGTTATTCACAAAACGAATGATATTAACGTTGTTGCTGCAACCGTTTTTCCGCTATATTCTGGTTTTTCTGTTTTTAGCCATAATGAAACTAACACTCCAGCAATTAAGGCTATAGAGAGAGAAACTAGGTTGGTGATTATACTGTTTTGACTTGTACCCATCATATTCTCCATCGAATCACCCATGGGGTTAGAATCTTGAACCAAAAGCACAGACAAAACAGAAAACAATATGAGATAAGAGACAACGACAACTAAAATTATCAACACAATCTTAGTTGTAAAATCTAATTCCCTACTTTTACTCATACTTCAAACCTTCACCTTAAACAACTACAACCCACATAAACGGTTCCCAAACAACCCTTACACGAAAATTCGTTGCAACCCAAACTACTTAAGGATTTATCGAACTAACAAACAACTGAAACCGCCAAATCATATTAGGAGACTAATAACAGCAGATTGTTGAAAACAGCTTTTTTCCTAAAAATCAGCTTGTGAAAAATTTGGTGCGGCCGCCGGGAATTGAACCCGGGATTGCAGGCTTGGAAGGCTTACACCGGATGTCTGTGTCCTAACCAGACTAGACCACGACCGCACATCAAACTAACTGCATTCTAATGCAGTAAACGTCTTTTATGAATTTCTCTCTATTAAATAAACTTTCAAAAAGTTATACTTCTAGAACAAAGGTTGGTGCGGTCGCCGGGATTTGAACCCGGGTCGTCAGCGTTCCGCCTTTTTGGGTTGGCAGGCTGATGTCCTTCCAAACTAGACTACGACCGCCTAGGTTTCTTTCAAGGGCACTTACGGCATTTATTTCTTTTCTTGAAGATGAAGCTTTCCGTATTCACTAACGGCCCCTTCCAACGTCTTTTCCACATCTTTCCACGGGTTTCCTAAAATCATACAATATCCTTACCCCTAATGTAAATCTCCTCAGGAGGTCCTGACAAGGTATTGAACTTCAAAAAAGTAGCGATAATAATACTTCTAACGTTTGTTTTATCAACGACTTTTGTGATTCTGAACCCAACTCTAGCTCAAACCAGTGAAGAGTCAAGACAGAAAGCTAAAACACTTCTCAACATTCTTGCCACTGTCCAAACAAACGCTGATGAGGCTTTGAACAGGCTTAATGACCAGAACATTCCAGTGCCAGAAACCGCTGAAACAAAATATAATGAGGGAGTCGCCCATGCTGAACTAGCTGCCAGCCTCATGAACGAAGAAAACTATAGTGAAGCGAGCTCAGAAGCTGTTGAAGCAATGCAAAACTTCGAAGAAGCACTGAGACTAATTCAAGAAGCTTCATCACCAACCGAACCGACAGCAACAGAAGTAACCGCTGAAAAACTCATCAGTTTAAAGGCTAACATAACTCGCGCCTTCGAATATGTTGAGAGGTTAGAAAATCTAACAGCCAACGCGGCAACAGAAGGCTACAACACAACAGAAATTGAATCTAGCCTTTCAGAAGCAAAAAACCGTTTAGAAAATGCTGCAAGAGAGCTGAATCGACTGAATTTAGATGGGGCTATTGAAGAACTGCGGGCAGCCAGAACGTTACTGAACAACTTGAAAGAACTCTACAATAGACTTGTCAACGCTGTGAAGGCGTCGAACACTCAGAGATACTTGGAAGAAGCTGCAAAACGAATAAACGCAACCAGAGCGAACGTAACATCTTCAGCAACCTTGTCAGCGCAAAACAAAACAAACGCAATCAATGCCCTGAACAATTCTGAAAACAGTTTAGCAAACGCTAGAGATTATTTGAACGAAAGTAACATTGATGATGCGATTAAGGAACTGGAAGAGGCTAAAAAGTGGGAAGATGAATCTCACAAGTATGTGCCGTCGGAAACCGCTACTCCAAATCAGGTGGAAGCGGGAAACAATAACCCAAAAACAGAAGCCTTTGACTCTAAGTAAGGATGCTGCTGCCCTGAATCTACAGGACACAAAAGATTTAGGTATATACTCCACAGTTTTTTGGCAAGAGAAGTGAAGCCTCTTGAGTGAAAAACGGGCATACGCCTATCTGATATTCACTTTACTTCTTTGTTTGGCACTAACAACTTCTCATCCAGCATTCTCACAAGAGACAACACCAGAAACCCTTTCGTTAACGGTTTACCCCGACGGTTTCGTATTCATAGACTATAAAGTCTCGGTGGCCCCAACATTTCCCACCCAAAACATCACAGTTTTTGGTCAAGTTTTTGAAGACCTCCTAGTAGTAGACAAGGATGGTTTGCCCCTAGACTACTCGATAATCAACTCCACAATCAGCGTTTACAGTCTTGGAACAGACGAAATTAAAATCACCTATCTCACCCAAGACTTAACCTCAAAGGATGGCAGGTTCTGGAATCTGACTATAATTGCACCAATAACCACAGTGATAATCTTTCCTGAAGAAACCACAATCATAAGTCTGAATCAAGTTCCAGAAATGATTGAAACCAGTGACGATAGAGTGCAACTTGTAATGAATGCTGGCTTAATCGAAGTAACATACGTCATAGGCGTCGTTGGAACCGAAGAGCACGCGCAAATAGTGTTAGATGAAGCTGAAACAACCATCAACGAAATCATAAGCCTTGGAATCAACATAACTGAAGCCGAAACAAAGCTTCAGGAAGCAAAAGACGCCTTCAACCTCGGAAATTATGCAGAAGCTGAAACTTTAGGAAACGAAGCCAAAGACTTAGCAGTTCAGATTAACCAAACAGCCACCCAAGCCCAACTAAACATGGCTGAGGCTGAAACCGCAATAGCCGAGGCACAAAATGAAGGAAGAACAGTGGGTCTAACTGACGCCCAAAATCTGCTTAACCAAGCCAACAGCACATACTCCCTCGGAAATTATACACAAGCATCAAACTTGGCAATCCAAGCGAAAGCCAAGGCTGAAGAAGCTACAACTCCCCAGTTCGAAGACGATGGCACCTCTTCACCTGATGAAACCGATCCTTTGCTCATTTACGGAGTTGTCGGCGCAGTTCTCGGCTCAACGCTGATTATTTTCGGTTTCTTTGTTGTTAGATCAAGAAGGAAACCTAAGGACTTTGAGATTAAGAAGAAAAAAAGGCGAATAGACGTTGAGCGAATATTTAGGGTTCACAAGGATTTGATGCCGGACGAAAAACAAGCCATTCAATTTCTGGCAGAAAACAACGGTCAGGCTTTCGAGGCGGAACTCTATGATTATGTTAAGCTTCCGAGGACAACCACTTGGAGATTGGTTAAAAGGCTGGAAGGAATGGGAATCATAAGAATTTCCAAGTTCAGAAGGCAGAATCTGGTTCGCGTGAAACGCAAATACGAAATCAAAGAATAAGCCTTGTTTTGGAAAAAGTTTGAAATTACCTTTTCACGCCTTTCCATGGATTCCCTAAAGTTGCATCCCGTCTTTATTTCTAAGGCGGTTGAGAAAAATGAGAAAGAAAATCGTCATCTCAATAGCTGTGGTGTCGTTGTTGCTCATAGGAATAATGGCAACTTCAGTGTTCGCATCAACTCCAACTTTGGCAAAGAACACAAATGCCTCAAACGAGTTAGCAGCTAATGCAAACCCAGTTGCACCCAAAAAACTTGGTTCAGCAAACGGAATCACTCCAAATTCCGTAAATCCTGACATATCACCAGAAATTGACGTTGATGAACTAAAAGATATGGTGCCTGCCACTTACGATGAGGCTGATGCCCTAGTGCCTGCTCAGAGAACTAGGTTCCTGTTGTATACTCATGATGGCAAACATATCATGTGGGGTTTCGTTGGAAATGGCTATTTCGTGGGCACAGACAACTTAGGCAAACGCTGCTGGGGAATCTACGGGAACGGCGTCTTTGCAGGGTTCTACGACGGAGAATTCTTTTGGGGCAGATACCGGAGTGGACACTGGAAAGCTGAAGGTCTCTTTGGACTGAACTACTCACACGGTAAATACATACTATTCCCAACACCAAGCACAACCCCATAAACAAGTACAAAAACTCCTAAACCAAACTCTCCACCACCCCCTCTTTTTTCAAAAAATCTTTGAATCCATATTGTTTTTTGGCTGTGAGGTGCAATAAGCGTAATTACTTCCTTAACAATTATTATGTTCCAAGGACAAACGCATTTAGAATTGGGAAGTGGTGATGTTTGCCTTTAACCCTGTTTCATCATCCCGTCGCTTATTTTATCTACAAACTCTACAAAAGACTTAGTTTGCCCGGACTTGTTGTAGGCTGCATGTTCCCCGACCTTGAGATACCCATACTAATAGTTGTGTTCGGGCCTCAAGCTCCTAATAGATTGGTCTTACACAGTCTCTTGGGCGCAGCCACCATCGGAACACTTCTCGCCATAATAGTCACAATCACGGTTTACCCCACTTTAGTCAGCTTTTTCTTTCGGGTTGAAAAGAAAAAAATTGAACAAAAATGCAAACTCTCGTTTACTCTGGCGTTCTCAGTTTTCCTCGGCATCATCTCTCATGTTCTACTAGACGTGACAAATCACCCTCATAACCCAATTTTTTGGCCTTTCCTCCCAGCCACCGCCACACCCAGTCCACTCTTTTTTGCACTAGGAAGACCACTAGGGTATTGGTGGATACAAGGCATCATGGGAGTTATTCTATTGGCGCTAATTGTTATTAAGCGGAAGAACCTTTTTGAAGAGTTGTTAGTTGAGTAAAAATGGGATTGGGGGCTGTTTGATGAGTGTTGAATCTCCAGAAGCCAAGATTCTTGCTGAACAAATGGACAACGAGCTTCGGGGCAAACGCATTAAATCTTGGTCTTCGAAAGACTGTGAGCGACTACAGAAGATAGGCATGATGAACAAAGATTTGTCTATCTTTGATCAGCTTGTTGACGGAAAAATCGTGTCCGTTAGGTCTAGAGGCAATGTAATCCATGTGAAGCTCGATAATGGAATGAATTTGGTTCTTGGTCCTGAATATGGTGGCGAAATCTTCTTTCACAAGGATGAAAAAGCGGTTCCGAAAAAGTTTCACTTGGAAGTTGTTTTCAGAGATGGCACCGCGTTAACGGTAAGGCTCACCAGCATGGGCGTCATCCAAGCACTGAAAGACAACGAATTAACTTCCTCATATGTTTTCAAGCGAGACTTCGATGCCGAAAAACTTTCACCAACCGATGAAGAATTCACCCTTGAACGGTTCTCAAAGTATCTGGCAGAAAAAAACAAAATGTTAAAGGCAGTGCTAGTTGGAAAAGACGCCGTCATTGTGGGATTGAGTAACAGCGCTTTCCAAGACATAATATATCGAGCTAAGCTTCACCCAAAAAGAAAAGCCTCAGAACTGAGTGCAGAAGAAATGGAAAGACTATACGACTCCATCAAGCTTATGCTAAAAGAGAGACTTAGACTCAAAGGAAAAGACAATTTCTGTGACTTTTACGGAAACCAAGGTGGCTACACACCAGCCATGGGTCCAAACATGAAACAACAGACTTGCCCAGAATGTGGAACTCCCATAGAAAAGTTGAGCCATGGAGGAGGGCACGTCTACTTATGCCCAACGTGTCAGGTGTAACGAACTAAACACTTTCACAGCTTTCTTGCCGCTCTCACTCTTTGACCCGATTATACCATAATCGTTTACCTTTAACAAAACCGTCTTTACCTTTTCGTTTGATTGTTCTAAGATTTTTTATGTGAGCATCTCCATGAACTGGAACTAGAAAAACCAATTTTTCGCAGCTTTCGAACTCTTCACATAACCAGCATCCTTCAATGCCTTTCTTTTGGGAGCATTTTCTGATCTTGCAGAAAGGAGACCCGCCCCCATTTCTGCAACCTCTTTTGCAACGAAATTTCACCATTGCACCAAGAACTTTGTAACATTCTTGATAGTTTTTGAAGTCTTTGCCAAATGCATATGTGGAGATGAATTCGGCAAATTTGTCGTATCTGGACGTCCTGAGCTCTTTTCTTAAATCTCTTGCAAGGTCTGGGATTTTTCCTGTAAAGCCGTGGCAATCTCCGCAGTAGAGACCACAATATGCAATCAGATTCTCATCTTCTACCATCATTATTTCCCCCATTCTTGTTTTCTAACAAACTCTTCATATGCATGCAGAGTAGTTAACGCATCATTGACTAATTAGCTATCCTATGCAGAAAGGAAAATTCACGCCTGAACTTGTTGCTCCTTGCGGAATGAACTGTGGGTGCAAAAAACTCCGGAGAAACAAGATCAAATCTTGCTACGAGTGTTCTGAAAGTGGGGTGTTGTTTCCGTTAATGATGGCAAATGTTACGCTTGCGAAGCTGAATGAGTGTTCATGTTAGTGAATTTTGAATTAGCGAAAATGAATGTTTTGGTGTTGTCAACATGGCTATTTTGAAAAACCTTATAAGATGCTCCCTCTAATTAAGGCGAAAGGTTGCCGTATACCGCAATAGAGAATTAAAAAATTCGGAGATGAAATAAAATGAATTTGAGAAGACCAAACGCAGATGAATCAACCGGCACATTCAATCGATCCAAGAGCGTTGTTCCCATGTCTGGGATATGTTCAAGATGTCTCGATGGATGTAAGGGCGGTTGCGAAATTTGGTTATCATCATTCAGAGGTCGAGAGGTACTCTACCCTGGACCATTCGGAGAAATAACTGCCGGAGCAGACAAAAACTACCCCGTCGATTATTCACACCTGAACATTCAAGGCTATGCACAGGGAGCAAAAGGACTTCCAGAAGGAGTGCAAGGGGACCCAGATACAGCCCTTTTCCCCAACGTGGACACCGAAACCAACTACGGATGGGATAAAAAGGTCAAGTTGAGAATACCCTTATTCACGGGTGCGTTAGGGTCTACGGAGATCGCTAGGAAAAACTGGGAACACTTCGCCATTGGAGCAGCAATTTCAGGAATTACGCTTGTTTGCGGAGAGAACGTTTGCGGAATCGACCCTGATCTTGTATTAGATAGTAACAAGAAGATTACGAAATCGCCTGAGATGGATCGCCGAATAGAAGTCTACAAAAAGTTCCATGAGGGCTATGGAGAACTCCTTGTCCAGATGAATGTTGAAGACACAAGATTTGGAGTCGCCGAGTATGTTTCATCAAAACATAATCTGGATACAATTGAACTGAAATGGGGACAAGGCGCCAAATGCATCGGCGGAGAAATCAAAGTCCAAACCTTGAAAAGAGCTACTGAACTTAAACGGAGAGGGTATATTGTTTCGCCCGACCCTACTCTTCACGAAAACCAGATTGCGTATAAGGAAGGCGCCTTGAAGGAGTTCGAGAGGCACTCACGGTTAGGTTTCGTTACTAAAGAAGCGTTTCTGGAAGAAGTGGATCGGCTACGAGGCTTAGGATTCAAAAGGATTACTCTAAAGACTGGGGCTTATTCTGCTTTAGAATTGGCTATGGCATTACGTTATGGTGCTGAAGCAAAGTTGGACCTCCTCACAATCGATGGAGCCCCTGGCGGAACTGGCATGAGTCCTTGGCCAATGATGAACGAGTGGGGTATCCCAACCTTCTACCTTCAAGCTCTTACTTACAAGTATTGCGAAAAACTTTCAGGAAAAGGAGTGAGGGTTCCTGATATTGCTATGGCTGGTGGTTTCTCATCAGAAGATGGAGTGTTTAAAGCACTTGCCATGGGCAGTCCGTACGTTAAGGCAGTTTGTATGGGAAGAGGATTGATGATTCCAGGAATGGTTGGAAAGAACATTGGAGTCTGGTTGAAAGAGGGTAACTTGCCTAAATCTGTTTCAAAGTATGGCAATGAGGCTAGTGAAATATTTGTTGCTTATGCGGAACTTGAGGAAAAGTTTGGTTCAGGGATGAAAAACATACCTTTAGGTGCTGTTGGTATCTACACTTATTGTCAAAAGTTCAAAGTTGGATTGCAACAGTTGATGGCTGGAAGCCGAAACTTCAGTCTCTCAACAATATCTCGCAAAGACCTTATGGCATTAACCGAAGAAGCGGCAAAAATCTCTGGAATACCATACGTTATGGACGCATACAGCGAAGAAGCAAACGAAATCCTAGAAGGATAAGGGAGCCAATCTCTCTCCCTTATTTTCTTACGACTTTTCTTTTTACTGTATGTGCCTTTACTGTTGAGCCGTGTTTGCGCCTATTCTGGAGTTCCTACTGCGCTAAGGTATATTGCGCTCTCTTCTTCACCGTCTACGCCAACAACTTCGTTGACCTCATCATCATAAAAAGCTCCTACTTGACAAGATCCCAATCCAATGCTGGTTGCTGAAAGCGCCAAGTTTTGGGCGATGTGCCCCGCATCCAAGTATATGTATCGATAAGCTCTTTGCCTGTATTTCCATTTTGACCTATCAAAAAATGCAGTCCAAACAAAAATTGCTGCTGCACCTAGAAACATTTCTTGATCCAAAGCTGCGCGAGCTAGTGAGTGGGAAAAATCGCCGTTTTTGAGTTCCTCTAACTGGTGAGATTTGATTGCGTAGTGGTATAGTGCTTTCTCTAAACCTTGTACTTTGTTGGCGATCAGATAGGTTTCGATGGGATATAATGCCCCTGCAGATGGGGCAGTGCGAAATTCATATCCTCCTTCTTTTCTTTGTATACCTGTTGAAGCCCACAAAAGATACGATACTTGTTCCAAAGTCAGGGATTTCTGCGAAAATGAGCGAACGCTTCGACGCTTTTTTAACGCCTCATCCAAAGACATGGTTTTTATCGATTCGGGAAAAGGGAGTACGATTTCTGTGCTGTTGGGGTAATGTTTGTATGCATCTGGCCTTCTCAACCAATTCAAAAATTCGCCTCCCAATTTTCCTCGAACGTATTTTGTTGTTTTTTGAAACTGATCCCCGACGTGTTTACTCATTAAAAGCCCTCAAACGTACTAAGTGCCTTGCGTATATTAATCGATTCCAGTTGGAACGATATTTTGGATAAAAAAGCTTGAACGGCAGTTCGCTACGGCAACTACTGGTTAATGCTAACCATGTGCCTTGAAATTATGTTCCTTATTTTACGTAGAGTAGGGGGCGTGCACTTGCTCTGTCTAATGGAACGAATACCTGGTTCTTGCAGTTACAGCATTCAAGAAAGTTACCAAATCTTGTAACTTCAATAGTCTTCAATTCACTTTCGCAAGTGGGGCACACAACTACTTTTACAAGTTTTCCCATATTTTCTTAATTCTCCGTTATAGATTCTCATTTGAAAGAAATATCACTATAGGTCATATTCATTTCGCAAATACTTCATATAGAACTATATCTCCTATAGAGAGACGCTCACATCGATTATTTAAGAAGCCCGCTCTTTTTGAGAAAGTTTCTAGTCTTTCGATAAGCTTCGATTCTCTCGTCAGCAGTGAAGTCTGAGGTTTCAAACACAGGATATGCCTCCTTAACATCGTCTATAGGCCAATCTAAAAGCTCTTCCCGATCGTAATCTAGCCAAGAACCGTTTTTTTCAACCCAACTCCAAAACTTTGTTCCTAAAAGGGGCGTTGCCATGCTCAAGTGAACACCGTCAACATGCACTTTTCTGACAAACGCCATGATTTTGTCAACAACTTTGACGTTGTCTCCGGGATTTCCAATCATCAGAAAAATGTTGGCACTGATTCCTGTTTCGCGAGTCAGTTTTATTGCTTTTTCTACCTGTTCCAGGCTTACGCCTTTTCTTATGAAAGATATTACATCTGGGTCTACTGATTCGACCCCATAATTGATTGCTGTGCACCCCGCCTCTTTCATCTTCAACAATAGATTCTTTGTCACGTGGTCAACTCGCATGCCGTTCCAAAAATAGATGTTAAGCTTCCATTTTTTTGCTATTATCCCATCAAGTATCTTTTCTGCTCGCTCCAAGTCAACCGTGAAGTTGTCGTCAAGAACACTCAGGTTAGATATCCCGTAAAGTTCCCTTAAATGGTGGATTTCTTTCAAAACGTAGTCTGGACTGTGACCGCGCCATTTTCTGCCAAAAACTGGACGGCTACAAAAAATACACTCTTGTGGGCATCCTCTGGATGTAAATATTGAGCCAGCGTTTTCGGCGTACAACTCCATTTTCAGTTCTTCTCTTGCAGGATATGGAATCTGGTCCAGAGGGTAGATGGGGTTCGACGGTGAGTTAATTTTGATTTTGCTGTCTTTCCGAAAAATCAGTCCCTCAACAGCATCTAGACTTTTTTTATTCTGTAAACGTTTGACGAGTTCAGGAAAGGTGAATTCTGCCTCACCCACGAAAAGAGCATCAACTTCCTTGTGTCTAGTTAATAGGCGGTCTCCCATCATGCTGGGGTAAGGACCACCCAAAACAACATGGCAATTGGGAAGAATTTTTTTTGATTTTTGAGCAATTTCGAGGGCTTGGCGAGCGTTAGTGACGATAGATGATATACCGATGATTTCTGGCTTCTCAAGGGATAGGAACGTGCTGAGGGAGATGTTTTCTGTGTTCAAATCAATTATTTTCACTTCAAAATGGCTTCTTTTGAGCACAGCGGCTAAGTAGCCTAAACCGAGTGGGGGGACCTTCAAGGATGATGTTCCAGATGGCGGGTGAACCAGAACAATTCTCATGTATGTAACAACCCATGGTTTTTGTATATATTACATTCTAAAGTGTACACCGTCAGTTTTTGGTTCAACTATGGAATATGTAACTTTAAGAAGACAGAAATAAAAGCGCATGGTTGAAGCTAAACCAATAAAGAATCTGTGATTCTTGCTTTTCAAAAAGTAATCTATCAGAGTGGGTATTTGTTTCAGTATGTGTTATCGTATCCAAGCGTCAGGATTCTGATACTTCACTGCTGGACCACCATTATCCAACAGCGCTTGCATTAGGCTTTTGAAGTCCATTTCTTCAAGTTTTTTAATGTTCGTTTTAATTCCCACATGTTCTTAAGTCTTAAGAGTAAATATACCCCTTATTTCTGTTCAAGACAACTATCGAAAACCGATATATCCGAAAAACGAAGAGACGATTGCACACTATTTCATACTACCGATAACCGGACGTACTGCAGCATGTGGAGATGTCTACTGTTTTTATTAACTCCTATTGTTTAATTCAATGCTGCTGTTAGTTAAGAACAGGTTTCCATTCAGCTTGGAATGCAAATCGAAACCTTAATTAGAAATGAAAGATTTAGATTTTCAGGTTTTCTGAATGGCAAACAAAAAGAATTTACTAGCCAACCACTTTTTTGTAGAGAATAACTCTTCAAAAAAATACAGAATGGGGTTATATCAATTTGAATGATAAAAAGAGAAATACAACTAGCCACGCGCGGATGTCTAACCGACGCAAACCCACAACAACAGATGCCGGGATTCCGGTAGCCAGCGAGGAGTTTTCTCTTACCGTGGGGCCTGATGGCCCAATTCTGCTGCAGGATCACTACCTGATGGAGCAGATGGCCAACTTTAACCGGGAGATGATTCCAGACCGCCAGCCCCACGCAAAGGGTTCCGGGGCCTTCGGATACTTTGAGGTGACCAAGGACGTCAGCGCTTATACAAAGGCGGCCGTATTCCAACCGGGCACGAAGACCGAGGTGCTGGCTCGGTTCTCTACCGTGGCCGGCGAGAGCGGCAGTCCCGATACCTGGCGGGATGTGCGCGGCTTTGCGCTGAAGTTTTACACCACAGAGGGCAATTATGACATGGTGGGAAACAACACCCCTGTTTTTTTCATACGCGATCCTATGAAGTTCCAGCACTTCATCCACTCCCAGAAGCGCCGTGCGGACAACGGCCTACGCGATAACGACATGCAGTGGGACTTCTGGACGCTTTCGCCCGAGTCGGCCCATCAGGTCACCATATTGATGAGCGATCGTGGAGTCCCCAGGAGCTATCGACACATGAACGGCTACTCGAGCCACACCTATATGTGGGTCAATGCCAAAGGCGAGCGCTACTGGGTGAAGTATCACTTCAAGACAAACCAAGGCATCGACTTCCTAACCCAGGAAGAGGCCGACCGGATTGCCGGTGTTGATGCCGACTACCACCGCCGCGATCTGTTCGAGGCGATCAAGCGGGGGGATTACCCCAGTTGGACCCTGAAAGTCCAGATTATGCCCTTCAAAGAGGCCGAGACTTACCGATTCAACCCCTTCGACCTGACCAAGGTGTGGCCCCACGGAGACTATCCGGTGCACGAAGTGGGCCAGCTGACGCTGAACCGCAATCCTAGTGATTTTCACGCTCAGATTGAGCAGGCTGCATTCGAGCCGAACAACCTCGTCCCCGGAATCGGTCCGAGCCCGGACAAGATGCTGCTCGCCCGCCTAGTTTCCTACGCCGACGCCCACCGGGCTCGCCTGGGGGTCAACTACAAGCAGATTCCGGTCAACCGGCCCAAAGTACCAGTGCACAGCTACAGCAAGGGCGGGGCGATGCGGATTGACAACGTCTCCGATCCGGTCTATGCGCCCAACTCAAAGGGCGGCCCCAAGGCCGACCCTGAGCGGTATCCCGAGGTGGCCATCTGGAGTGCCAGCGGCGAGTTCATCCGTGCCGCCTACACCAAGCGCAAGGACGACGACGATTTCGGCCAGCCCGGCACTCTGGTGCGCAAGGTCATGGACGATGCGCAGCGCGACCGGCTGGTGTCCAATGTGGTGGGGCATTTGAAAAACGGCGTGTCCGAACCCGTGCTGCAGCGGGCCTTCGAATACTGGCGTAACATCGATAAGGAAATCGGCGACCGCATCGCCAAAGGCGTGAAAGGCGGATAATCAGCTCGCGGACGCGTTTGTCAGGGCGTGGTTCAAGCTGACGCACCGCGACATGGGACCCCGAGCGCACTACTTAGGCCCCGAGGTTCCCACTGAGGAACTCATCTGGCAGGATTCCTCCTTGTCGTTAACCACGAACTGACAGACACGCAAGAAATCGCCGCTCTCAAGGGAAAGATACTTGCCTCTGGTCTGTCAATCTCGGAACTGGTCTCGACCGCCTGGGCATCTGCGTCCACGTTCCGTGGCTCCGACAAGCGCGGAGGTGCGAACGGGGCGCGCATCCGTCTTGCGCCGCAAAAAGATTGGGAAGTCAACCAGCCTAAGCAACTAGCAAAGGTGCTCGAAACCCTCAAAGGCATCCAGAAGCCATTCAACGATGCAGGAACTTTTATAGAAGCTGGCTTCGAGTAAATCTTCGAAATCCAAGATGCTAAACTTTTCCGAAAACGCAAATAATAAAGTGTCGCCGGTTTATTCCAAAATAACATTGTGGTGCCGAGGGCCGGACTTGAACTGGCGACAACCCGGTCTTCAGCTTCACCCTCAACAACAATATTGTCGAGTCGGGTGCTCTCCCAATCTGAGCTACCTCGGCGCCAAACAGACATGAACCACAAATTGTATTTTAAGCTTTTTGAAGAAACCCCTCAGCAAACCGTCAGAAGAAACCATAAACATTTAACTCTTGCAAAAACAAGGCTGATTACAAGAAGTGAAAGGAAACAATGAATGTCAATTGTCCTTTCTGCAAGATAGCTTCCGGCAAAGCCACGGCAAGCATTGTCTACGAAGACGCTTCTGTCCTAGCGTTCATGGACTTGTATCCCACCAACACTGGTCACACTTTGGTTGTTCCCCGTGAACATTGGGAGAACATCTGTGAGATTCCTGAGAAAGTCTTAGCTGATGTATTCTCGGTGGTGAAGAGAGTCAGTGTTGCTGTGAAAGAGACTGTTGGCGCCGAGGGAATCAGCATACTACAACTAAACGGTAGAGCTGCTGGCCAGTCAGTGATGCACTTTCACGTCCACGTTATACCAAGACACAAAGGAGACCCCATATCAAAAACTATAGGAGCCATGATAGGCCATCACGGGCTCAAAACACCAGAAAGAAAAAACTTGGACGAGATAGCGAAGAAAATTCGTGAAAACCTCTGACAGGAAAACCAACAAAAGAAGTTTCTACATGATGGTGGGCCCGGCCGGATTTGAACCGGCGGTCTCTTCCGCGTGAGGGAAGCGTCTTTTGGCCTCAATTATGAGTTAACCAACTGGACCACGGGCCCTTTCTCCAAACTTAAACGGTTGCAGGATTGCTTTATATTTTTTTGTAACCATGTGTTTTTTCAATTAAAGAATCTTGTTTTGCTGAAAAAAGCTGTTTTTCAACAATGAAGTATTATTAGGCTCCTAATATGCGGCTTTGTGGTTATGCTTTTTTGGTTTTGTTTAGAGGAGTCCTTCTAGTTTTAGCCATTTTTTGGTGGAGTTCAGGAGGTTGTTGCAGTCGTTTAGGGTGAAATCGTAGGCGTCGGTGTCTGGTTCAAAGCCTTTGAGTTTGTTGGCTTGGTTTTTGAGGATTTTCATGCTGGACTCCAATACTTCTAAATCGTGTTTCGCAAGAATATTGTCCTTCTCTGTTTGGATCATGTTTAGTATTTCAGAGGCAAAAGACTCCAAAGATTCGGGGTCAAGTTCATCCAACTTCGTTTTCTTCTCTAAATAGAGGTCAGCAACTTTTCTTTTGAATTCCATCGGAATGGACACTTAAAAACCTCCAGTGTTACAAACAAATCTATCTTTACTGTATCTTATATCCTATTTCCCTGCAACTCCATCAAATTGGCTAGTGGAAACGCCTAAAAATTCTCCAAAAGCGGAACCTTAATTTTACTCCTCTCTTTTTATGCTGTATATTTCCTTTAATAGGGGAAATTGTCTCCTAATTCCTGAGAAATAGAGAGGCGCCAGATAGTCAATGCTGATTCGAGAAGTTATCTTGGAAAACTTCATGTCCTACGAATACGCTAGGATACCCTTCAAAAAGGGCGTCAACGTAGTCTGCGGACCAAACGGCGCAGGCAAATCAACCATACTAATAGGAATCTCCGTTGCACTGGCACAATCTTACACTGAACGCTCCAAAAAACTAAGCGACCTAATCAGATACGGAAAAGACGAAGCCCGAGTCACCCTAGTCCTAGACAACTCCCCAAGAAACGGACGACGACCCGTCAAAAAAATCAGAAAAGACCAGATTTTTTTGACCAGAAGTCTGAGGCGCGATGGAAAATACTGGTTCGAACTCGAAAACAGGGCAGCAAACAGGGCAGACGTCAGCAGGCTTCTCTCCAAATTTGAAGTTGACCCAGACAACATGCTCATCATCATGCACCAAAACATGGTTGAACAGTTTACGGTGCTTTCATCTCAAGAAAAACTGAGAATGGTAGAGGCAGCAGTCGGCTTCGAATCCTACAGAAAAAACGTTTTGAAAGCCCAAAAGAAGCTAAGCCGCATCCTAAGCCAAGGAGATTCAGTCGAAAAACTCCTAGAATCAGCCCAGCAAACCCTCTCTTACTGGCGCCAACAATACGACCGTTACCAACAGAAAAAACAGCTGAAAATAAAAAGACGGTTCCTTGAACGAGAACTAGCATGGGCTGAAGTTCTGAAAAGAGAAAAAATTGTTAACAAACTAAAGGAACAGCACCAAGAGAAACAAAACATAATCTCCAAAATCGAAAGC
Organism: uncultured Candidatus Bathyarchaeia archaeon; assembly: GCA_964618695.1. Taxonomy (GTDB): domain Archaea; phylum Thermoproteota; class Bathyarchaeia; order Bathyarchaeales; family Bathyarchaeaceae; genus Bathyarchaeum. Next base: position 329,193 of record CAZUDX010000001.1, on the reverse strand, counting down.
GAGACTGAAACCATCACAGGACAACTAGACGTGCTTCAGAACAAACTGGAACACTCAAAGACCGCATGGAAAAACCTATTCGAAGACAGACTTGCCGTGGAACGTGAAAGGGCAAAACTTGAATTAACTGTCTCAAAAGCCGATCAAGCCTTGAAAGAAACAGAATCTTGGACCGAAAACCACCGCAAAGAGATGGAAAATGTCCTAGAAAAAATCAGTTCTCTTGAAACGATTCTCCGCGAAAAAACAAACCCCATAGACCTCAGACCACAACTTGACGAAATCAAAGCAAGCTACGATACTCTAGAAGACGCTTGGACCCAACGCTTCAATCTACGAAACTCAAGTTTGAAAGAATCTGCTGAAGACTGCAAAGAACAACTCGCAAAATTGGACCTCAAAATTTCAGACATTAAAAGCAAGTCAGATTCCCTCAATCTTAACATCGAAACCACTACCAACAACATTCTAGACCGCAAGATCAACCTAGCGCTAATACAATATCAGAAGGAGCAATCCGCCAAAGCCGTGAAGAAGTTAGAGAAGGAGCTTCAACTGGCACTCGTCGAGCTTGATGAATATGTCAAGAAGGCTGAAGAGATAGGTTCAAGAGTTGTGCCGATGAAAAACACCATGGACATTCTGGATGAACTTCGAGTAACTGATGGGCACCTAGCTGCGTTGGCAGACGTTTCCGAGGACATCGAACGGATGTACGAAAAATATTCCCAACTTTATCTGGAACTCAAAGAAAAAGCCCGTTTAGTTGCAGAAAACCGCGAGAAAGCCCTAGAAGAAGTGAAAGCAAGAATGGATGCTTGGCGAACCGTCATCCACAACCTTCTAGACAAGGTTAACTCCAAATACCAAAAAATCCTTTCCGAAGCCTACGCAGTTGGCGAAGTCAAAGTAATAAATGAACAAGACATCGAAGAGGCTGGTCTCGAAATATTTGTGGGCTTCAAAGGAGGAAAACCAGTTCCCCTTAACTCCTACACCCAAAGTGGAGGAGAAAGAAGCACCGCCACAGTAACCTTCCTCCTTGCGCTGCAACAGCACGTTCATTCTCCTTTCCGAGCCGTTGACGAATACGACGTTCACATGGACCCAAAAAACAGGGAAATCATCGCAAACCTACTTGTTTCTTCAGTAACAGGTTTAAACACACAATACTTGGCTATCACTCCAAGTCAGCTTACATTCACCGATAAAGACGTTCATTTAATTACGGTTCAGAATGTGGAAGGAGCTTCACTCATCAAAGAGGTAACATAGTTGTCCACAAAAGAGAAGAAGCTGAGCAGTGAACGCCTTCAACGCGTCATAGAATTATGCAAATCCGTTGAAGAGAAGGGTGTAGACCCATTCGCATTGGACGTGGACGACATCATTGCAACGCTTCAAAAACATTTTCCTGAGTGGGAATCGGCGGAAGAACTGGTTCTGGATGCAGAAGCTGTTCAATGCCTCGCCTCTGTGATTAAAAATCAAGGAGACTGGGTAAAACATCGGTCAACCTCCCTCTACACTGATCCCTTCCTCCTCGAAGAAAAGATTCAGAGGTTGGACAAAGAGGAGCTCGCCGAACTTTTTATGCAGGCTTGGAATCCCATCATCGAATTGGAACAGATTTCCATTCCCAGCCTAACTGAAGCCATGAAATACTGGCAAAGCCTGCTTCCCATAAGCGAGAGATGGCAAAAAGACGGTTCTCTAATGGTGGAAACTGGAGCTACCTCACGGGAAGAACTTATTAAACTAAGAATCTTAGCCGAAAAAACCTTCTTGGAAACGTTAGAAGTTTTCTGGAAGGAATTGCAACAGAAGGTGGGCGACGCAGAAAAAATATTGTATTGGGACTTTGTTGGCGCCGAAACCTACCCTGAAACAATAGACAGAGCTTACATGACCAGTTTCTTAGTAACATACGGTTACGCAACATTAGAGTTGCATCCCTTAGAAGAAGAGGTTTTCATCAAACCCTTCAAAAAACCGCGGTCTAACCTAGCTGATAAGCAGACGGTTTCTGTCCCAATCTCCGTAAGCTCCGAAGAATGGAAAAGATGGAAAGAGGCGAAACAAGAATGAAGAGAAAAGCTTACTATGCTCGGAAAATCAAGAGGGCCGCTCAACTGTTGTTTTACAAACGACACAGAAAACCGGGCGTCAAAGGATGGGAACTGAAAAATAAGCTGGGTTCTGATTACCCTAAAATCCTCAAAGTGTTGGATAACCATCTGGAAAAGCTGGACTTACAACTGAGGACCGTCTTTGAGGGGGAAAAGCCTGCTGGAGAGCCGACCCTTGAAGAGTTGAACAGGGCTAGGTTCTTCGTTACTCTTAGAGGTGGTTTTCCTGCGGATGATGCTAAGATGATGGGCTGGCGCATAGATGACATTGCAGGTTTGGCGACAGCTATCACCTATCTTATCTCCAAGAAGGGGAAGGCTCCCCGCGAAGAGGTGGAGGACCTGCTTCGCATCAAGCTTCCAGGGTGGAGGGTTGACATGAACATGAACCGTTACATTCGTTCCGGCTACTTGGCTGAAGACGAAAACAACATGCTATACTTGGACTGGAGAACCAGAGCAGAAGTTGACCAAAAGGAGCTTATCGACCTAATTCTGTCAAAATAATGTCCAGTTATTTCAAACCTTTGTTTGCTTGGCTTTTTGTTGGACAAAGAATTGGTTTTTAGCATGCCAAGAACTGAAACGTATATAAACATGACATACGTCATATTTTGTAGGAACTGCCCGTGTTTGACAAGAAACTTTTCGCAGGATTCTTAGTTTTTGTAATAACATTGGTAGTAATGTACGCCTATTTTTCATCGCGTTTGCTCAATACTGGACCGATTGAACTCGACGGCATCGAAATCAGAGAGTACGAAGGCATGGATCTTTCATCGGTTCAGGATTTCAGAGAAAACTCGATTAAAGGACCACAATATGTCGACAATGAAACTTACAGGCTAGCCATTACAGGTCTTGTGAATAACGAATTAGAGTACACCTACGATGACGTTATCAGCAATAATCAGCTCTACAAGAAAGTTGTCACATTACATTGCGTTGAGGGCTGGAGCGTAACACTGCTCTGGGAAGGCGTATTGATTGAGGATTTGATTGAAGAGGCGGGAGTTGACCCAAACGCAACCACAGTGATTTTCTATGCTTATGATGGATATTCCACTGCAGTGCCACTCGACTACATAACCAACAACAACATAATCATGGCTTACAAAATGAACAACGTAACTCTTCCACCCGAAAGAGGCTTTCCATTCCAACTCGTAGCCGAAAGCAAGTACGGATACAAATGGATAAAATGGATAACCCAAATTGAACTATCAGACAACGACGACTACTTGGGATACTGGGAGAGACGCGGCTACCCCAACGACGCAGATTTACGGTGAACAAGTTAAATAACCACTGGTACTCGTGATTCCCTTTCAATAAGCTTCAACAGTTTTTTGCGCGCACAAGGCTAACTTGGAAAAAGCATTTATGGAAACTGCCCAAGACTATAGCTGAAATTCCTGAAGGCAGGCTACTTTAAAATGAGTGAGAAAGATTCAGAGCCGTGCTGTTCCCTTATATTTTTGTTTCACTTCTTCATATGTTCTGAAGGACCAACATAACCTATCCGAAGACGGAGAAACCAACTTGAAACCAATCGGAATAAACAGGCAAAAGCTGTTGTTCTTCTTTCTAACAGCGCTTCTTCTCACCGTCTTCTTTTTATCCGCCACTTCTCAAGTCCTAGCTCAGGAAACAGATGAAGAGGAACCAGAATTTTTCATGGGAATTTTAATCCTCGAAAGCCAGCAGCAGGTGATTTTGGACAGCATAAAAAAAGTTAAAGACCTTCAACTCGGCAACATGGTCATACTACACCCATTAGATCAAGCATGGAATCTAACGTTAGTAGAAGAAGCAATCAAAGAAGCAAACGATTTGGGTCTTTACACCATTTTTGAAACTTACAACGCTTCAGACCATCACGTTAGAATATCTCCTGAACAGTTTGCAACTTGGAAATCAAAATATCCCCGTCTCTTAGGCATCATAGTTCAAGAGATAACTGGAAAACAGGTTGACATTAATATATGGGCAGACAACTCCACTGGAACAATCAATACCCGACTTGAAGCAGAACGGACAATAATTGAAAATCTCACTTCTACTATGCAGTTGCCAGAATTCAAAGACAACGGCGCTAGGATATTCCTTCAGGAAAACGTTATCAGCCATGTCGCAGCGAATACGTCTTATTGCGATGTTCTCGTCAGCAAGGTCTTCAACGCCCCAAACGTAGAATTGATGATAGGTCAAGCCCGAGGAATGGTCAACAGCTACAACATATCTGCATGGGGACTCTGGGTAGACACATGGAGAGAATGGACAAAACCTCCAGCTTTCACCCCAAACGACGTCGAAAGGGCACTCTACGAAGGATGGTTCTATGGAGCAAAATACTTCTTCTTCGAACAAGGCAACTTCTTCGGAACACTTAACCGCGATTGGCCAACCAAATACATCATTCTTGGACCAGACGGAAAGCTAACCGAATATGGAAAAGTGATTCAACGATTCTATGCTTTCCTGCAAAACGTAGACAGTATAGAGTATCATCAGCCAAATTATCGTTCCCCTATTGCGGTTATGATTGGGCAGAGCGGTTGGAGTAGTCGCGGTCCCGATTGGGGGTTATGGTTGCAGTCCGACAGGTACGGAGATTTCGACTACAGGCTTTTGAACATCTTCTTCCCCGGAATTGGCGACAACTGGCAGATTGGCAGTGCCCTAATTGCGAAAGAATTTACAGGGTTGCCCTTTGGGATGGTGGATATTATCTCCATTTACGCTCCGCCGGAAGTGCTGAGTCAGTATAAGGTCATTATTGGCTTGGGCTGGAGCCACATGAGCGACGCAATCGCCAACAACATTGAAAATTACGTAGAAAACGGTGGAATTTTTTTCTCGCTACTAACGTTTACCCACACCAACGAAAACGTGGATAACCTCGAAGACCCACAAGCGTGGACTAAAAGTTTGGTTTCACTATTTGGTCTTCACGTTCCAATCCATGCTAACAGTAATTCAGATATAACCGCGGATACTTTTTTGCACAATATTGAGTTTACACAAGACACTTTCTGGTATCCATGGAATGGAAAAACCTACCATTACTCTGACTTGGGAGAAACTGGTTCTTGGTTCTGGAAATTCAAATACGACATAATGTCTAGCGAAAGTACCCGCGTGTTAGCTTGGGTTAACGGAAAACAAAGCTGGCCTAACGCCTTTATCGTTGAAAACAAGAAGGGTGCAGGCTACACTTACGTTGTCAACACTCGGAACCCATATTCTCTGCCGAATGGTGTTTTAACGGATGTTTTAACTGACTTCATCCAATTCCTCTGCGCCTATTATGTGAGACCTATGTCGTACATACTATATCCTGAAAATGAGTATTGGTTAAGTCATGGACAGGCTGACAGAATTGTCTACCTTATGCACGACAATTCCACAACTCCTCAAACCTTCACATATTACGTCAGACCGTTGGAGGCAGACTTAACAGCCGATAAAGAGTATATTGTCTTTGATTATGTCAACAACGAGTTCTACGGCGTCCATAAAGGTCCCATGATACTTCTAAACGTAACTTTGCAACCCAAAGAAGACAAAATATTCGTATTACTGGAAAATGATGGTGATCCTCAGGTGATATACTCGGACACCCATTTAACTAGGGCTCCGCTCTTTGTTGGCCAGCGCTTGACAGTTGGTCTCATGGCTCTTGAAGAAGCGACAAATACGACTAGGATTTATTGTGCAGATTTTGAGCGGCCACGATATATCCTTGGAACACCTTATGATTTAACACAGGCTTATGACTCGGAGAATAAGGTTCTAACAGTTGTTTCTAACTCAGACATCACCGTCAGTTGGGAGAACACCACTGAATTCACTGTGGTCTCGTCAACCGTTCCTTTAACCGAATTTTCATGGAACTCGTCCCGAAAGCTTCTAAAGATTTCTGCAAACGGAAACGCTGGACAAGAAGGCTCAATTCAGATGCAGACTGGCGAATCAACACCTTACTACTTCAAGGTCAATGGCGAAGAGGTTTCAACATGGGATTTTGATGCTTCAACGAGTGTTTTATCTGCCGATTTTTCGGTTCCAACCGGGGAAACGGTTGAGCTTATGGTAGGCTTCGCGCCAATCGAGATAGACAATATATTCGTCAGTGATACGAGGGCAGACGTCGGTAGCGTCCAGACCGTTGGCTTCCACGTGTCGTGGATGAGTGATGGTGCGGATGTTGTGGGAGCAAGCGTTGATGTTGACGGCATCAAATATTCTACAAACGAGACAGGGTGGATCAGTTTCGACACCAGCTATGATACTGTTGGGAGAGTTGTTTGGAACGTTACAGGCGTCACATACAATACTTTGACCGAATACGTCAAATCCGTTAACGATCCCACCATCATTTGGGACAGGGTAAAGGTCACAGATTCCATCATTTTCGATGAAATTGTTCAGACGGGTTCGTCACAGCTTGTATGGGTAAATGCTGAATACGAGTATGACGCTGTACGTTTTGATGATTCCCAAGGGATGCTTTACCTAAATGGCGAACCGATGACTTGGTCATCACGAAACTCAAGATGGGAATACGTTGTCACTTCAAACATTCCCGGTCCACAAGTATACGAAGTGTCATCTGTTTATGACGAAGCTTTTGGTCTAACAGTGATTCTCGACCAAACTGAAAAAACAGAAATAATCTGGGACAAAATAGAGATATCTCAGCTGGAGTTTGAGACAGGAGCGTTGGGGGTGACGAGCATAAAGGTCTATGCGAACTATAATTACACCCAGAATCCGGTTGTCAACGCCGCTGTTTCAGTAAATGGCGAAGCATGTAGCGAACTTGAATCTGGAATATACGCGTGTGAGGTAACTGACTGGGGTCCACTTCAGAGTTTCTTTGTCGAGGTGGAGTCTCCAAATTTTGGGCAAGCCACAAAAACCGTGTCAAACGCTCATTTCTCAAACAGCATATTGTATGTGGTAATCGTGTTAGCAGTTGTGTTTCCCGTAACGTTTGTTGTGTTGAGTAAAAAGAGGAAACAACCTAAACGTGAATCCGATTCTTCAAACATGCTTTCAAACGCAAGGCTTTTATCTACTGAACTTACGGACTTGAATGGGGTTTAGTGTTGAGGGGTTAAGGATGGATTGGAAAATTATCTTATTAACCGCGTTGTCTGCTTTTGTCGGAAGCATTGGGCAACTCGAATTTAAACGAGGAGCAGACAACCTCCAGTTCGACATCAAACTGCTGTTAACAAATTATCATCTAATCCTCGGAGTCCTAGTGTATTTCGTTTCTACTGTGCTTTACGTTTATGCTCTAAACAAGGAACAGCTTTCCATACTGTACCCGATAATCGCCACATCCTATATCTGGACGACTATATTCTCAAAAATTTTCCTCAAGGAGACAGTAGGATTAACCAGCTGGGTAGGCGTCTTCTTCATTCTATTGGGAGTCACGCTGATTGCAACACAAGCAGGTAGATAACCAGTGATTGTTGTAACGGTACCAGCCTACAACGAATCAAAAAACCTAAAAAAATGCGTCGAAACTTTGCTACAAGAAACTCCTTCCCTCAAAGAGGATTTCCGTATTGTAATCGCTGAAGACGGAAGCACAGATGGAACAGATGTACTAGCTAGACAGCTAGCAGACGCAAACCCGCAAGTCATCCATCTTCATTCACCCCAAAAATTAGGGCGAGGACTGGCGTTGAAGCGGGCTTGGAACAAGATAGAGGCTGACATATACGTTTTCGTTGATGCTGACCTCGCAACAGACATGAAATATTATCCTCAGCTAATTAGTATAATCAGAGAAGGAAATGACTTGGCTACGGGATCAAGATACATGAAAGGCGCTGAAGTTAATAGACCGTTTTTACGGAATGTAACGTCAAAATTTTACAACAAGATTATCAGAATGATGTTTAAAGACAACATTTTTGACCATCAAGCCGGTTTCAAAGCGTTTTCCAAGCGCCTGATCAAAAATGAAATGAACAACTGTAAGAGCGACGGATGGTTCTGGGACACAGAAATTATCGTCCGCAGCGTACATAAGAACTACAAGGTCGTAGAGTTTCCAGTGGAGTGGAAAGAGAAACAGCGAAAAAACACCGCATTGAAAAGATTGATTTCAGACATTTTCATCCATGGAACGGGCTTAATTAAGCTTAAAGGTACGCTTTACGAAAAGAGAGCAAACTAATTCACCAACAGCTAATTTTGAGAAATAAAGCAAAGGAAGTCGAGCCGTTGTTCATGTCAATTTTTCGTGTAGTAAGCAAAGAACTTTAAGTAATGTCTTAACAAGATAGATGGAACAAATCGATACGGAATGATCCAAGAATTGAATTCAGTTCTGTCCCGTATTGCGCGACGCTTCAACAGATGGCGTTTAACTATTGTACTCTTTCTAATAGTTTATGCAGCCTTTTTACTTGTAGACTTGGGTTATGCGCCAATTCGATGGGACGAAACACCACATCTAGTTGGTGGATTTTTGATAAGCCGCGGGCAGTTCCAAGAGTACATGCAATATGCATATTATCCACCATTATTCGACGTCACCACCGCATTAACCTTCAATGTCATAGGTCCAAGCGTTTTCGCAGCCAGACTTGTTGCCCTCATTTTCGGCGTATTTTCGGTTTGGGCTGTTTTTGAGTATGCCTATCGACTTTACGGACCAAAACAAGCTATCCTATCAAGCGTCTTACTGGCGACAATGCCCGGTTTCATTGTCCTCTGCAGAATGGCGCTAATTGAAACCATGTTAGTGTTCTTTTTTTCTATAGCACTACTCTTGTTCTTCATTTGGTTACAGACAAACAATGATAAACTGCTGGTTCTGAGCGGAGTAACTTTGGGTTTAGGTTTCATCGTCAAGTATCAGATCATAATTGCCGGTGCAGTCATGTTGGTCAGCGGGCTCCTAATATGGAGAAAAAATATTGTGAAGAAGATGGGAAAAATTGTGCTACTAGCCATAGTAGCAGTGGCTGTTATTTCGCCTTGGATCTTTTTCGCGTACCAGCAAGTCGCTTCAGAAACGCTTGGAACATGGTTATATACGCTTCAGGTAGGCAACGAAGAAAGATTCGAGTATGGTAGGCGATTTCCTCTTCCCATATTCTACCTAATCGAGATGACTTATCCCTACATGGATATTCATCCCATCTCGTTTCCCATCTACCTCCTCTCTTTGTTTGGGTTAGGCTATTGGGCATGGCGAAGAAAACCAGAGGACAAATTTTCTCTAATTTGGTTCATTGTGGTTTACGTAGCCTTCACGCTCATCGCAAACAGAAATTGGCGTTACGTTTTGCCCGTCTTTCCTATCCTAGCAGTTTCCGCTTCGGATTTCATATTGTTCATTTGGGATAAGATGAAAGAAGGCTTGAGAATAAGTAAGCAGCATCTGAGTAAAACGACTGTTACTAAGGTTGTTGCTGCTGTTGTTTTCGTGTTGTTGCTGGGGTCTATGGTGGTTTACAGTTTGGGTGACGCCCATTATTGGGTTGGAAAAGATCACGTTTACATCCCTGTTGAAGAGGCAAGCCAATATGTGAGTGAGAATTCGGCGTTAAATGAAGCTGCAGTAGTTTTGTTTGCGGGAAATTACTTTAGCACAGATATGGTGCGGTTTTATTTGCAGATACATGATCCCGGTGAAAGAGAGCTGTTGACTTACCCTGCGGATGCTGTTGATGCTTATGAGCCCGTTTTTAATGGAACTTTCGTGATTGAACAGTGTGTAGATTACAATGTAAAATATCTGTTACTTTATGAACACGGTGATGTAACGTATTATAATTCAGAATGGAAATCTTATGATGTGCTGGATATGATGCTTGATACTGAAAGCTTCGTTTTGGAGACAGAGTTTGGAAGTTATCCTCGGCATATTTATGTACTGAGATTTTTGTCCAATTCCTGAGTGTACTTGAAGGAGCTGTGAAACGTTGCGAAGGCGCGAACGCAAGCTTGCCGTAGCCATGCCAACTTCCATAGTCTCCGACATTCCACATCTTCGAGAGAAAACCCTGAAAATCGGTTTGGTGGGCAGAGCAGCAGCCATCTTTCGCGTCAACGAAATCATCGTTTTTCCAGACAATCTAGACGCTAACCAAAAACGGGACAGGAACCTGATTGTATCAATTCTTTCGTACATGGAAACGCCCCAATACCTAAGAAAACGCCTATTCAAAATCAAACCTGAACTGCGATACGCAGGTATTCTTCCACCCCTCCGAACGCCTCACCATCCCCTAGCAAAGAGAACAAAAGAGCTGAAGGTTGGAGAAATTCGCGAAGGAGCAATAGTATCCGTTTCGGAGTCGGGATCTTTTGTGGACATTGGAGTCGAACGTCCAGCCCTCTTCCATGAGAAAGAATTGCCAATAAACAAACGAATCACAATCAAGGTTGTCAAACTTGGGAAGCGTCCCAGAGTTACTTTGGCGAATCGGGAGGAGATTAAGGCTTATTGGGGCTACAGTGTAAATGCCTCAAAAGTTTCGTTCGGGCAGCTGGTTAAATCGCAGAACTACGATTTGGTGATTGCCACATCTAAGCTTGGAGTTCCATTAACAAAGGTTGCTGACGAGTTGGCTGAACGCTGGAAGAAATCTAATAGGATCTTGGTGGCTTTTGGTGCGCCAACTCGGGGGCTTCATGAGATCGTGGCACAAGAAAACCTTAGCTTGGACGAGGTTACAGATTTTACTGTTAACACTATTCCAGATCAGGGAACCGAGACTGTTAGAACCGAAGAGGCACTGTATGCTTCTCTAGCCCTACTAAACACAATTGTTTAGATTAAATTGTGTCAATTTTTCGAGAAAAAAGGGTTTGGCATTTCCTAACTTCAATGGTTATTATGTGTTTGTAGTTGGGCGTCTTCCCAATTCAAGCGGGACAATGGTTGTTTCATTGTCTCTTACTATTGTCAAGTTGACTGTTTCCTCTGGTAAAGTGTATTCTTCTAGGTAAGCTGAGAGGTCATCTATGCTGGTTATTCGGTTTCCGTTGACAGCTATCACGATGTCACCGCCAATAATCACCAAATTTTCCGCGATTTCAACTTGATGGGTTCCCGCCTGTAAGCCTGCTTTGTCAGCTGGTCCTCCGCTTGTAACCTGAGCAATCATCCAACCATAAGTAAAGTCAACATCCATTTCTGCAGCAATTTCATAAGTCATGTCTACTCCTGCTGCACCGAACCAAGGATGGTCATCATAAGAGCCTGTATTGACCAAGTCCTCGATTTCCCTCAAGATTGTGTTGGACGGTATTGCAAATCCTACTCCCTGTGAATCTTGTACAATAGCTGTGGCTATGCCTACAACTTGTCCTTGATAGTTCAGAACTGGACCTCCTGAGTTGCCTGGATTAAGGGGCGCAGTTGTTTGGATGACGTTGGCTATCACGTATCCGCCGGTTGTTTCTGCAGTTAGTGTTCTGCCTAATGAGCTGACGAATCCTGTGCTCATTGATCCTGCTAGTCCGTAAGGGGTACCGACTACCATGACCTGATCTCCGACTTTTAGGGTTGATGAACTGCCTATTTCGAGAGGTTCGTATTCTTCTTGTGGGGCGTCTGTAGAAAGCACTGCCAGTTCCGCGTAGGGGTCTAAGCCTAGGATGGTTGCTGTATATCCGTTTCCATTTGCGAAAGTTACTGTGATGTTGGTTGCATCGCTGACTACGTGATAGTTTGTAACAATTACCATTTGTTCTTGGAAGTTATAGACGAAGCCAGAGCCTTGAACTTGTGAGTATTGGGGGCGCCCCCAACGATCATATTGTGTTATTATCATCCCGCGGATTACGACGACGGACTCTTCAACTTGATCGTATAGCTGTGAAACTGAAACGTTTTCGCCTGAAACGAATATGCTATTTTGTGTTGATTGAAAATCCCCAATTTGTTCTTGGAGTAATGTCACCTGATTTTGCAGGTTATCAATTTCTTCTGAAGTGATTGTATAGCTAATCAAGTAACCAAATAATCCTCCCGCAAATAGGCTGACTACTACAATAGTTACTACGAGAAGCGTTGAGATGCGCTGTTTTTCTGGTTTTTGGGGAAGCTCCAATTATAATCCCCCTTCTCTGATTAGCGCATTAAATTCAGGAGGTGAGGAAAAATGAAAGGGGACTATTTGGATTATGCGACGTCTTTCCAGCCTCTCTATCGCCTCAAGGAACCCGCATCCTTGTTCTCCCTTCAGCTTGAAATATTCTAACATATCCTTTATCGAAGTTCGAGCGCGTCCACACCGGCGAAACTGTAGTCGCAAGTAGCTTACAACAAGTCGCTCCACTTTTCCACATTTCCAAGTGGTGTTTCGAAGGAGAACAGCGATTGCTCTAGGCACCTTTTGAGCATCCATCCTTGATTTCTGAGACAGAATTTTCACCTCTACAGTTTCTTGCCACAACCCGCACAGAAAGTATCATCTAGTTGGACTGGTTTTCCACAATTGGAACATTTGAGCTTCGTAAAATGTGCACCTTTTCTCTCTTTTTTCAGCAGTTTTCCGTCGTTTAGGAAGAGCATTCTGCCTGCCCGTGAACCTACTTGCCTGTCGTGGGTTACCATAATAATTGTGGTTCCTTGTTCGCTGTTCAATTTGCCTAGCAGTCTAACGATTTCATACTTGGTTTTTACGTCCAAGTTTCCTGTGGGTTCGTCCGCCAATACTATGGCTGGATTGTTTGCCAAGGCTCTTGCGATTGCAACTCGTTGTTGCTCTCCTGCACTCAATTTGTGTGGTCTATGTTCCATTCTTTGGGATAGCCCGACCATCCCTAATAGTTCACGGGCCCTCTTCTGTCTTTCATCTTTTGTCTTTTTTGTGCCTTCCATTGGAAGTTCCACGTTTTCGATAGCGTTTAGCCAAGGCATCAGGTTGAACGTTTGAAAAACAAATCCAACCTTATTTTTTCTTGTTTGGTAGAGTGCTTTTTCAGGAACCGCTGTTACGTTAATTCCGTCGAGACTCACTTTTCCATGGGTTGGTTTATCCAAGCACCCTAAAACATTGAGTAACGTGGTTTTGCCGGACCCTGAAGGACCCATGATTGAAACGAAGTCGCCTTTCTTAATCTCAAGGTTTACGTCCGATAATGCTCGAACTTCGCGTTTTCCTAGTTTGAATATTTTGTCTAGGTTTTCTGTTTTAAGGGCTAATTCACTCATGTCTCAACGCCTCCATTGGACTAGTTCTTGAGGCTCTCCACGCTGGGTAAAGCGTACCTAAGGCTCCCAGTAGTATGGCGCCTGTGAAAACAAGCACCAAAAGCTCAATTCTGGGGATAGCTACAGTTGATGGAAGAGATACCCCTGGAATGTTAACTCGGCTACCGCCAAATGGTGTGTTGTTAATGGGACCATTGTTAACAGGGGTAGTTGATGGTAACAGAGCGGTCGATAGTACGGGTGCAGCAATTGTTCCTAATACAACGCCAATCAACCCGGCGATTACACTTATTATTATCCCTTCAAGCATGAATTGGCTCATGACGTTTCCGTTGCTGAAACCTATAGCTTTGAGCACGCCAATTTCTTTTGTTCTCTCTCGCACAGTGTACAACATTGTGAAGAACACAATCAAACATGTGGCGACAACGGCTATGCCGATTTCCTGATAAGCAATGGCTTGGGTTTGACTGAGAGTTGCTTCAGCCATCTCCAGGTTTTCTTCAGCCATTTCTGCCCTGAACTCGATTGAACTTAAGCGGGTTTCGTATGTGGTAATTGTGATATTTTCGTCTAATGCGGATATTTCCAGCGCCAATTCGTCTACTATGGATTCGTTTTTTGCGTAAACGTCTATACTCGTTATTTGTCCCTCAAGGTCAGTTATTGCCTGAGCTTCGGAGAGACTCATGTACGCTCTGTTCAATCCAAGAATATCTGCGTCATCATAAATGCCCACCACCGTGAAGGTATTTCCTAATATGTCCACTTGGTCGTTTACGCCTGCATCAAAATAGTCGGTGCTGTTCAAACTTAGAAGCACAGCTTCAGTATCTCCTTCTTCCAAGTTTCTGCCTTCCAGAATGATATTCGGCAATACATTATAGTAATTGATAACCTCGTTATCTAGAACCACACCTACTATGGTGTAGTCTGGAACAAGCATTTCGACACTCATACCAAACGGGGTTGTGACTGTTTGGTTTGTCCCTTCAGTTTTTTCGAAAAAAGGTATAGCAACACTTGTACCTTCAAGAGCTTCGATTTCAAGAATCAGGCTCTCATTGAGGTAGTTTTCGCCGCCTCGGAAGAAACCTGGGGGTCTGCCTTCGAAACCCGCTGGGGGACCTCCGCCATCTCCTGGAAAACCTCCGCCGCCCTCGGGGAATCCGCCGCCACCTCCCGGAGAACCGCCGCCTGTATAACCAACTTCCAATAGTGTGTGTGCTTCTTCGATCTCTTTCGTTATATTTCCCAAATATTCTTCATAATCCGATTTTAGCTCCTCAGCAGCTTCCTGATTAGCCATTATGCCGGCTGGAATGGAGACCAAGATTGCCATGGATAAACTCAGAGCAACCACTACTAGCAACACTCTGACTTTTCTTCGTGAAACATTTCTCAATGCTCTGGTGACGACACCCAAATCTTTCACCTGTTGAACATACTCTGAGTTTGAGCCATCGTCTCGTACGTTATAAAAGAGTTTTTCAGAATTAGACCAAAATCCATTCTAGTTGCTTGATGGCTTCCTTCAAATGCAATAATGTTCTTCCAGCTTTATTGCTCAACCCTTCAGAACCTGTGTGATGGTTAGCGGAGCAGTCAAAAACATTGTTTATTTTTGTTGAGGCGTTGAGGAAGCGTTGGTAGGGAAAAATGTTTAACCCCCACGCCGTCACCGAGCATGGACGCTTCCCAAGACCTCTGCATCCTTGTCTAGACTATAACTATTAAACTTTTTTTCAAAATTATACCCAAATTAGCATATTCAAAAAAGAGGGAAGGTGGCTGGCTTCGGTTCTTCACGGATTTTTTTGTTTAGGTCATGGTTCGAGTAGGCCGAAACCTCTAGCTCCTCCTCCACGGAATCCCATACCGCCTGGTCGTGGACCTTGAACTTCTGGTGGTTCAACACCCCATTCTTCCAGCTTAGCCTTAACCGAATCTAGGTATTCCTGTCTCATTGTTTCCAGTTCTTCTTTTTGCTCATCCGTAAGGCTGTCTAGCCAACCCATTGGACCGTGGGGCATAGGAATTTCTACTCCCCAAGCTTCTAGCTGTTCCTTAACCTCAGCATGGTTTTCCTCAATCATTGTTTTCAATATTTCACGCTGTTCATCGTCCAGTTCATGAATTTCGACTCCCCATTCTTCTAGTTGATTCTGAACCTCTGCTCTATTTTCTTCAATCATCTGTTTCAATGTGGCAAGCTGGTCGTCGTCTAAACTATCGAGCCAATGGTTACGGAATCCACAGAAGAGTGGAAGTGGAATTTCTTCATCCTCAGTTGTCACTTCTTCAGATGCGGAGACCGAAAAGACTAAGACACCAAAAACTGCAACTGCAACCACTACGGATAGCAACACGTAAGCTTTACTTTTTCTCATTAAAGCCATTCACCTCCACTTCAATTGTTAACCTCTACCTTGAAGGCGGATAATTAAACGATTTTTCAGAATTGTGCCAAAATTATACCCAAATCTAATCTTAAGGAATTAACAGCTTCAAGTCACGGGTAACCAAACAATACGCAACAAATCAGGCGCATAGGGACATTTATTACAAACGTCAAAATATTTCAATTAAGCCCGTTGTTTCCTTGGAGCGGTATGGATGTCTGTTCGCGTTCGTCAATTGAAATATTTGCTTGGTTGGCTTATTGCTGGAACTAGGGGCGGAGTAACTCGTGCAAAAATAATCGAGACTTTACGAGAAAACCCGCAAAACGCAAACCAATTGGCGAACAGCCTTGAAATGGATTACAGAACGATACGGCATCATCTCAAAATCTTACAGAAGAACAGAATAATCACATCCGCCGGAAACGGGTATGGCACCACCTACTTCCTGTCTCCAGATATGGAAGAAAATTACGGTTTATTCGAGGAGATTATGAACAAATTATGGAAAAAGCAAAAAAGGGAGGAAAAGAAGTGAACCTTATTATGAATAGAAAAGTGAAAGTCTTGTTAATGCTTACGGTTTTGGCAGTGGTGACTCTGCTCTCAGCTTACTGGGCCGCCACCAATACTCCAACCCCAATTTGGGAACCTAGGCACCCTCTTCCACCCCCATTTAATAATGGCGATTGGGACCAAGAGTGGTTCAACAGCGGAGACATAGAATTGTACTACACCGCTAAAACAGTGCTTTCCACAATCAACGCTACACTGTTAGTCTTTCTATTGATCACATATGTGGATATATACAAAAAACTAAAGTCAGAATTCACAATCGGACTGATAATATTTTCAATGGTTTTACTTCTCTACGCTCTTGTCTCAAATCCGCTGATGCAAAGCATCTTTGGTTTCCGAGGAATTGGCCTTGGGCCATTCGCTATGTTGCCCGACCTATTCACATGTCTAGCCCTAGTCGTGCTATGGTATCTAACAATGAAGTAACGTGCACCCACAAACAACAGGGTACACACCTGAAGCAAATATTGCTTCTATTAGGGGACTAATAACAGCAGATTGTTGAAAACAAAATTTTTTCGTTTTCTAGACCTACAGTTCTCCTAGCTTTTCTGTCCTCATCCGTATGAAAGAAATAGTGAAATGTTTGCCACTAAGGTGCAGGGCTCACTGTAATAGTCTTTTCAGTTCCGTTGCCTATTCCTTGATTATCTTTGATTCTAAGTGTAACGATATAATCTCCAGCTGAGGCATAGGTGTGATTGATTGTCTCTCCGGTTCCTTTGTTGTCGTCTCCGAAATACCAAACATACTTGACTATTGTTCCGTCAGGATCAATGCTGGCGCTTGCGTCAAAGAGTATGCTTTGTCCAACCTCGAGGTTTTCGTTTGGAGTCATAGTGAAAGTAGCAGTGGGGGGCGTTAGAAAGGGTGTGATAAATAGTGTCCAGCATAGAATGAATGCGAGAAAGTAAGCGCCTATTCCCATTGTGAAAATCTTGGGCGGCTTTTCTACCTTATTCAGGAACTGCCATTTAAGAATGTAATAGGTGATGATGTAGAAGATTATTCCGATGGAAATGCCGCTTATGAGGGGGTCGCCTACCTTGAGGTCTATCACAAGAGTAGTTATCAGGGCGGCAACGACGCCTAATACGACTCGAATCCAATAAATGAGTTTAAGAGGTTTCATTTTCATCCCTTGCAGATCGTTTACGGTTTTCAGTGATAGGTGATGTTGCTTTAGTTATTTTCGTTTCCTAAATAGTTTTTGTCAGGGGATTTGGCTGTTCCAGTAATAGATTTCCAAGTATTTCTCCGTGAAATCGAATCTCGTGTCATTATAGATTATATCCAGCCTGAGACCGTATCTTTCGATCAGTTTGTTCATGTTTTCCCAAATCAGCAGAGAACTGTTATCGGGACCCCATTCTGGTTTCCAAATTCTATCTTCTGGCCATCGCATGCCCCAACCGTAATCTTTGGGGAGAACAAAAGCTACTTCCGCCTTCACTTTTTCCAGAGAATCTTGTGGTGATTGTGTAAGATTCCAGAATGTCTCCATTGCCTCGAAGTGTTCATCTTCCAATATGCCAAAAGTTTGATCGTAAGGATAGTTGAACACGATTACGTATTTTGCTCCCGCTTGGTAGGCTACTTTCATGTCTTCAAGCATTTCGGGTCCAGTCTTGTAGATTCCTCTCTCGTCGTCTTCTGGGTCCCTTGCATTCCACACGATGATGGCTCCCCAATCTTTTTCTTGCACATTTGCGGCTCCCCTGTTTAGGCCTATGTGTTGGGTTCGGTTGTGGTTCCATCCTAGCTCAACGAAGATAGTGTTATATCCTGCCAGATAATCGAACCAGTAAAGAGCAAAATCTGAAGTGAACATCGCTATATTTCTGCTCTGCAAATCAACCCAACTGTTGCTTTGAGGCATAGTGGAAACAAATGCTTCTGCTGCTTCACTGTAGTCTGACACGTTCATGAATACAGACTTCAGCCATTCTCCCTCATCCCATTGTCCAGTCTCGATTTGTTTTCCTCCGGGTTCATCGTAGATGTAAATCCCTAAGAATTTGTCTCCAAATCTATCCTTTGCAGTATCCAACCATGTTTGATGCCACGGGTACACAACGCGGGAGATAAAATCGAAGAACACCATAAAATGCAAGTCTGCGTCTACTGCGTATTCGCTGACTTCATTCAGAGCCGTCTCGTTAATGGCTATGTCCCAACTGTTTATGAGAAAAAAATTTGTGTACCCCTTAACCTTATCAATCAGAAGCTTTGCTTGGCTGGCTGTTTTTCCCCCAAAGGAGACGCCGAAAAAGAAATCATCCTCAGCATTAGCTTTGATGTGCGCGTTATAGATAATGGGTAAACTAATGGCGGAAAGTAGCAGGATAATTATGAGAATTGGCCACATAAGTTTCATGCTGTCTCATTAATACTAATATTCATTGAATGATAAAATCTTTTATGAAATTCTTTGTATGCCCTTCCGTGGGCTAAAACGGCACCTTTTTGCGGTTGTATGTAACGGAAAAGGAATATGAACGAGGTTCTCTCCATTTATGTTGGAAAGTTTGTTTCGTGTCCGTTGAGGGGAAGATGTTGAAGGAAGTAATGACGAGCTTCGATGTAGCTGCAGTCACCCAAGAAATTAACGGATTAGTTGAAGGTGCGCATGTCTCCAAAATTTATCAGATTGGCTCCCGCACATTGCTCTTTAAGCTTCGGAAACCAGACCAGCCTCGACTCCATCTGCTGATTGAAGCTGGAAAACGGCTCCATCTAACCTCCTACGTGCATGAGACTCCAAAAAAGCCTTCTTCGTTCTGCATGGCACTCAGAAAATATCTCAATAACGGCGTGGTTAAAGAGGTTCGGCAACATGAATTCGAACGGATAGCAATAGTGGAAATTAGGACGCGACAAGGCGACTTTCGGTTGGTTTCAGAGCTTTTCGGTGGAGGAAACGTCATCTTGGTTGATCCGGAAAGCAAGATTCTGCAGGCTATGACCTATAAGAGAATGCGGGACAGAAACATTCTGCGTGGCGAAATCTTTCAGCATCCACCTGCAAGAGGTAGGAACCCTCTCAACATGAACTTGGAAGATTTCATGGAAATAAAAGAGCTTGGGCAAACTGAAATAGTGAGGGCTCTAACTAATTTCTTGAGCATCAGCGGAACTTACGCCGAAGAAATCCTTCTCCGCGCAGAAGTTGACAAAAAAACTGACTGTGTATCTCTCATAGAACAGGAACTTGAAAGCATCTTTACCCAGCTCCAAATGCTTCTTTCCCTTATCGCCTCAGGAACTCTGCAACCTCGTATCGTATTTGGCGAAGATGACAGGTGGATTGACGTAACTCCAGTGCCGCTGAAAAAGCATGTTAAATTCGGTCAAGAAAAGTATGAAAACTTCAACAAAGCCCTTGATGACTACTACGCTAAGATGACCTCTGAAGAGATGGAGAGTGAGACCACCGAAGAAGTTGAGGACGAAGTCGCTAGACACAAGCGGATTCTTCAGAGACAAGAGAAAGCTTTGGAGAGTTTGAAGGAACCGATTGTAAAAAACAAGACTATTGGAGACCTGATTTACCTGCACTTTGGGGAGCTTCAATCTCTCCTCCAAAAGATTATGGAAAAGAAAAACAGCGGCAAATCTTGGGAAGAAATAATCGCGCTCGTCGAAGAGGGAAAGAGAACCAATCAGCTTCCCGAGGTTTACTTCCACTCGCTAGAACCTAAAAATCAGGTTCTTCATGTTTCTGTGGAAAACCAAGTTTTTTCGCTTAACCTCCGCCAT
Source organism: uncultured Candidatus Bathyarchaeia archaeon (assembly GCA_964618695.1). Lineage (GTDB taxonomy): Archaea > Thermoproteota > Bathyarchaeia > Bathyarchaeales > Bathyarchaeaceae > Bathyarchaeum. The sequence goes on along the minus strand of CAZUDX010000001.1, from coordinate 309,124 downwards.
TCCATCCAAGCCAACGCGAACAAATATTACTCGCGGTCTAAGAAAGCTGAAAAGAAGCTCAAGGGCGCCGAGAAGACCCTTCATGAGACTAGAGCCAAGATCAAAGAACTTGAAAAAAAGGTTGGATTGGTGAAAGCAACACATCGACCCTTAGCCAAGCGGAAAAAAAGGGAGTGGTTTGAGAAGTTCAGGTGGTTCCGTTCCTCTGACGGTTTCCTCGTGATAGGAGGCAGAGACGCCACCACAAACGAGATTCTCATCAAACGGCACATGGAACCCAAAGACCTTGTTTTCCACGCCGAAATATTGGGAGCACCCTTCGTTCTGATCAAGACAGAGGGAAAAACTCCACCAGAACGAACTATCCAAGAAGCAGCACAGCTCGCAGCCTCCTACTCCCGAGCTTGGAGAGAGATGTTGAGTGCAGTGAATGTTTATTGGGTGAATCCAGCTCAGGTGAGTAAATCTCCTCCCTCTGGGCAGTTCCTCAAGAAAGGCTCCTTTATGATTCGTGGATCAAAAAATTTTGTTCGTGGTGTCTCTTTGCAGGTCGCCGTTGGAGCTATAACTGATGAGGAAGAAACTATGGTGGTTGGGGGTCCGGTGGACGCTATCGCCTGTCAGACGGATGTTTATGTGGAGATTGTTCCGGGAGAGCAGAAGAGCAGTCAGCTTGCTAAAAAGATACGGCATCAGTTGTCCAAAAAAGTTTCTGAATCTATGAAAGAAAGAATTGTAGAGATTCCCCTAGAGGAGATACAGCGTTTCATCCCCTTGGGCAGAGGTAAAATGAAATAGATTGCTGGAAGAGAAGCACGCCTTTTTTTGTTTTACATTTCTCTTTGTTCTTTTTCTGTTCCTTTTGTGCAGAAATAATCGTGAGTGAGACCCATCTTTTCCGTTATTGGACAGGTCGGGCATATGCATCCTAATCCTTTGGTGATGCATGTTGGGCTTTTACCCATTGCACAGTAGAATATTTCGCCTTTTTCTTGTGCGCATTCATTGTATGTGGGGCAGTCAGGACAGATGCAAAGAGTTTTGTTGGATTCGACTGTCTTCATTCGCTCTTCCTCTGTCATCTGAGACATCATCTGCATAACTTGCTCAAATTTATCCACAATTTCACCTCCAGCTCATCATCAAGTGTTTTCAGCCTAGAAACTACACTACTAACTATTGTCTCACTAAACTTAAAAAGTTCACACAATCCTCAATTCAAAATATAACCGTAAAAATGAGGAAAAAAACAACCTGCGGTGTTTTTGCAAGACCTTCTGTGTTTTAGAAAATATTTGTACGAATTCAATTAATGAAAAAGAGAGCCGCAATTGTTTAGCGTTTGTTCTTTTTGGTGTAGCAGTCCCAGCAGAGTATCTCACAGTTTTCTTGTGTAGGTTTCCCGCCTTTTTCTGGGCTTACTATCCAATGTGCTTCCCAGCCTTTTTGCCCATCAGCCGCAATGAAAGACTGCCCTCGTTTAGTCCAATCGAGTACTCTCATGCACATAGAATTGTATTTATGTCCATGTTCTACAAGCAAGCATTCGCATCTACCGTCTGCAGCGCCAAACGCTTTCTTTACAACTTCCTCTGGAAATTCAACCATTTCAGGTCCTCCAACGAATTTACAGCTTTTATTCAGGAAATCTCTTTTAAACCTTATTGTGAATCGGCTAAATTTCACTACTTCTCAAAGTTTGATTAATCAACTGGTCAGGTAGGACATCCCGCACAAAAAACAGCATCTCGAATGGCGTCTTCGCCTAGAATTCGTAAAGTTTGGAATATTTCTCGTGTAAGTAGTTAATGTATGGGTCTACGGATAGTTCTTTTCCAGCGATATTTTTTATGAGTTCTGGGGGGTCGTATAGGTCTCCATAGCTGTGAACGTTTTTGACCAGCCATTGTTTCACGTTTTTGAAGTTGCCTTCAGAGATTTGGTTTTTCCACTTCGGAAGTTCTTTTTCCATACTTGCTAATATCTGCCCGCTATAGATATTGCCCAATGCGTAGCTTGGAAAGTAACCGTATAATCCACTAGCCCAATGGGTATCTTGCATCACACCCTCAGAGTCATCTTCAACCTCCACACCCAAAAACTCCCTGTAACTTTCGTTCCAAACCTGTGGAAGCTCATCCACCACTATTTTACCTGCGAAAAGGTCTCTTTCAAGGTTGAATCTTATGATAACGTGCAACCCGTAGGTTACTTCGTCTGCTTCAACACGAATCTTTGACGGCATAACGTGGTTAACAGCGTGGACAAAATCATCCAGATTCACGTCGGAAAGGACTCCGCCAGTTAGCTTTTTCAATTTGGGCAAGAAATAGGTCCAGAATTCTCGTGACCTTCCCACTATGTTTTCTACGAAGCGGGACTGGGATTCGTGGAACCCCATTGAACACGCGTCTCCCACTGGCTGGAATATCCATTCTGGTTTCAGGTTTTGTTCGTAGAGGGCATGTCCCCCTTCATGTAAAATGGAGAAGATGGAAGAAGCGAATCTGTTTGGATAATAGTGTGTTGTGATTCGCACGTCATCGTAGTATCCTGTTGTGAAGGGGTGCTCTGTCTCGTCAATTCTGCCTCCAGACTCCTTTGATTCGGTGTCGTATCCAATGAATTCAGCGATTAATTTGCCAATTTTCTGTTGCGTTTCGATTGGGACTCGGCAGTCGAGGATTGATGTGTCCGGCTGTTTCGTTGATGCCTCGCATTTCCGTAATACAGAGATTAGACCTTCTTTCAGTTCTTTGAAAACGTTGCTGATTGATTTGGAGGTCATTTTTGGTTCGAAAACATCTATCAACGCATCGTATGGCGTAGTGGTCTCCTTGACTTCCATCAAGATTTCAGCTGCCTTCTTCCTCAAGTTAAAGAGTTTCTCAAGTTCAGGCTTGAATTTGAGAAAATTTTTGGCGGCTTTCGCTTTCTTCCAAGTGTCAATTGTTATGGCTTGCTGTTTCGAAGTTTCGACGACAAGTTCTTCGGGCAGCTTAGTTTGCTCTTCATAATTCTTCTTTATCAGGTAAAGATTCCTTTTGTGAACAGATTCAAGTCGGCTGTATTCTGGACTTTTTATGGTTTCTTCCAGCAAACGTCCAATCTCCGGGTCTGTGCTCATTTTGTGACCTATTCGACTAAGCATAGCAAGCTGCAGGCTTCGCATCACGATTCCCTTTGGGGGCATCTTCGTTTCCATGTCCCAGTGGAGAATCGAGGCTGCTGAATGAAGAGTAACTATGTCTTTCATCTTTTCGAGCAGTTTTTTGTAACTTGGAATTAACGGTTCAGCCATCTTCAAACTTCCAATAAGAAAATTTTTGTGGTATTTAGTGTGGAGACGGGTTCAGTTAATATCTTTATTGGAAAAGGATTGGAAATCTGAATGCAGTTCCTATCTGCTTTTCGGTTGTTGTTTTCAGGAAAAATTTTGTTAACAGGATTAAAAACAAAGCAATTGTTAATCTCCTGAAGCTAAAGCAGCCAATAATAGAATGCCTAGACCAAGTAACAATAATCCTCCAAGTGCATCTCTTCTTTCCTTTTCAATTTTTAATCCTTCAAGATACTTTGCTGCTCGTTCATAGCTCGTTTGCGGTTGTCTTCTATTGACTTCGATATACTTCATTTTTCTAATGGCTCTTGGTACATCCGACCCCTTCTCAACAAGAGGAATAATTATGCGGTTTGATTTTATAGCCCTTTCAATTTCATAATTCATATCATCAGTTTGCCTTCCTCTCTGCCCTATAAATACCAAAACACAGTCACTAGTTCTTATGAGATTATCAACTTGTAACCTGTAGGATTGAAACGGAGTTATTTCCGAATGTGAAACTACTTTTATCTGATAGCGTTCTAAAGCTTCTGTCAAGTCATTAGCTAGTTGCCTGTCTTCTATGTTAGAAACAAGAAAAACTTTAAAAGTCAACTTAATGACCTCCATACTTTTCTTTTAATTCCAATACCCCTATGAATGTAATGATGCTTGCCTTAGCTTTTGGACTTAATTTGTTACCCTTGAGTCTTGAAAAGATTTCCCGAACAGTATTTAAAGGATTTTCTTGCATGTTGATATATTTTGTTGATTCGATTAAACCTTCGGGATTTACGCCTTCTTTCTTAATAGGGATAACTGGAACTCCAATTCCTAGAGCATATCCTATCTCTTGATTTACCCAAGCACTTTTTACTGATTTCTCAGTCAAAAATACTAAAAATAAATCACTTTCACGTATTGCCTTCTTGACTTCATCAGGAAGTGGTTTACCCACTGGAGCATCTCTATCTGCCACAAAACTACTGATGTGACACTTTTTAAAAATGTAACAAATCTCGCCAACCTCTTCCTTCATGTCTTCGGTGCTGTGTGAAACAAAGAAAACATATTTCTTGATGTTCAAGGACTCACAACGAAAAACAATCGTAGTTAATAAGTAAAAAGATTTGTGTTCGAAACATTGTTAGTGCTGAATTGCGTCTATATTGAAAACAAAGTAATTATTGTTGTGTTAGACCCGCAGAAACTGGTTCTTCAGATATGACTAGCTAGTTTTTGACCCATTCAAACCCTTTCGTTGGCGTTATTTTTGCAACGAAAATTTTTCCCCCAACTGTTTTTGGGATTCTTTCAAGTCTAGTATCAACGTAATAATTGAGTCTTTGGATTGACAGACTTACGACAAGTTCAGCTAATTCTAAACATTCATCAAGTGTCAACACTTCAGGTCTTATCCTCTGCCTTCCGTTTGTCATAGCTGGTATGTAGTTGAAGAGACAGTTTGCTATCGCATTATCCCCATTAAATAGGACTGGAAATAACCTCCGTGACCGAAAGGGTATTCGCTCGCCTTCTCGATGCCATTCTATGTTACTGTCTTCATTAGTGAATTCCCCTGAAGGATGCCATCGCTCATGAAAAATATGTCGAAGTCTAGGTGTATATTCATCTCCCCTCTTTTCATAACCCGCTAAGTGCAACCCCATTCTAATGCGGATTCTTGGTACTACATGTTCAAGACGGTTTTTTAATTCCTCTGCAACCTCATCAAAAGAATCGCCCTCATCTAATTGTGTCTCTTCAAATTCAGTTAGAAAATCTAGCATTGATTTATCTTGAATTTCCGCCAATCCCCAATAAGAAATACCCAAATTTACTTTTTTTACATGATAAACCTTCTCTACTCCGTCAACATATCTTAATATTTCATTGGTTATAGCATCGGTGTATGTAATACGACTATCAGCAGACATAACGATACCATGAGGACAAAAAATTGTAAAAGTACTCGTCACGATTGTTCCCCCAATTAAAATTATTTGAAGTCATATAAACGATTTTTCTATTCCTTTTCCCATGCCCTGACTTCAAGTGAAGTCAAGAATTCTTAATCTCTAACTAAAGTTTTTTTGCGAAGTCACCAACATATTCGGGAAGAGTTGTTTCTCCAATCTCTTCATTCACTCTGTGACACAGTTTTCTAAAATCTCTTAAGAAAGCATTGTATTTTTCTCGATACTCTTTATATTGTATTTCAACATTTTCGGGAATCGGATAATCTTTCTTTGCTTCTCTGTAGAATTCATAGAAAAATTTTGTTTTCAACATACTGCTGTTATTAGTCTTCAAATATGAACCATGATCCGCTCCACGTATGTGGACTATGACTTAACGGTCTTTTTCGCTAGTCTTCTGCAGTTTTAGTTGTTTAGCTTTTAACCGCGTAGAATTAACTTTTTTTGGGCACTTCTTGGTCTGTTAGGGTCTTTATTGACATGCGCATGTAATCTGCCCAAGCCGAATAGAAGCCCCGGTCGTAATCCGCGTGAATCTTGTTTCTTGACTCCCTCAAAAACTCTCTTCTGAATTTTTTTAGCTCACTTTCGTTATCGAGATTTAGGTTCTTCAGAAACGCGTAGGAGTCGCTTGATTTTTCGGTAGAAAGCATGCCGTCGAGAGCATGCAGGTATCCGCTGTTCCATTCGGTTTCGTTTGTCTTTGATCTCATTCGTTCGAGTACCCGCTCCGCTTCAGCGAACCGTCTTCCTTTCACAAGCTGAAAGAATCTGGCTACAAAAATCTTTGAAATGGGCATCTGTTTTTATCTCTCCTCTTGGTTGGCATCTTCTATTCCTCTTTCAGTAACCATAAAAATTCCTTCCCCTTCCGGCAGGTGAGGGCTGGAAACAAGTCGGGCGATTCTCACTGGTCCGCGGGCAGATTTTCGAAGAAAAATACGTGTGTGGCTAGTATGCGCCACTATGTGACCGCCTACTGGATGTATGGCGTCGCCAAAGAAGACGTCTGGCTTGGACATAACCTGATTTGTAACAACAGCTACAGCATTGAAGGCGCGAGCCAGCCTAATCAACCTGTGAAGGTGTTTATTGAGTTTCTGTTGTCTCTCAGCCAACATCTCCCTGCCCAGATATTCGCTTCTGAAGTGAGAAGTCAAAGAATCCACAATAATCAGGCGGACTCCGTTTTCTTTAATCACCTTATCTGCATTCTCTAACAGAAACATCTGATGATCCGACGTGTACGCCTCAGCAAAAATGATGTTCTTAATAGCCTCTTCCGGGTCTAAGCCCAAATTCTTCGCCATCTGGATAATGCGTTCTGTTCTGAAAGTGTTCTCCGTGTCTATGTAGAGGGCTGCACCTTCTAAACCGCCTCGTTCAGGAGGCAACTGCACGTTTACGCACAGCTGATGGCAAATCTGGCTTTTTCCACTCCCGAATTCTCCGTAGAATTCTGTGATAGATTGAGACTCAATGCCTCCATCCAACAGTTTGTCTAACATTTTGCTTCCCGTTGTCAGACGCGAAACGGTTTTCCGCATCTTCAGCAGTTCGTCTCCTCGGATGAAGGGAAGGGGCATGCATGAACGTGCTTTGCGAATCAATTCCACAGCTTTTTGTTTGCTTATTCCAGCTTGCTCTAACTCCTTAGCAGTAGCCATTCCAAGATTTTCGATGGTGTGGAATCCTAATTCCCGAAGCTTCTTTGATATGGCTGGACCTATACCAAGGTCTTCCAAGCATTCATACTTCTTTTTGTCTATGGTTGCCTCTTCACTCATTTTGGCGTCTCATTTCCAGATTTAAAAGCAATAGTGTGGTGCATATTTAAGTTGAACCATGAAACTGATAAAACATTCGATGAGAATTGGTAGCAAAAAGTATAAGATTAATCGTCTAACTCTGCTCTGAAAGGAGAGGAAGCGGTTTTGGTAACGGGGAAGGTTGTAGAGAACGTAGCTTTCAAACTGTTGCAACTGGCAGCCACGGAGTTGCCGCGAGACGTGAAGGAGGCTCTCCAGCGGGCGTATCGTGAAGAGGAGAGCGAAGTGGGAAAGGCTCAGCTCAAAGTTATACTAAAAAACGTCGAGTTGGCTGAGAAACAGCAGGTTCCCTTGTGTCAAGACACTGGCGTCGTCACCTTCTATGTGAAAGCCGGAAGCCAAGTAGCGGGGTTAGACAAAGTTGAGCAAGCTCTCCGCAAAGCCACAGTAAAGGCTACCCGCGAGGTGCCTCTTCGTCCCAACGCCGTTGACCCCTTCACCCAAAAGAACACGGGAGACAACACAGGAAGATTCATTCCCCACATACACTGGGAAGTGACGTCAGGAGACGCACTTGAAATCACGGTTATGCCCAAGGGAGGCGGGTCCGAAAACGTTTCTGCCCTAGGTATGCTAAGTCCAAGCCAAGGCTTAAAGGGACTCAAGAAGTTCGTCATCGATACTGTGGTTAATGCGGGTGCAAAGCCTTGTCCCCCAACGATTTTAGGTGTTGCAGTAGGCGGAGGAGCTGACATAGCATTGAAACTAGCCAAGGCAAACCTTCTGAAACCCTTGAATCAACCTAACCCCAATCCTGAACTGGCAAAACTTGAACAGGAACTGCGTGAAGCTGCGAACCAAACAGGAATCGGACCCATGGGGCTAGGAGGCAAAACCACAGTTTTGGATGTGAAAGTTGACTATGCTCACAGGCACCCCGCATCGTATCCAGTGGCGGTAGTTGTTCAGTGCTGGGCTGCAAGGAGAGCCTCAGCCCGAATCAGTTCTGAAGGAAAAGTTGAGTACCTTACTCATGACGTGGTGTGAAATTATGGCAGTCTACAAGCTTAGAACCCCTATTTCGGAGGAAGAAGTTAGAAAGCTTGGGGTGAACGACACCGTCTATATTACTGGAACAGTTGTCACTGCACGGGATGCAGCCCACAGAAGAGCCTTAGAGTTCCAAAAAGAAGGAAAGAACCTTCCCCTCAATTTACAGGGATTAGCGCTTTTTCACTGTGGTCCGATAACAAAAAAGGAGGATGACGAATGGAAGGTGGTGGCTGCTGGTCCAACTACAAGTTCACGCATGGAACTGTTCGAAGACGAATTCATCAAGAATTTCAGGGTTCGGGTTGTAATCGGAAAGGGAGGAATGGGCAAAAAGACCGTTGACGCCATGAAACGGTATGGAGCGGTCTACGGAGCCTTCACTGGAGGAGCCGCAGTTCTAGCAGCCAAAACCATCAAAGGTGTGAAGAGCGTGGAGTGGAGTGACTTGGGGATGCCGGAAGCCATGTGGGTATTGGAAGTTGAGGACTTCGGACCTTTAACAGTAGCCATCGACGCCCACGGAAACAACCTCTTCCAAGACATTCAAACCAAAGCTGATAAAGAAAAACAGAAAATCTACAAAAAACTAGCTTTACGCTGAACTTTGGGTTGCAAGGTCTGTTATAACCTCTTTTATCTTGTTTGCTGGGGCGTCTGTTTTGAAGCCTCGGCTGTTGAAATGTGTTGGTGTTGCTTGGAACCCCATTTTTCTTATTTTTTCCATCACTTTCTTTAGGGCTGGAATGGGCAGATTCAGCTTGTCGCAGATTCTGTCGACAGTATAATAGGTGACTGGCGCTTCAGCCTCGCCCTTAACCAACGATATCAGCTTGAGAAGTCTCTTTTGCTGTCTCAAACTTCTTCCCTCCGCCTCCTTCTCCATCAGAAAACAGAAGTTTTTGTCCGCAATCTCACCCAGCCACAGGGGACCAGCGACACTCAACTTCGCTTCGCATTCTGGACAAACCTGTTTTAGGGGAGAAATTATTCCCAACGATGTTTCTCTGTGAAAACACGAGAAGCAATGAAGAATGTAACCCATCAGTCCCACACTCTTGTCTGCTCGTCTCGCACCGTAGTTGACTGTTGCGTAGGCTCGGACATAATGGTCAACGCTGTGGCTGAACAAAACTTCGACGCCTATCTCATGTTTAGCAGCCACCATAACTAAACATCCGACCAAGAGGCGAACAGCCAGTTCATGACAATACTCTGCACGTAAAGGGTATCCACCGTATTTTCTGAGGCAGGCTCGGGGATGAACTCCACACAACGGAGCCATGTCCGTGGCTGTTAAAGCAATCAAACCTCCACTGCGCAAAGACCGTAGAGCAGCATCTAGGTAGGGAACGGGAGAACCGAAAGGGTCAACATCAACATAGTTAAACCGTTTTCGAGGCGCCGCATGTTTGCTGAGAAAAAGGTTTGCGTCCTCGTTGGCAACTTCAACCCTGCTATCCACTTTGTTGACTTCGGCATTGTAGGCAGCAAGTTTGGCTGCTTTTGGGTTAATGTCGTTTACAATAACTTGTCGGACGCCTTCCACCTCTACTGCAAATCTTACACCACGGAGTCCACATCCAGTTAGAGGCTCACAAACTGAGAACTCTCGTTCCAACATCTTTTGGTACGTTTGCAAGGCTAAAACTGCCAAGTCTCTGTTCAGTTCCATGATTGGGTTGTAAAATACGGGCGCCTTAGAAGGAGCGTACTCCCAAGGCTTTTTCACGTAAGCAGCAAGTTTGGGCACCACCACTTTAACTTCGCCCTCCGCTATAGTTTCAGTGGGGAAACCAAAACTCAAACTTCACAACTCCCGCAATCACTGAAGCTTTATTACCGAAACTAGATATTTATGGTTCGTCTAGCCGAAAGCAAGGTGTTCACGCTGAAACGAATCCTACTCATAACCGGACCACCAGGAATAGGCAAAACAAGCGTACTTCGTCGTTCAGTGAATGAACTTAAGAGCCGAGAATACGCGGTCGGCGGCATGATTTGTCGTGAGGTTCGTGAGGGTGGAGTGCGAGTGGGTTTCGAAATCATGGATTTGGCAACAGGAACTAGAGGATGGCTAGCCCACATAAGCCAGCCAACAGGTCCCCAAATAGGCAAGTATCGAGTTAACTTAACTGACCTAGATGTTATAGGAGCAACCTCCATTCTTGACGCCCTTCAAAACGCATCTGTACTAGCAATAGACGAGATCGGTCCCATGGAACTTTCTTCAAAAGCCTTCAGCAACGCCTTAATCAAGGCTGTGGAAAGCGACAAACCACTGTTTGGAACAATCCATTACAGGCTAAGGAACTCCCTAATCAACAACATCAAAAATAGAGAAGACGCAGAAACTCTTAAAGTAACCTACGAGAACCGAGAAGACCTCCACAACCTGATAGCAAATAAGATAAGCGAATACCTAAAACCTTAGCATTCGTCTCAAGCTGTAAGTTCGGAAATCAACTCCAGAAGTTCTTATATCCCAAGCTATCAACATGATTCAATGGGTTCTAACAAACAGAGGAAAACTAAATTGAGAAAAGTTTCCACATACGAAAAGATAAAGAGCCGACGAACAATCAGAAAATATCTTCAGAAAGCTGTTCCAGAAGAAGTCTTGCTGAAATGTGTAGACGCTGCAAGACTTTCGCCTTCTGGAGTGAATTTTCAACCTCTACGCTATATTATTGTTAATGACCAAAAAATGTTGAAAAAAGTCTTCGGCACATTGAGCTGGGCTGTTTATCTGCCCGACTACTACCCTAACGAAGAAGAGATGCCCCAAGCCTACATTATCCTGCTGTTAGACAAGAACGGTCGAACTCCTGTTCACGACGCAAGCATCGCTTCAATGAGCATCTCCCTGGTTGCCTACGATGAAGGTTTAGGCTCCTGCATTATGGCATCAGTTGACAGGGAGAAACTAAGCAAAGTATTGAATGTACCTGAAGGTATAACTATCGAGTTAGTGGTTGCGCTTGGGTATCCCGCAGAAAATCCTGTAATAGACACAGTGAAGGATGGAGACACAAAATACTGGCTTGACAAAAATGGAGTATTGCATGTGCCTAAGAGGGACCTCAAAGACGTAGTCAGCTGGAATACATACCGTATTCGGTGAAAAAACAGGAATTCTTGTCTTCGATAATCTACTTTCTAGGCAAAAGCGCCAAAGACTTCATAAATATGCCCTACTATAATATTTATCTTGGGCGATAAGATGTCGATCCAAGGTAAACTGTATCTGTGGGGAGAGAGAGCGAAATGCGTTCCAGAAGAGACGGGTGTCTACGCTTTTTACGACAAAAACAGAATGCTAATTTACATTGGCGGAAGCTCCAACCTTCGAGAAACCTTCAGCCGCTATCAAGAGACAAACTTCTCTGACGACCCTCGCAAACGTGAAACCGTCTACTACAGAAGAATGGCCGTCATAAACTGGGAAGAAAGAGTTAAGAAGCTTCTTGACAAATATAAACAAGATTGTGGAGACATACCGAAATTGAACAATCCCTTAAAACAGGAAGAAAAAGTCACCCCAGAATGGGGATTCTACTTTTACGAAGCATTCAACAAACCACTCTTTGAAGCAGCCTTCAATCTAGAAGACCTCAGGAAGAAGATAGGAAAAGTTCCAGTTACTTCTCTAGAGTTTCACCAAAACAGAGGAGACTTTGCTCGCTGGATCCGTGACGTTTTCAAAGAAACCCAGTTAGCTGAGAGAATCGCTAAGACAACCAGCACTGGCGAAGACCTCAGATTAAAACTGTTAAACGCCTTAGGCAACCCTGAGGTAGCTGAGTGTCCTGAATGTGAAACCGTATCAAAACCGATCAAAACATGGAAGATGGCTGGAAGACCCAGTAAGGCTGGTGAAAGACTCCAGTTAACGATTGGATTGTACAAATGTGTTAACTGCGACAAAACTTTCAGAAATGTAATCAAGAAAGAGAAAATTAAAGCATAACTTTTCTCCACACTGAAACCGATTAACAGATCAACTAACGTTTCTTCTTCTGGCTAGACAGTTGTCTCAATCCAAAACCTATTTTTTTCTTATCGGGGAATAAGGTACTACAATCTGCTCCTATAACCAAGCCTTCATTGTGAAACCCTAGAGTTGTGCCCCATCAAGGAATTGTTCCAAATTTTTTCTTGAGAACTTTCTCGATTCTTTCAAGTCTCCCTTCAATCTCAACTAGCTTCTCTAATATCTGCTTCAAAACCTTTGTTTCATCATCTTTGTCTGCAGGGAAAGGAACTCCGGGAGTTGGGGTAGGCCAAGGTCTCTTTGGCTGGAATGGTTCTAAAGGCATTGGTAGCCTTTCCACCTCTTTTTCGTCACCATCCATTTTTAGCCCTTCATGTACAATTATTGGTTGTTTCTCTTATAAGCACAAAAACTAGCGCGCAATCTTTCATCTTATTAGTATTGTTTAAACTCAAATACCCATCAAATTAATAGTAGTTATTGTATAGGTTCACAACTTCCTAGAAGCGATGAAAGATGGGTCGCAACTATTATGCCATAAAGACTCTGACTTTGATTACTGTGGGTTCTTATTTTGCTTACGCCCTCTACTGGCTGGTTAAAACTATTCCTTGGATTGTTGAAATTACGCTGAGACCCGAAATCTATTCTCCTGCAACTGGTCTCCGCTTCACTGACTCTTACAGCGTATCAGTTGGGTATTTGATTGAGTATTCAGGCTTTTTGGGGTTGATAATTCGCGTTGTGGGCGCTTCTTGTGCCTTAGTCTCAGCTTTCCTAATCTTCAGAACCAAAAATGAATCTTTCTCTGCAGTCCGAAACAAAGTCTCTAAAGCGTTATTTTTTGAGGGCTTGCATTATCTTTCTTATGTTCCCGCTATCTATCTTCTGCTGGGCTTTTCAGCACTTCCTTCAGTATCCAACTTTCTCTTGTCCACAGTATTCTTCATTCAAATCCTTCTGATCTCACCTTTTCTTATAAAATTAGCACTCGTTGTAAAGAAATATGAATCTGGAGTGGACAGACCAAAGCTAATTCGATGGGCGAGTTTGACTTACATGAATTTTGTTATAGCCCTGTGGGTCACCTACATGCTGAAATGGAAAGAGATGATGGCTGTTGATCCTTACTTGTTTAGCGCTCTCTCTGTTCGCATTTTGGGCTTCCTGAATACGATTATCGTTCAATCCTTAGCTGTCGTTTTTGCTGTTGTCGGAGTACTATTTATTCTGAAAAACCGTGGTCTAAATAAAGCCACAAGGTTGTTGGGGCTGTCATCCATCTTCCTCAGCTTACATATAGTAATTTATGTGATTTATGTTACAGGCGTTGGCATTACACGGTTCATAATTTTCGGAGAGTTATGGGTTATACCTCTGATGGCTCTAGGGGTATACTTGCTGCTGAAGAACCCTAAAATTAAGCTGTAACCTCAAGTTCCCATTTTTCATGTCCCTTTTTTCTTTAAGGAGTAAGATTCAATAGATGCCGCGATCAAGTGATTAATTGGAGAAATCTTTAGTCTTGGACTCGGATTGGTGCGACATACAGGAGTTTCCTTTTAGCGAAAGGGACACGAATGTTTTACACGTGATAGAGGAAGAAGATTTAGTTAGTTTCACGTTTGAGGGACTAAAGAGACGATTGAGGGTGCATCCAGAAACGCTTTCTAGAATCCTCTGCAGATTGGAAGATCAAGGTATTATCGAAAAAGGAGCTGAAGGCTACAAGGTTACCTCTAGGGCTAAGGAGTTTCTCAAGTTGCATTCTTTTAATGCTGGAGCTCCGAGTGTGCATATACTTAGGACTCTTCTACCTCCCGATGTTCCGCTCCAACATGTTGTTGCAAATCTTAAGGGCAAATGGTTTGGTGTGCTCCGTTGGTTAGGCTACTCCGAAAGCGACGAAGGCGTCACTCTAAAATGGATTACTGAAGATGGCGGAACCATAATCACTGCAAATTTTGCTTACGGTAAACTTAACATAGGAGCTAAGTTGTTGTGGGAGAAGGACCTAAATGTTGCATTTAGGGCTTCTTACCAGCTTATGAGTCATATATCTAAGCTCTATTCTGGGCTGGGAAGTGACCGAGTGGCGTATTTTGCCAATTTCGATCCATACTCTTTGTCAGCATAGATACGACTGACTTTTTCTATTCCCAGTCAACAAATAGTGCTAATAAGGTAATAATAAATGAGAGTTAGTCTCTAACGAGGGAAGATTGACCTTTAAGTGGAGTGGAGAAGTCATGCACAAACGAAAACTTGGACCAAATCAACTTTTTGACCCAATTAATCCAGTTGATCCCTCCAATCCTTTTGGACCGCCGAATCCCATCAGACCTCAACCGGGTCCACAGCGACCGTTCTAACTTCATCTAAGACTCGTGTCTGTAGAGGTGCTTGCAACCGTTTTGTGAACAAGTAAAGTTTGATCGCCTTTTTTTGTGTTCATGAGTTGCAGGGAGAAAATATTTGAGTATTTCAATTCGGAATCAGAATATACATAGTTAATACCAATTCATAGTTTATCTTCATATGACTTAAAACGTATCATCATCGTTTTTCTATCAGGCAAAAACGAATCGTGTATCAACTGGAGTTGGTGGATTTGAAGAGCAAACTAAGCATTCTTCGGAGACTAGAAAATGAATTGCGTAAAATCCGACAGCGGATAGATTACGAAGAAAACCCGGTTAGGAAAGCTAAGATGATCAATATTTATCTCAAGATGTCCAGAGCCTTGACTGGAAAGGAACTGTAAAACTGGTGAAATTCTGTGCATCCTCTTTCTCTACAAGTTTTCATTGTTAGAACCTTAAACAAAACAAATGGAGTTTAATGAAAATGTTGTTGGATTTGTTGATGTTGGGTTCCTGGTTATCGTTGTTAGCATATAGCCTCTGGTTCTTTTTTAGAGCAAAAACTGTTCAACCATTAGATCTAGACGACCTCGCATTAACTTGGAAGTTGCACAAACAGCAGAAAGGATGCACTGCGTCGTGTATCCATAGTCTAATGACAGAAAATGAGGAAGTTATTGGATTTAGATGTAACTGTGGTTACGTATTCATCCAAAAGCGTCTGATAACTCAAAGGTCCCAAAGGCATAGGGCGATTCCCAAAGCTATGAAAGAGTAACTTCCGACTGGAGAAGTCGATTGTTTACTGTATTGTTTATACTGAGAGGACATTAAGCTAGTTGATGGGCAGTCTTTTTGGTAAACTCCAAGTCCTATTATTCTCTTTAGACTTTTTAGGACTCAACAAGTTTACTGAGGTAATCATCTATCTTTGAATTTAAGATGCTGTAACTTGCTTCTGTTATTGCTCCGCTTTTGTAACTTTCTAAAACAATGTCCCGCAATCTGTAAAGCTCTGCTTCGCATCTTCGGGTGTTTCTTTTGAAGCGGAAGAAAGCGTCGTCGATTTGGTCTAGCAGTTCTTTGACGTGTCCCCTTTTTCTATGAGTAGTGTACCATGCACCTGCAATGATGGCGACAGAGAGGGCGATTCCCACTACTGCTAAGATAACTTGCCAAATATCTGGATCATCCAATATGCCAGGCGATTTCACTTTGAATGACATAGTTCCGCTTTCGCAGCCGGCGTAGCTGCTGTCTCCTGGCCAACTGGCCTGTACGCTCCATTCTCCATCCATGTCTGCTGTGTAGCTGTGGCTGAACGTTCCGTCAGATGCGGTAGTTGTTCTGTTAAATTTCGTCCCGTCTGGCATCGTGTAAGTTAAGGTAATAGTTACTTCTTGAGCGAGCGAAATAGAGCCTGAAACAATGATTGTTCCTCCCTTCGCAATCGAATTTGAAGAAACACCAAAATCCTGGATGTAAGTTTCAATAGGTGTGTATTCGTATCTCCATGCTGCTGTTTGTGTTATTGGCGCGTTCATGGTTATGGAGGCTGGGTTGTCTGTGCTGCTGGTGCTTCCAGAGCCTGTTCCGGTCCATCCAAGCCAATAATATTGTTCCTGTGGAGTGGCTGTTGGTGCTGTTGCGGTAATTACAACGGTTGACCCAGGATCGTACCAACCACTCTCTGGTGTGACTGTTCCATTATTCGTTTCCATGGTTAGATAGTATTGAGTATTCCAGTTCCATGTTATGCTGGAAGTTTGATCCATTGTGAAGGTTGCAGATGCTGCTGTTCCAGTGGCTGGGACGCTTCCGGTTCCCGTCCATCCGGTGCATAAGTATCTGGTGCCGTCTGGTCCAGAGGCTGGTGAGCCTGATGATATGGTGATGGGTGTTCCAGCTTCAACCCATCCGCTCTCTGGTGAGGGTGTGCCATAGGCAGAAGTTACGGTTAAGTAGTATTCGCGTCTCCATGTTGCTGTCTGTGTTATTGGCCCGTTCATTGTTACAGAGGCGGGGTTACTTGTGCTGCTGGTGCTTCCAGTACCTGTTCCTGTCCAACCAGCCCAACCATACCGTTCATCTCCAGTGGCAGCTGGGGCTGTGGCGCTGATGGAAACGGTTGCCCCGGCGTCGTACCAACCACTCGTTGGACTGACGGATCCATAACTCGTTTCCATGGTTAGATAGTATTGGGTCTTCCAGTTCCATGTTATGCTTGAGGGTTCTTCCATTGTGAAGGTTGCGGATGCTGCTGTTCCAGTGGCTGGGACGCTTCCGGTTCCCGTCCATCCGGTGCATAAGTATCTGGTGCCGTCTGGTCCAGAGGCTGGTGAGCCTGATGATATGGTGATGGGTGTTCCAGCTTCAACCCATCCGCTCTCTGGTGAGGGTGTGCCATAGGCAGAAGTTACGGTTAAGTAGTATTCGCGTCTCCATGTTGCTGTTTGTGTTATTGGCGCGTTCATGGTTATGGATGCTGGGTTGTTTGTTCCGCTATAGCTTCCAGCGCCTGTTCCAGTCCATCCATCCCAACCATATTGTTCGTCTCCAGTGACGGTTGGGGCTGTGGCGCTGATGGAAACGGTTGCCCCGGCGTCGTACCAACCACTCATTGGACTAACTGTTCCAGAATCTGCAACCATCGTCAGATAATATTGGGTCTTCCAATTGGCTATTGCGGTCTTTGGTCCGTCCATAGTGATTGGATTGCTTTGTGCAAAATTTGTTCCAGAGGCGTCTCCGCTCCAATGCGTGAAGATTCTCCGGATTCCATTTCCCTCATCCACCGTGCCAGTGTCTAAGGTAGCATATGCGGTTGCGCCATGGTTGTACCAGTCCTCGCCGCCCGGTGTGCCGTACGGAGAATTTACAGTTAGATATTCCCCCACTCCGAAGTCTATAGTCATTTCGTTGTTATTTTCATCTGTCTCGTCGATTACATCTGTTGCGTCAATAACACATCTTAAAGTATGGCTCCCAGGGGTCGCCGTCCATGGTTGGAAGTAGGTGATGCTGTCTCCCGCAGCTAGAGAATGTGTACCCTCTACATAAAGCTCGTCGTCTAGATACATTTGTACGACAAAGTCGTTTGCATCCCCAGTGCCTTGATTTTCTACGCTAGCTTTAAAATTTGTAAGGTCGCCCTCATCTGGGTCCGCAGGATCCAAATAGAGATTTGTTATCACAAGATCAATATCGGACTCGATCGTAGCCCTAATCATATAGTCTCTGTCAGTAACCAAGTCCCAAGTTGTTCCACCATGCCTCCAGCTTCGGAAGTCTGGGGCGTCGTGATCGGCTCCTAAACTTGGCATAGCTACTTCTGTCGTTTCTATACCGATGTAAAAGTCATCCTCCTCGCTTACGGTGATCCCATATGTGGACAGATCCACGGTGAACCAACCAGTGGATGTGGGAGTTACAGAGAACGGTGTGATTATATCAATTTTATCTGAGTCATAAACGTGCACTATGACCGTGGCTGGGTTACTAACTATGTAGAAGCGGCATTCTAAGAGCGCACCGGAGAATGGCGGTGTGAACCTAACCGCCCATTTACTTCCAACCGTAAGCCAATACCAGCCGTGTTCAACAGTTCCGTCATCGTAGAAAATTTCTGTCTCTGCTGGGCTTGGTACCGCACCAGAAAGTTTAATCTTTCCGTTTTCGCTCAATGGAAAAATTTGCTGATTATACCCACTCATCGAATTAGCAAAATTTTGGTTTGACAAGTAATTTTCTTCAACCTCAGTGCCTTCCGGGACCGCATTTGCGAACACAACAAACAGTGAACTGAAAATACATAATGACCCTAAAAATGCTATAAGAACAGTTAAAACTACTTTTTTATTCATTTTCACCTATTATCCTCCCCGCGCCCTTTCTCTAATTGCCTATTAATCGCAAATATTACTAATAAAACTTTCAGTATCCTTCTTCTATTGAATTAATCCATGGGAAATCACAAAATATACCGATGAAAATAACTGTTCAAATCCGAGAGTATTACTTAACGCAGAATATTTGCTGATGAAGATACTATGCTTATGTAATTATCGCTAGTGAATATTCCTGATTGCTTTGAATAGAAAAGAGTCCCGTTCGAGTACATCTAAAGTATGGTTCTCACTCGTTCTGGTAGTCTTTCTAAGCATCACCGGAGTTGACTTTGTCGTAAACAGCATCCTCTACTCCCACGGCTTAGACTTCAGCTACTCATGGTACATCCCCTACTTAACTGGGCTTTCAGCAATCATATGCTCTATCTGCTTTCTTGTTGGATGGCAAAGCTACATAGACACAAATTCAATGAATGTCGCATTGAAGAGAGGATCAACCCTCTTTTTTGCGCACCTAGGAGGATTGGTTGACTGGATGTTCTTTCTAATCTACAATGGAGGTCAAGTTTATGCGGGAGAATGGACGTGGATGTGGCAGTATTCCCTTATTGGAACTTGGAATTGGAAGCTGCAGGGAATATGGAGCCTCAGCTTTTTGGTGTTAATCTTTGGTATCTGGAAAGCGAAGAGAATAATGCTCTTCAATCGAGTTTCAGAATTTCTACATATCACATTGGCTAGAAACAGAAAAAAATAGTTTTTTAATGTATATTTTATCGAAGTTGAATGCTTCAAGTTATCTACTCATTCACAAATGCAGCTGCTATTTTTGCTCATGCGCTGTATTGCATGTTCGAATTCTGAATATGTATTGTTACTCCTAATACATATTCTACCTTCATATCAGTTAAATCTGACAACCCCAACCCCCTCACCAAAAGGCATGTTGTTTGGAAAGGTCGGAGTGACATGGTGAAAACAGGTTACAAACACAATCTAGTGGGCTTGAATTTGTTACTTATCCAAAATTCATAATGCCTTTATAATATTCGAGAAAAAAAGAGGAAAAATGTCGAAAAAGATAGAAAAACGATGCAGCGTCTCGGGGTGAAAAATGGTGGCGGATGACGAGAAATCGGGGATCAACTTCACGGTCTACATGAGACGAGAAGGAAGGGTCACCGTTCCCAAAGAACTCAGAGACGCCTACAATCTCAAGGAGGGAGATTTGGTTGAATGCCAACTCAGAAGGATCAAATAAAGATCTCATCAAAACTCGCAGCCCTATCTCCCTAACTAGGGAAGCATTGGCCAAGCTGAAGCTGAAGGCTCTACGAAGAGGCATATGGTTCAAGGATTTGAAGCGCGAAGAGAGAAAGCTTCTGGAACTGACGATAAGAGTGGTCGAAAAGGTTCGCAGCTTTCTCTTGGCCAAAGTAGTTTCCCGACTAGTTGGAAAACTGTGTGAAGCCATGGAGAGCAAGATCATTCGCCTCATGAGAACTAAGGGGCGAAGCCTCGCTGAAAAACTCTCCATGATAGGTCAAGTCTGGGGAAACAAAACTGCAAGGTCTTGGACTAGAGACCGTGGGTTCATCCAATTCTTGACCATAAACAACCTATCCTCTTTCAAAACTTAGGTGCAACATAAACTACGAAGAGTTTTAAATGACATGAATCCGTTGTATTTTGCAGCTATTCTCGTGATCTCTCTCCTCTACGCTTGGACACTCTACAATGTGCCGATTGTAGTGGCTGGTATCAAACATCTTCGCCAGACCAAGAATAAAAAACGGAAGCAAGTTTCTTATTCGAAAGATGATTTGCCTTCAGTATCTGTTATTGTTCCAGTGAAAAATGAAGCAAATGTTGTTGGTCGTTTCCTCAATTCTTTCCTGAAAATCAAATATCCAAAGGAAAAACTAGAACTCGTCATCGTTGAGGACGGCTCGGTTGATAATACTGAACATATCTGTAGAAGCTTTGCGAAGGAGCATCCTGAAATGGTCAAAGTCGTTTCTCGTCAAGTTTCGGACGGGAAACCTTCCGCTTTGATGGAGGCTCTTAAACATGTTAGTGGTGAGGTTGT
Organism: uncultured Candidatus Bathyarchaeia archaeon; assembly: GCA_964618695.1. GTDB lineage: Archaea > Thermoproteota > Bathyarchaeia > Bathyarchaeales > Bathyarchaeaceae > Bathyarchaeum. The sequence goes on along the minus strand of CAZUDX010000001.1, from coordinate 288,710 downwards.
GGGTATTTTTGATGCTGATAATGTTCCTGAACCGGATGTTCTGTTAAGAGCAGTCCATTATTTCAAAGACTCTTCGGTGGTTGCTCTTCAGGGGCGAGTCTGCGCCATAAATGCTGAAGAGAACATATTAACCAGATTTGTTGCCCAAGAGGAAGCTCTGAGATATGAAGGTTTTATGGGAGGCAAGGAAGTTCTAGGCTTATTTGTTCCCCTTAATGGGAGCTGCTATTTTGTTAGAAGATCCGTTATTGAAGATGTTGGGGGTTGGGATACAGCAGTTCTTTCTGAAGACATGGAATTGGCTGCCCGATTGGTGGATAAAGGTCACAAGATCAAATATGCTTCTGATGTGCGATCTTGGCAGGAGTATCCTGCTTCAGTTTCTGGTTTCTTTAAGCAACGGGTGCGGTGGTTTAGAGGAACGATGGAAGTTGGGATAAAATACGGAAAACTGCTAAAGAACTTGAACAAACTTTCCTTTGATGCTGAAGTCACTTTAGTGGGGCCATTCGTCTTTATCTCTTGTCTAGTCGGTTACCTAATCACTCTACTGTCCCTTGTGATTCCAATTAAACCTGACTTTTTCTCGTTGTTCTTTTCAAACATGACTTCTGTCTTAATCCTCGTGTTATTAGCAGCTGCTGGAGTAGCTATGGTTTATGGCACAAAACCGCGTAAGCTTCGAAATCTACTGTGGGTGCCCTTCATATACGTGTACTGGAGTGCACAAAATTTCATAGCGTTCTATGCTCTAATGCAGATTCTTTTGCGAAGGCCTAGAAAATGGGAAAGAACCAAGAAAACAGGGACAACAACAAATTTGCCTTTGAAAGTTGACGTCTAACATGCATTTGAACTTGGACCAACTTGGTTTCCGGAAAGGATTATTTCTTGCGTTTCTTGTGGGCTTTGCCTTCAGACTCATTCCTGAAATTCTTTCCTATCCCAATCCAATTGGCTTTGACACAGTCTACTATGCTGCAAGGATGAAAAACGGGCTAATCTGGAGCCACTGGACGAGTGTTTTTGATACTTGGCTCATCTACGCTTTGCTCATTCCATTATACTCTTTGACAAAAGTTGAGCCTTTCCTTTTGTTGAAGGTTGTTGCACCATTGTTGTATGGTGGAAGTGCAGCTGGAATTTACTACTTTGCTTCAAAAGGGTTAGGTTGGAATGTTACGAAGGGTCTACTGGCTTCTGGATTCTTTGCAGTCCAGTTAGCTGCTTTAGGTATTAGCTGGCACTTTTACCGGAACATTTTAGGTTTAACAATACTTCTTTTCACAATACCTCTACTGAAAAAGAATGAAAGCTGGAAAGACATTGCTTTGTTGTCCTCGCTTTCTTTATTGGTTGTTTGGGGACACGAACTTGCTTCAGTGACTTTGTTTGCTGCAGTCGCCGGATTGACAGCAATTAGTTTAATCAAGAAAGAACAAATACCTTACAGACTCTTCGTGGCTGTGACTCCGGCTTTTTTGGTTTTCTTTGGTAACCTGTATTTTCGAGCTTTTCCACTTCACATCAATTTGGAATCCAATATTTTGTTAGTGAGCGATAGAATTGCTCCTCATCCCGGAGGCTTGTTCTTTCTGGTGGATTATCTGAAGGTATTAAATCCGATTGAGCATTATGCCAGCTATTCTGAGTTGTTTTCCCATGTTATATCTTTGTTTCTTCTGCTCTACGCGGTGATGTTGCCTCTAATTGCAGTTGGACACTTCAGAGACAGAGTTCTCAGCTCTTGGACTCTTCTTCTAATGATCGGTTCCTTTGGTTGCTTAATCATGCCTTTCTCTGCTTTGCTGTATTGGAATAGGTGGATGTTAATGCTTGTCTACCCCTTCACGTTCTACGCTGTTAATGGCATGTGGAAAATTTTAAAGCGCGGCGAAGCTTTTTCCACTTCAAGATTTTTGGGGTGGTTCAAGCTCACGAGAAAATTCGCATTAGGTCTGACACTATTATCCATTGTGATTGGAACTCTCTTCATGTCCTGGCCATTGATAGATGGCAAGTACGGACTAATTGGAACAGAAAACACCTTCAAATATATCCCATCAACGATGCAGAGCAGTTCAGTTCCACTCAGAGACACCCAAGGCACTATCGAAGCTTTCGGATGGTTGAACGAAAATATGTCAAGTGACTCTTCGGTCCTTATACACGATGTTTTCCAGTTCTGGACCATGCTATACCTCGAAAAAAACCATACTGCCATCTTTTTCGATAATAATTTCGAAGAAGCTTCAAACCTCGCATTCACAAACGGTGCAACAACAGCATATTTTGTGTGGTGGAATGAAGACAGTGGATGGTACAACTTCGAATTGCCACAGGATTGCGTTTCAGTCTTTGATAGCGGAAGAATCTCAGTATTCCAAGTGATTTAACTTTGTACACTCGAACGAGGACTGTTTGAATAAATGACTTTGACTCAAGTTAGAGATCAACTTCCTTTGAATAAGCATAAACCATTGATTGTTGCCGCTATTCCGGCATATAACGAAGAGAAAACAATTGCGAAGCTAGTGCTAGAAGCCCAGAAACATGTTGATGTTGTTTTAGTCTGTGACGACGGCTCCAAAGATATGACGGCAGAAATTGCGGAAAGAATGGGAGCAGATGTGATCAGACATGAGAAGAATCTGGGATATGGAGCCGCAATCAAAACTTTGTTCACAATGGCAAAAGAACTTAATGCCGACATCTTGGTGACCTTGGATGGTGACGGACAACATGATCCAAATGCTATACCTTTTGTTTTGAAGCCTGTTCTTCAAAACGAAGTAGATGTAGTTATCGGATCACGTTTCCTTGAACCAGAGAAAGAAAATGGTGTGCCAAAACATAGGCAGTGGGGCATCAAGTTGATCACCAAGTTGACTGGAGTGGCTTCCAATCATAGTTTCAGCGATGCCCAGTCTGGTTTTCGAGTTTACAGCCGAAAGGCCATAGAAGGATTGAACCTTTTCGAGAATGGAATGGGCGTAAGCGTAGAATCTTTAATGGATGCAAAAAAACAAGGATTCAAAGTAGCTGAAGTACCTACCAAAATTTACTACGAAGGATTGGAGAAGACTTCAAAGATGGGACCAATCGAGCAAGGTACGAGTGTAATGATGTCTATTATGCGACTAGTAGTTGAAGACATGCCCCTTCAAATCTTAGGGGTTCCCGGAGTCATCAGTCTATGGATAGGAATCCTCTTTGGAGTATGGATGCTTAGAATTTACACATTGCAGCATCACATTGAAACCAATATTGCCTTGGCTTCAATCGCATTTATTTTAATTGGAATGTTCGCCATTTTCACGTCGATAACACTCTATGCAATTGCGAGGAACACACAGAAAAACGGAAATAACGGACATTAACAAAATCGCTGATAGGGATATGTTTTGCTAGAAATCGAAGTTTGCGAAATAAGAGGCACTTGTCCAGTCCACAAAATTGGCGATAAAATAGTGATTGCTGGTCCCAGAATCGTCTTAGAACAGACTGACGCTGTTTGTGTTCACGCCTTATCTTCTTTGCTCCATTACGTAATCGCGTTGGATGAAAAAGTTGACCCAGTAAAACTCGGTTTGACAAAACCACAAGACAAAGAACAAGCGTACATACAATGCGTAGACCCTGGAGAACCATACACCTCTGGTGGCACTGTCATCTTTAGATGCAAGAAAACCGGAGACATAGGGGCAGAATCCGACAAGTGAAAATAGCTATTGTCCTCGGCACTCGACCTGAAATCATAAAGATGTCTCCTATCATCCGGGAATGTAACAATTTGGGATTAGACTATTTTATTCTCCACACCGGACAGCACTACTCCTACAATATGGACCGAGTGTTTTTTGAACAGCTTGACCTTTCAGGTGCTAAATACAATCTTGATGTTGGATCAGGAAACCACGGTGAACAAACTGGCAAGATGCTTATGGACTTAGAGAAGGTTCTCTGGAAAGAAGAGCCCGAAGTAGTTTTGGTTCAGGGAGACACCAATACTGTCCTTGCCGGAGCGTTGGCTGCAGCAAAATTAAGAATCAAAGTTGGGCACGTGGAAGCAGGTTTAAGAAGTTATGATCAAAACATGCCCGAAGAAATCAACAGAATCTTAGCAGACCACTGTTCAGACTATCTTTTCGCACCCACAGACACTTCCCAAAAAATCCTTCTTGGCGAAGGAGTGCCCTCCTCTAAAGTTTTTGTAACAGGCAACACAATTGTTGATGCAGTTTTTCAAAACCTAGAAATCGCCAACAAAAAAACTTGGCCGCAAGACCGTTTGGACCTTAATGAAGATTATTTTGTGGTTACCATTCATCGCCAAGAAAATGTTGATAATCCGGAGAGGTTTAACGCGATCCTGAAAGGATTGGAACTGGTTCAAGAAGAATTTGGAGTTAAGATTATCTTTCCAATTCATCCTAGGGCTAAGAAGCAGCTTCAGAATTTTGGATTGAAAACGAATGGCATCATGATTGTTGAACCTTTAGACTATCTTAGCTTCCTTCAGCTTCAGAGCAAAGCAAAATTGGTTCTCACCGATTCAGGTGGAGTGCAAGAGGAAACATGCATTCTAAAGGTTCCATGTGTAACCCTGCGAGACAACACCGAAAGACCCGAAACAATAGAGGTTGGAGCCAACATGCTGGCGGGAACAAACCCTCAGAAAATCCTCAACAAAGCCAAGATGATGCTAAAACAAGGCAGTTGTTGGGAAAACCCATTCGGTAATGGTCATGCTGGAAAAAAAATAATGAAAATATTGGGTGAAAAATTTGACTGAAACACAGAAAAAAGTGTTGGTGACTGGTGGACGAGGTTTCATCGGTTCAAACCTAGTGATCGAGCTGAAAAAACGGGGACACGAAGTTTGGGCATGCGACCTCACACATGCTGAAGCCAAAAATTACATTCGATGCGATGTGGGCAGATTTCGGCAAGTCCAAAGAATGTTTGATGAACACCCCTTTGACTATGTTTATCACGCCGCCGCAGAATACGGCAGATGGAACGGCGAAGAATACTATGAAAACCTGTGGCTAACAAACGCTGTCGGCACAAAAAACATCCTAAAACTCCAAGAAAAACAAAACTTCAGGCTGATCTTCTTTGGAAGCGCAGAAGTCTACGGCGACTACGATGGTATCATGAGCGAGAATGTCATGGAACGCATCCCAATCAAACAAATGAATGACTATGCCATAGCAAAGTGGGTCAACGAACTGCAGATTCTCAACTCAGCTGCAATGTACGGAACAGAATCAGTGAGGGTTCGATTGTTCAACGTTTACGGGCCAAGAGAACACTTCACACCATACAGAGGCGTTGTACCACAATTCATCTACAAAGCTTTACATGATGAGCCCTACACGGTCTATCTTGGTCACAAAAGAACATTCGAATACGTTAAAGACATCTGCAGAACATTCGCCAACATCATCGACAACTTCAAACCCGGCGAAATCTACAACCTCGGAAGCGAACGCCAATACGAAATCAAACGCGTCTCAGACCTAGTTTTGGAGCATCTGGATAAAAGTGACTCTAATGTTACTTACAAAGATGGGGAACCCTTCACTACGAGGGATAAAAAAGCTGATTTTAGCAAGGCTGTTAGAGACCTCAATCACACGCTCACTGTTCCTTTGGAAGAAGGTATACCGTTAACTGTCGAATGGATGCGAAAAACCTACTGCAATTAGAGACTTTTGCTTATGGATTCAGTTTTGAACATTATCAAACGCAACACACGGAAAAAGTAGGCTAATGCAATGAAAGAAGAATACAGCGCTTTTGAAGGAAAAACCGTTCTTGTGACTGGTGGAGCAGGAGCAATCGGATCAAATCTTGTCCGCTCTTTGAACGCTTTGGACACTGCAAAAATCATCATACTGGATGACCTCTCCTCATCTTACACATGGAATATTCCAACTGGACCCAAAATTCAATTCATAAAAGGCAGCGTGCTCGACGATGAAAAAGTGAAGATGGTTTTCAAGCATAAACCCGACATCGTGTACCATCTGGCAGCCCATTTTGCGAACCAAAACTCAGTGGATAATCCTGAAACTGATCTGATGGTGAATGGCATGGGCATCCTAAAAATCCTGCAATACTCGCATTTGCTTGGTGTTGACCGCTTCATCTACGCCTCGTCTGGCTGCGGAATATACGGTTCAGATTCTACAATACCTTTCAAAGAACATGATGTGTCAATGAAACTTTACACTCCGTACCAAGTTACGAAAATGCTGGGTGAACTCTACACTAACTATTTCCATAATCTGTATCACCTGCCAATTGTGAACGCGAGGTTTTTCAACTCGTACGGTCCAGGAGAAGTCCCAGGAAAATACAGGAACGTTATTCCCAACTTTTTCTATCTGTCAATTAACGGAAAACCTCTGCCAATCACTGGTTCTGGTGATGAAACAAGAGACTTTACCTATGTTGGCGACATTGTCAATGGTTTATTGGCGATGGCGTATTACAAGGAGGCTATTGGAGAAGCAATCAACCTGGCATCAGGCAGAGAAATCAGAATAAAAGACCTAGCAAAGTGGATCAACGAAATAACAGGCAATGATGCTGGAATAGTTTTTAAAGAGAGAAGAAACTGGGACAAAAAAACGAGGCTTCTCGCTTCAGTTGAAAAGGCTAAGCATATCATCAAATACGAACCTAGCACAGAATTCAAAAAAGGTTTAGAATCAGTGTACAACTGGTTCATAGAAAACCGAGAAAACATTCGATCCTGCACTGACCTGCTGCTCACAGACAACCGCGTTATTTCTAAGGAGCAAAAGAAACCTTGTGTGGCATATTTGGCACCCTGATTGGAAAAGACACTCACCTATCTACCCACGAACTCGCGAGCCTCACCAATCGTATGTTCAGGTTGTCAGAATCGCGGGGTAAAGAGGCCTCAGGACTTGCAGTTAGGGTAAACCATTCAGTATATGTTCTAAAGGAACCTATTTCGTCTTCCCAATTGGTCAAGTCAGACAAATACCGAAATCTTTTCAAGAAAAAAATAGCGAGTGAAGGATATACAAACGGTAATCTGAATATTCCCTTCGCAATCTTGGGGCACTCTCGCTTACAAACTAATGGACCCAGCGAAATCAATTGCAACAACCAACCGGTAGTCAAAGAGGGAGCTGTTGGAATTCATAATGGAATAATAGTAAATGACAAAGAACTCTGGAAATCATTTCCATCGCTCAAAAGAAAATATGACGTAGACACTGAAGTTTTTCTTAGTCTACTGCAGATGTACAGAAAAAAAGGCGAATCCATAGTAGGCGCGGCAAGAAGTGTTTTCGGGGAAATAGAGGGTTCAGCGTCTGTAGCTGTACTATTTGACGATACCAATGACTTTTTGCTAGCAACAAACACCGGTTCACTCTATACGAGCATGAGCCAAAATAAAGAAATGCTGATATTCGCTTCAGAAAAATACATTCTCCAAAACATCATCAACAGCGATTACGTTAAAGACTTGTTCAAAGGTAATGGCGTAACACAGGTCAAAGCAAGGCAAGGATGTTTGATAAACTTTGACCAGATGAAAAAGTGTATGTTTGCTTTGGAGGACCTGAGAACTGATGGTAATGTAGACACTATCCAAATTCCGAATGTCAAAATTGTTGAGCTCTACGACCAAAACTGCCTTGTTAATTCTCTTAACGTAGACTCGTACCAGCTCAAAAACCCTGTGAAGAAATCTATGATGCAAACTTGGGAGAACCTTTACAAAGACAGCGATAAACTGAAAAGATGTTCCAGATGCCTTTTGCCAGAAACTATGCCCTTCATCAGTTTCGACAACGAAGGAGTTTGCAATTATTGCAGAATCTATGAACAAAGAGGCAGTTTTCTCAAAGGCGAGAAAGCTTTGGAGGAGTTTGTTTCAAAGTACAGAAGTGATTCGGGTGAACCCGACTGTATTGTAGGTTTCAGTGGCGGAAGAGACAGTGCCTATGGATTGGATTACATTAAAAACCATCTGAACATGCATCCGATTGCTTTCACTTATGATTGGGGAATGGTTAATGACCTTGCCCGCAGAAACCAAGCTCGGGTATGCGGAAAATTGGGCGTTGAACAAATAGTTGTTTCTGCAGACATTAGAACAAAGAGGGAATATATTCGCAAGAATCTGAGGGCTTGGCTGAGGAAGCCCGATTTGGGGATGGTTCCCTTATTAATGGCGGGCGATAAACAATTCTACTACTACTTTCACAAGATTCGGAAACAAACCGGCGTCAAACTTTTCGTTTTCTGTGGTGGTTACGAGGCAGAGGAAGGCACTGGGCTTTTCAAGTATGGCTTTTGTAATGTAAATCAAGGCAAGAGTAAAGCCTTGAGTAGATTAACCGGAATTTCATTCGTCGACAAGTTGAAGATTATGTCTTATTACCTAAAGCAATACCTTGCAAATCCTGCTTACATAAATAGATCAATCATAGATACGCTGTTCGCTTACTATTCTACGTATGTTATACCTGATGATTATCTGTATTTGTTCCATTACATAGACTGGCGCGAAAAGAAAATACTGTCAAAAATAACTGAAAAATTTGATTGGGAACACGAAACTGACACAAAAGCAACCTGGCGTATAGACGACGGCACAGCATCCTTCTACAATTACATCTACATGACCATGGCGGGATTCACAGAGTTCGATATTTTCAGAAGCCACCAAATACGTGAGGGCAAATTAGATAGAAAAGAAGCCTATGAGCTGATAATAGAAGAGAATAAGCCACGCTTCAAATCTATTGAATGGTACGGACAAGCAATTGATTTTGATATGAACGAAGCCATTAAAAAAATCAATTCCGCACCAAAACTCCATCCGCTTTCTTAACGAATCACTCAAAATCATCCTAATGAGCCAACAATTTCCAGAAATGAAACTTTTGAACTGATGAAACCAAATTGAATGTGCTCATAATCGGACAATATTTTCCTCCTGACCTTGGAGGGGCTGCAACAAGAGCATATAACGTTGCTAAAGGTCTTTCCATGAATGGGTGCAATGTCACTGTTGTTACAGCTTTTCCTCACTATCCACATGGGAAGATACCGAAGGAATACAAACATAAGCCTTTCAAAGTGGAGTGGTTTGGCAAAATCAGAGTTATCCGAACTTTCGTTCTTCCTTTAGAATCAAAGGGCTTGTTTAAGAGGCTCTTGACCTTCGGTTCATTTGCGTTGTCATCTTTGTCTGTCTTACCGATAATTGGAAAAATCGACGTGATTTGGGCTATGAACCCTGACGTTTTTTCACTCTTTCCCTCTCTAGCTTACAGCATGCTGAAGAAAAGGAGCGTAGTGTCCAATGTAGACGATTTGATAATTGAAGATTTATACGATTTAGATTTGGTGAAAAGAGGCTCGATCGTATCAAAAATTGCTGAATTCTTTGCGAGAGTGCTCTTTGCTAAAGTTAAGGCAGCGACGCCAATAAGCCCAGGATACATAGCAACCATAGCAAGATATGGAGTGAACAAAAACAAAATTCAGGTAGTAAGGGGCGGCGTGGACTTAGACGTGTTCAAGCCTCACAACTTAAAGAGAGATAATAATAGAAAATTTGTTGTGTTGTACTCGGGAGGTTTTTCGATAGCGTATGATTTTGAGCAGATTTTCAAAGCCGCCAAGATAATTGAAGATTTAGATGATGACGTGGAGTTTGTTGTCCAAGGGAAGGGTGAACTTTTGGATTCTATGCGTTCTAAGGTTAAAGAGTTGAACGTGGGGAACGTGCGAATTGTTGACGAACTCTTTTCTAGGGAAGCCGTGAGTGAGTTTTTAGGTCAAGCTGACGTGTTGATTTTGCCACTCGCAAATTTTAAAACGCCTTATCGTGGTATGTCTTCTAAGCTTTATGAATATCAGGCAGTGGCAAAGCCGATAATTTGTTGTAGTAGAGGCTTGCCTAGGGCTTACGTGCAAGAAACGAATTCGGGTTTAATCGTTTGTCCCGGAGATTATGAAGCTTTGGCTAAAGCAGTGATCGAGCTGAAACAAAATCCTTGCCTAGCACAGACGATGGGCGAGAACGGAAGAAAATACGTTGAGCATGAAGCCTCCATTGAGGCTATTGGCTCAAAAATGATAGAAATCTTCAAAACAGTAACATAAAGACGGAAATAAGCGAGCCTTATCTATGAGCATAGCTGATGAAAAACAAGTCTATGACGCCGCGCAGGTTTCTTCTTTGACTGGCGAGACCGAAAGTTACGATGACAGCATCTTCCCTAATGTTATACGAAAAAGAGAACTTGAACTTATTAAACAGGTGCTTAAGGCTGAGCAGCCGAAGTTTATTCTGGATTACGGCTGTGGCGGTGGATGGCTCTCTAAACTGTTGCTAAAATGGGGTTTCAACGTTGTTGGAGTGGACATCAGCGAAAACATGGTTAAAAACGCTAAACTCGTGTGCCCTGAAGCTGACTTCATAGTTTGCGACGCCATGAGGCTTCCGTTTAAGGAAGACATTTTCGACTTTGTCATAGGAATCTCTATCCTTCATCACTTAGATATTAAAAAAGCAACTGACGGGTTGAAACGAGTTTCTCTTCCTCGGTCAGTATTTTTGTTCATGGAGCCGAGTTTGCTTAACCCTCTCTCAGCGTTTGGACGAAAGTTCTTCCCGATGGAAGCACACACTGAAGGAGAAAAACCCTACACCCCAGGATACCTAAAATCCGCGTTAAGTTTAGCTGGTTTTAATGTGCAAAAATGCTTTGCCATGTTCTTCCTCGCTTTTCCTGCTGCACGATTCTCGAAAATAATGCAGATTAACCCTCCTAATTCGCTTATTAAGCTAACCTACTTTTTCGAGGGCATGATGGAAAAACTTCCGGGATTCAATCACTTGAACTCAAATATAGTCGCCATCGCTAGAACAAAAGAGCAGGTTGTCCCTGAGAAACTGGAAGCTACATGCACGAAATAAACATGCGAACAGGATTGTAGCCTTAACTTGAAAATTGCCAGAGTAATACCTAGTTTCTATCCACGAGTCACTGGACCAGCAAACCAAGCCTACCGAATCTCTCTAGAATGTGAAAAAGCGGGGATGAATTCTACCATCTACACCACCAACTTCGGAGCTGAAGAATCACCTGCCTTCGAAATAATGGATGGCATAAGAGTTAACAGATTCCCGGTATATGGCAGCTTCTTATCCTACAAGTTCACGCCTCAAATTATGCATGAATTGCTGAAAGCACATCCGGACATAATTCATTTGCATGGTTATCGCAGTTTCCAAGCTGATGTCTCCTGCTTTATTTCAAAAATGAGGCATGTTCCGTTTGTTGTTAGTAACCACGGATGCGCAGTGGCACACGAAATAATAATTAAAAAAGCGCATCTAAAGTTACCTTACGTTTTTTATGACGCAGTCACGCGGAAGACCGTGCTGATGCATGCTAATTATGTTGTAGCTTCAACGAGACAAGAGTTTGATGAATTAGTGCGATTTGGCGTGGAAAAAGATAAAATAAAAATTATACCCGTAGGGGTGGACCTAGCTAAATATGACGCAATAGAAGCTAATCGAGATAAAAGATTCTTGAGAATTCTTTTCGTCGGTAGAATAACAAAAGACCGAAATCTGGAGCTATTGTTAGACGCATTTAAGACCGTGGCTCAAAAAAACGACGACGCAAGATTAACCATAGTCGGTGGTGATGAAAGGCGCACTCTCACTGACAAGTTAGGTCACCTAGAGGCTTTAAAACGCAAGGTCGCTCGTTTGGATTTAGCTGATAAAGTAGAATTTACTGGACCTTTATATGGAAATGAGCTAATTAAGGCGTACAAGTCAGGTGACATTTTTGTTTGCCCCTCCTTATACGAGAACTTTGGACAGGCGATTCTGGAGGCTGCTGCCGCTGACCTGCCAATAATTTCGACCCCAGTAGGTGTAGCAACGGACTTGATTGATGATGGCAAAAATGGTTTCATAACTTCATTTAACAATCCGGAAGAGTTAGCCGAAAAAATGTTGACTTTATTAGATAATGAAGGCTTGAGAAGCAAATTTTCTCAAGATGTTAGAATGTCTGTTGAAAAAGAATATCGATGGGACAAGATAATCAAGAAATATCTAGCGATTTATGATACCTTACTTTAGTCGTAGCGAACAAGTTGAATCAATTAGAGCGTAGTTAGCAACGATACTTTATTATCTGCTTCCTCTGTTGGCTTTTCTTCCCGGGTTAGTACTACTGTACTGGCTTTCATCAAAGTACAGGATCAAATTATCATCCTTGGAAGTTATAGTGTTTGGCAGTCTCATTTGGAATTTCTTGCTCATAGGTTTCAGTTACATAATTAGCGCTGTTTCTTCCGTAATATTGGATTTCTTCCTGATTTTTACGATAATTAGCTTGGTGATCTTAGCATCTTCCGTTTACTTCATCTTTGTCAGAAAAAACAAACCTTTCCCTCGCCCCAGCACAAAAGACCTTATCCTGCTGAGTTTATGTGCACTCTTGCTGCTAGTCATATTTGCGTTCACAACATCACACTCTATTTTCGCAGAATATGATGCGTTTTTTTATTATCTGCCCAAAGCAGAATCTATAGTGAAAACAGCTGGACTAGAATACAATTATTACATGCAAACCGATATGTTGTCGCCGACCCCTCCAGGAATACCGTTAGTGTATGCGTGGTTCAATTTTCTTTGCAACAGCGCAGTTACTTTTGACCTTGCTGTAAGAGTTTTTCCATTTATTTACATCGTTCTAACCAGTATAGTAGTTTATCTCATATCGAAGGAAATTTCACAGGATTCAAAAGTTTCCATCATAGGAGCCATCTCTTTTATTTCGATGCCAATTGTCTTAGCGGTAAGCTCTAACTATAGTCTATACTTGGATGTGCCCTTCACATTTCTTTTCTATTCAGCAGGACTCGTTCTGCTAAAAATTTACCGAAAATATGAAAATGCCAACTTTTGGTGGTTCATGTTAGGATCAACAATCAGCCTGTTGCTGCTAGTAAAAGAGGTAAGTGTCATACTCTTGCCTTCGCTATTCGCGTTGGGCCTCTTGCTTCTTCTTTCACGTGCAAAAAAATTAACCATAGTCTCAGCAATTGGCTTATCAATTATTTTTGTTATCTCTTACAACGTTTTTCTTATCTGGGACCTGTTTCATTTCCCCATTCACCTATTGTTTGGTTATGCAATTAGACAATTACCTGTTCTTGTGGTCTTCGTGCTAATTCTACCATTATTTTACAAAATGTTGGCAGCTAATTCCTTGTCAGAAATAATTAGCGTGCGCCACCTGATCTGTTTTAGTGTTCCTTTAATCGTTTTCATTTTTTATTGTGCTAGAAATTTCCTAGTTGGTGGAATACCTATCCCGCTTCTCATTTTATTGGACGAAAATTATATTGCAGCTGGGGCTTTGATGCCTTCAATAACTGCAGAAGTTGGGGCTCTAAGAAATCTGCCCACTATTTTGGATATTCTGCGATGGGATGTTTTATTCAGTGCTATTAGTCTAGGCGCTATTTTCGTGATTCCGAGTCTCACAGGCTTATTTACTTCTATCCATGATTTTTTCAAGAAGAGAAATATTGAAAAATCGTTTCTTTTGTTGTCATTCTTTCTGATGTTGCTTGTTTTCTGGTCTTGGGCCTTCTATAACAAATATGAGGGACCAGAATTGCGGAGACTATATTACTTCGCTCCACTATTCGCAATTTTCATTGCAATGGGAATAAAAAAGATAGCTGAAGCTACAGGCACTATGCATTCGTTAGTAGCCCGCTTCGCAATCTTCGATTGTTTAGCTCTTATTTATTTATGGGCGTTTAAGTTCAACATTGGCGCTTCTGGCATTCCACACATAAATGATGGATTGTTTCGCTCGTTAGGTGTTGCTGGTGTTGAAATGCTGATAGTTTTTGCCTTCTTCTTTGTAGTGTTGTTTCTACTTCCTATACCCAATCTTAAGTCGACTCGTAGAATATTTGGGAAACTACTTCATCACTCTCATTCGTTTCTTCCTTTCATCTTCATAGGACTGCTTTCTTTTTCATTGGTGCCTGTGTCATTGAACGCTGTTATTAATGTTCAAGAAAATGTTTACTACCTTCCTGAGGGTTGGCAGAACAATCTCGATGAGGTTATACCCTATTTCAATCAAGAGCTACAAGATGATTACACGATAATTACATGTCACGCTCATCACTTATCGTACTTTACTAAGCACCCTGTAATTGAGGTGACCAGTGTTTATGGAGTGATCAACTTGCAGAATCTTAATGGCGACAGTGTAGAAGACTTAAAAAACGGTCTCATTGATCGTAACATACGCTATTTGTTGTTCCCAAACTCCAATCATACATACTATGAATTCTTTGAAGATCTTAGTGAAAAACTCCCAGCACTAAATATCGATTTACTCAGCAGATCTCCTTATGTACTGTCGTCAAAAGAATTTTCAAAGTTTAATCTTTATACGATAATAACGCAAGACGAGGCTGAACAGACTTACAAATATTTGGCTTCCTTTGAGTATGGCTGGGTTCCTTTAAATGATTATACTAATGTCAGCGGTCTTGATGGAGGCATAAGTGTAAGTCCTCTAGTGGAGAACTTCAACGTGATTGCTGATGACTATCAGGACGCATTTTGGTATGGCGACAAGATTAACCAAGAAGACGAAATAACCTTGAGCAACGAGGAGTCAATAAAAGAACATGGAACCAATTCTCTAAAAGTGTACATTGACGCGGAGGAGGGCGTAGCACTTAAACATCGTTATAGCGAATCCCAAGACTGGAGGTCTTACGGCGGATTAAGCTTTTACCTTTATGGTGCAAACACAACCAATCCTATTCAGATAAGTTTTCATACCGTGGAAGAGAGCACTTGGGAAGACTTGTATCTCACTTCAATAACTGATGATTTTGTTGGATGGAAACATTTCACAATTCCGTTAAGCTCATTCAAAAGTGTTGGGAATCCCACATGGGGCAAGATCGACTATGTAGAAATAAGCTTCACTGGCGGCTCATGCACTTACTACCTAGACCAAGTCGAATTGAAAATGCACCTTGTTGGCGTGGAAGGAGTGATACCTGCAATAACTGGAAATCCCCCTGAGAAGAATCTGGCAATTTCCATTAACAGTCTCTCATTACAATCACCTATTCTTTTTGAATTAATCTCTGATAAAGGAGATATAGTGACGGGCGTTTTAACTACCGGTAACAACTTGATTGCAATCCCATCGGAACTACTCGAAAATGGTGCGAAGTTAAAACTGTACTATTATCAGAGATCTACTGAAGAGACGCTTGAGCTTTATTACTTAGGAATTTTGGAAGGGCAAGTTCAAGATTGAAGAGACCACTTGACGTAAAGAGGCTAAGATCCATATTCACTGCTATAGAATTTATGGCAAGAAAAAAAGGAGCTCTAGATATCCTTGATGTTGGTTGTGGTGAAGGACCTGTAGCTTTGGAATTAGCCAAACTAGGTCACAACGTCTTGGGAATTGATATTAATCCAGATCGCATTCAACTTGCGTCACAGAGTAATAAAAACAGTAACGCCTCTTTCATGCTTCTTGAGGCTGAAAAGATTGACCAGCTACAAAGAAAGTTTGATGTTATAATATGTTCTGAAGTGCTTGAGCATGTTGACAATCCAGAAACCGTCATCAATCAGCTCGCTAAGGCTATCCGACGTGGTGGGGTTCTTTTCCTTACAGTTCCTAATGGACTGGGACCTTACGAAGTGTTTTCGGAGACTCCGCAAAGACTCTCCAGAAAGTTGTTTGTTCGAATTGGTTTGCAGAAAAAACAACGACAGGGTCAAGCACACAAAACAAACTTCACTATCGGACGATTGAAAAGGCTATTGGGCAAGAAAGGGTTCCAGATTTTGTTCATCCAAAACTCAGACTTCATAATGTTTCTACCCTTTTTGCGTGACACCTTCTTAGCTACTTTAGACTGCCGACTAGCCGACAATCTGCCACATTTTATGTCTAGCGGCTGGTATTTCGCATGTTCAAAACAATTAAAACATCCACAAAAGCCCATTGACCAGCTAAAGGTGCCCCAATGAATATAGCATATGTGCTTTCTACTTTTCCGCAACTTACTCAAACGTTTGTTCTAAACGAAATTGTAGAGCTTGTAAGAGAAGGTCACAATGTTCATGTATTCTCTATTTTTCCTCCCGAAAACGGTATTTTTCACGAAGAACTCGACGAGTTCAACTTGTGGAGCAATGTTCACTATTTTCAAAATCCAAGATTGAGATTGAACCAGATAAAAATAGCACTGCAATCTTTTGGGTCGTTCGGGTGGAAACATTCTTGCGAAAAATTGAGTACTAAGGTACTATCCATCGCTGCAGCAAAATACTTTTCTGAAATCGCGAAAGATTTGCCAATAGACGTTTTACACGCTCATTTTAGTGATATGGCTGCACATACGGCGATGTTGATGTCGAAAAAACTTGGAATTCCTTTTACTTTCACAGGTCACGCAGTGGACATCTTTGTGAATCCTAACAAAAAAGCATTACAACAACGGATGGAGCTGGCATCAGCGATAATAACCATTTCTCAATACAACAGAGATTATTTGCATGAAATTACAGGTGTTGACAAAGACAAAATTCACGTAGTTAGAGCATGCTCTAATCTTGCTAAACTCAAATTCGTAAAAAGTAACCCGGAACCTTTCAGAATCCTAACGATAGGGAGACTGGTGGAAAAAAAGGGAATACGATATGGGATTATTGCAATTAACGAGTTGATAAAGCATTATCCAAAAATTCGTTATGTAATTGTAGGCTCCGGTCCTCTTGAAAAAGAATTAAGGAAAATGGTTGAATTTTTGAATCTGCAAGAGAATGTTGAGTTTTTGGGAAATTTAAGTGACGATTCTCTACTTGAAGAGTTACGTAAAGCAACGATTTTCGTTCTACCGTGCGTAAAAGGAAAAAATGGAGATATGGATGGAATCCCCGTGGCTTTAATGGAATCCATGTATCTTCGGGTACCAACCGTTTCTACGAATATTTCGGGAGTACCCGAGCTTATAGAAACTGGAAAAGAAGGACTTTTAGTAGAGCCTAAAAACGTTGAACAATTAGCGAACGTGATTAAAACCTTGTTAGATGACGAAAACTTACGTGTCAGGATAGGCGAGAATGGAAGAGAAAAAATCGAAGCAGACTTTAATGTTCATAAAGAAGTTGATAAATTGTTGGGCATCTGGAAAGAATCTTTAGGCATCATGGAAACGCAAAAGCCGTGCGTAGACCTTTTGGTTTAGATGTGAGACGTTCTTGCGTGTAGCGATTTTGTATTCCGGTCTCATTTCAAGGGTCAACGGCACTGATGAGAGAGTTCTTCAAGTTGCAAACGGACTAGCCGATCAGGGTATTCAGGTAACACTTTCAGCCAGTATAGAACATCAGGTGAAAAGGGCAAACATCGCGAATTTGTGTGTGATTACTATTCCTAGGTTACTAAATTTTCTTAAAGTTTTCAGCTGGATTGCACAACTTGTTGCAAGCGGATTAACTCACAAATATGATATGGTTCAGATAGAATGCTTCTCTCCTCTTAAAACTCTGGCTCTGTTTCTACTTATGCGCCCCTTCACTAAAAAATTCGTAATTGTTTTTCACGACAAGCGATTCAAATCTGATCCTCGAAAAAGCGTTACTGGACGACTTCATCTAATACTTCAAAGAATTGTGCTAACTCTTTTTGACGCCTCGATAACCCCAGGACTAAGCGTGAAGAAGTGGTTTGAAGAATTACATGGGAACCTTGCACATGAAAAAATGGCAGTGATACCGAATGGGGCACCCACCCTAAAAATTGAAGAAAACGTTGATTGCTCACGTATTCGCGAAAAATATGGGGTACATCCAACATTTGCTGTTCTATTTTTCGGCTCGATGGCTTTCAAACCAAATTACGACGACGCCATGAACTTGTACAAAATCTCAAATTTTGTTTCTAACGAGTTCGAAAAAATTACGGAAAAAAAGCTTGTCTTCGTTGTGGCGGGCATCGGTTCTAAAACTCTTCCAAAAACAGAATACTTTGTCCCGCTAGGGTTCGTAAAAAAACTCGACGAATTAATGTCGTTACCCGATGTAATGATACTTCCGCATACGCCTTCATACAGTGGACCTCATGTAAAGACAATGTACGCTTTTCTTAGTAGAAAACCAGTAGTTGCCACAGAAGATGCTGTCAAAGATATGCCATATATAGTTCCGAAAAAGCATTTCATGCCATTTGACGTTAACGAACCAAGCAGTTTGCTAAATGTTCTTCTGAATGTCTATAAGGACAGAGAATTGCAGAAAAGCTTAGCGACTAATGCGCTTCAATATACAGAAGAATTTTCATGGAAACGGATTTCACAATTACATCTGAAATTTTATGAATGTTTGCTTAATCCATTATAGCTAATTTTACGATTTTTCAGTGGGTGAACTAGGTGGGTGGTAATTGAATGGTTGAGCTGAAAAAATTTGTTAGGAAAATGCTTATTCGCTTCAGAATCTTTCCCAGCGTCTATTTGTATTCCAGCCCATTCAAAATATACGAATTTAAGCAGCTCATAAAGGGAGAAAAATTCTCAAAAGAAGATGTAGTTCTAGATTTGGGTTGTGGAACAGGCTTGCAAACTCTTCACATAGGAAAGAAATGTAAGCAAATCATAGGCGTAGACCCCAACGAGAGCGCAATAGGTCATGCCAGAAAGTTGTCTTCAGAATGTAGAAGCCTGAACATATTAAACGAGTTTAGATGTGGAAAACTGGAAGAAGAGAATTTCTGCGACAACTATTTCGATAAAGTCTTCAGCATCTGTACCATAGAGCATATCCCAAACTACGAGGAAACCATCAAAGAAATTTACAGGATACTAAAACCCGGAGGCAAATTCCTATTATCTGTAGATTGCCTTGAAACTATACAGGATCAAAAGCTCCTCCAGAAACATAAGAAAGACAACTATGTAATAAAGCTCTTCAAAGCAGATGAACTAAGAAATATTCTAGAAACATCCGGCTTCAAGAACGTCAAAGTCTATCCTATTTTCAGGAGTGAATTTTCAAGGAAACTCTTCATAAAGGGTATAAAAAACTGTTTTAGGTATGGTAAAAAATTCTTTTTATACTATTTAGTGTTGATTGGAAAAGAGGCTCTTTCAAAGAATGATAAGGGAATATTTCTAATCGCAAAGGGCGAAAAACTTGCATAAACCTAAAACAAATCTGCTCTTGACTGTTCTTTGAATGGAACCGTTTTTTTGCTTCATAGGCGTAAATGCTGCCACGCTGTTGGCTAGGTCTGGACGACCTATCCAATGGGCTGTGATGGCATCCCACTAGGATGCATGTGTAGTATATGGCATTGTCTTCAGAATTTCTAAATAAGTTTCGGGCGTTCCCAGATCGATACGCCTTTCACTAGGTTTTAGCTTAACAGCATAAACCTTGAACTTCCAATCCAAAAGAAGACTAATCGCGTCCGTCAACTGAACCTCACCACTCTTATCCGCCTCAACCTTCTCAATCGCCCGATAAATTATTGGTTTAAAAATATACAAGGCGATTACACCTAAATTAGATGGCGGCTCCTGAGGTTTTTCGAAGATCTTTTTCACCTCAAACACGCCCTGCTTCACTTCGTCTCCAATAATGACCCCGTATCTTCGTGGGTCCTTAACCTCTTCAACTAAAAATACCACATCTGCGTTGTAATCCTCAAAAACTTTTACAATTCTTTTTAGATGATTATTGTTCCGCGAGAGAATTAAGTCATCGCCAGCATGAATCAAAAATGGTTCATCCCCGGTAAATATTTTAGCGTTGTGAACAGCGTCTCCGAAACCTTTCGGTTTTGGCTGGTTCAAAAAAACAATGGTTGAATTATTTACTTTCCTATAAAATTCATGCAATTCTTCAACTAGACCATCTTTATTCTTGCCCCTAAGGTTCTCTATGAAACTTTCATCAGGTGAGAAGTGATCCTCGATAGCTCTCTTGCCTCTACCCCCAATGAAAACAAACTCCCTGAACCCCCCATCATAAAGTTGCTCAAAAACCGACTGCAATATTGGCTTCAAGCACAGCACATCTCCTTTTCCTTTGAAAAACACTGGAAGCATTTCTTTAGGAAACTCCTTGGTTATCGGCAGCAACCTCGTGCCAAGCCCAGCAGCTGGAATAACAACTTTTCTGATCATCAAAGCTACCCAACCATATTGTTCATCACATAAACGATTTATAATTAACGTCAAAAATAGAATAAGCGCACACAACACATAACGTGAAGATTATGAAATCACACCGCATTTCAGTTGTTGGAATAGGCTACGTTGGTCTGTGTACAGCTGTTGGCTTCGCAAACAAAGGCTTCAAGGTTATCGCCGTTGACAAAGACCCTGAAAAGGTGTCTTCAATAAACAGGGGCATTCCACCTTTCTATGAACCTGATCTGGAAGAATCATTAGAAAAAACTGTCAAAGACGGATACCTAAGATGCGTGCTAGACATTGAGCAAACCATCAGAAATACTGACATCACTTTCATTGCTGTGGGAACCCCAAGTGAGCCTGATGGAAGCATCGACTTAACACAGATAAAAAGTTCCGCAATCGAAATAGGCGAAGCTTTATCCAAAAAAGATTCATACCATTTGGTTGTAGTGAAAAGCACTGTTGTGCCCGGCACCACAGAAAACGTGATTACCCCTCTTCTAGAAAAACACTCGGGCAAAAAATGCGGTTCTAGTTTCGGCTTATGTATGAACCCTGAATTTCTGCGGGAAGGCTCTGCTGTTCGCGATGCAAATCATCCTGACCGAGTCGTCATCGGTGAATGTGACAAAAAATCCGGTGACATACTTGAAACCCTATACCGTGAACTACATTGTGAAGAATCAATTCCAATCGTCAGAACCAATCTACCAACAGCAGAACTCATCAAATACGCCAGCAACGCCTTCTTAGCCACAAAAATCAGCTACATCAACACAATAGCGAATATATGCGAAAAAACTCCCGGAGCAGATGTCACAACAATAGCAAAAGCCATAGGTTTAGACCAGAGAATCAATCCGCGGTTTCTAAATGCTGGTCTAGGCTATGGTGGATCATGTTTCCCTAAAGACCTGAAGGCGCTGATTGCATTCTCAAATCAAACTGGCTACTCTCCAATAATGCTCCAATCCATTCAAAATGTCAATGATGATCAAGCCAAACATGTCGTTGAACTGATAAAAAAAGAGTTGGGAAGTTTGTCAGGTAAAAAAGTTGCAATCTTGGGATTATCTTTTAAGCCGAACACAGATGACTTACGAGAAGCAAGGTCCATCCTCATAATAAACCAGCTATTAAATGATGATGCGTCAGTCACTGCTTATGATCCTGTCGCCATTCCTAACACAAAATCAATATTTCGCAACAAAATCAAATATGCCTCGTCTCCCATCGATTGCCTTAAAGATGCTGACTGCTGCGTAATCGTAACCGAGTGGGAAGAATTCAAAAACCTCAGACCTGAAGACTTCAAACAAAACATGAAATACCCCTTTTTAATCGATGGAAGAAGAATCTATGACCCCAAGCAATTTGCTAAAGAACTAAAATTCGTAGCTATAGGACTTGGTAGATAATTATTAGGTGCTCCTTCTAGACGTTAACCACCCTCTGAGGGGCGTTAGGGTGTTCTGAGTGAAGGAGGTCCGCTAACTCGACAAAACTTTAAAGCTAAACCAACAGAAATATCACATTCTATTGGTGCTGAACTTGAAAGCTTTGGTGTTGAGTGGGGGCAGAGGAACTAGACTTCGTCCATTAACCTTCACCTTAGCTAAGCAGCTGATTCCTCTAGCCAACAAACCCGTTCTCGGATACGTCCTTGACCAAGTAGCTGAGACAGGCATAAAACAAATCGGCATAATAATCGCTCCAGAAACTGGACAATACGTTAAAGAATACGTCAAAGACGGGGCAGAATGGGGATTTGACGTCACCTACATCCCCCAAGAACCATTAGGATTAGCTCATGCCGTCAAGACAGCCGAAAACTTCCTCGGTAAAAACGACTTTATAATGTGCCTTGGCGACAACCTGCAAGGCGAAGGATTAACAACTTTTGTACAAAAATTCAAAAAAGAAAAGATGGATGCTCTTATACTGCTAAAAGTTGTAGAGGATCCCACAAAGTTTGGGGTAGCGACTTTAGATGATGAAGCCAACATTATAGAATTGGTTGAAAAACCAAAAAAGCCTTCATCGAACCTTGCAATAGTTGGCACCTACCTTTTTTCCGGTAATATTTTCAAAGCTATAGAATCTATAAAGCCCTCATGGAGAGGCGAACTTGAAATTACAGATGCCATCCAAGAAATGATAAAGATGGGCTTCAACGTTAAAGCAGAAACCTTAAACACTTGGTGGTTAGACACCGGAAAAAAAGATGATATACTAACAGCCAACGCAAAAATCTTGGATGAATACACAAAACGAAAGATAAGCGGCGTAGTCCAAGAAAGCAAAATTGAAGGAAGAGTCACGATTAAAAAAACTGCAAAATTGGTCAACTCTACCGTCAGGGGACCAGCCATAATTGGTGACGGTTGCATTATAAAAAATTCCTTCATTGGACCATACACAAGCGTGGGCAATGGAACAAAGATTATTGATAGCACCATCGAATACAGTATAATATTAGAAAATGCACAGATAACTAGCGTCGACAGGCTGGAAGAAAGTCTCATTGGCAAAAATGCCAAAGTAACCCGAAACCACAGGAACGGATGCTTAAAACTCAATATCGGTGACTATTCGGAGGTGGAGATATGAAAGAATATGCCCTTAAGGGAGTGAAAACCTATGAAATCAAAATTTTGCCTGATGAAAGAGGGTTCTTCGCTGAAGCTCTGAGGCAAGATTGGAAAGAACTCCTTGAAGATGAGTGGATAACTCAGGCAAACATAAGCTACAGCTACCCCAACATAGTTAGAGCTTGGCACAAACACACTAGAGGCCAGATAGACACTTTTCTGGTGCTGAAAGGAGCCATGAAAATCTGTGCCTACGACGAAAAAACAGGAAAAATGGCTGAAATAATCGCCAGCGCCAAAAAACCTACGCTGGTGAGAATACCCGGCAAATACTTGCATGGAACAAAAACAGTAAGCAACGAACCATCTTTGGCAGTATACTTCGTCACTAGACTCTACGATTATCAGAATCCAGACGAACACCGCAGACCTTGGGACGATCAAACGATAATTCCTACAGAAATAAATGGCAAAAAAGACGATCCTCGCGTAGGCAAACCGTGGGATTGGTTCCGTCCTCCACATAAGTGAAGGAGATGATTAAACAACGAACGTGTTAGTGACTGGTGGAGCAGGCTACATAGGCTCCGTTATGTCCAGAATCCTCTTAGAAAAAGGCTACGACGTAACATGTTTAGACAGGTTTTTTTTCGGAACCGATTCACTGAGAGAAATAGCTGATAAAATAAGCCTCGTCAAGGACGATGTCAGATGGTTCAAGCCAGAAATCCTGAAGGGTGTAGATGCTGTCTTTGATTTAGCAGCCCTTTCTAATGATCCAAGCGGCGAACTTGAACCACAGAAAACACTTGAGATAAACTACAAAGGACGCGTTCGAGTAGCCAACCTAGCAAAAAAATACGGCGTCAAAAAATACGTTTTAGCTAGCACCTGCAGTGTTTACGGTTTCCAAGAAGGAATAATAACCGAAGAGTCGACCTTGAATCCTTTAACAACTTACGCTAAAGCCAACATGCTGGCTGAAAAGGAAGTTTTACCTCTTGCCGACAAATCCTTCACTGCGACAGTGCTCCGTCAGGCAACAGTTTACGGTTTTTCTTACCGAATGAGATTTGACTTAGCCATCAACGGCATGGTCCTAGGATTCTACAGAAACGGGAAAATCCCAATTATGCGAGATGGAAAACAGTGGCGCCCCTTCGTTAACGTAAAAGATACTTCGAATGCTTTCATAACAGTTTTGGAAGCAGAACCAGAACTAGTTAATGGTCAAGTTCTTAACGTAGGCAGCGATGAGCAGAATGTGCAAATTTTCGATCTAGCAAAACTTGTGGCAGAATCATGTAATCTGCCCTTCAACTACGAGTGGTACGGCGATCCTGACACAAGAAGCTATCGAGTGAGCTTCAGCAAGATCAAAGAGACACTGAATTTCAAGCCACAAACGACAATAAGAAAAGGAGCAAAAACCGTTTTTGATGCCCTTAAAGAAGGGACATTGAATCCAGATGACCCGAGGACGATAACTGTCAAGTGGTACAAACATCTTCTAGAGATGCAGCAGTTCCTCAAAGACACAGAAATAGATGGAGTAATCCTATGAAAATAGCCGTTATAGGGTCAACTGGACAACTCGGCACAGACCTCATGAAAACATTAGAAAACGGACACGAGGTCATTGGCCTAACTCACAAAGACATCGAAATAGCAGACTACGAAAGCTGCTTGATTCTGAAAGAGCATCAACCAAACATAATCGTAAACACTGCAGCCTTCCACAAAACCGATCAATGCGAAGAAGAACCCCTGAAAGCCTTCTCCGTGAATGCTATCGGAGCAAGAAACGTTAGTCTTATATCAAACGAAATAGGAGCCACGACTGTTTTCATCAGCACAGACTACGTCTTTGATGGCTCCAAGAACGAACCATACACTGAAGATGATTTTCCAACTCCCATCAATACCTATGGAATATCCAAACTGACAGGCGAACACTACACAAAACAAAACACAAAACATTACATCGTCAGGATAGCGAGTGTCTTCGGCGTGGCAGGAGCAAGTGGTAAGGGAGGAAATTTTGTCGAGACAATGATAACTAAGGCAAAGAAAGGCGAATCCATAACTGTCATAGATGATATGTGGATGAGCCCAACCTATACAAAAGACGCCGCTTTGACCTTGAAAAAGATCGTTGAATCAAAACTACCTTACGGAACTTACCACACCACAAACAGCGGTTACTGTTCATGGTATCAATTCGCCGAGGGCATATTCCAACTTACAGGGTTAAATCCTGATTTAACACCGATAAAAACGGAACAACTAACCATGAATGCCAAAAGACCGCGATTCTCTGCGTTAAGCAGCATCAAGCTTTCCAGATATGGCATAGAAATGCGAGAGTGGAAAGAAGCGCTCCGTGCATATCTGATGGAAAAGCGACACATACGAAAAGGTTCTTAGAAAACATAACCTGAGAGGAAACGAGTTTGCATATAGCCCAGATAGGAACGGGACGGGTTGGACGCCCAACAGCCTACAAAGCCATAGAATAAGTTGTTAAATGGTAAACTTGGCTTGTTCTCTCAGTATTTCATTGGCGGTCGAAAAATTTTCTTCAGCTTCCTTCTCTGTGCCCACCCCGATCATGCAGAAGTCTATTTCCATTTCTCTGTAGACATATTCTAATGCTGCTTTCGGTTTTATTCTTCCTCCAGCTAATGGTTTGATAGCTATTACATGTCTTTTTGCTGCCTTTATTGCCTCTACCGCTAATCCGCTGGTTGGAAACATCATAATACCCATCTTGTTTATTGGGGTGACATAACCGTCGAACTTGATTTCAGATTTTTCGAGCTTCGGAATTGTTACCCCAGCGTGGTGGACCCCTAGAAGGATACTGTGTCCGTGTTTGTTCCGTAGGCTGTCTACAAGGGTTTCCAATAGATCGAGCCGGTCAGTTACGGCTAGGAAGTCTGTTTCGGACCCCAATTCAGCGAATAAGATTTTGAAGTCTTCTAAGACTGTGATTTCTTTCTCTAGGCTTTTGAAATCGATTTGGAGATTATTCCACTCCTTTTTTCCATAGGGTTTGGAGTATTGTAGCGTCTCCTTGAACTGGGTTTTCCAGTCTTTTCTGCATTGAAGCACCGGGTCTTCTAGGTATTTGCCGAGGATTTCTTCTCCGGCTAGTTGTCTTTCAACTTCGTAGTATGTTAGCCACCTTCTGTAGGTGTCAACTGGCTTTCCATTAATTGTTAAGGGAATTTGGATACACGGGACCACTGCTATCTCAGTGTCGGCAAGTTTCTCTGTCTCTTTTATGGCTTCAAAGTAGAGGCTTGACAGTGGGTCATTGGCTGGTATTCCTGCTGCTGTAACAGTTAAACCGTATTTTTCAACAGCTATCTTCAAGATTTTCACAGTGTTTTTCGTGTCAGAGAATCTTGTTGTGTATTCTCGGTTCTTTTCTGAGCCTTGGTAGGACTCGCCAACGAAAGGCAAGTGTCCAAGAATTAGCTTTGGAACTGGAATATTTCCTATCTTTTGGAGGGGGAAGCCACAGGCGGTTACGTAATTCTTCATTTTTCCACACTATTATGCTTATGAAGAAATATTTTTGGGGATCGTTTTTGAATGTTCCCAAACTCCACCTTGAACATTCTTTTTGGAATTTCGTGAAACTGTAGCTCTGCAAATTCGTAGATTTGTGTTTCTGGTACGAATGACAAGAAACTGTTTACTATTGAACTGTTTTGATTTCTTTTATAATCAGTAATTTAAAAATTCTTAATCATCTCATAAAGGCGCTGAGTTGTTAGGGGTATATGTATGTATTCTCTACATGTTAATAAGGTAGTAATACGTCTTTCACTCCCTCTCTTCTATGGGAAATCAGAATTGCCTAAAAAGGCTGCTGAAAAAGGGGAAAAAACAAAAATGAGACAAGCAATGGTAAGCGAACTGGATCTAACCAAAATTCAAGGCAAAGGAGATTTTCCCTGCCCAAAATGCGGGGTTACTATTTCTCCCGAAGATGAATCAGAGGACGTTTACACTATTCTGGAAGAGAAACTTAAGGGCGAAGTTCTGGAAGAACTTGTGATCCAATGCAACAAATGTACAACCCGAATTCGTCTAATTGGTTTCCCACTCCTCGAGACAAAAAATTTGAACGAATCTTAGCAAGTACACGATTTTACGTGAACGCAATATTTACAGAACTTTGCACCAAAGTGAAGCATGTTCAGTTCTTTTCTGTGCTGTGTTCCAATCAAAGCTGTTTCATGTACTTTTTAACCGTGTTAACTTTGTCTTTCATTGTTCGCGGCTTGTCCCTTCTGTCGTCTATTATCAGCGTCGACTCCACTCTGTCTATACCTTTGGCAACTATGGCTTCGTGGGCAACCTTCACTGCCTCAAAAATGGGCTCTAGATTATCCGCCTCCAAAGCCGTTCCCATGGGAGTAATTTCACAATTCAAGCCTTTCACCTCATTCATTGCCGCTATCGCCGCCGCCACATAACTTCCCATACTCGTTGACTTAATCCCCACCGGTGCTATAGTAAAAAAAGCAATCACTTTGCAAGATTTCACCGAACTCATATGACTATATCTCCATAGAATGCGTGTAAACAAATAGGGTAACAGTGAATATCAAGCTTTTCAGGTGTAAACAAAAAAATGCGGGTTAGGAAAGCTCGATTTCGTTGAGTAAATCTAAGCTTTCCAGATCGTTCATTTTCACTATCTTGTCAGAGACAGTATACAGCACATCGTCTATGTATAGAGACCTCTCCACTGAATATTCTGAGTAGAACCAGTAGCCGCTCTTCAGCAGGTCATCGCTGTCGTCCAAGTGGGTGATTCCTCCTCTGAGTTTGATTCCGTCGAGGGATATGTCGAAGACGTAGGCGCCCTGCCACACGATTTGGCCATGTGCCCAGTCAGGAACCCCTTCAGGATAGTCGCTTTGGTTTATCTCTGCCACCGCGACTGGTATGACTAGAAGGTTTCTGTTTTTATCAAATAGCAATGCCTTATGGTCGTATAGGATTGGGGAGTCTGTTCCTCTATCTCCTATTTCATACTTGGCTACTTCCACCGGATTCGAGACATCGCTTACGTCGAAGAGGGATATTTTCACTCCCTGATACCAAGAGAAGTCCCCATCTTCAGCCGTCACTGTCTCTTTGCCTATTCCGATAAGATGGTTTTCGTCATAAGGGTGAAGGTAATCTGAATAACCCGTTACCTTAAGCTCTCCGAGAAACTTGGGGTCGGTGGGGTCCTTCAGGTCTATTACGAATAGGGGATCAATTTTTTCGAAGGTCACTATATATCCTCTGTCACCCATGAATCTCGCCGAGTAAATGCTTTCATTTGGAGCAAAATTCTCCAGTTTTCCGACGACGTTTAGACTCATATTCATTATGAAGAGATTGTTGCTGGGGACTCCACCCCACCAACCATTTGTAGTTGTCGCTATCCTGAAGAAGCCGTTGTATTCGTCCATGCTGAACTGGTTTAGCACATTGCCTGTAACTATTCCTTCAGCCATGGCAACTATGCTCTCTTCGTCTAGTGCAATCCTGAAAATCATTGTTTCTTCTGTTGGTTCTTCTCCATTTGGACTGAAAAGCCATATGTTTGTGTTTGGAACCACCAGATACATGTTGTTCAGCGAAACGTACATGGTTGTTGTTTGTCCTGTTAAGAAGGATTCAGAAGTTGGTTCCTTTGTGTCGTTCATTACGTCGACTGCGACGATTGTTGTCATATAGTAGAAAACGTCTGGGGCATCAACGTAGCGTATTTCAGTTGGTTGCACCTCTCTGGTGTGGTTACCCGAGATTAAGGGCAAAATTACTTCGACACCTGTTCCGTTACTGCTGGTTTGCGTGGCTTGCTGTCTGACGACTGCATAAACGTAGTTGCCAATCATTCTTGAACCCGAGAGTGTGCCATTTAGGATTACGGTTCTTGATAAAACAGGGTCTGCTCTGTTGGTGATGTCATAAACTTTGACAAATATTTCTTCATTGTACACCAGTGGATTAATCCATAATCCCTCACCCCTGATTTCAGCAAATCCATATTGCAAAAACGGGCTTCGGTCTCCCAAAACAACCAGTTTATTCTCCTTCAAGTAGATTTTTGCGTCATAACTTTCGTTGAGATCTATCTTCGAAAGCACCTCAGCTTGGTTAGTTGGATAAACTTTCAATATGTAGAGGTTTGATCCTGAAACCATGTACAAGTATTCACCGTCGGTCTTCACAATGTCCGCTTCATCTACGCCCGCAACTTGAACATTAGTTGTCGAATACTCAGAACCCCCTCCGAATCCAAATGTCTCGGGTTGACCCCAAGTTGCAGCTGGCGGTTCAGCATCCTGGGTTATGAACACGCCGTCACCAGCGGCCATTGTGTAACGGGGCAAGTTTTCGGATTGAATTGCTTCATCCATTCCTGTTGTGAGGAACTCTTGGAGT
The DNA here is from genome assembly GCA_964618695.1 of uncultured Candidatus Bathyarchaeia archaeon. GTDB lineage: Archaea > Thermoproteota > Bathyarchaeia > Bathyarchaeales > Bathyarchaeaceae > Bathyarchaeum. Next base: position 259,359 of record CAZUDX010000001.1, on the reverse strand, counting down.
TCTTCATAGCTTCCAAATGTTTTAAGCTCCGACAAAACAGGCGGTGGTTCAGGTTCTGTCGGACCAGTTGGTTCTTGAGAACTGGGCGGTGGTGGAAAGTTAGGTTGTGAGGGAACGTCGGGGTCTGACGGGCTACTAGGTTCTGAGGGGGTTCCGGGCTCTGAAGGGGCTTCAGCTTGTGGCGGAATGTCTGATTCGCCTGGAACGGTTGGTTGAATGCCGAAGTTGTAGACTGTGGCTGTCAGTATGCAAGCTAAAAGCACTGCGGCAATTCCATAAGTAACTGTTTTATTCTTGATTTCTCTCTGCAAAGTTGAACACTAGTTCTCTTATTTAGTAATGGTATCTATTTTATCCTAATCTTTGGAACATGTTGTTCCAGAAAATAGAACAGAATTGCTAGAAGGGCTTGAGACGCCAAAATCGTATGGCTTCGTACCAAAATATTATTGTCACTACAGCCCCGAAGGCGATTATGAACAGGTTTTCCCTTGTGAAGCCTTGCAATAATATCGTTAGGTAAGCTATGTAGAAAATAGAAGAAAAAATTGCGTAAAAAAAGTATCTCGGGAACATGAGTCTCCCGAGTTTGACAAAGTGTCTGAGAACACCAATTTTAACTTCGCTAACAAGAGTGTAGTTGCCTCCGACCTTTTGTCGTTGAACCAAACCTAACTGACGAAGCTGTTCAAGATGGTGATTCGCCACACTTGGACTGCTGAAACGTAAAGCTCTTTCAACCTCTCGAACACTCATTGGACGACCATTTTTCAAGAGAAGCCAGTAGACCTTCCAAGCTTTTCCTCTAAGCTTATAGTCAAATTCTGCTTCATCGTCCAACGCGACACCCGCTCCTCTTAGGATGTTCAAATTCGTTTTTATGGGTGTACCTACCCAAAAGGATGGCAGACACCGTACAGCATCGCCTCTTTCTTCACTTCTTAGTTAATGCAAAAGAATGTCGTGCTTTTAAATCCACGCATTAGAACATGGTTGGTTGCACCTATAGGGGATCGATAACGAGTGTTGGTTCTATCAGTTTTTAGATAACTAAATTAATGTGCTTGTGTAACTGTAAAAATCCGTTTAGGAGATCACGTTTCGGTGAGTAAAGCTAGAAGTTTGGCTAAGGTTTCTGCTAAGGGTGTATTCAACATTTTTTGGGGTCTGGCAGCCTCTTCGATTATATCTGCCGTAGGTGTGATGCTTGTTGCAGGAATTCTCTCTGAAGCTGACTATGGTTTAGTTGCAAAAGCCTTGACGGGCGTCACCCTGATTATGGTATTCAGAGACTGGGGCGTGGACTGGGCAACAATAAAATATACAGCTCAATACAGGTCAGAAGAGAAAGCGGCAGACGTGAGGAATGTTTTGGCTGCTGTAGTGTTTTTTGAGGTTCTGCTAGGCTTTTTACTATCCATCGTTTCTTTTTTTCTTTCAGGTTTCTTAGCAAACATTTTGGACCGCCCTAACATAGTGCCTCTAATCCAAATAGCCTCAGTAACCATATTCGCAGACGCTCTTCTAAAAGCCGCCCAAGCCGCCTTCACAGGCTACGAAAGAATGGAATTTCACAGCATAACTTCGATAGTTTATTCCACTCTCAAAACTGGATTGATGACTCTCCTCGTAATTTTTGGGTTCGGAACTTTTGGGGCAACCATCGGAGCAGCAATATCATATTTAATCTCCGGGATAATCGCCATAATAATCATCTACTTCGCCATCTATAAGAAATTACGGAAACAAGTGGACAGCAAACTAGAAGTCTTTACAACGATAAAGAAATTGTTAAGGTATGGACTTCCTCTGTCGATTTCAGCTATTCTTACAGGCTTTCTTGCACAATTCTACAACTTTCTAGTAGGCATTTACTCCACAGACGTGAGTTTCGGCAACTACCAAGTGGCATTAAACTTTGCTTTCATCGTTACCTTTTTTGTCATGCCAGTAATTACAGTTTTGTTACCAGCCTTCTCTAAAATCAACTCACAAGAAGAACAAGAAACGCTTGGAAATGTCTTCCAGTTTTCAGTGAAATATGCCTCCCTTCTCATTGTACCCGTAGCCTTCGCCGTTATTGCCCTGTCTCAACCAGGAGTAGCCGCAATTTTCCAAGAAAAATACGCGTTTTCGCCCCTCTATCTGTCACTATATGTTGTCACCTTTATCTACACCGCCTTCGGATTCCTAAGCGTTGAAAACCTCATAAAGAGTCAAGGAAAAACCGATTTCAACCTAAAACTAACAATAATCACGTCAGCTATAGGGCTCTCTTTGAACCTAGTGTTAATTCCAACCTTTGGAATCCTAGGATTACTTGCTACAAGCATCATATCTGGAGTTCCCAGCATAATCGTAGCACTCTGGTGGATAAAGAAAACCTACAACGCAACAATCGACTGGGGTTCGTCAGCCAAGATTTTGCTGGCATCAACACTCGCAGCTGGAATCACTTACGTGGTGGTATCTCATCTAACCCTTAATAATTGGGTAATACTAACTATTGGGGGAATAATATTCCTAGTAACCTATTTGACCGTGGCTCCGCTGATAGGCGCCATAAACAAAAAGGATATTCAAAACTTCAAAGAAATGCTGAAAGGATTTGGACCACTTGCTCCCCTCTTCGCCATACCTTTGTCATTCCTTGAAAGATTGAGCCGCGCTTAACTCAAAGCATATAAGCATTGACGAAATGAAAAGACACTCAACTGAGTGAACTCCGTTGAAACTTCTAGTCAGCGTCGTAGACAAAAAAGAAGCCTTGGAAGGCATCAAAGGAGGCGCCCACATAATCGACGTCAAAAACCCGAAAGAAGGCTCCCTAGGCGCAAACTTTCCCAGAGTAATCAAGCAAGTTAAAGAGGTTGTGCCAAAAAACGTTGAAGTAAGTGCAGCAATCGGCGATATGCCAAACTTGCCTGGAACAGCCTCTCTTGCAGCCCTAGGTGCCGCCGTCTCTGGAGCAGACTACGTTAAAGTTGGACTCTTCGGCGTGAAAACCGCTGAAGAAGCAACGACATTGATGGATGAAGTGTGTAAGGCTGTGAAGGACTACGACAGCAGCCTGGAAATTATTGCGGCAGGGTATGCTGACTATCGAAGTGTTGGATGCGTGAACCCCTTGGAACTTCCGGAGGTTGCGCATAAAGTGGAAGCTGATGGAGTATTGGTGGATGTTAAAGTGAAGAATGGCAAAAGCATCCTCTTCAATTTTCTAACTGATGAAGAATTGCGAGAATTTGTTAAGGAAGCGCACAGCCATAATCTGTTGGTTGCCCTTGCCGGTTCTTTAACTCAGCAAGACATTCCTAGAGTATACGGTTTAGACGCGGACATAATTGGAGTTAGAGGAGCAGTTTGCACCAATAGAGACCGGTTAGGTGAAATTCGAAGGGAAAAAATTATCGAATTTGCTAAAGAAATCAGTAATTTGCGAAAGAGCAGCTAAACAGTAACATGTGTACAAATGGTTTTCTTGTTTTCCAAAATAAGTTTGATTCTCTCAGGGTATCCGCCATTAACTACATAACAATCTACTTTTGCTTGAAGAAGAATTTTCGGTAGGTATTTGTCAACACTTGTTCTCTTGTCCCAAATGAGTAAGTTTTCGGCAGACAACTCTTCAAGCAAGGTAGCATCCAAATTTTTCTCAGGGTTCTCAGAGAAAATTCCGTCCACATCAGTTACCAAAATTAGTTTCTTAGCATGCAAAAAGGCAGCAATGTAAGCGGCTATGGTGTCCGAAGTCACATCCCACGAATGCTCTAAAGGGTCTTCGCGGAACATAAATCTCGAAGGCAAAAAAATCGGCAACATAGCCTCTGCAGAGTTGCTTATTTCCTCTAAAGAGTCTGAAACGTACGAATTTGATGAAATATCAGACAGAAATAGCCCGTATTGGTCCATAGCTAGTATAGCCATTTTATGTGCAACTGTATTTGAGAGAGTAAGTTTTTTGTCAAGTTTTCTTACGATATCAGCAAATTTGCCTCCGCCAGGTACAACAAGGATCCTGTAAGTTTTAGCTAGAACGCTTAACTCTTGACATAGCCTCTCTAGGCTGGCGGGGTTCTCAGCTAAGCTTCCGCCCACCTTAACTACTGCTTCCATCTTACAGGTTTTCCCTCCAAATCACTTGCCACCATAAGAGCCACACCAACTGAAGGCGACACCACAGCCGCTTCAGCACCCAAGACATCCTCCACATCGACGATATCCGTAAAGCCAGCTTTCTCAGCCGCTTTTTTCGCCAAAAAATTTCTTCCAAACCCAGTAATTACCACCACATGTTTTCCTTGAATTAGATGTTTGATTCTTTCGTAGACCTGCGTTAAGCCTCTCGCAATCTGCTCAACCTGCTTGCCATAAACAAATTTTGTCATAGCCACAATTTCTTGTTCAGTCAACATGTCAATGTCAGCGCAAACGACTCGCGCTAGCCTAGCCATGGCTTCCTTTTTCGTTTTGCCCCGACCATCCATTGTTTCAGCGGTGTATTCTCTTTCTTTTATGTTGTCTAGGAGTAAATGTACGTCGCCTGACTGGGCAAAAAGTTCTGAGGAAACCCCTGCCATTCTTCCTCGAATTGGAATGAAATTAACGATCGTGGCAACGTTTGTTCGTAAAGCCCCTGAGTAGACGAGTTCTCCATTTTGTAGTTTTTCCAGATCGGTTCTGCCTTCAGCGGCGATTTTTCCGTTAATAATTGGAATGATGCTTGTTGTGGTGCTTCCCACATCAACGACCAAGCATGTTTTAATCACTTGAGAAATCATCCAGCCTGTTGCAGCCCAGTTGGCAGAAGCTACCTTAAGCGGCTCCTTTCGTGCATCTTCAAGTGACAGCAATCCAGCTTCCACGTTAAGAACAGAAATTGGCACATCAGTGAAGACCTGAGTTGCACAATCTAAAATGTGGTTAACTCCCTCTTTTTTGGTCCAGTAGGCATCCGACAACTCAGCAGTCATTGTAACCCCAACTCCGTCCAAGTCAGTTGAGTTAACCAGCCTCTTTTTCAGCTTGTCCAAAACCCTTGGAAGCTGCTCCTTCCCCACTTTCCATATCGGAAAATACTCCATGGCTGTTCCATGTTCTTTAACAATACCGTCTTGAGTTCTTAGGAAAGCCGCTTTAGTGTTAGCGCCGCCTACGTCTAAGCCAAGAACATTCGTCACTTCAATCACCTTTAAAATAGACTCTTAGAAGACGTTTTTTGGCTCTGTAAAAAGCTGATTGAGCTCCCTTAAGGCTGGTTGAGGCGGTTGCAATTAGAGCGTAAGATTTTTTGTTTCCTTCAATCGGAAACGGGGGCGATACAACATCCTTTAACTTGTAGGTCTCAGCGAGATTTTGACCGCGGGGAGAGAGCTTTACTTTTGAGAAATAGGAATAACCCCGTGTCTGTACCTTGTTTGGGAGCTTTTGGCTAACTACTGCATCAACTATTGCTTGGGCTGGATTGAAATCTGTAACTTTCCTCAAGCCTATGTATGATGTTGTGAGCCGTGGGTTAACCTCTATCACTATGGGTCCTTCTCTGCTCAATACTATGTCAACACCAACATAACCTTTCAACCCCCCTATAGATTCAACAACCCTCTCAGCAACCCTCAAAGCTTCTTCTTCTAAACCATGTTCGAAAGGTACAGCTCCCCCATAATATCTGGACTCTTCATGAGGTGACGCCAAAGTAACCAACTGCTTGTTCAATGTAACCGACAATGTTTCATTCCTTGTTGAAAGTACGGAGACGCTGGCTCCCTTTCCCATAATCAACTTTTGGGCGATAAACTGTTTCATCATCGACTCTTGAGCGACTTTTTTGACTGCCGCACCTATGTCCCTTTCATCTCTGACAAGACTTAACCCAGAACAGCTCACTCCGTCCAGCGGTTTAAAGACAAGAGGATAACCCAACTCTTTGATTAAACGCCTGATGTTTCCAGTTTTTTCATGCATGTCTAGCAAAACTGTTTCTGGAACCTTCAGTCCCCTTTTTTCTAACTTTTCATAGGTTGCCATCTTGTTTGAAGCTCGTTTTATTGTATCAATTTCGCAGTTAAGCAATGTTCCTCCATAAGATTCGATGTTTTCCACAAGGTTCTCCAGCATTTGACCTGACTCTGGAGCGATCACATAAACAGCATTAACCCGACTTGAAATGTTTCTCAGTTTCTCATCCAATTCTTTAGTTGAAGACACGGAAACAATTTTGTCTGCTTCAATAGGCGGGTTAAAAACCTTGAGTCTCGAATCAAGCAAGGTTGTGACTTGGTGACCAGCGGCTTTGCAGTCGGAGATTAAACTCTGTAGCATGCCATATCCTTCACTGAGAATGCTGGCGGAAAGTTTCGTGTTAGTGTATCCGCCTCCAGAAACGTGTTCATATATCAAAAGATTCAAACTATACCCTCGCAGTATCTCCTATGTTATTGGGGAACCATAATGAAGATTATTCCAGTGATTGACGTTTTAAATGGTATTGCAGTTCACGGCATACGTGGTGAAAGAAAACGGTATCAGCCATTAAGAAGCATTATGTGCAAGTCTGTGGATCCTTTAGACATTGCCTTAACTTTTGAGTCGTTAGGATTCGGTAGTCTGTATTTGGCAGATTTGGATGCAATATTGAGAAAGGTAGCGAACTTCAACTTCTACCAGAAAATTAGCACGAAAACAGATCTTGACTTGATGGTTGATGCCGGAATAGCTGACATGACAAAAGCTAGAAAAGTGATGAAGACCGGAGTGGCAAAGATTGTGATAGGATCCGAGACTCTGCAAAGTTTAGATTTTGTGAATCAAGCCGTCAAATCTTTTGGCAAAGAGAGGGTTGTGGTAAGCATTGACCTGAAAAGAGGAAAAGTGCTGAGTGTATCCGAAACTGTCGAGGCAATGGGTGCTCTTTCTTTTGCACAAAAGCTTGCAGCCCTAGGGGTCAATCAGATTATCCTCTTAGATTTAGATCGGGTGGGAACCGAACACGGAATCAACTTGACAATTCTGAGAGAAATTCTTGAGAAGACTGGAGTTAAGGTTCTAGTTGGTGGAGGAATAAGGAGCCTCAAAGAATTGGAGGAATTGAGGAGGCTCGGCGTTTCTGGTGCCTTAATAGCCACAGTGTTACATAATGGAAAACTCGAAGTTGATGAATTGAAATCCGCTAATTTCTTGTAACATTTGAGATAGGATAAAAGTGAGAAACATGTCTTCGGAGAATGCGGTACGCAGAAAAAACGAAATACCTGAAAAGGGCTTACCACAAAACACAATTCTGAAAGAACTGGAAGCAAAACTCCAACGAGACCTCAACTATTCCTCTGGCAAAATCCTATGTTCTATGTGCACAAGCCCCCACAGATTTGCCAAACAAATTCACAGGAAATATCTCGAAAAGAACTTGGGCGACCCCAGCCTTTTCCCAGCCTCTGCAGAACTGGAGCAAGAAACCATAGAGATGCTAGGCTCTTTGCTTTCAAACCCTAAAGCTTCCGGAAGCATCGTTTCTGGCGGAACCGAAGCAAACATAATCGCCTTGTGGGCTGCTCGAAATCTCGCCAAAAAAAGGGACGGCGAAGTTGTTGTTCCAGTTTCTGCTCACCATTCTTTTGATAAGGCATGCGACCTGCTGAATCTTAAATTGGTGAAGGTGAAGCTTAATCGCCGTTATCAAATGGACGTAAAAGCTGCTGAAAAGGCAATCACGTCAAAAACTGTGGCAGTTGTTGGAGTGGCAGGCACCACAGGCTTGGGAATGGTTGATCCTATACATGAACTTTCCAAAATCGCCTCAGCACATAACATTCATCTTCATGTGGATGCAGCTTTCGGCGGCTTTGTGCTACCCTTTCTTAAGGAATTAGGCTACAAGACATGGGACTTTGATTTCAGTTTATCTGGAGTCTGTTCAATCACTATTGATCCCCACAAAATGGGTTTGGCTCCAATTCCCACCGGAGGAATACTGTTCAAGGATAAGAAGATGACTAAAGCCATCAGCACAAAGATTCCATATTTGACTGGTGGAGAGACAGTGCAGTCCACTTTGTTGGGGACGCGATCAGGAGCTTCTGTTGTAGCAGTTTGGGCGTTATTGATGCATCTTGGAAGAGCGGGATACAGAACTGTGGTTAAACGCTGCCTTAAGCTAACTTGGAAACTTGTTGAAGGCATTCAGCAGATTGATGGATTAGCCATCATGAATAAGCCTACCTTGAATGTGGTTGGAATAAAATCGGACACAATAGATGTTCGTTTGATCTTTCAGAGATTGAGGAAACGTGGTTGGGCTGTTTCCCTCTTCCCCAGCTACATAAGAATTGTAATTATGCCCCACACCACTTTGTCACATATCAAAAGCTTCCTTGAGGACCTGAAGAGAATCTTAGAGGGATTGAAGGGCTAAAAAGCTGCGGTTCTTGGGAGACAGAATGTTTTCGTTTCTAGCTTGGCTAAGCTGAACAGAATTCGTGTAGACTTTTTACACTTCTCTTTTGGTAGGTTCTTGCACTTTGAGAAGTGTTATGATCAAGCATGGAATAAACAATGTCGCTGAGAGCAGGAAAGGAAGTGCAGGGGACAAGTATTGGTATAAATAACCGCCAGCGAACTGACCCAACGCAGTCAGGACGTAGAAGAAAAAGTGAGTGCTGCCAATTATCTTTCCACGTTTATCGCGGGCTACAAGGTCTGCCATTAACGCTGGATATGCTGTGTTCGCCAGAATCAAAGCAACGCCCAAAAAGAGGAAGCACAAAGAAAGGATAACAGCATTCCCGTAGGCGAAACCAATCAGTGCAGGTGTGAAGAGTAACCAAGCTATCATTAAAGGCTTTTTCCTCCCGAATCTGTCAATAATTTTGCCGCAAGGCAACGCCGCAAATATACTTACGACAGAAAAACCGCTCATCAGTGCTGCCCATTCGATTTCCGTAATTTTGACGATGTCGGTTGCGTAGAAAATTAGATAAGAGGAACAACTGAACCAAGCAAAATGGTAGATGGCAAAACCTGCAAATAGGAATAATATTGGATGAGAAGACGACTTCAATGTTTTTATGCTTTCAACTATGGAATTGGGGATATTTTTTACGGTTTCAGTTAATGAATTTCCTTCAGTCGTATTTGTTAAAGTTTCTTTCAATCTCGTCCTCAAAATGCCTGCTGCAATGAATGCTACAGTGACGATTAAGTAAGCGAATCGCATTCCGAGGACTAATCCAAATTGAACCGCTAAGACACCAGCTATGATGGGGGAGGGAACCGAAATGTAGTGAAGGAAATTGATGATGGAGAAACCTAATCCCCGTTTCTGTGGGGGTGTTGAATCAGCTACAAGGGCCTGATGGGCAGGCTGGTAGACTAGAAATAAGTTTTGAAGTATGGCAGCTACCATAAAAAACTGCCAATTGGGAGCGATGGCATATAAGAAATAAGTTGTTGATAAAGCGAATGTCATAGTGACTATGAGCGTTTTTCTTCCATGCCTATCCGCAATGTATCCTCCGGGAATTTGAACTAATGCTAGAGTCGCATAAGAAGCAGAACCGATGAGACCCACAATGTATGGGTTTCCTCCCAATCCCTCAATATACTTAGGATAATATGTGTAGGAGATAGCAGCCGTAATGAGAATTATCGTTAAAGTTATCGTGTTAATTAGAAGGTTGCCTCTAATGAAGGAGAATTCATTCTTGAGTCTAGCCAGAATCGCCAATAGATTTCAACTTGAAAAGACATTACCAACAATCAAAATAAACGGTTTGCGTACATTTTAACACTTTTTCTAGCAATATTTGGTTCTATATGGGCGCATTTTTCCTTTATCATCAACACTCACATTCAGCAAAAGTTGGTGAAATATCAACGGATATAATATGTTAGTATATTCAAGCTACTTAACAAGCTTTTTAGGTGGAAATGTCCTATCTACCTAGCTACTCGCGTTAGGGAGGATGCACGATTTTTGGACATAAAAAGACCGGAAATCCGCGTTCCTTTACGCGTTGATAATGTATGTTAGAGGTAAATGGTATGAGAAGATCAAAGATGGAAATGTATATCGACATCCTCAAGGTTTTGGCTCAAAATGGACCATTGAAGCTAACTCACGTCATGTACAAGGCTAACGTAAACTGTAGTGTCCTAAAAGAATACTTAGATTTTCTGATCAAACAGAATTTGATTGAAGAACAGGTTACGCCGAAGAAAAGAAACAAAACAAAAATTCGCTACGCAATCACGGAAAGAGGAAAGACAGTAATAAGATACTTTAACCAAGTTAACAGGGCTCTGCAAATAACTAGCGAAGCAAACAAGATGCCACTAATGCTGATCTAAAATCTGCTACTGAAGTAAGCTTCGACTCTAACTCCCCCCTCCTTATTTAAAGTAGAGAAAAAAGGTAGGGGATATTGGGCGCTTTATTCGCTTGTTTTCGTGTCGGTTTCGGGCACTTTAGCTGTTAAAACTAGTAATCCGCCTACGACTTTTAATGCAACCGCGGCGATGAACAGATATGAGCCTAGGGCTAAGCCCCATGTTATGTTTATGCTTCCTTGTGAGTTGATAGTGTCTGTGAATTCACCACCGAGAGGAGACGATGACATTGCCGAAGCCATATCGTTAACCTGTTGGGGTATCGGTTGCCCTCCTCCCAAGAAGCCTGCGAAGGACGTGATGAGTCCCCCCAGCGCAATTATGAATATTATTATGATTATTATGGGAATTAGTGAAGTAATACCGCTTATTATGTAAGTTCGTGAGAGGCTTTTGGGTTTTTCAACCCCGATAATGCTCAACAGAGTCAATACAACACTAGCTATGAAGAAGATGCCTAATGGAATGCCTATTCCGAACAGGGTAGCTAAGCCCTGTTCGCTCTGTAACGTGTTGATTCTAAGCCCGTTAATGCCGTCAATTATAACCAGTTCAGTTGTTCCAGCCGTCTCAAGCACTGTGGTCTGAATATCACCATATACCACGTACCACGGCAGGAACAGCCCAACAAGATAGACTGCAATGCCAACAATTCCCAGAATCACTCCAATGGCAGCTTTTGAACGCAATATCTTCATAATGTTGAGTTTTCCCTCTCGCTTCAGCTTCACAATTTTCCAAATCTTGTAGACTGCAATAACCGCTATGACCGCCAAAATTATGTATGGTAGGAAGAAGACAAACAAACTTGCGGTGAACCACGTTTGGCTTACCAGAAACTTGTCACTTCCCCAAGACACTGGATTCAACCATTTCTCTGCGTTTTCTCCATGTCCTGGACCGCTTGGTCCAGCAGCACCTATAGAGGAATCTATTAATCTAGCCCAGTTTCCCCACCTTCCTCCAAATTCTAGCCAGTCTTGAGCAGATGGATGGTTTCCCAGGCCTTTTTCTCCTAGGAGTATTATTTCCAAATCTTCTGGTTTCAGTGTGTAGGCGTTTCCTACGATGTCGCTTTCTATGCCGATTCTGCCTTGGTATGGGTTGAAGTAGCTGGCGTGGGAGCCTAAAGCAACGTAGACTCGTGGATGGGTGCCATCTGCCTTTTCCACGTCTTTCCATTCAGCCATTTCGCCTGCGTGGTGCTGCGAATAAACTGCATATTGAGGAGTTTCGGTTGAATCTAGAACTATTTGTATCATCTCCCAGTCTCCTTGGTGCTGGTTTAGGGTTCCGGGGTTGAAGGCGTAGAAGAACCAATATTGAACAACAGTGAATCCTGCTTCTTTTGTTACGTGAGCGTAGATTTTGTCTCCAAAGATTTGGCGTCTCTGTTTATAGTCCTGCGCTATTTCTTTGGAGCCGCCTAAAGTGTTGTTTAGGAAATAGTTTTCTGTTTGGTATTGTTCTATGCTTGCCACTGTCGGGGCTGGGTCAATTAGTGTGTTGGTGTCGCCTGTTTTCATGTAGAGATCAGAGTTTTGTATGTGGTAGTTTGCGTCTGTGGGGAAGAATTTTTCTCCAGCTGCAAAATGGAGGTATGGTTCATAGGTTGAAGCCAATTGCATTTCTTCTGAGTCAGGAATTCCGTCATTGTCTGAATCGGCTTGTGCAAATACGTGGGTAATGGGAGAGAATGTTAGCAGCCCTATTGTCAAGAGCGTAAAACAAAGTATGATGTGTTTGTGCATGTCTTTAACACCACAACATGAATCTCATTTTTAATCTCTTAAATGCCAATTGCCTATAAAGTTTGGCACACCAACATATCTTGATGTTGAATATGTTTCGCAGTGATTCTGTACACGCAATCAAAATCTGGCTACGTGAAATCATTAAAAAGTCATGTTTGTATAGAGAGTGTTGAAGACATTGAAAAATCGACACTTTGCAGGTCTACTGATTGGCATTGTAGTAATCGTATTTGGTGTAATTCTTCTCGTTTTACTAAACAATAGCCCAGTGAATCCTATACCCATACACTACAACTATGATATAGTCAATGTTTATCCTCATGACGAAACTGCTTTCACCCAAGGGCTAATCTTTGAGGATGGAGTTCTATATGAAAGCACAGGACGCTACGGCGATTCTACATTGCGGCGCGTAGAATTAGAGACCGGTGAGGTCACGCAGCTTTATGCTCTTCCCAGCCAGTTTTTCGGTGAAGGGATTACCGTTTTCGAAGACAAAATTATCCAATTAACTTGGCGGTCGAACAGAGGCTTTGTCTATGATAATTATTCTTTTGATTTGTTGCAAGAGTTTAGTTATTCCACTGAAGGTTGGGGAATCACACATGATGGTAGCAGGTTAATTATGAGTGATGGGACTTCAACTTTGTATTTCCTAGACCCGAACTCCTTCACTCAAATTGGTCAGATTGAAGTGTACGATAATGATGCTGGACCTGTGACTTCGCTTAACGAACTTGAATACATCCACGGGGAAGTTTATGCCAATGTTTGGAACCAAGAAAAAATTGCGATAATAAGCCCTCAAACTGGGCAGGTTACTGGGTGGGTAAATTTGGAGGGCATTTATGATTTTGAGGGTCAAGATACTGGTAATATCCTCAATGGGATTGCATATGACGAAAAAGAGGATAGGCTCTTCGTGACCGGAAAACGGTGGTCACAACTTTTTGAAATTGATTTAATCCCTGTAGAATAGGCGGATTCGACTTGTTATGTTTTGGATTTCTTTCTTAGTCGTGGACTGAAATAAACTATAACTGCAATAACCGTTAAAACAATCGATATCGGCAATACCCATTCTGACCTGAAGAACCTGTTTAGCAGAAGTAAGATGACTACTGACCAGACCAGAATTGCTGCGATTGTTCTAACGTGCAAGTTTTAGCCCTTCGTTCCTACAGCGGTTTGTCAAGTTATTCTTTTGGTTATGCTATAACTCTTCCCTTTTTTGGTTCAGAAACTTCTATTGTTTTTACATATTCTCTTTAGATTATCTAAATATAGTATTGTCTCTAGGTTCCCGTATGTGATATTAGAGAAAGGTTAATCTAGGCGAATACGTTTGCCTCGGATGGGTCTACAATGACGGATGAGAATCAGAATAGAGTTGTGATTCGTGGTCTTAGAGGTGTAGCTGCCGCTACAACTCGAATTAGTTTCGTAGACCCTTTCGGCTCCCTCTTCTATTCTGGGTATGATATTGATGAGCTTGTGGATCGGGCATCATATGAGGAAGTTGTTTATCTCTTATTGAACAATGAATTGCCTACAAAGAAAGAATTGGCTGCCCTTAAGTCACAGCTTTTTTGTGAGCTTAGGTTGCCCGATCAAGTTGTCAAAAGGATAAAGTCTGTTTCGCCTGAGTGTCATCCAATGGAGGTTTTGCGTACAGAGGTTTCTCATCTTGGAGAGTGTGATTCTAATCGGGATGATGATTCTGATTTTGAGAATAAAAGAAGAGCTATTCGTTTGATTGCTAAGGTTCCTACGATTATTTCGTTTCTTTATCGAGTGCGTATGAAGAAGGAGGCTGTTGTTCCGGTTGAAGATTTTAGTTTTGCTGAGAATTTTCTGTATATGTTTCGCGGGAAGGTTGCGAATCGAGAAGAGAAAGATGCTATGGAGCGTTATATGATTTTGCATGCGGATCATGGTCTTAACGCTTCTACTTTTGCTGCTCGTGTGACTGCTGGAACTGGTTCGGATGTGTATTCTGCTGTGACTTCTGCTATTGGGACTCTTAAGGGTCCGTTTCACGGTGGTGCTAGTGAGCGGGTGTTGAAGATGCTTTATGACATCAACAGTCTCGACGAGGTGGAGGCTTATATTCAAAGTATGTTGGATGACAAGAAGAAAATTATGGGTTTTGGTCACAGGGTGTATAGGACTGAGGATCCTAGGTCGAAGCATCTTAGGAACATTTCTGAAGACTTGTGTTTGCGGTCGAATAATTTAGTTACTTACCACAAGTGCAAAAAAATTGAGGAGATTGTCCATGAGAAAAAGGGGATTTTTCCTAACGTGGATTTTTATGCGGCGTTAGTTATGAACTCGTTGGGGGTGCCCAGACAATTCTTCACTTCATTTTTTGCTGCAAGTAGAGTGACGGGGTGGACTGCTCATGTGTTGGAACAGTATGCAGATGCGGTTCTGATTCGTCCAACATCGAAGTATATTGGTAAGTATGGAAGAGAGTTTGTTCCGATTGAGAAGCGGCGTTAGTCGAGCTTTGTTTTCATAGTCCAACAGCTAAGTCTCTAACTTTTCGGAGATTACCCGCGTCGCTTCTTCTGGCGTCTTTAGGTGTTTCAAGTATCAAAGCCAACTGGCCTAGCTTACTTCCTAACACGTTTCTGAAACCTTCCTCTCCTATTTTTCCCATGCCGATGTGTTCGTGGCGGTCTATTCGAGAGTTCAAGTCTCCCTTCGAGTCGTTGAGGTGAACGAGTTTAAGTTTTTCGAAGCCGATTGTCTCTTCAATCTTCTTGATAGTTTCTTCCACTGAATCTTCTGTTCTGAGGTCGTAGCCTGCCGCAAAAGCGTGGCTGGTGTCAAAGCATATTCCAGTTCTTTCTGGATGGGTTAGTTGTTGGATTATGTGTTGGATGTCTTCGAATGTGCCTCCCATGCTGTTTCTGGTTCCCGCTGTGTTTTCGAGGAGAAGTGTGACGCCTTCGCCTGTAGCGTTAAAGGCTTGGTTTATAGCGTTGATTAATCGCGTGAAACCGTTTTGCATGCCTGCTCCAAGGTGACTGCCAAGGTGAGTTACCAAGTAGGGAATTTCGAGTCTTCGGCATCTTTCTAGCTCTGATGTGAGGGTGGTTACAGATTTTTCGTAGACTTCCCCTTTGGGCGATGCTAAATTGGGAAGGTATGGCATGTGGGCGAAGATTGGTTTTAGGTTGTATTTTTTCACTTTGTTTGTGAATGTTTTTGTTGCTTCTGTGGTAAGTTTTGTTGGTTGCCATTGTCTAGGGTTTCTTGTGAAAATTTGGAAGGTGTTGCAGTTTAGTTCTACTGTTCTGTCTACTGCTTGATCGAGGGAGCCGTGGATAGAGACGTGAAATCCGATTTTCATGTAGTTCAGCTCGACAACAATGGCATGGTGATTTTAAGTAAAAACGTTTTTTCTCCAAACTTATCGTGGAGCCAACCCAAAATTTGAATTACCTATAGTCTCTAGCTCTAACCCTTGAGTTCACGCTATTTTGTGCGTGCATATGCCTCAACCAAATCCCGTGCAGTAAGGATACCCACCAATTTTCCATCTTTGGTAATCGGCAATCTCCTCACATGATTCGTAGCCATAACCTCAGCCGCATCATGAACACTGATTCCAATGGGCGCAGTAACAAGAGGAGAAGAACACACTTCACCCACCTCAACCTTCAACGACCTACCCCTCGCCAAAAACTTGGTAAGCAAATCTCTCTCGGTAAAAATACCAACAGGCTCTCCTTCACTCGTGATTATTACACTGCCGATACTTTTCTCACCCATAATCCTTGCCACACTCTCCACACTTGTCTCCTCATCAGCAGTAATAACTCCCTCAGTCATGAAATAATCAACTTCAAACCAAACTCGCATAGTCTCCGGAAACTCAGGCAAACTCCTAACCAAATCCGAAGCAGTAATAATTCCCACGAGCTTTCCAGATTCACGGACTCCAAGTCGCCGTATCTTTTTTTCAATCATCATCTGAGCCGCCTCCTTAATCTGGGATTTATACGATATTGTGTTAAGGGGATAAGACATAAATTCCTCAACTTTTTCCTCCTGAATACTAACTCCTCCAACCAACCAATCCTTCTCCAAATCAATTCCCCTGCCAACAACCTCCCTCAACAAATCTCTCTCAGTAATTATGCCAACAGGCGTCTCATACTTCACCACAACCAAACTACCAACACGCTTCTCACCCATAACCCTAGCAGCCTCATGCAACGTACACTCAGGCGCAATTGTCACAACTTTATGCGTCATAATCTCCTCTATCTTTCGATAACTTCCAAGGTCACGCTTACGCTGAACGTCTCCAACATTAGAGGCACGTGAAACGTCCTCGCCAGAATCCTTAGCTTTCTTCATACCTTGCCCCCACTATCATATCGATCTTTAACCTAATTAAAGTATAATGTATACATGCACTCAAACAACGAATTAAACACCCGCTTTACCCAACACAAACGAGGGTAACCAGAAACTGTTCCACTAAAAAAATTAAAGCTTAGATAGAACCGTTTACCCTTGTATTATAAGGAGGCACATAGGTTCTGGAAAAGAAAAACACGATTCTGCTCGTAAGCCTGATTGCAATTCTGCTCGTAAGCCTATTCGGCGTAAGAATTCTACTCAGCACCGAACGCCCACACGGAGACGAATACAAAGCCTTAGCTGAACAACTTCTAGAAGAAGCCCGCCAAGAATTCGAAAAGATCAGAGGCGTTTCAGTAAGAGAAGTAACGCTTGAAGTAGTAAACTCAAGCTGGGTAATAGAAAACTGGGGCAGAGGATACGCAGATCCAGAAATTGCAGACATACTAAGAGAGGAAAATATCTACAAAGCATTATTCATGATTTCCCAAGATGTCGACCTATATCAAACCAAGCTAGACTGGACAGGACTCTTTCACGCAGCAGTGTGGCAAGGCAAAATCTATCTTGTTGAAGACAAATTCGACCTCTCAAACCAGTTTAACGCAAAATCAACTCTTGTCCACGAGCTAACCCATATTCTACAAGCAGAATATTCCATGCCAGAGAGACCCTCAACCTTTGACGGTGACAAAGCCAGAACTTCCCTAACCGAAGGCGACGCTACTCTCATGGCTGACACCTTCAAAAATAACGGAGTTGTACCCCCTCCCGCGGAAGTAAATATCCCTACTACATCAAGTCTTCCAAGTTCTATTAACAAACTTAACAGGTTTGTATACCGTTATGGCGTAGAATTCATTAAAGCGTTGTACGAAGAGGGCGGATGGGGACGAGTCGAAAGTGCATACGAAAACCCCCCAAAAACAACCGAACAGATAATGCACCCAGAAAAATACTTCGCCCAAGAAGACGCCCAAACTGTTGAGGCTCCAACAATAAATGGCGATTGGAATCTAACGAAAAGTGAAAAGTATGGAGAATACTTCATCCGAGTTATGTTGGAGGAATGGATTTCCGAAGACGATGCTGAGCAAGCAGCTGAAGGCTGGGGTGGAGACACCCTCGCCTACTACGAAAGAGACGCCGAATATCTCTTCACGTGGAAGATTGTTTGGGACTCGGCGGATGATGCCCATGAATTCTACATAGCTTTTCAAGAGATGATGTACGAGACATCAGCAGAGAAAGAGAATTGCAGTTACTGGATTGCTAACGGCAGGTACATTTCAATCCAATGGAACGAGGGCTCGACATTGATAATAAGCTCAGACAACGAATCAATCGTTCAACAACCCCTCCTTGAATAAAAAATTGTTAAATACCAAGTTTTCCTTCTGTTAACTTACTTTGTTTCCCTCACATAAAGGAGAACGGGAAAATGGGTAAAAACAATGATTTTTCGCAGTTAACTCAGGCTCTTATAGACAAGTCGCTTACGAAAGAAGAGCTCCTCAACAAGGTTAGACAAGACTCCAACCTGATCTCCTTCTTGCTCAGCGGTGTTCATTCCCCAAAAGCCGCGGTTAGATACAGTTGCTCAAAAGTACTCATGGATTTGAGCGAAGAAAATCCGGAAAAACTGTATCCACACTTGGACTCGTTCATCGACCTCTTAGACAGCAAATACCGAATCCTGAGCTGGAATGCCCTCGCCATAATCGCAAATCTGACTAAGGTTGACGCAGACAAGAAGTTTGATGCCATTTTCGACAAGTATTACGGCTTTTTGAATAACGACTACATGGTTACAGTGGCGAATGTTGTCGGCAATTCCAGCAAGATTGCCCAAGCAAAAACCTATCTTATACCTAAGATCACAGACGAACTGCTGAAAGTTGAAAACATCTCCACGACTCCACATCTAACCGAGGAATGCAAAAGGGTCATAGCTCAAGCAACCATAAAATCTCTAGATTTATTTTTTGATAAGGTTGAACAGAAAGAAAGAGTGATCGCCTTTGTCAGATCGCATCTTGATAGTCCACGAGAAAAACTGAGAACAGCAGCAGAAAACTTCATTAAAAAATGGGGTTAACTCACACCTCAAGTTAACTAACAGTAAACCCCATCTGAACCACGCAACTGTATCCATGTTTAACATATCTACAAAACCGAATTCTAAATTCACAAGTCTTTTTTAAATTAACATACATAAATCTCTAATATTCGGTGACTAGCTTTCAGATGAAACCAAAAAACTCCTTTGAGCTTCTGCTGAAACAACGGGGCTACTCTGAGAAAACAATTCAGAAACTTTGGAAATGGTATGATTTTTCAGAGAAAACGGGAATCGCAAGTTACTGATTAAACGCCGTAGACCCGTAGTGTCCAGAGATAACCGTTTTCTGTTGCCCATTCATTAATTAGTTCCAGTTCTTCTGAAACGCTTCTAGGCAAGCGATAAAAGTTAGAAACCAACCTTTTCATTAGGATGGGAGTCCAATCGAATATGACTGTTCTGCAGTGTAGCCACTGTTCGTCTATCTTTTCTCCTTTCCCCCCAAAACACAAGTGCGACAAGTGCGGAAACCTGCTGGACTACGCCTACGATTTTGAGCAGCTGAAAGATGCTGTGCTTTCTGAGCCCCTCACATTTTGGAAATTCAAGCCATATTTGCCGGAAGTCAGAAATGTGGTTACTATGGGTGAAGGGGGAACACCCTTGCACAAGGCTGAACGGTTAGCCAAAGAAATTGGGTTAAAGAACGTGTATCTGAAGGATGAAACTCGAAATCCGACTAACTCTTTCAGAGACAGGTGTGCAGCTTTGATGGTTTCAAATGCTCTAGATTATGGGCACGACTCCGTTATTTGTGCTTCCAACGGGAACATGGGTGCCTCTGTGGCTGCTTACTGTGCCAAATCTGGACTCACATGCCAAGTTATTGTTCCAAAAATGGTTGATGTTGGTAAATTAGCGCAGATGATGATCTATGACGCGGTTATTGAGGAGCATGGGGAGACAGTTGACGAATCTAATGTTCGAGCCGAGTCCTTGGCTAAAGAGACGGGCTGGTATCAGGCTACCGCAGAATTTAATCCTCTGGCAGTCGAGGCGGAGAAGACAATCAGTTACGAAGTTGTGGAGCAGTTCGGGGTTCCTGACTGTTTTGTTGTCTCCATGGGAAGCGGCGGAACAATCTATTCTCTGTGGAAAGGCTTCAATGATCTCCAAGCCCTAAAAAAGATCGACAGGGTTCCGAGGATGATTGGGGTTCAAGCTTCGGGATGCGCGCCCATAGTTGAAGCTCTTGTGAAGAACGAGTCAACCCCACTAGATGTTGCTGATCCGTACACCCATGCTTTTGGAATATTTGTGCGTAATCCTGTGAACGGAAGGAATGCTCTTCGAGCCATAAGAGATTCGGGGGGTGTGGCTGTTACTGTGGAGGATTCTGAGATTTTCAGCGCTGAACAAGAGATTGCTAGGCTTGAGGGGATTTTTGCTGAGCCTTCCAGTTCAGCTACGCTAGCGGCTCTCAAAAAACTGGTGGACCAAGGCGACGTTGATGGGAGAGACGCTGTTGTGTGTCTTATAACGGGTAGTGGGTTGAAGGCAACGGATGTGCTTCAAGCCTTGGTGAAGAAGCGGAAAACTGCTGTGGTTGGCTTGGAGTTGAGCACGAAAGAGAAGATTTTGCGGATTCTAAGCCGAGAAGACAGTTATGGTTACAGTTTGTGGAAGAAAATTGGGAAGACCATGACGCGGGCAGCCATCTACCAACATCTGAATGATCTTTCTAAGAGAGGAGCCGTAACTTCCTACAAGAAAGAGGGACGAAAATACTTCCGAATCACGGAGCGTGGAAAGAATGCGTTACGTGCCATAGATGAGCTGAAAACGCTGCTTTGAAATGGGAAAGTTTTTAATAGTAAAGTTGTAACTATACTATCCAAGTGGGCGAATTGGTCAGGAAAGAAAAAACTGTAATTCAGATTTCTTTCATAATAGTTATGACAGCGCTGGTGGCAGTAGGGACACTGATAATCCGAATTCCCAACCCCATGGGAGGCTACTTTAACGTTGGAGACGTCATGATTTTTGTCGCAGCCCTCACTTTCAACCCAATTATAGGCGGTATTGCAGGAGGATTAGGCTCAGCCATCGCAGACATCATCGGATTTCCAATATTTGCCATTCCAACTCTGGTCATCAAAGGCTTAGAAGGTTTACTTGCCGGTTTGGTTACAAACAAGAAAAACTTTTACCGTGACGTTCTCGCCGTTGTCGTGGCGGGAGCTGAGATGATTACTGGCTACTTCTTAGTTGAGTTATACTTGTGGGGATTAGGCGGAGCATTGGCAGAAGTTCCAGCAAACATAGCGCAAATCGCTATAGGAGGACTTGTGGGAATTCCTATCGCCTTAGTTTTGCGAAGGAGACTGCCGGAAGTTCTTTACGATTAAAGTGGTTCGTAAACATTTTTACGGGGCGGGCACAGTTTTTTAGGTCTCCACGTATAGAACAGTTAAGGCGGACTGAAAAACATGGTTGGCAAGTTATCAAGGGCGCCAAAAAAGCTGGAAAGAGTTCGAGTTATTTCCCTGTCTGACACTTCAGAAATTGTTGGTGTTTTGGTTTCGGAGGGTTTCAAGGTTGTTGAGAGTGACCCTGATTTTATCGTCTGTTTCGGTGGAGACGGCACTGTGTTATTTAGCGAGAGAAGTTTTCCCGGGGTTCCGAAGCTTATAATCAAGACTTCGAGGGTCTGCAGAAAGTGTGATTATACTCTGGATGATCTAAATGACTTGCTGTCTAAAATCAAGGATGGCGACTACCGTTTACATAGTGAGATGAAGTTGGAGACGGAAGCTAATGGGGAGAAGCTTGTTGGGTTAAACGAAATTCAGGTTCACCTCAAGTTGCCGATCTCTGCTGTGAGGTTTTCTCTTTCTGTGGATGGAAAAAAGTTTGAGGACTTGATTGGAGACGGAGTAATCATTGCTACTCCCTTCGGTTCAACAGGATACTACGAAGCAACAGGAGGAATAAAATTTAACAAAGGCATCGGAATATCCTTCAACAACCTGCACCGCAAAAAGATACCGAGTTTCGTGGTTCCCGAAGATTCTGTAGTGAAGTTGAAGATCAGTAGAGGACCTGCGTGGCTTTTGGCAGACAACAACGAGAATTTCATTGAATTGAACGCCGAGGACGCTGTGACTATCAGAAAATCTAGTAGCGTAGCAAATTTCATTTACGTTTCCTGACCACAGTCTAGTTGATGTGAATATATTGTTGAAGATTGGTCACAGGGGAGCGAGAGCCTACGAACCCGAGAATAACATACGCAGCTTCAAAAAAGCCATAGAGCTTGGAGCTAACGCAGTTGAACTGGATGTCAGAAAAACAAAGGACAACAAAATAGTTGTTATCCACGACGCTGAGGTGGACAAAACCACGAATGGCAGTGGCAAGGTGAGCGAGCTAACCCTCAAAGAGATAAAACAATTTGTCACCGAAAAGGGCGAGAAGATACTTACTTTGGAAGAAGCGTTAGAGTTCTTGGATAAGCAAGTTAAGATTCTGATAGAACTCAAAGAAACAGGTCTCGAAGAAACGATTCTGCGTTTAATCCAAGAAAAACGGCTAGAAAAGAACGTGATAATCATTTCTTTCCATGAAGAAGCTCTAAGAAAAGTTAGGGCGTTAAACGATGTTGTGGAAACTGGGTTGATTTATGTGCGCCATAAGAATCCTGTGGAGGCGGCTTTGAAGCTGAAGGCTGAGTATCTGCTTCCGCTGTATCGGTTCACTCACTCCGCCAATGTCCGGAAGGCTCATGAAAAGGGTTTGAAGGTGATTGTTTGGACCATCAACAAAGAAGAAGAGGTTGCTGAATACCGAAAAAAGGGCGTTGACGGCATCGCAAGCGACAAACCAGACATATTAAACAGTTGATACGCTTATTAGTGAAGAGGCTCTGTTGTTGGCTAAGTTTCTGAGAAGTGAACGAAAAGATTGGATTCCTAGATTGCCAATAATTATTGGCTAAGATGAAGACATCATTCACTAAAGTCTTATAAGAAATTAATCATGAGTATATTCATATGAGAAAGCGAAAATGGGAAGCCTGCGAAACCTCAAAAAAAGTTGAGTATGAGAGTAGAGGATGTAAAGTTATTCGTACGGGAAGGGGTTCTGATTTTGTTGCCGTTTGTCCTGATAAACCTCTAACTTTTGTCGAGGTTAAGAAAGGTTGCGGTTCGCTATCAAAACTTCAGCGAAAAACTCGAAAGCAAGTTGAAAAGAATGGACTTCAGTATAAAGTAGAACGTTGTGGATGTAAACGCAAATCAAAAAAATGATTCATCTGAAAGGTTAAAATCTACAATTGGTTCTAGTCTACAGGAATCTCTTACGATAAACATAAAAGAAGAAATATAGAAACATTTGAAGGACATTATTAATTGGGGGAATAATGTGAAAGGTAGAAATATTGGAATATTTGCATTCGGAATTATTCTTTTGGTTATTGGTCTAATGCTTTCGTTATATGAACAAGTGGAAACTCGTCCTATTGAGATGCTGTGGGGGATAGTGGATTATCCAGTGTCGCATGGATATCCATATCAATTTGTAGGAATACCTTTGGCTGTTGCTGGAGTAATACTTACAGTTGCTGGAGTAATTCTTGCGATATATGAAATTTCCCCAAAGACAATGCCCGTTAAAGAGTAGTTATTGTATTTATATAGGGTGAGAGAGGGACAGAGAGACAGAGGGGACACACACGCACGGGCACGGGGACACACGCATACGAGAGATAGAAAGGTTAAATTTTAACCCCAACCCACCCAACGTATTATTGTTTGCTTGTTTACGTTTTTTCTTCCTTTCTCATAATTTCTTGTTCTTATTCCTGTTCTTTTACTTACCTACCCTCACGTATGAAATCAGCACCCACACGCACATATACGCAAGTAAAAAGGTTTTAATAAAACTTTTAGCAGAAACAAAAATGACAACTTTTTATTTAAATGGAGAAGGGGGACTCAAATGTCGAAAATAAAAATGAAGTGCCCATACTGTAACCGAGATATGAAAATTTCAGAACCCCCTTCACCTGTTATGGCACCCCTTTTTTCACAATTTCAAGATTGTAATGGAGGTCTCTTCGGTCGCCATGACCTTATCCAATGGTGTTCAGTGGACAACACCTTTCAGACGAAGAACGGGAAAATTGCCCAAGAACTTGCTAAAAAAGGGTACGAAGTTCGCACTAAGGGGGATAGCTATGAAATCGTTGCAGGAAAAAAGGTTAAATTTTAATCCCCAAACCCACGTATGCCCCCGTACCCCGCCCGTCGTGTGTTCGTGTGTTCTCCCGTCAAAAATTTTAATTTTACAAACTAAACTATGCGCGCAAACACATGTCATTACGCGATTTAGGGAATTGATAGGTTAACCTTACTAAGAACTCCTGTGCATACACATCTTGGACTTTGTAAGATGGTGTCATTTCTTATACTTGTTTAAAATTTTTAAAAACTCTTCCGCTTGTTTACAGGTAGGTTGCTCAGACTTTAGATGCAAGGGTCTCTCTCTCCCTCGAACAGTCGAAGTTCTTTTCCGTCCAGATTTTATCCTGAGTTCCTTCGCAACTGTCTCAACAGAAGTCAGTTTCTTCAAGGCTGTTAACCATGCTGCCGCTGTAACATCAGTATGAAATACCCAATCTCTGCTTACCTCGATTGCCTGATTTGGACAAACTTTTTGGCATGCAGAACAGAAGATACAGAACTCACTAAAGACCTCAGGTTTGCCATTTTCAATTTGGATCGCGTGAGTGGGACATATTTCAGCACAAGCCATGCATCCCTCAGGGCAGAGATCAGCATTCAACTTAATGTTGCCCATAAAGGGTTTTCTAACCTGTATTGCGTCATGGTCACAGGCTAATTGACAGCGTTTACAATAAAAGCAAAGTGTTTCATTGATTTGCACATCAATTATTCGGTCTTGTCCATTCTCTGATTTTTTGGTTAACACTTTTATTGCTTCCGTAGGACACTCTTCTCGGCATTTGGCACCGCATTCTGGATCACATTTTTCCTTTGTAATGGTGATTTCTTTCAACAAGACTGGAAATGCCTCATTTTTCACAAAGGTGGAGATTTCTTTCCCATCAACTTCCATGTCTAGGGCGTTTAAGGGACACAATACTACACATTCGCCACAAAGGATACAGGAATCAATGTCAAAATCGACTGTTGGCTTCTTTTCTAGATGCCCATCTACAACTAGGGGTGGGTACTCCTTTATCGCCTCTTCGGGGCAGATTTTGCTGCATAAACCACAACCATTGCAGAGTTTCTTGTCAAGTCGCAAAAGATACTTTCTTGTAAGAAACTCTCTTTCTATCCTGATTTCTTGTGAATTTTCGTATTTGATTGCATCCCCACGCAATTTCTTCACCATCCATTTTTCCATTTTTTGGGCGTTGTCACGCCTTACCAGCTATGCTGTCACCTTCATCTTTTTGGGAGTCAAACTGTCAACA
The DNA here is from genome assembly GCA_964618695.1 of uncultured Candidatus Bathyarchaeia archaeon. Lineage (GTDB taxonomy): Archaea > Thermoproteota > Bathyarchaeia > Bathyarchaeales > Bathyarchaeaceae > Bathyarchaeum. The sequence continues at coordinate 234,275 of CAZUDX010000001.1, read as the reverse complement.
GTTTTTTCGATTTCTTCTTTGGAGGCACCCTCAACGATTTTTTGTATCTCCTTAATTTTTGAAGCAAACTTCTCCCCTTCTGCAGCACTAATCCATGCTAATTGAAGGCGATTTTTGTCCAAACCTAACCGTTCCATTTTTTTCCAGAGTTTTTCAATCCGCTTTTTGGTTTGATAATTGGCATCAATGTAGTGGCAGTCATTGAGGTGACAGCCTGCAACTAGCACTGCTGCTGCTCCTCTGGCGAAAGCCCTTTCAACAAATTTTGTTGATACTCTGCCTGAGCACATAGTTCGGATGATTCGGACGCTTGGAGGATACTGCATCCTACTTACTCCCGCAAAATCTGCTCCTGCATAGGAGCACCAGTTGCAACAGAAAGCTATTATCTTCTTGTCAGCCTCTTCTTCTGTTGCTGCGTCTATCTGAGCGTATATCTGTTCGTCAGTGAAGTGGCGCATCTCTATTGCGTTGAATGGACATTCTGCACCGCAAGTACCACATCCCGCACAAGCCGCTTCAACTACTTCGGCAATTTTCTTGTCTTTATCCACAGTGATAGCGTTATATGGACAGACACTAGCGCACAAGCCACATCCCATGCATTTTTCCGGTAGCATTTTAGGTGTTAGCGCTTCGACAGTAACTTCTCCTTTTGCCATTAGAATGCCTGCACGTGCTGCTGCGGCGCTCGCCTGTGTTACACTATCTTTGATGTCTTTAGGACCTTCGGCGCAACCAGCAAGAAACACTCCTCCTGTCGGGGTATCTACTGGCCTCAATTTTGGGTGAGCTTCCAGGAAGAAACCGTCTGAAGTCTTTGACAATCTTAAGAGCTGTTGAACTTTGTTGCTGTCATCTCTAGGTCTAAGACCGATGGACAGAACCACCATGTCCACATTTACTTTGTATATTTTTTTCTCGAGGGTGTTTTCTCCAATTAGCCACAGGTTGTGTGATTTTTTGTTCTCAATTATTTCAGCAGGTAATCCACGTATGAAGATGACGCCTGCTTCTTTTGCTCTTCTAAATAGGTCTTCGAAGCCTTTTCCAACTGCACGTATGTCTACGTAAAAGACGTAGATTTTGACGTCTGGCCAATGCTCTTTGATGAGTAATACGTCCTTTATCGTATTCATACAGCATACGTTGCTACAGTATGGGTTGCCTTTGGTCCCAGAGCGAGAACCTATGCACTGGATGAATGCAACTTTTTTTGGAATAGATAGATCACTAGGTCGGGCTAGACGACCTCCAGTTGGTCCTCCCGCGTTTATAAGCCGCTCAAACTCCAACGAGGTTATTGTATTAGGAAACCTCAGGTAACCATATTCCGTTAAGACGGTAGGGTCATACACATCCAAACCAGTGGCTACAATTATTGTACCAACTTTCAGCTCAACTTCCTCGGCCTCGTCATTAAAATTTATGGCATTAGGACCACAGACTTCTTTACACTTTGCACAGGTATTCTCGCCGAGGCCAATACAACATTTCTCGTCAATTAGATAACGTGCTGGAACGCTCTGAGCAAAAGGGATGTAGATTGCTTTTCGCCAAGTAAGTCCCACCTCAAATTCGTTGGGAACTTCTACGGGGCACACGTCAACGCAATCACCACATGCTGTGCACTCCTTTGTAACATAGTTTGGCTTCTTCAGGACTTTAACTTGGAAGTTTCCGATGTATCCGCCAACCTCTGTAATTTCGCTGTTTGTTAATAGTTCGATGTTTGGGTGTTTACCTACGTCCGACATTTTTGGCGCTAAGATACATATGGAACAGTCCATAGTTGGAAAAGTTTTATCGATCTGAGCCATTTTTCCACCGATGCTGGGGTTCTTCTCCACAAGGTAGACTTTGTAGCCAGTATCCGCCAAATCTAAAGCTGCCTGAATACCGGCAACCCCTCCTCCAATGACTAACGCCTTTCTTGTCACCGGAACCACAGCCTCTTCTTGTGGTTCTATCAGTGCTGACCTAGCAACGGCCATGCGAACCAAATCTTTGGCTTTTGCGGTAGCCTTTTCTGGTTCATACAAGTGTACCCAACTGCAATGTTCCCTAATGTTAGCCATCTCGAAGAGGTACTTATTCAGCCCTGCCTCTTTGCAGGTTCTTCTAAAGGTTGGTTCGTGGAGGCGGGGTGTGCAGGATGCTACTACAACTCTGTTGAGGTTATGTTCCTTGACGTCTTTCTTGATTGTTTCCTGTCCTGGATCTGAGCATGTGTATAAATTATGCTTCGAAAGTACTACATGGGGAAGCGTGGAAGCGTATTCTGCTACATCCGCACAATCCACTGACCCTGCTATGTTTTTTCCGCAGTGACAAATATAAACTCCAATACGAAGTTTTTCGTTGAATTTTGGCTCAGCTTTAGAAGTTTTCATTTTCTTTCCCAAAAGTTTTTTAGAAATCTTTAGCGGTCAAGCGTGGCACCTCTCAGATAACAATCTATGGAAAATGCTGCTTGTTTTCCAGCTAGTATAGCTTCCATAATTGTTCCTGATCCTAATACTGCGTCTCCTCCAGCGAAAATGCTTGGTGAAGTTGTCTCTAGGGTAAACGGGTCTGTTGCTATCGTTCTTTTTTTTGTGATTTCAACAGTTTCTGGAAGAAAGAATGTATCTGGAGATTGACCTATAGCGATGATTATGCTGCCAGTTTTTATTGGGAATTCGGAACCTTGAATTGGAACTGAACGTCTACGACCAGTTACATCCAGTTCGCCTAGCTCCATTTTCACACATTCAATCTCGGTTACCTGACCATTTTTACCCAAAATTCTTTTAGGAGCAACTAAGAATTTGATTTTCACTCCTTCTTTTTCAGCCTCTTTAATTTCCCAAGGGCTCGCAGGCATCTCTTCTTTGGATCGTCTGTATAATATTGTGGCTTCTTTGGCTCCATGTCTTAGGGCGGTTCTAGCAGAATCTACAGCAACGTTGCCTCCGCCAATTATTGAGACTTTACTTGCTAACTCGACTTTTTTCGTATTCGCTTTTTCCAGAAATTCAAGGGCGTGGAAGACGCCTTTTAGTTCTTCGCCTTCAATCTTGCCATTTTGCTCTTCATGGGCACCTGTAGCTACAAATATCGCGTCATAGCAGCCTTCCTTTAAAAGCTCTTTTATCTTGAGGCTTCCACCAATCGCCATATTGGTCTTGATTTCAACTCCTAAATCTTTTATACACATAATATCGAAATCAACTATTTTCTTGGGAAGTCGATATTCTGGAATGCATCTTCTTAGCATTCCACCCGGTGTGGGTAATGCCTCGAAAATTGTTACTGAATATTCCTTTTTGGCTAGAAAGTGGGCTGCTGAAAGCCCAGCAGGACCTGAGCCGATGATGGCGACTCTACCTCGGTACGCTGGAGTGAAGGTTTTCTCTTTCCTTTTTTTCCCTTCATAAGTGAAAATAGCTTGTTGAATAGCCTCTTTCACTAATTGTTCATTTCTTATTACGCGTTCTGGGTGAAAACCAACATAACAGCATGAAACTAAGAGTGGAAGATTTTCTCTAATTATTTCCAAAGCTTTGTAGAATCCTTCCATGTAGCCGCATTCCACAGCAAATCTTCTAACGGCATGAAAAATTTCTGGAAGACTTAGGCTTTGCGGGCACCGCCTATAACAACGGTAACACCAAGCGCACAACCATAATTCGGCTGATTTCAGGATTTCGTCGTCGCCTAAAGGTAGACTTTGAAGTAATGTCCTCGGATTGTAATGTTCTGGGAGCAAATTTGCAACTGGACAACTTGCAGTACAAATACCGCATCCGAAGCAGTATTTCAACTTTTCAAAGTCGAGAATACTATCTAGCGCTGTCTCTAGATTTAGCGTTTTTTCGCTTCTTTGCAACTTGTCTGTAATTATTTTTAATTTGTGCGTGCTATTTGGGATCATGGTGCTCATCCAGCAAATTGACGGGCTTTTGATGTTTGTGTGAGTTTGTTTTTCTCGAAAAGTTTGATGGCTTCATCTAGCCATTTCAAGGTTTTTTCTATTTTTGCTGTTTTAGATGTGGGAACTAAAGAGGCAAGACTCGTTTTTACAAACATGCCATAGATGAGAATCTCTATGGGGTTGGGTTCAGAAAAAGCCTCAAGGAGAAGGTTTAATGATTTTCCCATTTTGTTTTGTCGGAGGACACTGGGTTTTTCCGCTTCTTCGTTTTGAGAGTATGGTAAATCATGGGCAGCTTCTGATAGTCTCAAGTTTTCTTTTATAAGCTTGTTTACTGTGGTTTTTCGAAGGTTTTTGTCAAACTCTTTTTGTGTAACTAAACTCAAGGCTTCTTCTGGGCACCATTCAACACATTGGGGTTCACCGTCACAGAGGTCACATATCATTATTGTTTCCTTTTCTGGGTTAAGAGTAATGGCGCCATAAGGACAAGCTTCCATGCACCAGCCGCAGCAGTCGCACCTTTCTTCATCTACCATTATAATACCCGTCTCAGATTGAGTGAGGCAGTCTTGAGGGCAAGCAATTACGCAGGGGGCGTTTTCGCATAACCTACAAACCACTGCCATGTTAATGAGCCTATACAATCGGAGTATCTTTATTCTGGAGCAACGAGGATTGTACACGTTTTCTCTTTTTAATGCGCATATAAGCTCACAGACTCCACAACCAGTACATTTCTCAAGATCGGCTGCGACAAATTTTCTTTCAGTATCTGTCGATTGTTTCAGGGTCTGCATTTTTAGTCTCCTTTCAATAAAGCCTCAAGTTCAGGGAATAGCTCACTGCTGTTTTTCTTGTGCCTATTGTTTGCGCGATTCCCATATTTCGAAACAGTTTTGGTGTGCAGACCCCTATTGTCCCGGGTGTTTTCTAATTTTGATCCGCAGTAAGGACAAAAGTTGAAACGATTTGGGAAAGTATGGTGACTACATCCAAATGGGCATTTCATCATCATGAATCACTTTGTTTTACGAATTCTAGGCATGCGTGCGCTCGCATTTGTTGTTATGAAAAAGTAGGCGAGCGTTATGGGTAAAATTTTGGGTTAGATATGAAGACTAATTTAGATAACAGTCACATGAAAAGTAACCATTTAACGCTTTTTTAACAATGTTTTTTGGGATAAGCTCCTAAGTCACATAAATTGTGACTCATTTCAAAAATAATAGTATGAAATATACTTTCCACCGGTTATAAGTTAACAAATTGTTCCTTTAATCAAAACCTACCTAATTTCGCGGAATCTGTGTCCAAGACATCAGTTGTTTTTTCTCGCATTTCACTCCCTTTTTCCATATGATGTTCGCGCGCATTCGTCGTTAGAGATAAGAATCTACCTCAAAGCGCCGAAACAAACTTAAAATGGAAAATGTATAATTGTTATGGATTTACTGTCGATGAAAAAAGATGCCATTGACCTGCAAATACATATGGCAGTGAAAACCCTAGCGATTCTGCAGGGGGAGATAATTTGCAATCTAAAAGAGCTCATTAAGAAAGCTAAACTTCTACTCGAAAAATAGAAGAAGGAGAAGAAGCAAATCATCTTCTAGAAATGATTTCTGACAACTTGAATGAATTAAATGAGCTTTTTGGGCGTAAAAAAAACCTGCTAAAGCAGATTAAAAACCTAGAGAAAACGCAGAAGAACTTGATAAAAAGATAGAAATGCAGGCGGACTTGATACAAGTTTGGATCAGCCTCTTTTGTGAAAGCCACCAAAATATAAGCCTGAACGACAAGTATGTTTTAGTAGAGAAAAAATGTGTGAACTTAAAGTAATTGTAGAAAACGCAGTAGAGTTTGAGAATGTGATTTACGCGAAAACGATTGGAAACAGAGTAATAGTCAAAGATATTCTAGGAAAGTCGAGAGAGTTCGAGAATTGCAGAATCACAGAGGTTGATGTGAGCAATGAACATCTAGTTCTCTCTCCAATGACTGCACAAAACTAGATTGGCTCCTGTGAAGAAGCTGTTCCAAAAAACTCTAAAAGCTACAATCTAACGTCTTCGTTTAGACAGTAGACAACCATAATGTTGTTTGAAACGAATCTTACTTGATAATTCTAAGGATTTGTTTCCACAGCTCTGCAATGGCTTTCGAGACCCTGCTCTTTGGTGAGTATTCTGTTACGGGCTTCCCTGCGACCATGGCTTTTGTAACGAGCGGGTCAAAAGGTATCTTTCCAACAACTTCCACGCTATTGGATCCACAAAAATTGACTATCCTATCTGTATTCTCTTCGTTTATATCATACTTGTTTATGCATACAAGTGAAGGTATCTTGAAGTGATCGAGCAAACCTATGGCTCTCTTCATATCGTGGATGCCTGTCAAGGTTGGTTCTACGACTATAAGACCCATATCAATTCCACCCACAGATGCTATTACAGGACAACCAATGCCCGGGGGACCATCATTAATAATCAACTCGCAGTTTTCGGTTTCGGCAACCTTTTTAGCGTTCTGCCTCACCAAGGTGACAAGTTTCCCCGAATTCTCTTCTCCAGGATTCAGTCTGGCGTGGGAAATGGGACCATATTTAGTCTTTGAGATGAAAGCGTACCCAGAAACCCTCTCCTTGAGTTCTACTGCATCAACTGGGCAGACGTAGGCGCATACACCGCAGCCCTCACATAGAACGGGATCAACCACCAGTTTCTCTATAGCATTGAATCGGCAGAGTTCTTCACATTTTCCGCATTGGATACACTTCTCTTTATCTATCATAGCGACTTTAGATGCTTCAAATTTCTGTGCTTCAACAATCTCAGGTTTTAATAGCAGGTGGAGGTCCGGCGCATCTACGTCACAGTCAGTCAACACGCTCTTTTGGGCTAACGTCGCAAAGGAAGCAACTAAACTTGTTTTTCCTGTTCCTCCCTTTCCACTTAACACTGTAATCTGTTTCACCATTCTTTTCACCTCTTTATTTCATTCAAAAGTTTCCGAAAGTTCTTCTTCCACTCAGGCATCTCTGCTGTGAAGGGAATCCCTTGGGAATAGAGTTCTGCGATTCGTTTGCTAAATGGTATTTCCAGCAACAAAGGAACGTTCTCTTCTTTGCAATATTCGTAGAGCTTTTTATCGCCGATTCCTGCACGGTTTATTACGACGCCCATGGGAATTCCAAGGTCTTTCAAGACTTGAACAGTCATCTTTAGATCGTGTAGACCAAAAGGGGTTGGTTCTGCCACAAGGATGCAGTAATCACTATTGTGAACTGACGCAACCAACGAACAGGCTGTTCCAGGCGGAGCATCGAGTATCACGGTTTTGTCGGTTTTTATTTGCTTCTTTACTTCTCGTATAAGCGGGACAGGCATGGGTTCTCCTACGTTAAGTTCTCCGTAAACTACTTCAATGCCCTCGGCTTCTCCCTTTTTGATGGTGCCTATCTGCCTTTCCTTTTCGGATATTGCATTCTTGGGACAGACAAGTGCACAGCCGCCACAACTGTGACACAATTCGGGAAAGACCATAACAGTTTGAGGTGCCACGAAGAGGGCGTTGTAGGCGCAGAACGCAGAACATTTTCCACAGTAGTCACACAGTTCCTCTGAGATTACTGGGATTTTGGTGTAAACGGGCTTTATTTCATGGATTTGAGGCTGTAGCAAAATGTGGACGTTCGGTTCTTCCACATCGCAGTCGAGGAGTTGCACATTTTCGAGGGATAGTGCCATGTTGACGGCAACTGTTGTCTTCCCTGTGCCACCTTTTCCACTGGCGACTGTTATAATCAAGCTAATATTATCTCCTTTCTAGCAATCAGTTTTTGTTATTTGAAGAAGTCCTCTGTGCCTTTTTTTCTATTGGTGTTGGGCATGGCTACAGCCTTTTGTTAGCTCTTGAAGCTCATTATTGTTATATGCTCTAACTGCCTCTCGTACAGTGTTTACGTTAGTTCTAAACACGGCAATTGCAGCATTTTGGAAGATTCTGAGAGCTCTAGGTCCCATACCGTAAGTGATTAGTGCTTTTGGTTGCAGTTGGATAATTCGGTCGGGTGGATGACCTGTACCTCCGAAATGTTCGCTCGTATTCGACATAGTTCCTTGGCCTATTACATTACCTTCATCATCCAAATCAATGATGGCAAAGTAAGGGGCCCTCCCAAAATGTTCCGAGAGTTGAGCATCGATACCTTTCTCATCTGAGACTGGAACCACAATTCTCACATTCACTTCATTCCCACCTCCTTTCTTCTTGAAATTCGTTAGAATTCCTTCAAGTTTCTTTCAAGTTTCAATCTTGAATATATTATATACACTTTTTTATCGTCCTCTTCCCCTTCCGAAGTGTCCGCCAACAGTAGGACCACCTATCTCTTGGAGTTGACCACTCTTGTACTTCTCAACAGCCTCTCTAACACTACCAGAGGCACCCGTTACAATCTTTATTCCTGATGCAGATAACACACTGAAGGCGTTGGGTCCAACGTTACCAGTTATAACTACTTTGACACCCATGTTTGCTACTGTCTGAGCGGCTTGAATTCCAGCTCCATGAGCTGCACTGGAAGATGCATTCGAAATAGCGCTAAACTCCATAGTCTCAGAATCCACTATCACGAAGTATTGACATCTACCGAATCTCGAATTTACATCGGCATCCAGATTGTCTGAAAAAGCTGAAACACAGATTTTCATTTGACTATTTCCCTCCTATTTCATGTTAATTCTCTTTGGGTTGAGTTTCGCTCCGCTTTTTCGTCTTCAAGAAATCTTCTACCTTCTTCACAATCTCTTTGAAGGCTTTGGCAGCGGATGAGTCTACATGTCCCACTACAAAGGGTATGCCCCTATCTGCCTCTTCGCAGATCTTGGGGTCTATCGGAATTTTCCCTAGAAATGGGACATTCAAGTCGTCAGCTAGCCTTTTTCCTCCACCAGCCCCGAGGATGTTGATTTCCATCCCACAGTTTGGACAGGTGAAACCACTCATATTTTCCACTATGCCTATCACGGGGATTCCCATTTTTCTGGAGAAACCCACTGCCTTCTTCACTACATCCTCAGAAACTTCCGAGGGTATAGTGACTATGACCGTACCATCCATTTCAGGGATGAGCTGCATTACACTTAGAGGTTCGTCGCCGGTGCCCGGTGGAGCGTCGATGAATAGAAAATCAAGTTCACCCCACATGAAGTCTGATAGGAATTGCCTAATTGCTTGCATCTTTAATGGACCACGCCAGATAACAGGGGTTTCCTGACTTTGGACGAGAAAGTCCATTGACACCACTTTAATTCCCATGGGACTAATTACAGGCAAAACGCCTAGAGGCGAACTTTGGCATCTTCTTCCCTTCACACCAAGCAATTTGGGTATGCAAGGTCCATGTATGTCAATATCTAAAATCCCAACATGATCCTTGTAACCATGCAAAGAAAAAGCCATTGCCAAATTTGCCGCCACGGTGCTTTTACCTACGCCTCCCTTTCCACTGATTACAGCAATCTTATGCTTAATCTGGCTCATGTTCCTTTTGAGCTTCTGTTCCTTTTCAGTGAACTCTGCAATTCCTTTCTCAGCAGCAATCTGTTTTTCCATCTTCATCACTTTTTAAATTGCGAGGGGTCGTCTTGTTTACAAATCAAAACATTTAATAAATCTTTCGTTTAATAAAATAACCAATGATTAGAAATGGATGATGTTGACTGGAAATTAATCATTCAACTCCAATCGGATGGAAGGAAAACATTCAAGCAATTAGGCGAAGCCATCGGTTTCACGAGTCTAGGCGCAAAAAAGAGGGTTGACAAACTAATCAAAAAAGGCCTCATTTCCATCTCAGCTCTTGTTAACCCTGATGCGCTAAATCTTCGCCTAGCGCTTATCCTACTTGAGATGGAAAGTGCTGAGGCAATGAGAAGAATTATTGACCGATACAGTGGATGTCCTCGCGTCATCAACTTCTTTACAACTCTGGGCGGGTTTAACCTGATCGCCTTAGTGATGGCAGAGGATCAACCCACTCTTGAAAGCGAATCCATGGAGAAGTGTGCATTGAGGAGCGGTGAAGGAATACGCAGATCCGAGTTCTTTCCCATAGGAAGAATCGACCACTCCTCTTTCTTACCTTTAAGAGTCCACACCTTAAAAAAGAAGAGTGATATTACCCCATGCGGGGTCCACTGTAAAGACTGCCCATCATTTCAGAATCAAAAATGTGTTGGATGCCCATCCATAAACTATTATAAAGGCCCGCTTGAATGGTAAATACTCCAGTCTACCAGATTGACAATATTAAACTCTTCAAAAACCCAAAGTAAATTCCCTAAGAAAAGGGCCGAGGTTTGTTGTGGTGGGGTTTGGAATCGAGCCTTACTATCATTGCGGGGTATACCCCGAATTCACTGCGAACTCGTTCTAAAAAGTCAATGGGGTTTCTTTTTCTTCAAGAACCCACTCAAGAGCTTGCTTTGCCGCATGCAAAGCGATGTTTTTTAATTCGCTATATGGGCCTTCGGTTTCTCTTTTTTTCTTTAGTTGTTCAAGTAGTTTTCTGATTTCATCCTCTGGTCTCATCGGGTATCACCGTCATCTTTGTGTGGGTACAATGAATGAGTTAATAGCTTTCTTCACTTTTGTGCGTGGCTTGACTAATACATGGGTTATTTTCTGCTGTTTTAGTAGTTCAGCAGCACCAATGCCAATTTTGTTGGAAAGAACAACCTCTACCCCTTTATCCACTAACATCTTAACGACGATGGGTCCAGCTCCATGGTGATAAGAAACTACAGAATTCTCCATTACACGTACACTTTTTATCTTTGCATCATCGGTGTCTACGATAGTAAAAGTTTTGGCTCTACCAAAAACATTTGATACAGTATCTTCTAAGCCTTCTTCTCCATTCGTTGCAACAGCTATCCTAAGTTTTCCCAAAAAAACACCTCCCCCTTCCAAGTTGCCTAATGAGTACTGCATTCACGATCCTGCTTGCTGGTTCTTCACTCTTTGACTTTTGCTTTCAATTCTTCGATTCTAGCTTTGACGCCATCCATTTCTTGTTCAAGGTCTGCTTTCTCTGCTTCCAGCCCTTTTTGATATTTTTTTAGCGCTGCAATTTCTTGTTCTGGAGATTGGGTTTGTGCTACTGGTGGATATGGTGGTGGGTAAGCGGGTTGACCTACTGCGGTTGGTGGGTACACAATCCAACCTCTGCCCCATCCTCTGCCTAAGCCTCTGCCACGTCCTCTACCCCCTCCCCTTCTGTATCCAACTGTTGGGTTCATGAATCCGGGAACAGAGTAGCCAGCACAGTATCCGGCTGCTCTTCCGGTCATGGGTCCGGCGCCCCAAGGTCCTGTTCTATCTCCTCTTGGCATATTTCTTTCACCTCTATTTTGTGTTTATGCACAATATACATTTATTAGATAATGCACAGAAATATATAAGAGTTATGGTGTAACTAGATTAACATATAAGAGTTAAGACACAACAGATTAGCTGATAACAATGTCTCAAAGACGGCGCAGAAGAGGAAGAAGAGGAAGATTTCCAAAACCAGTCATCATACCAAACCCCTCAAAAGTAGAAAGATTAATCCCACAACCAACAACAACCGCCAGCCCTATTTCGATCGAACCAGCAGAAGTCGAAGCCCTAAGACTGGTGGACCTTGAAGGCTTATCTCAGGAACAGGCAGGCAAGGAAATGGGTGTCTCTAGAGGAACAATTTGGAGGCTCCTTCAAAGTGCAAGAAAAAAGGTTGCTCAAGCCCTAACTGAGGGAAGACCCCTTACAGTTACTAACGCAATTAAAAGCTAGTTAGCCTCGTTTGGACAAGGGGATAACCCAAGTCTGAAAGCATTCAACTTTTTAAAAAAAGGGGGCCTGTTAGATAATATCGTGAAAAACCGCGATTTTGTCTCTAGTATGATGGAGGAGCATGCGAATTGAGAAGTGGTTTTGAGTATTGCACCTTTCCAGTTAGGGGCTGACCATTTAATCTATAAGAGTCTGCATCAACTAAAGGTTGGAGAGTCAACGGGTTCGGGAGGAGAGAGAACTAGTGAAACCTTTCAGTTTTGTCCACGCCGCTGACTTGCATCTAGGTTATGCTCAGTATAATCTGGATGTTCGCCGCAGAGACTTTGATGCAGCCTTTGAGGAGTTGGTGGACAAAACCATCGAGTTAGAACCTGACTTCATGATACTCGCAGGAGACATTTTTGAGCACGCACGGCCCTCAAACTCCACCCTTGAAACAGCCATCACCAACTTTCGGAAGCTTAAAGACGCTGGGATACCCGTTCTAGCGGTTGATGGTTCCCACGATTCTGCCCCTAACGTGATAACAAGCACCATTCTTAATCCCTTGGACAGCGCAGGCTTGATACGTTACTTACCCCGTCACGAAAGCGCCTCTTGGAAAAACGAAAACTGCTACGTTTACGGCGTCCCAAACTTTCGAACCGCCAGAAAGACACGGGAAGAATTGCCCATCTTTCTGGAACAGAACAAACCCGCCCCTGACCCCTCCCTCTTCAACATCCTAGTTTTTCACATGGCTCTGGACATTCCCGCCCTCAAGCCTCCCCAGATGGAAGCCGAAGCCAAACCAGAACTTCTTCCCACAGGCTTCAACTACTACGCTGGCGGACACATCCACACGCCCTACAAATCCACTTTCAACAACGGTCTCCTAGTCTACAGTGGCTGCATAGAAACAGTAAGCTACGATGATGCAAAAACCGAGAAAGGCTTCTACCATGTCAAAGTCAGCAAAAAAGGAGTGCCAAAACTTCACAGAATAAAGATGGAGACCCCACGTCCCTTCATCATTCTGGAGCAGACCTACACTGGTTTGACCCCTGCAAAGATAACCGAAGCAGTGGTGCAGTTAGTGAAGGAAAGGGAAGAACCGGAAGCTATTGTGGTTCCAGTTATCCGCGGAATCTTACCCGCTGAGGCTGGACGAGGAGAAATCGATCTTGCTAGAATAAGGAATGCTGGCGAAAAAGCTCTCCTTGTTCACCCAGTTCTTCGACTTAAAGAAACCGAAGTTCCGGAGGATATAATCCGCTCCATCTTCAAAGGGGAAATGAAAGACCTGACAACAAAGGCTTACGAATACTTCTTCGAGATTTTCTCTGAAAGCTACAACAGGGAGGAGAGCGAAAAAATTGCCAGGCTCTCTGTTGACCTCATCAGCCCCTTGGTGGAAAAGCAGGAAACCCAAGTGAAGGAGAAGCTGGAGGAACTGCTGTGAAACTGGAATCTATGCGGCTGGAGAACATCCGATCACATGTCAAAACAGTTATTCCTTTTGTTAAGGGTTTCAACTGTCTGGTGGGTGGTCTGGGACAGGGCAAATCCACTGTTCTGTACGCCTTCGATTTTGTGCTCTTCGGAGACCCATTAGGCAGAAGTTACGAGTATCTCCTCAGAGAAGGCGCAGAAGAAGGAAAAGTAATAGCCGTTTTCGTTCAGGACGGCAGAACCTACAAACTTCAAAGAGCAATTCGAAGGCGCGGAAAGGGCATCAGTCAAGACATTGACCTACTCAAATTTTACCAAGACGGAAAATTGCTTGCTAGCTCCAAGAATGATGCGGTTGCCGAGGAGTTGAAGGCTCTGACTGGACTAGACAAAAACCTCTTCCGAGAGGTTGTTTGGGTGCGCCAAGAACACCTCAAAGAACTTTTAGACATCACTCCACGGCAGCGCCAGAAAAAACTGGATCAGCTATTCGGGCTTTCCGACTACGAAGTGGCTTGGAGCGGACTGCATCTGTTTGAGAAGGAGTATGAAGTCGAGAAGGATGTTCTTGAACGCGATGCAGACGTAATCCGCATCAGCAAACTTGAAGCTGACTACATTGGAGCAGTTGAAGATTTTTCGTCAGTGGCAAGCCAACTTAAAGACGCAGAAAAGAAGCTCGGAGACGCAGAAACTGCTCTCAACGAGGCGACTTCCCGTCTTGAAGGTCTAGAAGAACTGCGGAGAGAAACCGAGGCTCTGCAGAGAAGGGAAATTCAGATTCAAACTAACATCGCCAACATCAAGAACAGGTTCAGAGAACTGGCGGACCAAACAGAAACGAACAAGAGAAATCTTGACGAGTTAAGAGAGCTTTTGGAACAGATGGAGACAAAAGAGAAGTCCCATCGAAATGAACTGCAAGAAATCGGTTTGGGCGCAGATAAAACAGTGGAAGACCTGAGAGTCTATCTTTCTGCTGTTGATGAGCAACTAAGGGATATAGGGGGTGAACAGGAAGCGACGAAAAGAGAGATAGGAGCTTCTCTGAACAGGATTTCAAGCCTGATAACTGAAAACAAATGCCCCACCTGCCTCCAAAAACTCACAGGAGACTACAAAAAAAGCCTCCTCGAAAGCCTTCAAGAAGAGAAAGGTGAACACGAAAAAAAACTTGCGGAATTGCAGAAAAATATGGATAAACTGAAGAGTCTCCACAGTAAAGTTAACCTCATTTATTCGAGTCTGCAACAGCTTACCCCTCGAATCAAAGACGTGAAGAATCAGGTAGACGAAAGGCATGAAATTTTGAGCAAGTTTTCTGCAGAAGTTGAAGAGGCACAGGAACAGGAGAAGATGCTTCAAAAGCAACTAGCCCAAACTAGAGAAGAGATAGCCAAATTTGATGTTACTGAATTGGATTCCGCGCGAAAACTGCAAAAAAACGCTTTCACTGACCACCTAAACGCCAAGAACGAAATGAAGAATTTGGAGCGAAGAAAAGGAGACCTCGCGTTAAGGGTAGACGAATTGAAGGAACGGTTGGACAACGCTCAAAAGAAGATTGACAGAAAAGAAAAGATCGGTAGACTTTTGGGAATCATCGAGAGGATACGAGGCGCCTACAGAAGTATCCAGCCTAAACTTAGAAGCGAATTCGTCAAATACCTCCAAAAAACTGTTCAGCAAGTATTAGACAGTCTAGTCGGAGATGTGGGGCCTGTATTGATTGTTAGAGTTGACGAAACCTATTCACCTTTTGTCAGCAGCGAAACAGGTTATGAACGAGAAGTTTCGAACCTTTCTGGAGGAGAACGCACACTATTAGCCTTCGCTTATCGTATAGGTTTGGGGCAGTTGATTATGCAGTCTAGAACCGGTCATGGTCTTTACATGCTTCTTTTGGACGAGCCTACAGAGAGTCTGGGACGAGAAGACGGTTCTGTAGATCGGTTGGCTGAGGCTATCAGTCGCTTCAAAGCAATTGAACAGATAATCGCTGTAACTCACAACGAAGCCTTTGCCGAAAAAGCAGAACACGTAATACGCATCGAAAAAGAAGCTGGAGCAAGCCAAATCCACATAGAAAAATAACCCACAACATCTTCCGCAAGTCATAAAAACTGAAGTAATGAACTAATTATGGTGTCAGATGAACAGAAAACTTGTTCTGGCAATGATTTGTTTGACTGTTCTCATTGAATTGGTATCTTCAACTGTTGTTTCTGCTGAGGTTTCAGTGGGTGTGAAACAAGGCGATTGGATAGAATACCAAGTAACTATTACCGGGGATGTTCCCGAGGAACATGACATAAACTGGGGCAGAATTGAAATCATAGGTGTCGAGGGAAAAAGAATTGATGTTAACATCACGTCGAGGTATGTTGATGGAACAGAATTGTCTCTAACGTCAACTTTGGATCTTGAGACGGGCGACATTGGCGACGCGTTCATTATTCCTGCAAACTTGAGTGCGGGTGACACATTCCGGAAGCAAACCGAAGGCAACATAACGATCAGTGAGGTTGAGGAGAGAACCTATGCAGGTGCAAAACGAAGTGTGGTATCCGCATCTACATCCACAACTATGTTCTACTGGGACCGGTCCACAGGTGTACTCGTTGAAGCAACATCGTCCTATCCTGACTACACCTTGACTACGAAAACCGAAGAAACAAACATGTGGCAAGCTCAATTATTCGGATTAGATCCCACTCTCTTCATTATTCTAATAGTTGCCGTGATAGTTGCTGTTTTAGCAATATTCCTGATACTTAAAATGAAAAAATAGGGTTAATTCCCTTCTGAATCCTCTGGAGTTTCTTTAGCAACCGGCAGGGGCGGCGCTGTTGAAGCCAGAGCCCATCCAATCCAAGCGATGACAAAGAGGATTGCAAAGACTATTACCATAATTGGAACGATTATCGCCCATTCGCTGAGGGTCTTTCCCAAGAACGTTACGTCTTCTGGAGAGAGAAAAAGCCACCAGAAATACCCAATCATACCAGCTATAGCCAAAACAAAAATTAGGACACCTAAAGACCTGTCTCTCACCGTTTTCTTGCCTCGAACTAAAGGCTTAATGCCCTCACCACTTAAAACTTTCGAGACTTATCTTCTTTCGTAAACAAATTGAAGACATGATTTTGGTTACTGGTAGCAACCACGTATCTCTGGGATCAAAAAGTTGCAGGTGCAAAAAATCTAAACCCACAAGAAAACGTGGATTGTTAGAGATCAGCTTTTTCTATTGCTTAATCAAAGAATTAAAGGAAATAGGTTTGCTGAGGCTCCGGACAGGCAATTTCAGGGAAAACAAATGAAAACTCCAAAGCTACTACTTTCGCTTTTGGTAAGTTTCATTTTCCTGTCCGGAGCCTTCTCAGCCCATGTTCTTCCGATGTGTTTACTCCCCATAAAAAAAGGGAGGGAAAATTTGAGGTGTTCACCGTTTTCTGAGTATCCAAGTTGCTATTAGTACTATTATGATGAGTATTACAACAGCTGCTAAGATTGCCAATTCTGCTGTACTGAATAGGGGTTCTTCTGTTTCCGGTTCTGGTTCTGCTGGTGCTGGACCCACTGACAGGTAGGTTGCGTCATAGGAGCGCCAGTAGGAGTCTGACCCATCGAAGGTGGCCATGATAGTGTATAATCCGTCATCTGTAGGAGTCCACTCCATAGTAAAGTCCCCATAAGCGTTGCTGGTGACTGTACCTAATTCTGTGTAACTGCCGTCTTCGCCGAAAATTTCCAACTTCACAGGAACCCCATCTAACTCCATTGGACACGGCTTCTGCATGTACAGATATTCCATCCATTCATCCATGTATTTGTCAGCTATTGCAGGGACGCCATTTGGGAAACGTGCTGCTTGCTCGTCTTGTCCTGTGCCAGGAGCCTGATCAGTAACGGTGCCTTTGATTAGAATGCTATCTCCGAGTGAAATGATATCGTTTTGGGTTGTGACGGTTGTTGCGCTTGACCCCTTGCCAATGCAGTATATTTGATTGTCGTAGTAACTGTAGTAACATAGGAAGCCATCTGCGAGAACAGCGGTTGATTGACCTCTACCTCCAGTTTGACCAGCCCACCCTAGTACAGCCCACAACTCTTCTCCAGTGAATGCATCCATACATCTTACCCTTTCACCTTTGTATAGCGGTGTGTTGGGAGAGTGTTCATTATTGAAAGCGTAGACTTTTCCGTCTGCAATAGCCATTATGAATATCGGGTAATTTCCCCATGGTGTTTCAATACCGCTATTAGTGTTGTCATATTTCCATTCCAGATTGCCGTTGGTCATGTTATAACAGTGAATTTCTCCACCATAGCTCTGAACATATAGATTACCGTACGCAGCAAAGCCTTTCTGCCCGCCGCCTTCTCCTCCGCCATAGTATTGAAAAGCCCTAAAGTCCTCTCCAGCGGGTCCCCAGAGTGGTTCGCCAGTGTCGAGGTCGTAGCCATACCATTCCATTGTCTCTACATGCGACATAGTGAATACGCGAGTCTCTTCATCAACTGGTCCTAAGGTTGGGGTTAGCATGTTCGGTGGTGCAGTATAGTTCTTGATCCATAACAGGTCACCTCTCGTTTCTGGTTTATCGCTAATCGCCCACATCGTGATGGGATCTTGCGTGAGTGATAAAATTCCACCTAACATCGGAAATGAACTGCTTGTGCCAAGTATTAGGTCATCAGGGATAACTTTGATAATACTTGGACTCGATAGCCCTGGCAAATCTGGAATTGTCACGTTCCACAAGATGTTTTCGCTCATGTTAGCGTTCTTTCCCATAGGTCTAAACTGATAAGCATTGGTGCTGGTGCCTGGTGTCAGCACTAATGGCGAATCTGTTAGCGCAGCTGATGTCCACAAAGACAACTCTCGTGCACCGTAGTCAAGAATGTAACGAACTATCTCTCCAGAATCGGTGTATAGTTCTGTTCCTGAAGGAACGTCGGTGAAGTTATAGATCCACTGTCCGGTATAAGCGTCATAGGCAATCCATGTAGAGCCAGCTACTTGCCAAATTACTCCGCCGACGACGCCATGCTGATTCCGTGATTCGTAATCATAGAGTTGCCCTTTTATTGTTGGTCTATCTGCTCTAGCAAGCACTCCCGTGTATGGTATGCCGATTGTGTCAGAAACCCATTCTGTTTCGCCAGTCCGCATGTCCACACATACATATTCTGAACCGCTTGTGCGTGAGCCGCCAGCGTGGTTTAGTGGTTTTGTGAAATACAGGTTTCCATACATACTTAGTGCATAAGTAAATCTACCCTCGTATGATCCACCTGAATAGAAGGCTGCGCCAGGAATTTCGGTGGTTCCTCCGACAACTCCTCCGAATTCAATTGGCATTGTCCACATTATGTGAGAAGTTTTGGGTGCAGTTCCGTCTTTCTGGAAAAGATTCTGTGAACCGCCATAAACGTAGCCGATGTGAGCGCCTCCTAGCCAATTTGATGCAAGTCCAGCCCATGCGGTATTCTGGCCTTCTATTGGGCGTGTCCAATATTCTGTTGGTTGTGGATAATCGGGGATTTTTTCTATTGGATCTTGCTGCACGGTTAGCGTTGCAGTTGTGGTTGATGGTAGGAATGTGTCGCCGACGAAAGCACTGTTACTGCCTGGAATTCCGGTTTCTGGATGATATAATGACAACACTTGTCCAGGATAGTTAAAAACGAATGTGTATTCGCCAGCTTGACTAGGTGTATATGTAGTAAAGTATGTTCCTACGGGATCGGATATGAATGGCCCCAACGTGCCTTCTGGTCCATTAGGTCCAGTAACGTCAACTGTAAAGTCGATATATCTGTCACCACCAACACCCGCTGCTGTTGGTGGAGCTCCATGAAGCCACATAATAAGAAACACAGTTTGACCAACACCTACAGGATTAGGTGAGATAGAGAGGTATGCATAAGTGGTTACCTCTATGGGCGGATCATGAGCGCTTACAATAGGCAAAGCAACAAAGATAGCAGCGAAGGTTAACATGAGAACTAATGCGATGGTTGTAGTTTTTGTTCTGTTTGTTGTGAGTTTTTTCAATTATTTCACCTTTTTTACGATTTTCACCATTGTAGGCAGGTTATATTTAAGATTTGTTTCCAAAAAAACTAAAAAAGTAAACAAAAAACCACATTATTGTTTTTATTGTAATAATGTGTGGAGAGCATATTAAATATATAGCCTTAGAGCATCTTCAGTCAGCAGGGAACAAAGAGTTGAGTGGACGACCAGAAATCGATGAAACCGATATACGGATTTTAAAGACGTTGCTGAAAGATCCGCGCACTAGTTTTGCTGAAATTGCGGAAGACTGCAAGCTTTCAACAAACGCCATAAGAATGCGGTTTACAAGGTTAAAAAAAACCGGTGTCATCACGGGTTCGACAATCTTTGTAAACCCGAAAAGCATGGGATATGAGGGCATAGGGTTACTAGCAATCGAGGCAGACATCAACAAAGAACAAGACGTTATGAAGTTCCTTGAAAAGATCCCCAACGTTATTTACAACCACCTCCACATTGGCAAGCACAACATAGTCAGCATGCTACTCATAAAGAACGTTGACGATCTTGTCCACACAGTAGATTTGGTGAAGAGAAACCCACACATTAGGAAAACCGATACAGCAATCACAGAAAATGCGGGACCGATCGAGCACTTTGAAAACCTTGTTTTTAATTCATCTAATGTATTGCCGCACACAGGCGATTTGTCTCTAAAAGATGGGACCCACAAACCGAAGGCCGCCTATTCCCGTGTTGCTTTGGACACAGCTGGACAGAAACATTTCAATCCATCTCCTGAATTGGACAAAATTGACATATCCCTAATCAAGATGTTATCGAAAGACGCTCGTATGTCTTTCAGAAAAATTGCTAAAAAACTTGGTGTTTCAACTAAAACTGCGATTAAAAGATTCGAAAGATTACAAAAAGGCGTGATTTCTCGTTCCACAATAACTCTGAACCTGAGAAAAATCGGGTATTTATGCAACGCTGTTTTCTGCATAAACGTTTCGCCTCAAGGTAGTGCAGCTCAAGTAGTTAATGAAATAATTCGTATCCCTAATGTGATTATAGCCACTAAATGTGTCGGAGGGATTGACATATTGGCTATAGCCCCTTTTGCCAAATTTGAAGAGCTATTCGAATTGAAACAAGAAATTGCCAAAATATCAGGCATTAAGCAAATGGAAATCCTTTTGGAGAAGACTTTTACCAGTTGGCCCCAGAACATGTTTTCCAAAGTCCTATAAAGCTACCCGAAATGAATTGGTAGCATAATATCACATCCTTTATTCTGACAAGTCTATCTAAGAAATTACAAAAAGGGAATCTTCCTCGCTGACTACTGTATTGCCTGCAGTTTAACCATGGCTTTTGGTTCGAAATATGGACAATAAACTAGGTCGTCCACGTATTCTTTCAGCCTTCCACAATAAATTCTTGAAGAAATGATTGCTTCTTTGCAAACCATACATCGATTAGATGCGGGCTTTCGCCTCAATACTCTCATTTTCCACCATACCCCACCGTATGCTCATTGGAGTGATGGTATGGACTAGAATTTCTGATAAGATTTATGAAGCAACAATCAATATTCAAAATTAGGCTATTCTGGCTGTTCTTTTCTCTCTTTTATTCTGAAAACGTTTTCTCCTCCAGAGATAACCCGAAAATTTTCCTTCAAATATTCTCTGTGCAAAAACTTTCGAAGCAGCAACCGCAGGTCTTTTCTCGAAGGCGCCTCCTTTTCCTCCTCAAACTCCAAAGTAACCTCATTTTTTGCAGAAGCAACCGTCACCTCTAAACGCTCTTCCAAAAAGTCCACCAAATCCTGTGTATAATCGCCTTCATAACCGCGAAGATCGGAAACATCCACCACAACACTCGACATGTTAATTAACCTCACAACCCCAAACAAAACTAACTTTTAAAAACCCTAGTTGACTGAAAAATAACTCTTTGTGAAATAACTTTGTTTTTATCATTTTCTTTTTCTCCTATTATATGAGGGAAGTCTAGTTGTAAGTAAACAAAAAGTAAAAGCTCTCACATATATTGTTTTTCAATCCTGGCCATCATGTTACTTCTTTCCCCTCTAAGAACCTCATACAGAAGGGGATGTTAATAAGAAAGCAAATTAACTGCTTGATGGAAATCGAATTGAAGTCAAACGACGTGCAAAAATACAGATACGACAAATCCGTGTATATAGCGGTGATTGGTACTTGTGGTGGATGCTATTATTGCGTGAATGCTTGCCCAGAAGATGCCATAAAGGAGGTGAAGCCCCCCACTATAGATCACTCCAAATGCACGAGGTGTATGAAGTGTGTGGAAGCTTGTCCACGATGGGTAATGCAAATAGTATATTAGCGTTGCGCGCGCCCTTGGGTTTTGTCCTTGAAATTTAGCGCGCAGATAAGTAATTGTGTATTGATTTGGCTGCTTTCCTTCCTTCTCCTAATGCCTGAATAACTGTTGCTCCACCGCTTATGGCGTCACCGCCAGCATAGACGCCTTCAATATTCCCTAACTTCTCATCAACTTCAATTATTCCCCGTGATTTGGTCTTTAATTCTGGTACTGTTCTCAGAAAGAGTCTGTTAGGTCTTGTGCCAATAGCTTCCACAATAGTGTCTAACTCCATGACAAACTCGCTTCCCTCTATCTTCTCTGGCCTTGGTCTCCCGCTTTTATCTGGTTCTCCAAGCTTCATTTTCACAAGTTCAACTCCCGTGACCCAGCCGTTTTCTCCGAGTATTTTCGTCGGGGCAACCAATTCCATGAAATGGATGCCCTCTTCCAGAGCGTGACGCAGTTCTTCTTCTCTCGCTGGCGAATATGCTTTAGTTCGCCTATAAAGAATATACACTTCAGCCCCGTTTCTTAGCGCACTTCTGGCAGAATCCATTGCAACATTGCCGGCGCCGATTACTCCCACCTTTTTCCCAACGAACAGAAGAGTATCATATTCTGGATTGTATGCTTTCATCAAATTTGTTCTAATCAGAAATTCGTTAGCTGAATATACTCCGTTGAGTTCTTCACCTTCTATGCCCACGAAGAATGGAGCCCCTGCTCCGGTACCAATATAGATTGCGTCGTATTCATCACGTAATTCATCGAAAGATATATTCTGGCCTACAATGTGGTTAAGCCTAATATCCACTCCAATTTCTTTCAGATAGGAAAGCTCCTCATCCACAACTTTTTTGGGCAAACGGAACTCAGGAATTCCATACTGAAGTACTCCACCAGCCTTGTGAAGTGCCTCGAATATAGTTACTTTATAGCCATATTTTCTTAAATCAACTGCGCAGCTAATACCTGTTGGCCCTGATCCGATTACAGCAACTTTTTGATCCTTCTCATCGATTACAAACTCTTCCCTGATTCCATTTTCCATAGCCCAATCTCCGAGAAATGACTCTAATTTGCCTATGTTTATGGGATCACCTGCTTTTCCCATCGTGCAGACTCCCTCACATTGGTTCTCTTGTGGGCAAACGCGACCAGCGATTGCTGGAATAGGATTATCCTGTTTAATCTTCAAGAAAGCTTCCTTGAAGTTCCCTTCCGCCAGTTCTTTTATGAACCCGTTCACATCTACATTAACTGGGCAATTTTTTGTGCATGGAGAATCCTTGCATTGAAGGCAACGCTTTGCTTCATTTATCGCCTGTTCTTCACTGTAGCCTAAAGGAACCTCGTCGAAAATTTTAGTTCTATCTTCGACAGAAAGCTCTGGCATGGGAACCCGATTTTTTATTAACTTCACCATCCTCTTCACCTCGTTTTATTGTAGTTTTCTAGGGCAATTGCTTCTTGGTTTTTAAACAATTTCACCCGATTTAGGAGCTCTTTGAAGTTTACCTTATGGGCGTCAAACATCGGACCGTCAATGCATGCTAATTTCATTTCTCCATCAATAAAAACGCGACATGACCCACACATTCCAGTAGCGTCAACCATGATTGGACGTAACGTTACCATTGTGGGCACATTATAGGCTTTAGTGAGTTCTGAAAGCAATGGATACTCATCAGTTCGCCCGCCAGCGAAAACCATGTCAATCGTGCCTTGTTTCATCATCTTTTCCAGAATGTCCCGGTAATGACCTTTTATCCCGTAGGAGCCATCTTCAAGCGTTATATAGTATTCATCGCTTACTCCTCTCAAGTCTTCTTCGAGGTACATCATATCTTTTGATGGAAATGTCTGCATCGAAATCACATGGTTTCCATCTACTTGGCTTAGTGCCTTACATAGGGCATAATTTTCTGCGTGTCCACAAACGAGATCCGAACAGACTGCAACGTTTCCATACTTTTTGATCTCAACCGCGTTTCCCATAGGACCAATCACATTCTCGAAGTGATCTCCTACTTTGTAGGTGTAAAGTTCGACACTGGTTTTTCCCAGTTTCCTTATGAACATAGTGACGTTGCCATTCTCGGCCTTTTGTACAGACATTGGTACTCTTTCTCCTTTTGCATGGGTCATAAGAACCACAAATTGTCCAGGCTGGATTTTCTTGGCTACCATAGGCGCTTTTACTTCCATCAGGTAATCCTTTGGGTTAAGGTCCTCCTTACGGATAATTTCATGTTTCATTTTTTTTATTCTTCCTATGATTATCTTTCCTGTAGAATTCAAAATATGGGCATATGCACACTAAAAAAGATTTTGCTGTTTGCTCTTGTAAAAATAATAGTTGGTCAAATTGTTAGTTATTTGTACAAAGAATCGGTGCGGGGGAATGGAATCCAAAAGCCCATTTCTTTCAATCTGTCTCTTTTCGTCTAGATAAAACCGCATTCTCATGCTGTCCCCTAGCCCGTTTAAAGAGCGTCCAGAACACTGAATTTTAAACCGCCTTAACTTTTTAGTTCTTTTCTTCTATCCACTACTTCCATCGTACCCGGACCAGTACCAAGTAACGTGACAGGCACCTTGAGTTGCTTTTCAATATTCTCAATGAAAGCCTTTGCTTCTCTCGAAAGTTCGCTATAAGACTGGGCGCCTTTGCATTCTGGAAACAGCACATCAATCTTCGTTACGGCTGTTTGGGTGGCTCCATTCAACATAACGGCCCTCTTCGCTAAGTTAAAATCGAAGGGTGCTGCTCTTCGTCGTCTTCCAGTCACAGTGGCAATTTCAGCCCATCCTCTTCGTTGAGCCTCTTCCCACGAAAGCTCGCCTGGAAGAGGTCCGCCTCCAACTCGTGTATTGTAAGCTTTAAAGACAACGATAACCTCGTCAATGCTTGTTGGTCCAATGCCAACGTCTGAACAGGCTGCTGAAGCACATACGTCCTTGGATGTGCAGTATGGATAAGTTCCATGGAAAAGTGAGAGGTAAGTTCCTTGGGTGCCTTCAACAAGAACGTTTTTTCCTTCCTTAATGGCAGTGTTCACTTCCAAAGGAACATCCACCAAAAAGTCGCGAAGATCCGGAATTTCACGTGCTAACTTGGCTACACGCATGACTCTGTCAGCATTGCAGGGACCTGACCCTGAACCCGTTGATTTTATCTTCTGTGCCAAATACCCTTTCCTGTCCGCTTCCATATGCTTAGGTTCTATTATAGCACATTGTGGGTCTACGCCGACTCTGCCCTGAGCCCCTGTATCTTGTATCTCTTTGAGAAAAATTTCTGGATTAACCAGAACTCCTGGTCCTATAAGAAGACGACATTTGGGAGCAGTGAAGGCGCTGGGCAGCATCCTCAACTTGTAAGTTTTCCCTTCAAAAACTACTGTGTGACCAGCGTTTGGACCCACCCCAGCCCTCGCCGTCACAGCAGTTTTGTCTTTAACTGCCAAATAGGATATCATTTTTCCTTTGCCTGTATCTCCAAAGAAACCACAAACTAACACTGTGCAGGGCATTTTTTATCACTCCAGCCTTTTCAACGTGGACTGTGGTTCTTAAATTTTGTTGTAACAATCTTTGATAAATGTGAGAAAATAAGAAAATTTCTTCCTTCAATGAGGAGATTGGATTTTCTTGAAGAATTTTTTGTGAAATTTTAAATGTGAAGACAGATAAAAAGACTAAAAATGGCTCAATTAGAGAAGGGAGCGAAGCGCGAGTTCATAGTAATGAAAGGTAGGGAGACTAAACGATGTTGAGGGACCCGAAATATTTTGGTAGATTTGCTGTTGCTTTAGGCGGTTTCCTCATATTCTTGGGAATCATAGTTATGGGTTTCTTTGTCATCAGCATTCTCGACCCAAGTATCCTCACAAGCGAAAACATCCAAAACTTCCGAAACATCCCCTTATTGCTGCTGTTAACAATCGGTTTGCTTGATTTAGTTGCTGGAATAATATTGCTGCGAAGGTAATCAAAGATGAAAATCAGAAGAATCCTAACAGCGATAACCGGTGTAGCCCAAGAAATCATAGGGGTACTAGTTGTAGTTTTGATAATCATGCTTTATTTGAACATTCTTGAGGTACAAACAACCTTTAATGTGCCCTCGGAACTCCTACCACTCTATTTATTGGTTCTTGGAGTGTTCAGCCTTTTTTCAGTTATAAGCGGATTCTTTCTAATCCGTGAAGGGCGAGGATAACAAAAGGAGGAATGGCTTGGTGGCTAAGGAGAAGAAACACGGTCTTGTGAGCGCGATAATCATGGGGTTAGGCGGTGCCATAGGATTCGAGATTTTTGCGCTACTGGATTACGCATACTTCAATCTGGCAGGACCCAGCATGATCTCAGCCCTCTTTTTCTGTGGTCTAATAAATCTGACAACCATGCTGAGTTACAGCGAACTCAGCGCAGCCCTACCTGAAGTTGGAGGTGAATATACTTACACAAAAGCTGCTTTTGGAGGCATTATATCTTTCATGGCGGGGTGTCTCAGATGGCTTGCCAGCGTCTTCGGGGGAGCCCTTGCCGCCGTAGTCTTCGTTAAACAGCTTTCAACCCTTTTCTCCATACTTGCACCATCACTCCAAGAACTTATTCTAATCAACGCGGCTCTCCTGATCGTAGGTATAATGGTCATCCTTATAGTTCTCGCCATTCGAGGAGTAGAAGAAGCCACCACCTTTATAGTTGCGACATTCTTGGCTATATTCATCATTTTTCTCGCCGTAAGCTTAACGTACACCATGACACCCCAAAACATAGTGCCCGAAGCCTCAGGAGACAGTTTATTCCGCTTTTTTGCAACCACTGCCTATATCTTTCCTATGTTTGTTGGGATGAGAGCATTGGTGGCTGGAGCTCCACAAATTAAGAATCCGGGAAAAAACATTCCTAGAGCCTTGCTTGTGTCAACGGTTTTGTTGACAGTCATGTATTTTGCTGTTGCTTACGTTGCTGTTGGGGTAGTTCCTTTGACAGCGACAAGAACTGTTGATGCCCCTCCTCTTCTCAATCTTGCGGCTTCGACGATTATGGGTACTATCGGAGGAATTCTTTTTGCGTTGGCTGGAATTATTGCCAGTGTCTCATCTATGGGCACGGCTATGACCGTGCAATCGAGCCTCCTTGGAGGGATGAGCAGGGACGGTTATTTGCCGAAAATGTTGCAGAAGGTTCATAAGAAATTTGGGTCGCGTTATGTGGCGATTGTTTTCAGTTCGCTTTGCGTGATTTTTTTCGCTTCCAGTGGAGCAATTGAATTCCTTGGTTATGCGGCGAGTTTTGGTTCTCTTTTGGTGTTTGCGTTGGTTAATCTTTCGCTTATTAAGCTTAGGAGGAAGATGCCACGGTTGGATAGACCTTTCAAGTCCCCTCTTTATCCTCTCACTCCCATCGTTGGAATAGTCATGTCTGTTTTGCTTCTCACTTTTCCTGTGATTTGGAGGGACGTTAATGCTGAAAGCGCATTAATTTCCAGTCTTGGACTCGTAGCCATAGTTCTGGTCACTTACTATCTTAGGATGGTGAGGCGAGAAATCGATTTTAACCGGTTACGGGTTGCCATGGGAGGAATAAGCTTCGGGGCGGGAGTAGCAATTCTTGTTTTGACTCCCATCATCGTGCCTCCTTCGTTCCTTGTCATTGCGCTTTTGGTGGGTGTAGTCTCCATCATTGCTGGATTGTTAAATGTTGTTGCGCCTGCACGAAAAAGCTGATTAGCTGAGATTGTGTTTAGTTATTGTGGTGGACGAAGTTGCCGAGAGAGAGGAGGAAAAAACGGGAGATTTCTGTTCGTGCACCAGATTATATACCGAAGAGAGAGCCGATTCTGAAGGACACCACTGGAAGCGAGGCTTTGGATGTTTTCAAGGTGGCTGAGAATACGGGGCGAGTTTTCTCTTTTGCTATGATTGTGGCTGGCATCTTCATTGTTGTTCTATCTGCGTACGCTCTTTTTTCTTCCATCAATTTGCTTTCGAATCCGCTTTTTGTTGGCGTTTTAGGGTTTGTAGGTGCCATAAACCTGCTGTGCGGCCTGTTGCTTTTGGCTAAAAAATAATGCAGTTAATCACGAAGAGACATAGAAGATTTTTTAGTTCCAGACCCAAAAACTACTTTTGCGTTGGGTCGGATTCCTCTTTTGAGCGCTCTATGGCTTCCAAGATGTTGCGCTTTAATTTTTCAACCCCAATTTTTTTGTCTCCAAAACTGGAAGGCCAGAATTCAATTTTATAATATCCTTAATGTTCTCCTCAGCCTCATCAAGAGTATCCAACAACACAATACCTTCAAGACCACTAAAAAATTGTTTTATGGATTCTTCATCAACGCCTTCCTGCTTCGCTACTTTCATAAAATGTTCAAAGAAACCTATCATTCCCGGATTTAAAAACAGGAAGTCATGATCAGGGTCAGCCTCCAAAATTTTTCCTTTTCCACCAAGTAAGCAATCAGTGCAATTTAATGCATCCACTTTGACTACGCCATATTCGTCAGCTATTTTTTTCATTTCATTGTTTGGACCGAGACACAAGTCCCCATAGATTAAAACTATTCCATCGCCAAAACGGGGAAGCATTTGCTTGAGAACTTCTCGAAGGTTCTTCTCCAAAGTGCCGTAATCTACGTGAAAAAACTTGCTTACAAAAACTAAATCAACATCCAGTTCGCCGTTTTTGACGAGTTGCTGAATTTCTTCTTTCAAAACACTACACGAAACTAAACAAGGTCTGGGATGTGCTTTTTTATTAGCCATACTTTAAGTTTCCACTTTTTCTTATGGGAAAAAGTCTGTAATCTGCCTCTTATTTTCCTTTATGAAAAAAGGTGTTTTAAATAGTATAATGAAGTCCCCAGTTTCCTATGTCATCGCTGGTTGTAGAAGTCCAAATTGGTTGCCTTCTGGGTCCATTGCGAGGGCAATGTATCCTACTGTTTGTACCTGTTGTTTGGGCATGAGGATTTTTCCGCCTAGCTTCGTTACTTTTTCTATGTATTTGTCTATGTTTTCAACGGTGATGTAGTTAACTGGTTTTATTCCTTTTTGCTCAGGCTGTCTGGGAAACATTCCGCCGTTTACTCCTGGTCTCTGAGGCATGCCTCTGTCGTCGGTGGGAACCGTGTGGATGAGCCAGTAGTCCATTCCTTCAACAGGCGTATGTATTATTTTCCAGTCAAAAAGGTTTGAGTAGAATTTGCTCAGTTTTTCAATGTTGTCTGCGGGAATTTCGAAATGTACAATTGTGTGATCCAAGTGTTCTTTCACCTCCTCTTTAATGAATTGAGATTTAAAGTGACTTGTTTGAACTAGGTATAAAAAAGTGGGGTCTACACTGCAAGACATTGCATTCGTATGATGTTTGGTTTAATGTGTTGGTTTGTCAGCCAGCTATTAGGTTGATGTTGACTTTAAATTTTGTTAATTCAGTTTTTGTAGATAACGTTAAAATTAATGTGATTTGAGTTGTCTCGCCGGGAGTTAGTGGCTGTCCATCATAGTCCCAGTTTATTTCCACGTCTTTGAAAGCGGTTCTCGGAATCCAGTTTGAGGTTTTCATGTATAGGTGCAAAACTGTGTTGCCTTCATTTTTGATGTAGCAACTCGTGTTTTTGGTCAGTCCTGGCTCGAGCATTCCCCAGTTAATGAAGTGTAAGGGGTTGGTGCATTGGCTGTCGCTGTAGATGCCGATTTCAGGCGTGCTTGTTATTCCTTTGTTTTGTTTCCATTTTTTTCCGTATCGGTTTGGATTTCTGGCGGCGAATGCGGAGAGGGTGAAAGTTGGGAGGATGATGCATGTTATGGCGATTACGATAATTATCACTATTTTTTTGTTCATCCACGATCCGTATTTGTAGTATGTATTACGACTTAATAATCTTTCCTTGTTGATGGACAGCACAAATACAATTTAAACAATCGTTTCGAGGGTTTAACCTTTAATATCTAATCAAGCCTTCAATGATGTGAGGAAGTTATCCTTTTGAGGTACTCCCGCATAGCAGACGCTTACCACAAGATTGAGGCAACAACAAAACGGCTAGAGATGACAGACCACTTAGTAGAATTTCTCAAAGAAACCCCAACAAACCTCATAGACAAAATCGTATACCTGACACAAGGAAAACTATACCCAGACTTCGTTGGAATAGAAATAGGCGTCGCAGAAAAACTGGCCATACGAGCAGTAGCAAAATCTGCAGGCCACAGAGAAAAAGACATAGAAACAGACCTGCAAAAAACCGGGGACCTCGGAGAAACAGCTCAAAAATTTTTAGAAAAGAAAACACAGGTATCCTTCTTTCCGAAACCCTTGACCGCTGAAAGAGTCTACGAAACCCTCGACAAAATGGCAAAATCCACAGGCTCAGGATCAGTCGACCTCAAAATAAACCTCTTAGCAGGACTCTTGTCCGATGCTTCTCCCACCGAAGCAAAGTACATAGTTCGAACTGTGACAGGCAGCCTAAGACTGGGAATCGCAGACATGACAGTCCTAGACGCTTTAGCCATAGCTTTTGGCGGAGGAAAAGAAACCCGCGATCAACTAGAACGCGCCTACAACATCTCATCAGACCTAGGCAAAGTTGCCAAAACCGTCGCTGAAGAAGGCATGGAAAGCATCAAACAATTCAAAGTCTTACCCATGAAACCCATCCGCCCAATGCTTGCGGAACGCTTAAACTCACCAACTGAAATTCTTGAAAAGCTCGGAGGAAAATGCATAGCCGAATACAAATATGATGGAGAGCGGATACAAGCCCACAAAGAGAAAGATCAGGTTATTCTCTTCTCTCGCCGCCTCGAAAACATTACAGACCAATATCCAGACGGAGTAGAATACATCAGGAAACACGTTAAGGCTGAAGAAGCTATTGTGGAAGCGGAAGCCGTTGCCGTTGACCCAGAAACAGGCGAGATGAAACCCTTTCAGGAGCTAATGCATCGCAGACGAAAATACGGAATAAAAGAAGCGATGGAACAACACCCAATCACCCTCTTCATGTTTGACGTTCTCTACGTTGACGGAAAAGACCTAACCCTCAAACCATACCCAATTCGACACAAACACCTCGAGAACGTAATTGAAGAAACTGACAACGTAAAAGTAGCAGAATACACAATCACAAAAGACCCAGAACAACTGGAACTATTCTTCGAGAAAACAGTGGAAAACGGGAGTGAAGGAATAATCTGTAAATCCGTGAATCCAGATTCTGTTTATCAGGCAGGATCAAGGGGCTGGCTTTGGATAAAATACAAACGTGATTACAAGAGCGAGATGACTGACACCGTTGACTTGGTGGTGGTGGGCGCCTTCCATGGAAGAGGAAAACGCGCTGGAAAATACGGTGCCTTCCTTCTCGCAGCCTACGACCCAGACAACGACACTTTCGAAACAGTGACAAAAGTTGGAACCGGATTCACCGACGCGGACCTAGAAAAACTACCAAAAATGCTGAAAAAACACCAAATAACCCATAGGCACCCTAGGGTCAATTCAACCCTTGAAATGAATGTTTGGTTTGAGCCATCAGTCGTTATAGAAATCAGAGGCGCGGAGATAACTCTCAGTCCCATCCACACATGCGCCATGAACGTCATAAGAGAAGCAAGCGGACTCGCCATAAGATTCCCTCGTTTCACAGGAAAATACAGGGTAGACAAATCAGCAGAGGACGCAACAACCACGCAAGAAATCGTTGAAATGTACCGCGGACAACTCAAAAAGATAGACGGCTAACCAAGCAACTATTTGGCGCTTTTCAGTTCTTCAAGACGTGTTGAAACCGTGAAATGCAACTGATCCCGCAGGGCGTTGCCAACTGGTTCCAAATGCTTCAACTCTCTAACTCTCTTCGCTAATTCACTGTCCTCAAGAACTTCAGCCGCCCATTTTTCGAAATCTCTACGATAAAGATGAAACTCCAGAGACACGATTTCAACCTCTCTGATTTTATGCGCAAACTCTTCCAAGGACATCGCCTTTTGACCCGTGTAGTTTCCGACTGACGTGAAGAAATAGAAAGCGTTCTCTCGCGAAAGCGTTCTGAGAATTCGGGCTGAAGATACGGGTTTCAAAGGGAAGTTCTCCTTTAATGCGAGAAAGAGTCTCTATTCCAATTAAAGTCTACATACAAAATAGCTTTTATAGTTTTCATTTTCTCTCTATCATGAATTTTTCTTCTTTGTATTTTTTTGTGATAATTGAAGTTCGAATCCTCAACACTCCCTGAAGAGGAGCCACTTTCTCAGCTACAAAGGAGTGCAGTTCATCCTGGTCTTTGGCAAACACTTTCGCGATTATCAGCAATTCTTCAGAAAGCGATATTGAAACCTCCAAAACCTCCTTGGCTTCTGACAGTTTTTCGGCTATATTCTCGCTTTCCTTCGGATCCGTAAACACAGTCATGCGGGCTGTGATGTAGTTTATCCCGATCTTTTCAAGCTCAATGTCAACAGTCCATTTTTTGATGACCCCGTTTTTCTCCAATTTTCTTATTCGGTCATAGACTGTAGAGTGGGCTACGCCTAATTGACGTCCGATCTCGGAGTAGGTTTGTTTTGAATTTTTTTGAAGAGCTTGTAAAATTTGCCAATCTAATACGTCTAAAGAAATCATTTGGTTTTTCAGTTTCATTTTCCAAACCTTGAAGGCGTTGATTAGGTTTTGTATATATGCATTTATTGTTTGCTGTCGGAAAAATGTAGATTTATGAGGGAGATTTCGTAAGATTTTTAAGATTCAGGTCTACGGATTCTGAATCTGATTATATAAAAATGTAGGATAATTGGTAATTGAGCCTACATTTTTTCAAAACTTACACCTCTAGCCGACAAAATTTCAAGGTTTCTGTCAAATAATCTTAAATTCATAAAACCGAATAGTCATTTGTAGTCATCTAACAAGGAATACCCACAAAATTGCCTTTTCCGAAAGTTTTGAGTCTAATCGACAGTTTTAAAGAGCGATGCCTATTGAGAGGCTGGGAAATCTGTGAAAACGAAGACTGGGTTAGGACAGGCGACGGCAAATATCACAGTTTTCTCTGGACACAAACTATCCATCCATCCACCTTTGAAAAAATAGCTGAAAACCACAAATGCGCTATCCGCCGGGGCGCCTCTTACGAGGTGGTGGACATTTCATACATAGCTTGGTTGTTTCAAGAAGGACCGCCAGAATTTCTGATAAATGGGGTAAAAGAGAATCCTGAATTGTCAAAAAAAACTGCCATATTCGACCTAAGCTGCGCCTACACCCGTGAACCGCTGTGCCGAAAGCTAAACAAAACAGAGAGCGAGGTCTTCAAGGAATTTGAACAATTCTTGGAAGAAGAGTGGGATGTGATATTCAAGCCCGTAGACGAAATGCCCGCCCTAACGACATAAACTGATGTGCAAATTCAAGTTGTGACATAGCGAAGTGAAAAATACCGATTATATTATTGCTTTGCAGCTTTCACTATTAAGATTTCACCATTTAACAATTCATCAGAGTTCAATAAACTATTTTTGCCATAGTGCTTCCTCATGAAAGCTTTGATGAACGGGTACGCCACCATTGCAATACAACGGTTTAACAAGCCCGAGTCGGTATACGGCAACTTCCCACTTCTGTATTCGCTGCCGATCTTTTCAAGTCTTAAGCCATTCTTTAGTAAAATATACTCTAACTCG
This sequence comes from uncultured Candidatus Bathyarchaeia archaeon, assembly GCA_964618695.1. Taxonomy (GTDB): domain Archaea; phylum Thermoproteota; class Bathyarchaeia; order Bathyarchaeales; family Bathyarchaeaceae; genus Bathyarchaeum. Next base: position 200,987 of record CAZUDX010000001.1, on the reverse strand, counting down.
ACAAAAGTTATGGGATTAATATGTCCATGCAAATTGGTGTTATTATCTATTTCCTTCCATAAATCATCATAAATAAAATTTGCGTACTCTCCGGTAAAAAGAAAACGTAATCTTGATAAAACAGAGAGGATGTTAGGCGTTGTAATAATCAATTTTCCCTTTTTCTTCAGAATCCGTTTAAACTCTGATATTAAATGCCATGGATTACGTAAGTGTTCTATAACTTCAACACAAACGATGAAATCAAAAGAACCATTAGAATATGGCAAAGCTTTGTTAAAGTCGACTTTTTTGCATTCTCTGTTTGCCAGTTTAAATTGTTCGGGTAAAAGGTCACACGCTTCTACATCAAATCCCATTTGAATTAATCTTCTTGTTAAATCTCCTTCGCCCGCACCTGCATCAAGCATCCTGCCGGTTTTTTCGTTTTTTAATAATTCAAGGACAGTTTCATGAACACCCGGAGAAGTAAAGGAATCTGGTTTGGTAGACAAGTCTCTAATCGCAAAAAATCTATCATTGAGGGTAGATAAAACTTGCTCCATTCGCGCGTGGGTTCTCTAGAATCTGAATTTTTTTAAAAATTTCTCTGACCGCTATGTGGACAAGAAAACAATAGATTGAGAATTATTCTTCTCTGAGAAAAATCAAGCTTAAAAGGGGTTCTTTCATATTTCTTATGGATGAAATCTATTCAGATAAGCTTGACATAAGCGTAGAATAGCTTGCGTGAAGGGAAAAGAAAAGTTGAGTGAAGAAGAGGAAAGAGAGAAAATTAGGAAGATTGCCAAGCTCCGTGCTCTCCTAGAAAAACGCGTAGAAACGATGGAAACAGAACTTGATGGACTGAAAACTTTGCTTGGTTTAATAGATGAAACCTTACTCAAGGAGGGCTTCAAGAGAGCCGAAATCTCCAAACCAGTTCAGCCTGCTCCAAAACAGGAAACAGCTCAGCCTGCTGTTACAAGGCAGAAAAAGGGTGTTCCATTGAAGACGGTTACTGGAGACCTCTTAGCCCAGCTCTACATTGAAAAAGACTCCATGGAAGTTGTACTCGCAGAAGACAAAAACTTTGACATCAGCACTCCTCCGTTCACGTCTTTTTTTGTGGAACGGGTTTTAGCGAAGATGCAGGAGAAAGATAGAGAAGCCGCCAGCAAAGGCAAGATAACTCCGGAAAAGATACTTTCCTACGACATTAAACGCGATGGAACTCTGATCCGAGAGATAGACATTAGAAACATCAACCCCGGAAGGTCCCGAGAACTCAAGTCGTCTATCCGCTGGACTTTAGAGAAAATGTTTGACCGGATGAAACAGACGAAGTAAATTTGTGAGACTGCTAAAAAATCGGTGGTTCTCCGGAGTTCTTTTATCTTTGATTAAAAATTAGGGATAATAGCTATGAAAACTGGGCAATTAACCACCAAGATACTTAGCGGTTTCCTTAAGTTTAAGGCAAGAAGACCATCGCCTCTCTTTGCCTCGTACAATGTGACAGGCAGATGTAACATGCGTTGTGTCTTTTGCGAATGGTGGAAAACGGACACACCGGAGCTGTCTACTAAAGAGGCTTTAGCAGCCATAGACTCGGTTTGCAGTTTAGGTGTACCCTTTTTTGACCTTAGCGGAGGCGAACCCTTACTGCGTAATGACTTAATTACTCTCGCCAAGAGAGCCGCGTCGCACGGCTGTTTAGTTAGCATGAACACCAACGGAACACTTCTGAATGAAGACAGAGTTTCGGAGGTGGCGGACAATTTTGATTTGGTTGTTGTTTCTCTTGACGGTCCTAAAGAGGTTCATGACAAGATAAGGGGTGTGGCGGGAACCTATGACAAAGCGATTGAAGCCATAAAATTGCTGAAGTCTAATGGAGTGAGGGTGGGAGTGAACAGTGTCGTGACCCCGTGGAACATTGCGATCTTGCCCAAATTCGTTGAGGAACTCCGCAGCTTAGTTGATTTCGCTCAAGTTCAGCCTATCCACCCGTATCCTCCGCCAGCAGAAAACACTCCGTCTGAAGAAGCGGTTTCCATGCTTCTAGACTATTTGCTGAGGCTCAAGCGTTCGGACCCCGGTTTCTTGGCTGTGCCAACAGATTTTGTGAAAGGTTTTGAACTGTTTTTTAGGGGTGAGGCGCCTAAGATTTGTCACGCTGGAGAACTTTATGTTGCCATTGATCCGGCGGGTAAACTTTTGGCTTGTCCAGCTCGGTCAGATATTGTGTTGGGTGATACTTTAGGCGGGTCTGTGGGCGATATTTTGAAGGAGAAGAGGGATAGTGAGGGATGGCGTAAAGTTGCTTCTTGTAGGGGATGTTGGCTTGAATGCACTGTTGGAGTGTCAATGGTTTTAGCGAATCCTTTGAAGGAAGTTTCCCAGTTAGTTAGCCTCTGGACTTCACGTAAAAACTAAATTTTTTCTGGGTTAGATTTATCCTGCGATTGCTGTTTTGAATACTTCGCTGATAATTTCTAAGATGGTTGTTAGCTGGTTTGTGGCGAGTCCGACGGCTAGGAACGTTATGCCGGAGAGCAGTATGAGGGAACCGATGATTCTTTGTTCAGGCAGGTTCATGCTGTTTTTCCTTCTTTTGATTCTATTGTATTACGCGGTGACTATTATTTAAGAGGTTTCCGTTTCGCCATCAAAGTGTGCCTTTCATGGTGAGGCGCCTGTGCTCAACCATCATGCACCTGTTCATAACCACCGTGAAACCCGCTTCTTTAGCTTGCCTAGCTGCCTCTTGGTTAATTATTCCTTTCTGCATCCAGACTACCTTGGGGTTTCCGCGTTTGTTTTTCAGTTTTATGACTTCTTTTACGATTGGTGGTACGTCTTCGGATGAGCGAAAGATATCTACAACGTCTATTGTTTCGGGTATGTCTAGGAGACTTGTGTAGCATTTTTCTCCCAATATTTTGTCTGCAAAAGGGTTAATTGGAATAATACGGTAGCCGACTGACTGTAGGTATTGTGCTACTCCGTAGCTGTCTTTGTCTGGGTTTCTTGACAGTCCCACAACTGCTATTGTTTTGCTAGTTTTCAGAATTGATTTGATTTCTTTTTCGCTCAAACTTTTTCCGAACCTAGAGGTTCAGTTTTTGTTTTGGAGTAGTTTTTCGGCTATATCTTGAATGGCTTTTACTCCTTCTGAGGTTTCTGCGTATTTGAGCGGTGCTTCTCCTACTCTGTCTGCTTTTACGACTGTGTCGTCGTATGGAATCAAAGCCAATAAATGGAGTCCGTTCTTGTTTGTGAAGTCGGTGATCAGTTCTTTTTCTTCGGAGTCTCGGACTCTGTTTCCTACAATGAATACTTTTTTGATTCCTGCTTGGTTTGCCATTCCGTTGATTTTTTTGGCGATTTCTAGGGATTTTCGGCTGGAGTCAACAACTATTATCATTGTGTCGACGTGGCTGGCTGTTCCTCTTCCCATGTGTTCTATGCCGGCTTCCATGTCTACGACTACGACTTCGTTTCGTTCGACCATGAGGTGGCGGAGCAGTTCCCTGACTACGGCGTTGGGTCCGCAGGCGCATCCTGAACCGGCGGATTTAACTGTTCCCATGACGAGGAGGTTGACGCCGTAGGGTGATGCCATTCCGTTTTCTTCAACTATGTCGTCGACTGTGAAGGAGAGTTTGTATACTCCGGGATAGTCTGTGCGGGTTTTTGCGTCTAAGAGTTCGGCGTTTTCGGAAATCGGAACTATCTTGTTTGCTTCTTCGATGGGTATGCCCAATGTTAATGCTAGGTTAGGTGAAGGGTCGGCATCAATAGCCATTACCTTAAATCCTTTTTTTGCGAAATAGCTCGCAAGAGTTCCAGAGACGAGGGTTTTACCCACTCCACCTTTACCAGAAACTGCAATCTTCACTTGGTCTTCACCGTTTTGGTAAAATGTAACGGAGCTATTTACGTTTTCTGAAAATCTGTTGAATTAATGGTTGCTATTTGTGAGAATTGGGAAGGTTAATAGGGTTTGTTAACAAATTGATTGATAGGTGAGGATTGATTTGCCTCCTGTTAAAGTATTAGAAAACATTTACTGGGTTGGAGCCGTCGACTGGAACATCAGACACTTCCACGGCTTCACATACTCAACACACCGCGGAACCACATACAACGCCTACCTGATTATCGACAAAAAAATCGCCCTAGTCGACACCGTACACAAACCCTTCACAAAAGAAATGCTAACAAAAATCAAAGAAATCGTCAACCCAACCAAAATAGACTACATAATAGCAAACCACGTTGAATCAGACCACAGCGGATCCATCGCAGAAATCCTGAAACACGCCCCCAACGCAACAGTAATAGGCACCGCCGCATGCAAAGCAGGACTAGAGAAACACTACTTCGGAAACTGGAAATTCCAAGTCGTAAAAACCGGAGACACCCTAAGCTTGGGCGAAAGAACATTAAGTTTCCTCGAAGCCCCCATGCTCCACTGGCCAGACTCAATGTTCACCTACATAGAAAAAGACGCCCTATTATTGCCCAACGACGGGTTTGGACAGCATCTAGCAACATCCAAACGGTTCGATGACGAAGTTGACCAGAACGTGCTGATGGAAGAAGCAGCAAAATATTACGCCAACATCTTGTGGCCCTTCAGCCAACTGGTGACAAGAAAAATCGAAGAATTACAAAAACTAGGTTTAAAGGTTGACATGATTGCGCCCAGCCACGGCATCATATGGCGTAAGGACCCAATGAAGATTGTTAAGGCTTATCTTAAGTGGGCTAGTGGAGAGGCGAAGAAGAAAGTGTTGATTGTCTACGATACTATGTGGGAGAGCACCGAAAAGATGGCTAAGGCTATGCTTGAGGGCATAAGCAGCGAAGGCGTCGAGACAGTGCTTTATAGGCTGCCGTTTTCTGATGAAGGAGACATCATAGGAGCATTACTTGAATCGAAGGGGATACTGGTTGGTTCTGCAACTATCAACAATGGTGTTTTGCCGACTGTTGCTCCGTTTCTCAGGGAGATGGAGGGTTTGAGACCGAGGAACAAGATTGCTGCTGCTTTCGGCTCTTTCGGTTGGGGCGGAGGAGCAACTAGAGCTATTGAAAAGGCGCTGAAGAGTGCGGGAATGGAATTAGTTGCACCTGCTTTGACGGTTAAATGGGTTCCAGACAAAACCGAACTTCAGAAATGCTACGAGTTTGGAAAAGAATTCGCCAAAAAAGTCAAAGAAACAACATAGAAGGACGTCAGATCCCTTCATTTTTTTCTGTTCTTTCTTTCTCCAGCTTCAGCCACCATTCAGGGACTCTGACATCTTCGGTTGTATCCCACTGGTCAAAGGGTTTAATGTCCAAGACTGGTGTGCCGTCAAAGGCGTCTAAGCCCTGAACAGTAATGACGTTGTCTTCTACGGCTAAGAGTTTGACTCGTGTTAGCCCGATTGGATTCGGGCGGTGTGGTGTTCTTGTAGCAAATATTCCCAGCAACGGCATGTCTTCTCTGCCTCTAGGATGAACTTTTTTGATTTCTTTTTCTTTATCCTCTATTTTGTGCAGCCAAAAAAGAACAAACAAATGTGAAAACTCTCGGATCCCCTCCAAAGACTCCACCAAATCTTCACGAAAAACTATCTTTGAAATGAGGTTTTTGTCCCTAACTTCTTTGCCTAATGCTTTGGTTTTCACGTAACCAATAGGCTCCAATACAATTTTCCTATCTGATGAAGACATTGCATCACAAATCCTTTCGAACGTTAACTACAAAAAATCTTGCACAACTATGAATATAAGCCCTTTTTGAATCAGAGATGAGGTTCCACGAAATAAGAGTGGGAAAGAAACCGTGTAAAATGTTAAATATGAAAAAACAATTAATGAAATGAGGATGTGAAAAGAAATGAGTCAATTTAAAAATGCATCAGTTATCCTCATAGCAGCTAGCGTCTTCCTGTTTGTCTCATCAGTGGCGAATCTGGGATTGTTTTTCTATTACGAGCTTCAATACGGTTATTTGTATGAACCCATAGACTACTTTGTACCTGGTATGAGTATTGTTGCTTCGTTACTGCTTATCGCTGGCTTCGTAATGTTACGAGGAAGCGATGTGGGTGGGTCCACTCGATTATGCCCCAAATGTGGAAGAACCATCAGCCTCGGCGCTCAATTCTGTCCCTACTGCGGTTGGAGCCCAAAAGGCTAAAAAGAAAGCTGTTTGCTGTTGTTCTCTGCCTTTTTTCGCCCTCTTTTTTTCTTTCAACACAATCAAACTTGAACTACTGAAGAAATCTTGATTAACTAAGAATATAAGCCCTTTTTGAATCAGAGGTGAGATTCTGAGAATTAAAGTGGGAAAGAAACAGTTTTGGCACTTTAAGAAATGGAGAGGCTTCTTTATTTGATCTTAGACATGAAAGGAAGTTGGACTCTTAGAGCAACAACTTTTGAGTAAAAAACTTTCGATTTTTGATGAAATCTTCAGTAAATTTTAAAAGTATATAGCCTAAATACCCTAAAATCACACTAAAAGTGAAATGTAAGGTTATTGACACTTTGTTTCCAGACTATTTTCTAAATGGATGAGAGTGAAGATGAAAAAAACGAAAAGGAAAGTCTACACAGCACTGGTAGCTTTTTTACTGCTCTTGCTGATAAACGTTGGAACCAAGGCGAGCGAACCAGGCTACATTAGATACGAGCGTGCTACTGTTGTAGAACCCACTATTGATGGAGTTTGGACCTCCACTAATGAATGGACCGAAGGTGAGCCTACCATGATAGGCGAAAATGTTGTTTTCAGAAGCACATATACCCTATTAGGGGGTGAACCTATCGTATGCCACTCACGCTTTGTTATTGAGATTCTCAATGACGACACCAATGACGCTGGCGACTACTGGCAAATTTGCATTGACGGCTACAATACCGGGGGCTCTGCTCCTCAGACTGACGATTTCAGGATAGATATTGTAGGACACACGGATCTAGTATGTTATCAAGGAACTGGATCAGGCTGGACTGAGATTACCCCAGACCCAGTTGATGTAGTTTTTGCCGATTCGATAAGTGAATCTCCGACCTCAAGCACTCCCCACTGGATCCTCGAAATCTCGATGCTGAAGCATCACGGAGTCATCCAAATGGATCTTGTATGGGGAATTAGAGTGGCAGTGTACGACGAAAGCAATAGCGCAGCGGGAGTTCAAGCGTGGCCACCCACTGACCGAGACGTTCCAAATGACTGGGGGGTTAATAACCACTCACCGGATCCATATGAGCCGCCTACTGAGGAACCTACTACTGAGCCCCCTACCGAAGAACCTACTACTGCGCCGCCTACTGAGGAACCTACTACTGCGCCACCTACTGAACCACCAACTGAGGAACCTACTACTGAGCCGCCTACTGAGGAACCTACTACTGAGCCACCTACTGAACCAGCTAAACATGATTTAACGATATCCGTTACTGGTTCTGGTAGTACTACTCTTTCTGTTGGAACTCATAGCTATGATTATGGCACTTCAGTACAAATTGGTGCAAATCCACAATCAGGCTGGAAATTTGATCACTGGCTACTAGATTCAACAAACATTGGTTCGTACAACCCCACATCAGTAACAATGGATACAAACCACAATCTTGTAGCAGTATTCACTGAAGATGAGGTTGCTGACCCCACTAGTTTAGTAGTTTCTGCTTCACCAAACACTCTAACTGTTAATGTGGGTGAAGAAGCAACCTTTACTGCAACTGCAGAAGGTGGAACTTCACCCTATTCTTTCTATTGGATTGAATATGGAGTAGGACAAGTGTGGAACTCAGAACGGCTTACAATATCTAAGAGTGATCCAGGTACATACGAGTTTTATTGTAATGTTGAAGATTCAGAAGGATCGGCCACAAACACTGACCCTGTGAAATTGATAGTTAATGACCCTGAACAACCAAAAAATAATATAACCATTTTCGTCACTGGCGCTGGTCAGACTGTTCCTGAAGCTGGATCGTACAGTATCGATTCTGAATCTTCTCTACAAGTTGGAGCACTCGCTGAGTCTGGGTGGAGATTTGATCATTGGTTACTTGATTCAGAAAACGTTGGTTATTTTAATCCAACTTCAGTAACCATGGATACGAATCATGTGCTAGAAGTTGTATTTATAGAAGAAACTACTGGATCCGCTTCCGTAAACGACGTAACCCTGAGCGTCGAAGTGATTGCAGTCATCTTATCGGTATGTGGACTTACTGCGGGCGCTGGTGGATGGATAGTAAGAACCCAACGTGTAAGAAAGAGGCACAAGATATTGTTTACCAAGCATATGGAAGATATTGATGATACCTACTCACGTTTCAGGATGAACACCCTTCAATGCGAAACGGAGCTTTACAACTATAAGAGTCATGTTTTCGATGATTTCAAGCAAGGTCTGCTTGACGAAGAGAAATACAACCTGTTGAACACGAGAATAGACAGCTATCTGAGGGAAATTGAAGAAAAAAAGAAGAAAAGCGACCATCCTAATGACTAGTACTCTTGAACACGCACATAATGTTGGGTTGGGACTAAAATTTAACCATCCACCTTTTTAGTTTTTGTAACTTCATATACCCATTAGATAAGCGCGAGGAAAGACGCCTATGAGATTTTCTTTCGCAAGAAGAGAAGTCACATTTCTAGCATCGCTGCTTTTCTTCTCGTTTGTAGTTAGAGTTATTTTCTTTTCGCATTCAGGGCATACCGGTGATCTTAATACTTTTGAGTGGTGGTTTAACACTGCTGCTACGGTTGGTTTTCGACCTTTCTACAAAGTGATTGGCTGGATAAATTACCCTCCATTTAACGTCTACATTTTCTGGTTTTTCGGCTCTATAGCAAAGGAACTCTCGCTTTTTGGTTCCCATCTCATCAGATACATCATCAAATTGCCTCCGAATATTTTTGATTTGGCTACTTCGTTACTGATTTTTATCTTTGTACGAAAGCGATCTGACCAAAAAATAGCCTTAATAGCAACAGCCCTTTATGCCTTTAATCCCGCAGTGATTTTCAATGCAGCAATTTGGGGACAATTCGACGCTATATACACTTTCTTTCTAGTGCTTTCATTGCTCTTGGTTTTGGAATCTAGACCCGAGCTGGGAGCAGTAGCTTTCATGTTGGGTATTCTTTGCAAACCTCAAAGCATAGCTTTGGCTCCATTAATGATTTTTCTAGTTTTCAGAAAATATGATTGGCGTAGAATTATCACATCGTTAGGTGCAGCTATTGTTACAGTTTTTGCTGTAATTTTGCCTCTTGAGTGGACTAGTAGTAATCCGATTGTTTTCTTAAGCGACATATATTTTGGTGCTTATGGCACTTACGAATACACTACACTTAACGCCTTTAACATCTGGGCTTTCGGAGGGATGTGGAAACCCGATACTACGATTTTCCTTTTTGTAAACCAATACATAATTGGTTGGATTATGTTTGGAGCTGTGGTCGCCTTAACCTTATATTTTGTTTACAAGCGTCTTAGTATTTCTGAAGAATTGGTGGCTTTGCTCTCGGCTTTTCTACTTTTCTTCGCTTTTTTTATGCTTCCTACAAGAATTCACGAGCGATATCTTTTTCCAGTTTTCAGCGTAATGGCTTTGTTGATTCCATTCATTAGGAAGATGCGTGTCATCTATCCCGTTTTAAGTGTGACTTATCTTGTCAACCAAGCATATGTTTTACAATTCGGTTACGCTGGTAGTTTCATTGCTGACGGAGACCCAGTCGTTCTTATAGTAAGCTTGATCAATTCAATAGTTTTTCTTTATGTTTTAGTAATAACCTGCAGAGCTATAAAGGGTAAAAACTGTTCAAGTTTAATCCGTGAACCCACAAGAATTAGTACGAGTGGTAATCCGTAATTTGCCGAAATTGTCGATACAAACTCACGCGCTGTAAAAAACAAAAATCTTAACTAGATATGTTGAGTTGAGGGATTAAATTTTACCCAATGAAGCAAGACCCTACGAATTAACGTTGTTATTAAATGAGGAAGCGTCTAAAACCTAAAGAACGGCTTTAGTGGTTGCTTGCTTTGAGTATTCGTTCTTTTGCTATGTTCATTGCTGCATCTCTTGGTTCAATGTTTTTGTTTAGGGCGGTTTCCAAAACAGTCACGGTGTTTCTCCGAATTTTTCGTTGAACCAGCTCCAACATTCGTTTGGGATTGTAGCCCCTGTATTCAGCATACGAAGATATTACTCCTCCCGCGTTCGCCAGAATGTCGGGCACAACCAAAACTCCTCTCCGAGCTAAAACTTTCTCTATTTCAGCATTTACAGGAAGGTTGGCAGCCTCAACCACCAACTTAGCCTTAACACGCTCCACATTATCTCTTGTGATGACGTCTGGAAGAGCAGCTGGAATGAGAATATCCACAGGCAACTCAAACAATTCCTTGTTATCCAACACTTTTCCCGGACGATAATTTACAACCGAACCTGTCTTCATCTTGACGTCTAACAGCTTTTCGTATTCCAGCCCGTTAGGATTGTAAATGCAACCTTTCGAGTCAGAAACTGCCAAAACTTTCATGTCAATCTGGCTAAGATATTCCATTACATAAGAGCCAACGTTCCCAAACCCTTCTATGGCAGCTGTTGCGTTGTCAGTGTCCAAGTCTATGTAACTTGCCGCAGTGAACCCAGCCTGCACAACCCCCAACGCTGTTGACCCATACTCGTGGGGCAAACCACACTTTACACCCGGTTTAACACATAGATGGGCTGGTTTTCCAGTGGCAGACTTCATGGAACCGTTTTCAGTGGCAAAAACAGCCATCTCCTTTTCTCCAGTGTTTATGTCCGGCGCAGCCACGTAGAGTTTTGGGCACAGCCGTTTCAGGGCTCTAGAAAACGATTTGATTATTTCCATCTTTTTTTCTTCAGACATCTGCTTCGGGTCAGCAATTATCCCTGATTTTGCTCCTCCAAAAGGTATTTTCGCCAGAGCACACTTCCACGTCATTCTACGGGATAACCGAAAAATTTCTCGTGTAGTTACTGTGGGCAGCATTCTGATTCCCCCCTTTCCGGGACCTAGTGTTGTGTTGTCTATGACCAGAATGCCTTTCATTCCAACTTTGGGATCGTAAACTTGCAGTATCTTCTCTGGACCCCACTCATCCGCGAACTCTTCTATTTTGACTTTCATTTTGTTTCCCTAGAAGATTGTATGCCAAATATACTACCTGAACTATTGTAAAAACTTTCTTCAACAAGGTCTCAACAAAAAAATTGTGCAACTAAAGATAAATTAAAGGCGCTTCGCTTGTATTACATGAGAATTTTTAATTTAGCAAATTAGTTTTGGAGGATGGAAAGTTTGGGATACATTTACCTTTACACCGGAACTGGTGGAGGAAAAACCGTGAACGCCTTGGGGTTAGCCCTGAGGTCTGTAGGTCACCAACGCAAAGTAGTTATTATACAATTTTTGAAGTGGTGGAAAAACACTGGAGAATACAAAATAAGAGAGAAACTCAAGCCATACTACGAAATCCACCTCTTCGGTAGAGAAGGCTGGAAAGGACTAAACAACCTAGGAGAAGAAGACAGAAGACTAACAAAAGAAGGTTTAGAATTCGCCAAAAAAGTTGTAGAGGAGAAGAAGCCTCAACTCCTGATTTTGGACGAAATAAACTTGGCTCTACACTGCAACATGCTAGAGATAAAAGAAGTGCTAGAATTTTTGGAAACTGTCCCAGAGGAAACTGATGTTGTTTTAACTGGAAGATACGCCCCCAAAGAACTCGTAGACAGGGCTGATTTTGTTAACGAAGTAAAGGACATAAAACATTTAGATTTTATGGTAACGACAGAGGGCATCCAATACTAGTTTAGCCGCCTGTTTGAAGGAGAAGTATTGCCTTAGCGAGGTCGCCGCCGCTCTCTTCCAACGCTCTTTTAGCGTCTTCTAAGCTTTTTCCCGTCTGGTCCGCAACAAGTTGTGCATCTTCTTCAGGAATAGTTACTTTAGCTTCCTGCTTTTCTAGATCCCTTTCATTTACTTGCCCGGTAACCTGAAAGATTTTCTGTCCCTGCATATCGAGGACAGCTACTTGAGCGTTTTCTACAACAATTTCTTTTTCGCTGGTTCTGAATATGACTTCTTGAACGTCGGGCATCTCTCCCATGCTCATGCCCATGCGTTGCATCATCCTCTTCGCGTTTCTTGGACTCATTCTTTTTCGCAATTCTGTTTCCTTCCCATCCTATACTGATTCAAAGTGCCTTCTTAACTTTTTTCTGCTACGCCTCTCCGCACCCGCACAGCAATTCCCCTGCTGAAAGCCTTCATTTCCTTTCCAGAGAGAAGAGCCCGCCCTATCGCCAAAACCTCATTTTTACTGTTTACGACTATGACTTCTTCTTGAGGTCTTATCTCCGAGTCAGCGTCTACCACATGTTTGGCAAACACACTTCTTCCTTTTGCAACAAAAGATGCAACATCATCCTGAATTTTAACCCATAACCTCAAAGGCTTAACTTTACGTACCATTCGTTTGGCTCCAGCAAGTGTTAAAACGAAGAGTCCAGTGGTTGGTCGGAGAGTAGCTAACAACTCTTCCCCCAAGTATAAATGACGAATTTTTCCTGTTCCCTTCGAGTAGACGATTTTAATTTGGTTGGGGAAAAGTTTGTTTCCAACTCCCTTTCCGAACTGGTAATCAGCTATATTCCGTATCTTCTGGAGAGCATCCAACTTAGTCCATCTCTTCATCAACGAATTCACCTAAACTCAGGCTAAATCATTAAATCTTGGTCTTCTATGCAGGTAAATTCAGATTTGGGGAGAAGAAACTTTAAGTTTTCTCTCTTCTTGGTATAAGAGTCTAGTTAGGCGGAAAATCTGATGGAGAAACTTCACCATAACGGCGTCCTAGTTCCACCCCGATACGAGGGAAAAAACCTCACAATCAAAATAAAGGGGAAAACAATTACGCTAACAACTGAGCAGGAGGAGATGGCAGTCGCATGGGCAAAAAAAGTTGGAACCCCATACGTCGAGGATTCCGTCTTCGCCAAAAATTTTCACAAGGACTTCTCGAAGAAATTCGGCATCAAAGTTAAACCCGGAGATGTTGACTACTCGGAAATAGTTGCTCTTGTACAAAAGGAACGAGAATACAAGGCAAACCTATCCAGAGAGGAAAAGAAACGGTTGGCGGCTCAACGCAAAGTTGTCAGAGAAGCGAACAAGGAACGTTACGGTTATGCTGAAGTTGACGGCGAACGGATGGAATTAGCCAACTACGTCGCAGAACCAAGCTCCATCTTCATGGGTCGAGGAAAACACCCCTTAAGAGGAAGTTGGAAAGAGGGACCCCGTGAAGAAGACATCATATTAAACCACTCCAAAGACCAGACGCCGCCAGGAAACTGGAAAGAGGTTGTCTGGGAACCCGAAGCCATGTGGATTGCCCGCTGGCAAGATAAACTCAGCGGCAAAATGAAATACGTCTGGTTTTCCGATTCAAGCAGTTTCAAACAGGAAAAAGACATCGAAAAGTTTGACAAGGCAAAAGAATTTCGCCGAAAACTTCCCCGTGTCCAAAAACACATCCGGGAAAATCTTGATTCCGAGGATTTGAAACGAAGAAAAATTGCAACCGTCTGTTTTCTTATTGACGAGTTGAAGATCAGGGTTGGGGACGAAAAGGACCCAGATGAGGCGGACACTGTCGGCGCCTCAACACTTCGCAAAGAACACATCGGCTTCAACGGTGACGGCACAGTCTCCTTCAATTTCTTGGGAAAGGACAGTGTACCCCACATTTTCACTACTAAACTCCCAGAAAACGTCATCAGAAACCTCAAAGACTTCGCGTCGAATTCAGAGGCTACCCTTTTTGATGGTGTCCGTTCCAAACAGGTAAGCGAGTTTCTTGATGAGGTGATGACTGGGCTCTCTGCGAAGGTTTTCCGCACTCTCTATGCTTCCGATGCTGTGAAAACGAAGCTGAAGAAGACACGTGTCAAACCTGAAGAGCCAGTTTACGTGAAAAAGTTTGCGGCTACCATGGCGAACCTTGAGGCCGCCAAAGTTTGTAACCACAAGCGTACAATCCCGAAGACTTGGAAAGCGTCCTTAGAAAAGAAGAAGGATCGCCTTAAGGTTCTTAAGGAGCGGGCGAGGGTGGCTCAGGCTAAACTTAAGAAGAAAGTGAAAGATGCGCAAAAGAAACATGATGGGCGACTGGCAAAGCAGGAAGAGAAGCTTAGGGTTGCTGTGGAGAAGCTGGAGGAGTATAAGCGGCAACTGGAAGAACGGCAGAAACAAGGCAAAAACGTGGATACTTTAAAGAAAAGGGTGAAGGGTAAACGTGAAGCTGTAACGCGCCAGAGACAACGCATCAAAGAGTTGAAGGCTAAGCATGAGAAGCGGATGAAGAAGCTGAGGCAGAGCTTGGAGAATCGGAAGCAACGGGATAAAGCAGCTGTGGAAAAGATGAAGCTGAAGATAGAGACTCAGGCGGAGACCAGAGACTACAACCTAACAACGTCACTGAAGAGTTACATTGACCCCAGAATCTACTATGAATGGGGCAAAAAAGTAGAGTATGATTGGAAGCTGTACTACGCGAAAACTTTACAGAAGAAGTTCAGCTGGGTCGACAACCAAGGAGAAAAAGCAGACAGCTAAAAACGTTTCCTTCTAGCGTCGTTTGTGTTTTTGTAAGAGAAAGAACCATAAAACCCAAAATACTCTAGTTCCACATTGTATGTGGGGTTTGTGAGATGGTGACTGAAACGATAACTAGCAACGAAATGCGTGCCCTAGAGATAAACTCTGAATATTATGGAGTCTCTAGACTGCAACTCATGGAAACCGCTGGAAGAAACGTCGCCCAAGAAATCGCATCAAGATTTAAACCCAAGAAAACAAAAGTGGCGATTTTCTGTGGTTTAGGAGGAAACGGCGGCGACGGCTTTGTTGCAGCACGCCACCTCACCTGTCAAGGCTTCAAGGTTGAGGTTGTACTTGCGGGAAAAGCCTCAAACATTGCAGACGAGTCAGCCCAAATAAACTGGACTGCCCTGCAACCCCTAAAAAACACCCTTAAAATTCATCAAGTTTACGATTCCACCTTAATCCCCGATGTTAAGGCAGAGGTTGCCGTGGATGCTCTGCTGGGAGTTGGGTTGAAGGGAAAACTGCGCCCTCCAATCCTGCAGTTGGTGGAAAAAATCAACGCAATGAACGCTTTTCGCGTCTCCGTTGATATCCCAACTGGAATCAATTCCGAATCGGGAGAGGTTTTGGGCAAAGCTGTGAAGGCAGACCTAACTGTCACTTTCTACAAAGCCAAACCCGGACATGCTAAGGCTAAGGAATATACTGGGGAACTGGTGGTGAAGGATATTGGTTTGCCGCCTGAATTTGAAAGGTTTACTGGTCCCGGAGACGTGTCGTTGGCTGTTAAGCGCCGTTTTCCGGAAGCTCATAAGGGAACTTTCGGTAGGCTACTCGTCATCGGAGGAAGCGATGTTTTTTCAGGTGCTCCAGCCCTAGTTGCCATGGCTGCTCTCCGCGTGGGAGTTGACGTGGTTTCTGTGGCTGCTCCAGAAAAAACTGCTTATACAATCTCTTCTATGTCGCCAGCTCTGATTACAATAAAACTGAAGGGAAAACACCTGAACCCCAACAACATACCGGCCCTCAAGGAACATTTAGAAATGGCAACAGCAGTTGTGGTCGGTCCGGGATTGGGACTGCACAGCGAAACCAAGGAAGCTACCAGAGAAATCGTGGAGCTGATGGAAGAAAAGAGGATTCCACTGCTTTTGGATGCTGATGGGCTTAAAGCCTTCGCAGATTTCAAGAGAAAAGTGGATTTACCTCTGGTTTTGACGCCCCACGCCAGAGAGTATGAAATTTTGACTGGTAGGAAGTTGCCGAAGGATTTGGAGGAGAGGGCGGAGGAGGTTCAAAAGAGTGCAGGAAAACTTGGTGCAACAATATTGGTGAAGGGACCCGTTGATGTAATATCTGACGGAATGGCGGTTAAGTTCAATTTCACTGGAAACGCTGGAATGACTGTGGGTGGAACAGGGGATGTTCTCTCTGGTGTGGTTGGAGGTTTGTTGGCTATGGGAGCTGACCCTTTCAGGGCTGCGGTTGCTGGGGCGTTCATTAACGGTGCGGCTGGAGATTTCGTATGTGCTGAAAAAGGGTATCACATGATTCCCACAGACCTTTTTGAATGGATTCCCCATGTCATGGATGATCCCATGTCCCATCTGGAGGTGCGGAAGAATCCATCCTAGACCTGTTCAAGTCACGGTTTATCATGCCAAGCAGTGTGACCCAAAGAAATGTACTACATTGAAACTTAAACGCTACAACTTGGTTAGGGTGGTTAATCGGGTTAGAGCTTTGCCTCGAGGAGCAGTCATCCTGCACCCTTTCACAGAAAAGGCTTTTTCTCCAGCAGACCGAGAGAGACTGGAGAAGAGAGGCTTAGTTGCCCTAGACTGCAGCTGGGTGCACGCGAAAGAAGTTTTTGACATGTCATCACTTTGGGCTCCTCGTTGTTTGCCCTATTTGGTGGCAGCAAACCCCGTAAATTATGGAGTCCCAACGAAACTCAGCACTGTAGAAGCTTTGGCTGCGGCACTTCACATCGCTGGTTTCCGTGAACAAGCCGAAGAATTACTATCCAAATTTAAATGGGGACTCCAATTCATCGCCTTAAACGAAGAGCTTCTGGAAAGCTACGCCCAAGCCAAAGATAGCGCCGGCGTCGTTAAGATGCAAAAAGATTATGTTAACTAAAGCTGCACCGCAAAAATAAATCATATTTGAAGACTAATAACAGCAGTATGTTGAAAACAAAATTTTTCCTGTTTTTCCAAGCAAAATAGAGATTTGTTTTTTGGTCGGGCGGGCGGGATTTGAACCTGCGACAATCCGGTTTCTGTACGCTTGATAGGCTAAATGATGCCCACCATGCTGGTAGGCGTCTACAGCGTCTCCGTCAGCTTGGAAGTCAAGCTGGCTCGGAAGCTCTACCAAGCTGAGCTACCGCCCGACCAACTCTTACAACTAGGAATTCCAATTTATGCGTTTCGCCATGATTCTAGCAAATCGCCACAGTGTAGACAGCAACTATATTGTTCACTAGAAAGTACTCAAGGTAAAATATTTGAACAATCACCGTTTATAGTAGCATTGCCACTATTATCAATCAAGTGGCTGTTACGAACAAAAGATAGGATATCCATCATCTTTAGGTGAACCGAAATGAATCGTGAAAGAATTCAAGAAATAGTAGCGAATTATGAAAAGAAAGAAGTTATGATAGGCGTGCTTGGTTCCCATTCTGCTTTGGAGATGGGTCATGGCGCCAAGCAGGAAGGCTTCGAGGTTGTTGTTGTTTGCCAAAAGGGAAGAGAAAAAACCTACACAAAACACTACAGAAACCTCTTCGACCACGTATTGCTGCTGGACAAATTCTCTGACCTGATAAAAGAGGAAAACCAAGCCAAGTTACGTCAACTAAATACCATTTTTGTGCCAAACAGGTCTTTCTCAGTTTACGTAGGCTACGACAACATAGAAGAGAAATTTTCTGTCCCCCTATTAGGCAACAGGTACATGCTTAGAAGCGAAGAAAGAAACGTGCCCAGAAACCAATATTACCTAATCAAAAAAGCTGGCTTAAATCTGCCAAAGATTTTCGGTTCACCCGAAGAAATAGACAGACTGGTAATAGTGAAAGTTCCCGAGAAAACAAGGAGCATCGAACGCGCTTTCTTTTACGCTTCCTCTCCAGAAGAATTTAAGAAAAGGGCGGAAGAGAGAATCCGCAAGGGAATAATCGACCGAAAAGACCTGGAAGAAGCAATCATCGAAGAATATATTGTCGGAGGCAAATTCAACGCCAACTATTTCTGGTCACCAATAACCGACGAGATAGACCTGCTAGGGTTTGACCGCAGAATACAAACAAACTTGGACGGGGTTCTAGATTTGCCTGCTGATGAACAGTTAGAAGCAAAAATTTCAACACAAAACGTGGAGATAGGACACATGGGAGCAACTATGCGAGAATCCCAGCTAGAAAAGATACTGGCAGCTGGAGAAAAATTTGTTGAAACCTGCAAAAAAGAGTATCCGCCAGGCATAATAGGATTGTTTGCCCTGCAAGGAGCAATGAACAAAAATTTGGAGTTTTACATTTTCGATGTAAGCCCAAGAATACCCGGTTGCCCCTGTGTAGAACCCACCTCCCCCTACATGAAGTATAAGTATGGCATGGAGGTTGGTCCAGGAAGAAGAGTTGCCATGGAAATTAAGGCGGCTGTTGCTGAAAACAAGCTTGAGATGATAGTAACGTGATTTCAAAAAACGAAGTAAACGAGATACTTGGCAAGTATGATAGCCAGAAAATCACAATCGGAACTCTAGGTTCTCATTCTGCGCTTAACATATTCAAGGGGGCAAAAGAGGAAGGCTTCTCTACAGTTTGTGTCTGTAAGAAGGAGACTGAAATTGTTTACAAACGTTTTCCTCTGGTAGATCAGGTTATTCTAGTTGAAGACTTCAGTGAACTATTGGATGATGAGGTCCAGCAGAAACTCAAAGAATCAAACACGATTTTGGTTCCACACGGCTCCTTCAACGCCTACGTTGGAACAGAAAAAATAATCGACAAATTACGCGTGCCTTTGTTCGGCAACAGGGAACTTCTGAATTGGGAGACTGACAGGGAAAAGCAGAGGGAATGGCTGAAAAAAGCTGGATTAAAGCTGCCCAAAACCTTCAAAAATCCAGATGATATTGATGGGCTGGTTATCGCAAAGTTTCCGGGTGCAATGGGCGGAAAAGGCTATTTTCTCGTGGAATCTTCGAAGGCGTTTCACAAGAAAGCAGAAGACATGGTCAAACGGGGTCATTTACGAAGGAAAGATTTGGAGAATATTCATTTCCAAGAGTACGTCATTGGTGTGAACGTTTATCCTCTGTATTTTCATTCGCCTCTCAACAAAGAAGTTGAACTTTTGGGAATGGACCGCCGATACGAGTCTACTGTAGACAGCATAGGGAAGATACCTGCAGGCGAGCAACTGCAAGTTAATGTGAACCCTACATACACGGTTGTTGGTAATTTTCCGATTGTTGCGAGAGAGTCGCTTCTGCCCGAGCTTCTCAGGATGGGCGAAAATGTAACTTTAGTTTCTAGGAAGATTGCTCCTCCCGGCATAATAGGACCTTTTTGTTTGGAGACTGTTATCACGGATGACCTGCAAATCTACACGTTCGAGATTTCTGCGAGGATAGTTGCTGGAAGCAATGTGGGTATTGGCACTTCTCCGTATGCTTATCTGAAGTATGGTGAAGGCATGTACATGGGCAGAAGAATAGCCCGAGAAATAAAAAATGCTATAGCAAACAATGAACTGGAAAAAGTCGTCTATTAACCAGCTTCATGAGTCCCCATTAGTTTGTTCTTGAATTGATTTCGTGTTCAAGTATGCCTCTGTAGAGTATGAGGGGCGCAATCTTTTCATTAGATTTGTTGGTAGAAATCATCTGTTTTATGCTTTCGTCCAAGCGTTTCTTGTAGGCTTGAAGTTCCCTCAAACTCATATCCTTCAGTTTAGCTTGGAAATATTCCACAGGATCACTCATACGCATTCACTTCCTAATGTATTACTGTCGGTCATACTCTTCAATCTTGTTGCTCATCACAACTAATTCGACGCCTGCCAGCTTGAAAAGCTCTGTAGTGTCCTCGTCCGCATGATAATGCTTCTCGCAGACAACACGTTTGATGCCCGAATTGATTATCATCATGGCACACGTTCTACACGGCGTCATCTTACAGTAGAGCGTCGAACCGTCGAGGGGTATACCAAATTTTGCAGCCTGAATGATCGCATTCTGTTCAGCATGCAAGGTTCGGACACAATGTTGGGAAACGGTTCCATTCTCATTCATAAATTTTCTTAAATCATGCCCCGCATCATCACAGTGAGGTAGTCCTGCAGGAGCTCCCACATAACCTGTGGTCATAATTCTTTTGTCTTTCACAATTACGCAGCCTGCTTTGCCTCGGTCACAGGTGGCGCGTTTGGAAACTGCTTCGCATAAATCTAGGAAATATCTGTCCCAGTCAGGTCGCGGCTCACAACCCATTCTCGATTTCTCCGTTGAATTTGACTATACACCTAATCCAAGCATAGAATAAAACTGTTTTTTCCGCTGCCAAGTACAAAGCATGTGAAACCTCTATTCAATAGTGTTAAATATTGTCCCTGTTTCAAACGAGTAGAGGGGCCGGTAGTTCAGCCTGGTATGAATGCCGCCTTCGCAAGCCCAGCAGAAAGAGGCGGAGGTCGCGGGTTCAATTCCCGCCCGGTCCACCACTTCAACCTAAACGAAGTTAAGGATTGTTTTCTGTTGTTCCCCACAATTGCCCGTTTTTGTTTAACCTGTAATATATGATGTAGGCGGGAATGATGTTGAGCAAAGCTTGAGTAGCGTTCAGGATTCCTAATGGAGCCAGAATGCTGACCACAAATGACTCGGGCATTCCATAGAAGATCGGTAGCAGATAGTAGTTTGCTACGGTCATCACGAGCACTCTAGCTGCAACTGCGGATATTGTTTTGAAAATTATGCCTTTGCGAATTGCAGCGAACGCCAGAATTGTTGCCAATTCAGCGATGAGTTTGAATGTGCCGCCGTAAACGTTTCCTCTGATGAAAATGAAGGAACAGCCGATGAGGCATGTGTATACTCCTCCTATGGGACCAGTGAAGAGCAAGCTGATTATCATGGGCATTCCCGTTAGGTCCCAAGATACTCGGTTGTAAAGTGGAAATGGTATGTCGAATGGTGGTCCTGGTATTATCTCAAATACTCCTGAAAGAGCTCCTAGTATGCTGGCTAGGACAAAATTTCTGGTGTCCAGTCTAGGCATTTTCACGTGTTGTTCCCCGGTTAGAGAAAAAGAGGTTCATGTTAAATTATATTTATGTTTTTTGAAAATTAAAATGTCTTTTTTGCTAACTTATGTTAACACATTTAAACTATTTTTTGGGCGATTCGAACACAATCTTTAACCAAGTCCGCGTTTTTCAAGTATATCACCCGCGAACGCCCCACCTCGTAAACCCCTACAATCCCACTCTTCTCCAACACCTTAACATGACGATAAACAGTAGCATAATCCTTCTTCAGCACCTGAGCTACAGCCTTTATGTGGAGGGGTCTCTCGGTTTCGCTCACAATATCAACGATTCTCA
The DNA here is from genome assembly GCA_964618695.1 of uncultured Candidatus Bathyarchaeia archaeon. Lineage (GTDB taxonomy): Archaea > Thermoproteota > Bathyarchaeia > Bathyarchaeales > Bathyarchaeaceae > Bathyarchaeum. The sequence goes on along the minus strand of CAZUDX010000001.1, from coordinate 179,711 downwards.
GCCTCGTAGCACTGCCCAAGGCACTTAGTACAGCGGAAACCTGACGCAGCTCCTTTTTATCAAGCACCATTTCAAACCAATTTATTATATATACATTGAATTTATGACATTTTCGCTAAACGTCAAGAACTCTAACACTATTCTTGACTCTAGCAAAAATGATGAAAATGTGGAGCAATGTTACTTTTGTGATAGGCGCCTTTTACTGGTCAACTAATGATTCTCGTAGGTAGTCGTCTAGGGTCTCGCCGGGGATTACTTTGATATTGTAGTCTCTTGGGTCAATTGAATGTTTGAAGTTCTTGGCGGGAACAATAACTTTCTTGAAGCCCCACATCTCAGCGGCTTTAATCTTCTCATGCAATCCACCAACCGCAGTCACCGGCACTACATCATCTACGCTAACGTTGATTTCCCCAGTAACAGCAACATCTTGCCGAATAGGCTTGCCCTCAATCAACGAACAGAGAAGAATCGTCATAGTTACACCAGCACTCGGTCCGTCAACTCTGTAGGCTTGAGCGAAATCTATGTGGGTGAAGAATTCTTGTGCAATGTCAACGCCGTACTTCTGCAAGATGACGCTCCTCACCTTGGCTACACTGTCTGCGATGAATTGTTCCTGTCCTTCCTTCGCTATTCCCGTGACTTTGTAGTATCCTTGCAAAGAATTATCGCACCTTTTGTTTCGCTTTTCCAAGAAGCCTTTCACTGCTAAGACGTTGCCAGTCATCTCTCCGCTGTATGAGTCTTTAACGACAGCAACTCCGTAAATCTGTCCCAGCTTGGCTCCTTCTGGGCTGATTTCTAAAAGTTTTCCTCTTTCGCTCATCTGATGTTCAAGTATCTGTTTCTGAATTGTTTTACAGTGTTTTTCGATGGCTTCTCTAACATGCTTTCTTTCAACAAGCTCTAACCCTTCATTCATTGCTAATGTGGCAGCGGTTTTCACCAAAGAGATCATGGGACGAAACTTTGTGGTTAACGCATCCTTCTTGTTGCTTCTTCGGCGTCCTTCATCAATTATTTCTTCACATGCTTCTCTGCTGAAGGGTATCAAACGGAACCGCGAAACCTCTTGGGCAATAAACTGGACGTATTTACGCCTGTTTTCAACACTGTTCTCCATATCGTTGTTCATTCGGACTACTTTGCCGTAACCGTATATTCTGTCCATGAGAGCTGGATGGACTTGTCCAATGCTATCGAAGTTTCCGGCGCCAACCAAGAAGCACATGCATGGAACTGGTTCTGTAGCTACTGCCATAGCGGCTGTTCCACTCGCGTTGCTCCAGCGGCTCCTCATAGTTATTGGCAGTTGTCCGTCTTCTAGGACTGTTAATAGAGTGATAGCTTCGTCTGGCTTCATGTTCTTTATTTCGTCGATGTATAGGATGCCGAGATGGGCTCTGTGAACATCTCCCGCACTCACTCTCTGATGTTCTGGGGTGCCTAAACCGCCAGTCTGTAGTGGGTCCCAAGCAATGCTTCCGAAGAGTTGGGCAGAACCGTGGCCTGTGGCGTCTATGAATGGGGCAACTTTTTTGGAGTTATCTACGATGAATTTTGGTACCTTTGATGCTTTTGCGCCGCCTATTCCTTTGGCGCCTCCGAGAACTCCGAACCTGCCTAGCACTGTTACTAAGATCAGGAACATGAGCATCATTCCGGCTGGAAGGAAGGTTATGCTTCCGATGGATACGAATGAGTCTATCATGTATTTTGAGAAGTCGCCGTTGTTAACCGCTTGGATTGGTTCTCCGAAGCCGGTCATGGCGTTTGTGTCCCATGCGACTTTCTCTTGCCACAGGTAATAGAAGCCTGCGAACATGAATATGGACGCTACAATTATCATCAGGTAGATTACGAATTTGACCCCGATCTTCTGAAGAAAAAGTCTCTTTGTCTCTTTCAACTTTTCTTTGAGTAGAATCTTTTTTCCTTCGCCAGCTGGATGGCAGGAAATTTTTGGTTCGCTGGGGATTACTTCATTTTGCCATGCAATTACATCTTGAAGTTGAATGTCCTCTTTTTTGTAGAGGTCTGTTAGATGGACTGAGAGGGCTCGTCCTATCAAGGATTTACCTGTTCCTGGGTCTCCCAGCAGAAGGAGGTAAGGTCCGGGAGGAGCGGTTTTGGTGATTTGGGGTTTCTCTTTGTCTGGGTCTTTCCATGCTTCATACCATTTTTCTTCTTTGAGGTTCTTGAGTTTGTGAACCCATTCTTCCAGACAGAGGTAACACTCGTTTAATGCGCGTTCTTGTCCTATGACCCATTCAAGAAGGTTGCTGGAAACCGGATAATCCTCGGTTGATTCAAAGTTTTTCCAGTTCCATTTCTTGCCGCGTATAACTTCTGTGTCTTCCCCGAAGTACTCCAAATCCTAATCTCCTGACTTTTTATTGTTGTTTAGTGGGGTTTGCACAAGCTTTCGATTCAGCCTATGATTTCCCGAACGAGAAGAGGTGCCTTTCATTTAAATAAAGCCTTATTTCGAAATCGGCAACATAGCGAGAATGGAGTTATGACCGCTGCCTGTAGTCAGCACGAGCATGAAGCAAGTGCCAAACTTCTCTTCTTGTGTGAAAAATCGCTCCTCAGATTTCCTCTTCCTTGGTGTTTCTTCAGAATTTTGTGAATATTGAGCAAACTACCGATTATTGTTTATTGGTAAAAATCTTTGGTGATTTTTTGTCAAGAAACTTTGACTAAGAAATAGAGAGGGTATCGTTTATTTGGTCAAGAAACTTTTACAAAAACGCTTTTATCACGAAATGGGTCCCATGCTTTTAATGGGAAAACATGTTTAAATCAGCAAGAAAGTGCCAAGTCTTAATCGTTTTGTTATTCTTAAGCTTACTTCTGGTTCAACCTTCGAAAGCAGAGTCAGCAGACTCGACCGCAAAAGAAAAGGTGCCTGAATTTGTAAGCGAAGTTTTTGGGTTGGATATGACAAAATACAATATAACCGTTGATGGTTCTGGTGATGGTTATGGTTTTCATTATCCGCCAGAGTACGGTGGGGTTGCCAAGGAAGAAAGCATGGCCTTCAACCTTGTTTCAAATAAAGGCACAATTTATACTGTACACATATGGGGCTTATTTCTCAACGGTTTCATCTGTTCGTTGAATGTGGATGCCCCAACAAGTGTCCCAATGTTCTTCGTTGATCCACCAACTAGTGCCCTTGATGAGTCCAAAAATATACTTCAAAGATACAAGACCTTCGCTGAAAAGTATGGCTTTGACACTTCACACGTAGATTCAGCGCTAACCCTGCTGAACGCTGTTACTAGCGCATCTTCTATAAATCCCGATTTAAACATTCTCAACAACATAACTGGATTTGTTCCATCCGTCACAACTGTGGGCAACATGAAGCAAGAGACAACAGAAGATAGTATTACTTGGATTTACACGGACAGAGGGGTTGATATGCCTAACAGATGCATGAAAATAGATTTTGGACACCGTGACCTGCGTTTCGTGGACACGTGGAACCTTTTCACTGTTGGATGCTTTAGCGCTATTTCTGAGGATGAAGCGCTGAGGATTTGTTGGGAAGCCGCAAAAAACTATAATTTAACTTTGATTGGCGAAGATGGACCTTATAATCCTGAATTTGAATGGTCAAACAGGACTTTCGTAAAGTTGAACATGGTACCCGGGCAAATTCACAACATAACCGCCGAAGATTACTCTGTAAGCGGGGGTAATATAACCAGAGATCCAATGGCGCTGTATCCGAGTTGGTTTATGGTATTCTACTTCAAAAAACATGTTCCCGCAGGTCAACGTAGCATCGCTGGCATAACTGTCGGCTTGTGGGGAGACACAAAAGAAATCTCTTCTGTCGGTATAACCAGCGGCACATCCTATTCTGACGGAGTTATAAGAATAAACCCCTATGTAACATCAACCGAGCCTTCACCTGATATTCCAGACGAAAACTCAACAACGCCAACTGAGCCTCCCCCTGAATCTACGCCAACTGATAACCCACCATCTGAGAACCCAACAGAATCAGACAGTAGCAACCCGCCTTCAAACATGTATATAATCGGCGGAATAGCGGCGGCAACCATAATAGCAATTGCCGTAGCTGCAGTAGCACTCAAGAAAAGAAGAAAATAGCACACCCTTTCTCGTTTTTGAGAAAAAATGAAGAATTCTCGATCTTAAAGGTTGAGACTTTTCTTTAATCACAAGTTTTACCTCTGGTTGTGTTCAAGAAGAGTTTATTAGTGAGATAGTTTGGAAAAGATAGTCACAGGTAATTGAAGGGACGTAAGATGAAGGATGGCATTACGGTAATAGGCACAGGGGTAATAGGCAGAGCCATAGTCAATAGTCTGCTGAAAAGCAAATACGACGGCAAGATTACAGCCACCGAGATAGAGCTAGAAAAAATTAGAGATTTAGAAAAGCTGGGTGTAACCATAACCCGCAACAACAAGAAGGCAGTAAAAGATTCTGAACTCATCTTCTTGTGTGTGAAGCCAAACGCTGTGGAAACTGTTCTGAAAGAGATAAGTAACGAACTCGAAGGGAAAATGTTGATCTACACAGCCGCAACGGTTCCACTAAAATTCTGTAAACGAATTGTGCCCAAAGCCAAGTTTGTTAGGACCATGCCAAACATTGCTATTCTAGTGCAGGAATCCTTCACTGCCTACTGTTGCGACGACAACGTAACTCAAGAAGACAAAGAGAAAGTCAAAGAAGTTCTTGGTGTAATGGGCATACACATGGAAGTCAGAGAAAGATATATGGATGCTATAACTGCTCTAAGCGGAAGCGGTCCAGGATACATTTCAGTGATAATCGAAGCCCTGATGTATGCTGGCTTAAAGGTTGGCTTGCCCAGAGACCTTGCGTTATATAGTTCGGCTCAGTCGGTTCTTGGAACAGCTAAACTTGTGTTGAATTCTGGTTTGCATGCTGCTCAGATACGGGATATGGTGACGACGCCTGGCGGAACCACAATCGAGGCTATTTATGAACTGGAAGGCGGTCAGATTAGGCAGGCGTTGATGAGGGCTGTTGAGGCGGCAACCAAGAAGAGTACGAAGATCAGGAAACAATGGGGAATCAACAACACCTAACCAAACCTTAAATCTCAATGTCTAACTACTGTATAGTCATGCCAAAAGAGAAAATAATCATCCTTATGGGTTCTGCAAGAGACCACACCTTCGCATCCCGCATAAGCAATTTTCTTAAAGAAGAAAAATTTCCAGTCACCTGTATATACAACGTTGCTTCAGCCCACAGAACCCCACAAAAACTGCTGAAAGACCTGCAAGAATACGAAAAGAGCGGCGACAGCCTCGTCTACATCACAGTTGCTGGCTTGTCAGACGCCCTTTCTGGAGTAGTTGCCGGATACACAAAATATCCAGTTATAGCCTGTCCCCCAGACTCTGAAAAATACGGGGGCGCCAAAATCTTTTCTTCCACAGCAATGCCGAAGGGGATACCCGTTGCCTACGTTTCTAAACCTGAAAACGCTGCCCTCGCAGCTGTAAGAATCCTCGCCCTCTCCAACCCTGCTCTCAATAAAAGTTTAAGTGAATTTAAACAGAAGATGGAAAAAACCGTGTACGAAGGTGCCGCGGAAGTAAAAAAGACATCTAAAAATAAGGTTGAAAGTTAGATGTTTTTCTTTAATCCTTCTGGGTGAAAGATTTCGAGTTGAGTGACCTTGCCGAGGGAAATTACTTACGCTGAAACTGGTGTAGACAGAGAATTAAGAGCCAAATCTAAAACTGCATTATCAACTCTTAAAGAGACCTACCCTTTGGGTAGATATGGAAAGGTTGTTCAGCTGCCCTACGGTAACGTTTTTTCTGCTGGCGACCGGTACTTAGACCTTGTTATCGAGGGTGTTGGAACTAAAGTTCTCTTGGCGCAGCTAGCAGACAAGTACGACACCATTGGAGTAGACGGAGTTGCCATGGCTGTTAATGACGTGATAAGGTCGGGTGCCATGCCATTGGCCTTGGCTGACAACATTCACGCTCAGGTCTCTGATCCTGATTTGGTGAAGGAATGGCTGAAGGGCATAGTTGAAGGCGCTAAACAAGCAGACTGTCCAGTGCCCGGAGGAGAAATCGGAGACGTAGCAGACATAATAAAAGGAATAGCAACCGGAAAGGGCTTTGACCTAATTATTGCCAGCGTAGGCGAAGTTTTAGAGGAAGACATAATTTATGGAAAAAACATCAAACCGGGAGACACTGTCGTTGGTCTAAGAAGTTCCGGCGTTCACAGCAACGGGATATCTCTAGTGCGGAAAGTTCTCTTCAAAGAATGGGGCGGCAAATACGAACCCTTCGACGTTCCAGACGGGTTCGACAGAGGAATCGTTTATGAGGTTTTAGAACCAACGAAAATATACGTCAAGCCTTTCTTGAAAGCAACAAAAGAAGTCAAGGTAAAAGGCGTTGTTCATGTTACTGGGGACGCTTACCTGAAGTTCGACCGGCTCATGAAGTTTTCTAAAGGCGTAGGATTCGAATTTACCAATTTTAAGCCTCAGCCAGTCTTTGAGTTGATCCAGAAGACAGCTCCTGAAGTTAGAGGCATAATAACAGACGAGGAGATGCTGAAAACCTTCAACATGGGATGGGGATTCGCTGTGGTTGTAGATAAAAAAGACGAAGACGATACAATCTCCATCATTGAGAAAAATGGGATTGAAGCAGAACAAATCGGTGAAGCAACTGCCTCAGGAAAAATTGTTGCGCAGTACAAGGAGAAAAAGCTTGAGTTAAAGTAACAGGTGACTATTCACTGAAATCTGGTTGGAAGGAGTTTTGTGGAAGTAACAAAAGAAGAAGGGTTTGCTGAGGCTCCACACCCCAATTTGAAGAGGAAACGATGAACGTTTGGAAGCTACTGCTATCGCTTCTTGTTAGTTTCGCTCCTCGTGGAGCCTTCTCAGCCCCTTCTTTCATTACGTTTTTACTCCCCATAAAAAAAGGGAGGGAAAATTTGGGTTTATTCTCGCTTTTTCATCCATACGAAGACAGCTATGATTATGGCGATGATGGCTATGCCAACACCTGCGCCACCGATGATGAGTGCTGTGTTGTCTGCGGCTGCTGCTGCTCCTTCTGGTCCTTGTGGTCCTGTTGCTCCTGTTGCTCCTGTGGCTCCAGTAGCTCCTGTAGGTCCTGTTGGTCCTGCTGGTCCTGGTTCTCCTTGTGGTCCCTGTGGAAGTATCGCTTCTTCCATCACACCGAATGCTGATTCCGAATATGAACTATAGTAGGAGGCTGAGCCTTCGAAGGTGGCTATGAGTAGGTACTCGCCTGGAACTGGTGGCTCCCACATACACATGAACGTGCCGCTTGGGTCGCTGGTGACTGTGTCGATTTCGTAGAAGTTGAAGTTAGGATCGAGTACCTCCAGTTTCACTTGAACGCCTGTTGGGTTCTGGGGGCATGGGAATTGCTTGTACACGTATAGCATCCAGTCGCTCATGGATGCATCAGACATTGCTGGTACTCCATTTGGGAAGCGTGCTTGCAGAGCATAATCATTCGTGCCAGGGGATACGTCGGTTACCATACCCGTTATCATTACGCTGCTTCCTATTGGGACAATGTTGGTTTGAACTTCGACTGATGTTTGGCTTGGGCCTTTGCCTATGGCGTATACGCGTTGGTCGTATGTGTCCATGGTTGCTATTACGCTGTCTCCGATGATTGCTCGTCCTCCCCAGCGGGTTTGACGGAACATACCATCAGCCCTCCATATTAATTCTCCAGATGTTGCGTTGAGGCATACGAATGGTCCGCCGCGCGGTCTGGGATCAATTGGAGAGTGTTCAAGGTGTCCAGTGTATATCTTTCCGTCTGTGATGAACATTGGTTTTTGCCACCAGTTGTTGGCCCACAAGATTTCCTGGTATGGGTCATCTACTTCATAGTTCCACAGAGGTTCGCCTGTTGTTATGTTGTAACAGTATACTATTCCGCTTACGCTGGCTGAGTAGAGCCTACCGTAAGCGATGGCTCGAGCTTCGGCGTGTGTGTCGTCCAGTGCATCCAAGTAGTACTGTGATGGAGTTGGTCCCCAAATGTTTTCACCTGTTTCGAGGCTGAAGCCGTAGTGTTCTGTGGTTTCTTTTACAAATACGACTCCAACATAGTCTTCTTGACTCATAGCTACGAAGCCGCCGCCGAAACCGCCTACGGTTACATTGCCTTCTTCCCAGTAGGCTGGTGGTGTCCAATTTTCATTGAACAGCAGTGTTCCTTCTTCTCCGGGTACTAAGCTGACTCCCCATAAGTTGACATTTGTAGTGGATACTGATCCGCCGATTATTCTATCAAACAGAAAGACATCAAAGACTGATCCCGTTAGGTTTGCTGGTAATGGTACGGTCCATTCGATTCCGCGTGATGCGTTGAATACGTTTCCATGGGCGCGCGCACCCCAACTGCCTGAATTAGGTGGAACTTGGCCGAGCAAGACAGTTTTACTCGAGTTCCACAGAGATACTGTGCCTCCGAATGTGTCAACGTTGTATCTGTAGATTTCGCCGTGTGGACCGTATAGGTTGTCGCCCGAAGGTACGTCCTCGTAAGTAAACATCCAATTTCCTGTGATGGGATCAAAGAAATACCAACTTTCGGGGGTGGATGACCACCAACTAACGCCACCAGTAGCTACCACCAAATATGCGAATGTGCCGTGCATGTTGAAAGAGTCCCAATCGTATAGTTGGGCGAAGTCTATTGTTTGGTTGTCTAGGAAGGTTTTAGCCCATAACTCTTCTCCGGTATGCAGGTCTACACAGTGATACACAACAGGGTTAACAGTGGTGGTGTGTTGGTAATACAGTTTTCCGTCGATGATTATGGCAGATGAAAGCCAATCCAAGGGACCTGTTGATCCAGTCCATTTTCCTTCGTATGCATCTCCGATTTCATAGGAGTAACCATCTAATCCTCCGGCGATGCCTCCGTAGGTTATTGGCTTTGTCCATAGTATATGGGCGCTCTCGGGTCCATCATTGAATGGAGTGTAGAGATTTTTAGGAGTTGTCAACCAACTTCCTGCGATATCTCCCCATGATCTTAGCTGTGCATCTATTGGGCGCGTCCAATATTCTGTTGGAGGCGGAGGATCGGGATATCCTGGAGGCGCTTCTGCCATTACTTCAAGTGCTAGTGGGTCGCTGGTAGATTCGTAATACCACCTATTCCATTCCCCTCCAAATGGACCGGCTGCGCTGTAGTTGTACCATTGTCCAGGGAAGTGGGTCCGGAGGAGGTATGTGCCGACCTGATCAGGTACGAATACGTAGCCTGTTCCACCCGTTGCGTCTGTGTTGATTGGCCCCAGAACATCAGTTGAGTTATCAGGTCTTGTAACTAACACCGTCAAGTTATACCATTTTAGATGTCCTGCATTGAGGGGTTCTGTAATTCCAACATGGAGCAACGTATCATGGTTAACCCATGTTGGATTAGGTACAGCACCAATGTAGGGGAAGGACTGTTTGTAGGTAGGCTCCGCGGCGTAGGTAAATGGCAAAGACACAACCAGTGCAGCAAAAGTTAACATTAGAACTAAAGCGATAGTAGAAATTTTCGATATGTTTTTCAGATTTCGCATTTCTATTTTCACCTATTTTTTTACGGATTAATCTTTCCTACCTTCTGTATATTTAATGTTTTCCACAAATAGGGGTATTCAATAGAAAATTTTTCCACAAATAGGGGTTATTCACTAGAAAATATTAGCAATATATGTTGTAACGGTTGTATTTTACAACTAACTGCCTAAAATTCAGCAATGTCTAAAAAGATTTATTTATTAGGTCAAAAAATCGCTATTTGAGCGAGCAGATATGACATCTGAAGTTGAGCTTGACGAAATTGACGTTAAAATTTTAAGTGCCTTAATAAGAGACGCTCGCACAAAATTGAAAGAAATTGCAAAAGATTGCGGCTTATCCTCTAATGCGGTTTTCAAACGAATCAAACACCTAAAAGACATTGGAGTGATTGTGGGAACAACTTTGTACCCTGATGCAAGAAAATTTGCTTTCACCCACGTAGCAACTGTTGGAGTCAATTTAGACTATGCTCAAGAAACCGAAATCGCCAACTTGTTCCGAGAGCGAGCGAAAGCGAATTTAATCGAACTTTCTTCAAGTATCGGAAAGTATGACCTGTGCGTCTTTATGCTCGGAAAAAGCCTTCAAGAACTGGACAGTATTACACAAGCTGTAAGGAAACATCCGGGGGTAAAAAGGATAGCTGTTAACATATGGGTTTCCGAACCATATTTCCTTCTTGAAAACCTTCACTTGCAACCAACAGGAGTTTGATATTTATGGATAAAATTGACCTCCAAATAATGAGAGAATTAATGAAAGATGGACAAAAACCTCTTCTTAGGATTGCAAAGAAACTTGGCGTTTCACCAGAAACTGTTAGAACAAGATACGGGAAATTGAAGGAAGATGGAACGATCCAGCATTGCTCAATATCAATCAATCTCTCAAAAATTGGATACCAATGCAAAGTTTTCTTAATGATAACGAACGCACCAACCCACGATAAGTCAAAGACAATAGATGCCCTGAAAAAAATGCGAAACATATTCATAATCAGTGAGGTGATGGGAGACTTCGAGATAATCGGCATTGCACCAGTCAAAGACATGAATAGCCTGAAAACGTTAGTCAATAAAATCAAGGAATTACCGAGTGTCAATCGAGTAGAATTCACACTAATCAACGATACCGCATTCCCGGTTAACCAACACTTTAGCGAACTATTCTTGGAATAGTGTCAACTCCACAAATACCTGACCTAATTCAGGATTTAACCTAACATTTTGTCTCACGTTAAGAGATTATCAATGTGGCTAAGATTCTGCTTAATATAGGTATAAGAACCAGAATCAAGAGTTTGGAAAAAAAGCTTAGGTCAATAGGCCATTCTTGAGCCACCTTTACATGCTTTTCTTTGACCTGCAAACTAAAAAGTCGATAATGCATAACAGCAATTTCTTTATCAATATCTTGGCTGACCGCCTGTTTGTTCAAAGCCTCATCTAATTGTTTTATTAACTTTTGAGATTCCTCTGAAATCTTCGACAGTTCTTGATTCTTCATTTTCAAAAGTGCCATGTGAATATTATAAAAGGGAAATAGAATGCCGACAACACCAATGGCGATGAAGAAGAGATGGGGAGATATTAAGATCTCAGTTAGGGATAGGGCTTGGGCACTAGTGAAATAGGTTATGTTTCCGATTGAGACTCCAATAAAATAAAATAGTGAAAACCATAGAGCCAGCATGCTCAGTTCACGGAATCTTGCAATTGTTTCTGAAGATAACCGTACGTCCAATGGTTGCCGCGAAATGAGAAAGATGGTTAGCCAAATTGAAACAAACATCCAAATAGCCGTTGCTGTAAGAAGCAAACCGAAGGAATTGAATAACAGATTCCAGATCACATGTAGTTTAAATCCTTCAGCTAAGGCTTGTTGAAATTGGCTAAATGCACCACTAAAAACTCCAAAGCCAATAGCTATCAAGAGACATGGAAAGAAACTATAACTAACTCGTTCCAGTCTTTCAGAAAACTTGTGGAATTCTGTGTCATCCAGTTTTAGCATTGGGCGAAAATCTTGGATTACATCACTTAACTTATGCTGAACAAAGTATGAACCAAAGAGTATGAGGAACGAGGTGCCAAAGTAGGTTAGATAAGCATTCACATCTAAGATGTAGTCAGTCATTAACCCATCTAATGTATGTGCGAGAAGACCAGAAAGCCAAATCGCGAAGAGAAAGCAAAATCTCGCCAACATCTGTTGCCATATTTTCTTCTTATCGATTGGGAAGTAGCTAAACAATAATTCCGTCCATAACATCTTCTTAGGCAAGTTGGACACCCAAATGTGCTGCAGTTCCTTTCCGAAACTATGTCTATCATTCATTTCTATAAGATATTTGCGTACAGGTGCAAGAGTCATAATCTGGAAAACCTGATTGCGGTAGAAAACAGGAATTCGTTTAACTGTTTATTTAAATTTTCATCTAGATAACATTTAAATTTTGTTATTTTCACTAACAATCATGATGTATCGCGCAAGAATCGAAGTCAGCCTTAAACCGGGACATTCAGACCCTGAAGGAGAAATGACAGCCCAATCCCTGAAAGAACTCAAGTATTCCGTCAAAAAGGTCGGTGTAAGCAAAGTCTACGAGGTTGTTTTTGAAGCAGATTCCAGAGAAAAAGCTGAGAAAACAGTTGAGGAAATGTGCAGAAGACTGCTTGCCAACCCAACCAAAGACAACTACAGTTATGAAATCGAGGAAGCAAAATGAGCCAATACGTCAAAAAAGACGTACCCTTCGAACTTGTAGAAATTAACCTGCAAGACGCCGACAACAAGCAACTGCTCCAAATCAGCAAAGAATTAGGAATCGGCTTGAACCTAACCGAGATGAAAGCAGTTAAAAACTATTTTTCCAGAAAAAAAAGAAACCCCACAGACGTGGAACTTCAAACAATCGGACAAACATGGTCTGAACACTGCTACCACAAAACCTTCAAAGGAGACATAACAACACCCAAAGGAAAAATCACCAGCCTCCTCAAAACATACATCGCCAAAGCAACAAAAGAACTTAACCCTTCATGGTGCATTTCAGTCTTCGAAGACAACGCAGGCATCATCGAATTCGAAGGAAACTATGCTATCGCAGCAAAGGTTGAAACCCACAACCACCCCTCTGCAATAGAACCTTTCGGAGGAGCAGCAACAGGAACAGGCGGCGTCATACGCGACATACTTGGCGTGTGGGCTGATCCCATAGCCTGTACAGACGTCTTATGTTTCGGTCCCTTAGACTACGATTATAGTAAGCTTCCTTTTGGAACGAAACATCCAAAATACGTTTACCGAGGAGTTGTAGCCGGCATAGGGCACTATGGAAACAACATGGGAATCCCAACAGTAAACGGCGCCATACACTTCGACGAAAGCTACGTCGGCAACGTAGTAGTCTACTGTGGATGCATAGGAATTCTGCCAAAAAACAAGTTTGTGAAAGCCACGAAACCGGGAGACATTGCACTTCTTGTGGGCGGAGAGACAGGAAGAGACGGAATCCACGGCGTCACCTTCGCCTCGGCAGAATTAACCAAAGAATCCGAAGAAATTTCGAGACCTGCAGTTCAGATTGCAAACCCCATCGAAGAGGAGAAAGTTAAGCGGGCAATCAATAAGCTGAGGGATGAAGGTTTAGGCTCAGCCATAACTGACATAGGTGGCGGTGGTATCTCCTGCGGTACCGGAGAAATGGCTGACAGGTCAAACTGCGGAATTCATGTTAACCTTGAGAAAATTCCGTTGAAATATCAGGGTTTGGCTCCTTGGGAAATCTACATTTCCGAATCACAAGAGAGGATGTTGCTGTCGGTTCCAGAGAAGAATCTTCAGAAAGCTTTAGAAATTTTCGAGAGCGAAAACGTCAAAGCAACCCCAATAGGCAAATTCACTGACGACGGAATCCTTAAAGTTGATTATCTGGGACAGCGGGTTGCAGAGTTAGACATCGACTTTATTTTTAACCCTCCAAAGTTCAAGGGAACCGCAGAGTGGCATGAACCCGACCTGAAAGAGCCAAGTTTCCCAGAACCCTTAGACCTAACCGAAGAAGTTTTCCAAGTTCTCTCTTCTCCAAACATCGCTGGCAAAGAATCAGTGATAAGAACCTACGACCATGAAGTTAAAGGGAACACAGTTCTGAAACCCCTCCAAAGCAATTACGGCGGACCAAACGATGCTGCTGTCCTAAAGCCTCTCTCAGATTCTTGGAAGGGCGTCGTCATCTCCTGTGGAATGAATTCTAATTACGGGAAAATAGATACTTACTGGATGGCAGCGTCTGGTATAGATGAGGCTATAAGAAACAATGTTGCCGTTGGCGGAAGGAGAGTAGCATTACTTGATAATTTCACTTGGGGGAACCCGCAAAAATTCGATAGGTTAGGTTCTCTGGTTAGAGCGTGTCAAGCCTGTTATGATTACGCCAAAGGCTTCAAAGCCCCATTCATTTCAGGAAAAGACAGCCTCTACAACGAATCTCCTCTGGGACCAGTCACTCCAACTCTCCTAATCACTGCCATCGGAATAATCCCCGACATACGTAAGACCGTCTCCATGGAGTTGAAACAAACTGGAAATCCAATCTACCTAGTCGGCAAAACCTACCATGAGTTAGGTGGCTCCCAATACTATCAACTCAAAGGTTTCACAGGAAAAACAGTGCCAAAAGTGAGGATAGACCAAACAACTAAAACAATGCATTATTTAACAAAAGCCATTGACTCTGGGTACGTTAGGTCTTGCCACGACCTTTCTGATGGAGGTTTAGCTGTTGCTTCGGCGGAGATGGCTTTCAGCAGCGGCTACGGCATAGAAATAAACCTCAAAAATGTTCCTAGAACCAACGAAATTCGAAGAAACGATTTTCTCCTCTTCTCAGAATCGAACAGCAGATTCTTGTTAGAAGTTGCACAAAAGCGCAGAGAAGATTTCGAAGCACTGATGAAAGACAGTGTTTATGCAGAGATTGGCAAGGTCAAGAAAGATGTTGTTCTTTCTGTTTATGGTTTGAAGGGTGAAAACGTTGTTCGCGCCGAGTTAACGGAATTGAGGAGACGCTGGAAAGGCGTTCTTGGAGGGTGATTGTGTGAAAGTAGATGAGATACGGGTCTGCGTAATTAGGGTCGGCGGAACAAACTGTGACGCAGAGACCAAAAGAGCCTTCGACGAATTAGGAGTCAAGGCAGAGGTCGTTCATCTTAACGAGATAGTGAAAAAAGCAAGTCTTCTTGACTATAACGCCCTAGTCTTTCCCGGAGGATTCTCCTACGGCGACTACGTACGGGCAGGAGCAATCTTGGCAAAAGGAACCCTAACGAAACTTAGCAGCGACCTGAAAATGTTTGTTGAAGAGGGACGACCTATTTTAGGAATCTGCAACGGTTTTCAAGTTCTTGTTGAAGCAGGTTTACTGCCAGCCTTTGAAGGAATCAGTGACTATCCAGAAGCGACATTAGCCACCAACATTCCAATAGGCTATAACTGCAGATGGACCTACCTCAAACACGAAAACTCGGGCAACTGCATCTTCACACAAAAAATACCTAAAGAAAACATCTTACGGATACCTGTAGCCCATGGTGAAGGGCGTTTCCTCTTTTCGAAGGAGAATGAAAATCGTTATCTAAAGAAGTTGTATGAGAATGACCAGCTTGTCTTCAGATACTGCAACAAAGAGGCGGAGTACGCAAACGGTGAATATCCAATAAATCCGAATGGTGCTTTCCACGACATCGCTGGAATCTGTGACCCTACAGGAACAGTTTTTGGGTTGATGCCTCATCCTGAACGAGCTTTTTACGGTTGGCAGTTGCCTGACTGGACCAAAACAGAAAAAGTACCCGTATACGGGGACGGAAAACTAGTTTTTGAGTCCATGGTTGATTATCTGAAGAAGCGGTTCTGAAGTTTCTAAACGTCTTTCAGGTCTTCTAGTCTGGGCAACCCAGTTCTGGCACCCATTTTTGTTATGCAACGGGATGCAACAAAGTTTCCCAGTTTTCCGCATTCGTAAAGGTCTCTTCCTTTGATTAAGCCGTAGAGAAAGCCAGCGCAGAAGGCGTCCCCTGCCCCAGTTGTGTCAACTACTTCCACTTTGTATGGTTCAATCAGGTGAGTCTCGTTTCCGTCAGTGACGTAGCAGCCTTTCTTGCCAAGCTTAACCGCAACTATGCTCACGCCCTCTTCTGTGAAGGTTTTGGCGCCTTCCTCATAGTCCTGTCCCGTAAGCAACTTCGTCTCTATTGCGTTGGGGAACATGACATAGCTTCTTCTGATTATCGGCTTCAGAGTCCTCAAACCTTTCCTAGAATAGAGGGCTCCGGGATCGAAACTTATCTTAACATTGGAAAGCTGGTCTATGAGCTGTTTTTGGGCTTTGAGGGGTTTTTCTCCAACAAACGATGACAGATGCAGAAATTCGGTGTTAGCTGCGTAATCTAAGTTGATGTCGTTGAATTCGATATGGTTGTTGACGCCGGGGTCAACGTACAAGGCTCTGTCTCCTTTTATGTCAATGAATCCCATGACTACGCCGCTTCTACCCTTCTCTGAGACCGTTATGCCGTTGGTGTCAACCTTTTCTTTTCTGAAGTCATCTAAGAGAAAGTTACCTTCATGGTCTGCGGCAACTTTCCCTATGAAACCAGTCTTCAGTTCCAGTCTCGATAAGCCTACGATTGTGTTGGCTGCCGAGCCGCCTGCAGATTCCTTGAAGCCTGTGACGAAGCCTTCTTCCTCTTCTTTGGCAATCATGTTCACTTTGTAGAGTTTGTCTAGGTTTAGGGCTCCGAAGCCTACGACATGGAAGGTCATTGGAACAGCTCCTTCAGGTATATTTTGTGTTTTCCAAGTTTTCCTCCGTAATTTCCCGCTGAAATCTTAACGACTCCCTTCACGTCTCCAGCGCTTTGGATACCAACTTTCATCGCTTCCTTCACAGCTTCAATTGAGGCACCGTTGATTACAATCTCCGGAATGTACTGCACGTTCTCCGGAACTTTCGACTCTTCGACTAACCTTTCCTTCAAAGTTGGACAGTATGGATGATTGGTGGTGGGTCCAATCAACGGAAAGTTGGTTTCAGGCTTTGATCCCGCTGAGCAGACATCAAAAGGCGTTATTACAGCCGGAACCTGATGTATTGCATCCAACGCTTTTCTTCCCGCCTCCATGACTGCCTGCTTGGTTTTGCACATGAACCAGAAGTTTGCTCCCATCACTCCCTTGGCATAACCCAGCTCATGTTCAATCAAAAAGTTAGAGACCATCAATGGGATAACAATCAGTTTTCGTCCATAACGTTTCTCTGTCCATTCAAAACCGTCTCCGCAGTGCCCAACCCTCTCCATCATGCCGATCTTTCCATCCGGCTTCGGCAGAGCATCAAAGAGGGCAGTGAAGGGCTTCACGAGTATGTCCTGTCTTATCCGGTATGAGAGTTCTCTCTCAAACTTTTTCACAGATTCTATCATAGACTTGCTTTCGTCAATGCCTCCCCAGAACTGTACAAGTGCGCCCCTACGTCCATCTGGGGTTTCTTTTGTGTTTAGCCATTTTTCGATGCCGCCTTCTGTTCTGCCGATGACTATGGAGGGTGTGGCTGTGGCAGCTTCTGCGGCTCTCTCCAGCACTTCTTGATAGTCTGCGGTGACGATGACTCTGGCGTATAGTCCGTCGAAAGCTTCAGCGTAGGTGTCTTCTATTACTGCCTTCAATGGGATCACCGTCTAATGTTTATCCTAACTTTCCTATAGCCTCTCCCCTCACTGTCTTCCTGAAGACGCTGCTCTCTCTCTTCAATCTCTCCTTATTGTTGTCTGTTATCTTTTCAACTTGGGGAAAGATCTTTGGATATAACGCAAACATATGCTCCTGCAATTTTGGATTGCCACAATACTTCTTCAGTCCTGAGGGACTCCACTCTTCAACCAACTTCAATACCTGATTCTTGCCTAATCTGCTGAAAGTTTCTGCGAGAACAGAAGTAACAACTGTGTTGCCTGAGAGCACAGCAATTTCTGACTCGCGAACCGCATAATCGTTCCCATTAAAAGAGACGGCTAATCCTCCGTTTTCTCTCACCAACCTTAAAGGCTGAACATCGGTTATGCTGTCACCCACATACATCGCCCTCTCGAGACTGCCCTCTAACTTTTCAACAATATCCAAGACAGCCTTCGCTTTCTCTGACCCGCCAACAGGGTTAACCTCCCTTAACATCATGTCCGACTTCATTCTGCTAATTTCTTCCCAGAAAATCTCATCTAACCGATGTATGGTTTTTTGGTCTCTCTGAGAAAAATCGTTGACAAACTGAGCCTTCTTTGGGATTTCAATCATGGGCAACGCCACTATCTCCTCCCGCAGTTCTCGTAGCCTCTTCGTCTCTTCTTCATCTATCTCGTATTTGTCCATGTTTAGGCGGGTGCAGTAGGCGTTGCCATATGGGAATCCAGTTTGCTGGCACAGGGAAGAAATATACTGTTCATAGCTGGTGCTGACAATAAACGACGGCATTAAACTATTCACAAATTGGAGCGTGTCCCGTCCACCAGGAACTAACAAGATGTTTTTGGAGGAACATTCTTTTATCTTCTTGTTTGTTGCTCCGTAGGCCTTCAAGAAAGGCAATATCAACCGCAGAGTGTCCCCAGCCTTGTAATCGGGCTTTTTAATCACATCCGCTAGAACATCATCATACTTACTGATTAGAGCAAACAGTCGGTTGCCCTCGGGTACAAAACTGCTCGTCAGTTCGAAGGCGTTGTCGTTCTTTGAAATGGGTCCCTCGCAGTCGGTAACGAATATTCTAGGGTTCGATTGTGACGCTTCTGCTGGCATCAGCGCCTCCTCAACCTTTTCATGTGCTCCACGCTTTTCTCTATGTGCTCTTTTGATGCGATATCGTTTCGGTTCCAAAGAGCTCCGCCCTTTATCGCACCTAATCCCTCCAAGGAAGATTTTCTTGCTTCTTGAATGTCCTCTCCTATACCGACGACACAGACGGTGCGAGAACCAAGGGCAAAATTTTCTCCATCCCTCCACTCCATGGAGCCAGGATAGACCCTGATGCTATCTCCATGTTCTTTAACTAGTTTTTGTGCTCCAGTCAAATCCACGGCAGTATACACTTCAGCCTTCTTCACTCGTTCAGGAAAGACGGTTGCGTAGCCGCCGTAGTTTGGCGGAACCTTGTAGGTCACAACTGTTGCTTTTTTCCTAAAGTTGACCTTCCTCAGGTTTCCGTCCAGCATGTTGTAGCAAACTTCAACAAAGTCGTCCTTCAGAACAGGCAAAACGTTCATTATCTCGGGGTCTCCTGGTCGACTGTTATTTTCTAGAATTTTTGGTCCTTTGTCTGTGTGGATGAAAGCAGCGTAGATGGGTATTCCTCGTAGCTCAAGATTGCTTCCCTTTCCTTTTAGTTCTCTGAAAATTTTGTTGACGAGTTCGATTTCTTTCTCTCTGTCTCTTGTGTTCATGAAGGGAAGTATGTCGCCAGTGTCTTTGTAGGCGCCCATCCCTCCAGTGTTTGGTCCTTTGTCCTCATCGAAGGCTCGTTTGTAGTCTCGAGTTTCGGGCAGAGGAATCAGACGTTTGCCGTCGCAGAATGTTTGGAAGCTGGATTCTTCGCCTTCAACCTTCTCTTCAATTATCACTGGACCATACTCGTAGTTGGAGATGAAATGTTCGAAAACTTCTTCGCGGGTGTTAAAGTGGTCACCCCATACGCCGACGCCTTTTCCTGCAGTGGCTCTATCAGGTTTCACTGCTACTTCGTTGTTTAGTTCTTTTAGCCAAGTGTAGACGCTTTTTTTTACTTGTCCTGCGCTGCCGTAGTCTTTGGGGTCGAAAACTTTGAATTTCGGATTCACTTCTGGGGCGACTTTTTGGAAAAGTTGTCGTTGAGCAACTTTGCTGCCTTCGATGGCGTATTTTTTGGTGGGGCAGATCATTGGTATGCGTGTTTCTTTTTCGATAAGGTCTCGTACGCCAGCAATGATTGGTTTTTCAGGACCGACGATTCCGAAGTCTATTTTGTCTTTGTTTTTTTTGGCGAATTTGAGGATTTTTTTTAGGTTGAAGTCGGAAATTACGGTGTGTTTTTTTGCTCTTTTTAGGTTGAAGGGGTTTTTTTGTTTGTCTACTACGTAGATTTCTGGGGTGTATTCTTCGCTGCGAACGAAGGTGTCTATCATGGCGGCTGCTCTTGAGCCGTATGAAATGATTAGGATGCCGACTTTTTCCATCTGTGTCACCAACATTCTGGAATTAGTTTTCCTGTTTTGGAGTTAGTTGATGGCGGTCTCGTATATTCTCCCTTTTTCTGTGTATCCGTTTGCGAATTTTTCTTTCATTTCTTCTGCTAGTTTTTGTGCTGTGGGTGTGGGGTATTTGCCTGTGATGCAGCCTAGGCAGAGTTCGTTTTCGTTTAGGCCTGTGGCTTTGATGAGTCCTTCTATTGATTGGTAGTTTACTGCGTCTGCGCCTACGATTTCGGCTATTTCTTCTGGGTCGTATTTTGATCCTATTAGTTCTTTGTAGGTTGCCATGTCTACTCCGTAGAAGCAGGGGCCTATTATTCTGGGGAAGGTGATGAAGAGGTAGACTTTTTTTGCTCCCATTTCGCGGAGTTTTTTTACTACGACTTTGGTGGTGTCGCCTCTGACTATGCTGTCGTCTACTACTGCGACGTTTTTGCCTACTAGTTTGTGGTCGACGATGTTGATTTTTCTGTCTATTGTTGTGTATCGTTCTTGTGAGAGTAGTATGAAGGCTCTTTCTGCGACGTATCTGTGTCTTCTTGAGGCTCTTTCCCATCTTATGCCTGTTAGTTCGTGGTAGCCGTAGGCGGCGTCGTTGCCTGTTTCGGGCATGGATAGTATTATGTCTACTTTGCTAGTGGTTTCTGGGTATTCCCATGCGAAATTTCTTCCGAATTGTTCTCTTACTTCGTAGACGTGTTTGTCTCCTAGTTTTGAGTCTGGTCTGGCGAAGTAGGCGAATTCGAATGCGCATAGGGCGTTTTTTTCTTTGTTTACGAGTTGTTCTCTGTTGAAGCCGTCTTTTGTGGTGGTTATTAGTTCTCCGGGGTTTACTTCGAAGTTGTGGTTGAATCCGTTGATGTCTAGGCCCACGGTTTCTGAGGAGATTGCGCAGGTTTTGTGGTCTTTGCTGCATCCGCAGCAGAGTGGTCTTATTCCGTGGGGGTCTTTGAAGGCGAAGAGTTCTCCTTTTTCGGTTATTCCGGCTACGGAGAATGCGCCTTCTATTTCTTTCATGCATTTTCTGACGGATGTTGCTAGGTCGTTTCTTTTTCTGAGTCTGAGTAGTTTTCTGGAGATTAGTTCTGCGTCGTAGTTGAATCTGAAGTTTGGTTGTTCTTCTCTGATTTCTTTTATTATTTCTGGGGTGTTGACGACGTTGCCGTTGAATGCTATGGCGATTTGTTGGTCTCCGTATTTTTCTATGATTGGTTGGGTGCTTTTTTTAAGTGATGGGGTGTCTGTTCCGCCAGAGGTTGTGTATCGTACGTGTCCCAATCCTACGTGTCCGGGGAGTTTGGTTAGCCACTCTTGGATTTCCTCGTTTTTTATTTTTGGAACCAGGTCTAGTTCTTTGTGGCTGTTGAAGGTTCCGTCGTAGGTGAGGAAGCCGTGGGATTGGTGACCGCGGTGGTTTTGGGCTCTTAGACCCCAGTAGACGTATGGGAAGACGGGTCTGTTTTTGAGGTCTATTGCGCCGAAGACTCCGCACTCTTCTTTTAACTGTTCGAGCATATTTTGAACTATTGAGTGGTCTTGTTTATCAATCTTTGTGACAAATTTATGGCAAAAATTGGTGGTGGGGGTGTGTTGTTGGTTGTTATCACGGGGTGTGTGGTTGGGGGGTGAAACTGGGGTGTGGGTGTGCTGTTTTGTTGGTTTTGTTCGGTTTCGGAGGTTATCGTAAGGTATATATTAATTATTGGTGTTAGCCTTTCGTCAAGGTGTTTCTATGAGGAACATATTGGTTAACAGTTCGAAACGGATGCCTCTTGAGAAGCAGATGGTTGAGATTGTTGAGAGGAAGGGTATTGGGCATCCTGATTCGATGTGTGACGCGATTATGGATCAGGTTTCGGTTAGTTTGAGTCAGGCGTATTTGAAGGAGTTTGGTTCGATTATGCATCATAATGCGGATAAGTCGTTGTTGGTTGCGGGTGAGGTGGAGTGTAGGTTTGGTGGGGGGGTTGTGAATGGTCCTATGAAGCTTATTTTTGGTGATAGGGCGACTTTTGAGGTTGATGGGGTTAGTGTTCCTGTTGAGGAGATTGCGATTCGGACGGCTAAGGATTGGTTGAGGAAGAATTTGCGGTTTGTTGATCCTGATGAGCATATGAGGTATCAGGTGGAGTTGAAGCCGGGTAGTCAGGGGTTGACTGATATTTTCAAGAGGCGGGAGTGTATGTTTGGTGCTAATGATACTTCTGCGGCTGTGGGTTATGCGCCGTTATCTAGGACTGAGACTATGGTTTTGGAGACTGAGCGGTATGTGAATTCTGGTGATTTTAAGCGGCGGTTTCCTGAGGCGGGTGAGGATGTGAAGGTTATGGGTTATCGGATGGGGGATGTTTTGGATTTGACTGTTGCTATGGCTTTTGTGGATCGGTTTGTTGATGGTGTGAAGGATTATATGCGGAAGAAGGCTGCGATTAGGGATGATGTTCAGGAGTTTGCTAATGCTAAGGGTGCTTTTGAGAAGGTTGTTGTGAACTTGAACACGTTGGATGTTGAGGGTAGGGGTGTTGATGGTGTGTATTTGACTGTGTTGGGTACGAGTGCGGATGGTGCGGATTCTGGTCAGGTTGGGCGTGGGAATAAGGCGAACGGTGTAATATCGCTGAATCGTCCGATTGGCACTGAGGCTGCGGCTGGAAAGAATCCTGTTAGCCATGTTGGTAAGATTTACAATACTTTGAGTCATCGGATTGCTGGTAAGGTTTGTGAGGCGGTGCCTGAGGTGGAGGAGGCTTGTGTTTGGTTGTTGAGTCAGATTGGTAAGCCGATTGATCAGCCTGCTATTGCTGCGGCTCAGGTGATTATGAGTTCTGGCAGTGTGTTTGATAAGAGGGTGGAGAAGAGGATAACGGAAGTCATAGACGCAGAACTAGCAAACATCGAAGACTTCTGCCAAGACCTAATCTACGGAAGAATAACAGTATACTAACAGCTCAACTGCAGATTCCAGAAAAAATTGATTAATGTCGTAGATGAAGGGAAAGCGGCTCATTTTATGGCTCTGATGATTTCTCCGACAACATAGTCTAAACCTTTATGGGTAGACACAGCAATTCGACCCGCAAGAATTGGAGAGAATTTTTTCACATCCTCTATGGTAACGCCGTGCCAAATCGGAAGAATAACCTTTGTTTTCTTTCCTTCTCTTGCCACAAGACCGTCTAGTTCTTTTTGTGGCCATTCTTTTTTGAAGAAATCGACACTAAGGACAACTATTCCGTAGCGAGAGTGGGCTAGACCATAATCAATTTTTTGTCTCAAACTATCCCCCAGTTTAAGCGTGAATTCGTCATACCAGACCTTGAAGCCATTTTCATCAAGCTTTGTTGCCAACTCTCTAACGATGGAGTCTTTGTCCTCGCTAGCGTGGCAAATAAACAAGTCCCATTCTAACCCTTCTTCATCCGATTGTACTTTTGTATTTTTTTTGGTCTCCTCAAGTCTAAAATTTAGATACCTGATTAGTTTTTTCGTGATATCTTGATTGAATGTGATAACATTATCATCGAAGTTACTATGACCATAAACCCATACTGCAAATGTATCAAAACTAAGTTTTTCTTCATTCAAGGCAATTATAAACTGGTAAAATAGAGCTGCTCTATCCTCATCATTTGAAGGAACTTCATAGTGTTTGCTACCTACAAATGAGCCGCCAGTTTTTGATAGATTATACCACCAGTCGTTAATATTGATGCGGGTATTATTTTTTAAAGGCTTCACTATTTTCTTCATTACTTCGTTGGTTTCGCAAAAATCAACAAAAATTTTCAGGTTATTTCTAAAGTTATGATTGCGTGACGAAATCAAATCCTCTGAATAAGCACGGAAATCTCTTAGGGCTAAATCGATTTTTTCCATTTCTTTTCCACACATAAACTTTTTCCATCGGTTATGCTAATGTTCTTAATTTCTCAAGAAAGCCTCGAGTGAAAGTGAGGATTGTGTCAGTTTCTTCTTGTGTTGGCTTATAGCCTAGATGTAAAACATTTGCCCTAGTTTTTCTCATGTCGTGAACAAGTCTAGGCATGTTTGTTCCATTCTCCTTTTTGACTACTTTTGAGAATGCTGTATATTGTTTACTGAATGGCATGAATTCTATACTTTTCAAAGTTATTGAAGTTCCAAGTATTTTTTCTATGTTTGCTCTATCGAGTTTTATACCTATTTATCAGATATTTTCTGAATAGCAATTTCTTGAAGTTGCAAGGCTATAACTGATAACATCCAGTTGGTATCTATGTCAAGAAAGTCCGTCATTGGTAATAACTCAATCAACGGATTTACATGTTCTTGAAATTTCTTGGGTAACATTTTTTGCTGAAAATCTCTGGCTATCACTAAAAGATTTTGCCAATCTTTACGTTTGGTAGGAGTTTCTTGAATCCTATTCAATCCCATATAAGCCATGATATTAGACATTGTGAAACCCCTCGTTTCTGCAAGATGAAACTCTCTTTGTCTCCGAAACCATACTGGAAAAATGTAATGTGGTGTGGGCAAATGTTCACCTACTTTTTTCGCTAAAGCATTGGCGTGAAAATATGAAAGATGTGGCTTCCCTTTCTTAAATGGACTAGGAAATAGGTAATCATCCACTTCATCATGCCATTCAATTAATATGTCAACTAGTGGGTCGTCTCTCCATATTGGAAATTTTCTAGTCACATGTGCTCTTTGTTCTTCTGTTCCATGTTTCATAAGAGCAAATTCTTTAACTAGAAACGCATTGTTTCTTTTCGCTTCTTCGTTATCAAAATCAAAACTGTTTCTTCTTAATCTGACAACTTCGCTTGGACGTGCACCCGTTAAAAATAATGCGGAAATTAGAGCCTTATCTCTCTCAATCCGATAATCCTTTTTCCAACCCACGGTATAAATCTTTTCAACTGCTGAGATAAGGTCATTAAGAAAAGGTTCACCACAAAATGGAGGCTTAATCCGTTTAATATTGTGTTTACTTTTACGACTAGGTGTCATTTTTAATTTCCTTCTTGGTAAAACTGAGCACAAACACCAACTATTCTAGGGATAACCTAATTAATTCTTTGGATTTATTTCCATTGCATACAAACAAAGACCAAGACCGCATTGTTTCTTGGCACTCGATTATATTTGGAGCCTATTAATACTTTATTGTTGAAATCTAGCTTTTTTCTGTTTTTTGTTCATCTGTCTTTTGGTGTGTATGTGTGGAATCCTTTTCCTGTTTTTTTGCCTGTCCAGCCTTTTTCCACATACTTTTTGAGCAGTGGACACGGCTTATACATCTCCATCTTAAATTGACTGTAAAGTCCTTTGAGCTTACTTAAAACCCAGTCCAACCCCTTCTCATCAGCATATTCACAGGGTCCCATAGGCCATCCAGTTCCCAATTTCATCCCCAAATCAATGCTCTCAGGCTCTGCAACATCATCCAAAACCATCCAAGATGCCTCATTCACGGCAACAGCCCAAGACCTTTCCACATCGTACCCCCCAGCCAATTCTCTACCTATGTTTGGTCTGCCTTTGCTCCAATCATAAAACCCAATCCCACTCTTCCTACCCAACTTCCCAGCCCTAACCAAAGGCTCAGTAACCTCCAAACACGGACGAAACCGTTCACCATACTCCTCAAACAAAATCTTACTAACATCAAACTCAACATCCACCCCAACATAATCAACCAACTCAAACCACCCCATAGGAAAACCGCCAACAAACCGCACAGAAGCATCAACCACCTCAAACCCAACCTCACCCCGACAAAACGCCCAAAAAACCTCATTAAAAACAGCCACCAAAATCCTACTCACAATAAACCCACGCGCATCCTTACACAAAACAGCAGTCTTCCCCAACCGACCACAAACCCCCAAAATAGCCTCCAAAGTCTCATCACTCGTATCATCCCCCCTAATCACCTCAATCAACCTACTCAACTGCGGCGGAACAAACCAATGCATCCCCACAACCCTATCACCCCTATCTGTAGCACGTCCCAACTCAGTAACACTCAACGTAGAAGTATTCGAAGCAATAATCGCACCCTCAGGCGCCAAAGCATCAACCCTCCCAAAAACACGCTTCTTCAAAACCAAATCCTCAGAAACCGCCTCCACAACCAAATCAACATCCCCAACAGCATCCCCAAAAACAGTAGTCCCACCAATCCTACCCAAAGCAGCATCAGCCTCACCCCTACTGATCACACCCTTCTCCACAAACTTCTCCAAACTCCACCCAATATCCCTAACCGCCCTCCTCAAACCCCCCTCACTCCTACCCAACAAAGACACATCAAAACCCGCCACAGCAAAAGCCTGAGCTATCCCATGCCCCATCAACCCAGTGCCAACAACCGCCACACGCTGCAAAACTTCACCCAACCCTAAACCGGAACAAACACAAAAGAAGCATTCCCTTCAGAACTGACCTTCGCAACAAGCCTAACCTTCAACCCAACCTTCACATTCTCCCTTTCCACCCCAACCAACCAAGCCAACACCTTAACACCCTCCACTAGCCTACCAATACAAACAATATACGAGCCCTCCCCCCGAAAACTAGCAGGCTTCACAACAACCTCAGTAAACGAGACAACCTCACCTTCTCCGTCCAACTCAACCCACTCCACATCAGATGAGCCACACTCGCCACAATCAGCCACAGGAGGAAAAACCAACCTGCCACACTTCTTACACTTTGTCGCGTAAATTTTTCCTTCCTTAAGACCTTCCCAGAACTTTGAAGTCCTGCTTATAGGCAAGTTATAGGTTATCTCCAATGTTCTGGCACTCTTCAAAGTCAAAGGCTCATCCACCATTCCTTTACCTCCTCAGTATCGTCACATAACCGTAGTGACCTGTTCCTCCAGTGTTGTGAGCTAAGGCTGTATAATTTTTCATGGGAGCCTGTCTCTTACGCGGCTTCACCTCTTCCCTCAACTGCTTAGTCAACTCCACAAGCATAGAAACACCAGTCGTCCCAATAGGATGACCCTTAGCCTTCAACCCCCCATCAACATTAACCGGAATCCTACCCCCAACCTCCGTCTCACCCTCCCTAACCAACCGCGCACCCTCACCCTTGCCACAAAACCCCAAATCCTCATACGCCATCAACTCCGCAATCGTAAAACAATCATGAACCGAAGCCACATCCACATCATCCGCCGAAATCCCAGCCAACCTATAAGCCATCCTCGAAGCCCGAACGGAAGCCTCCAACCCCACATAACTCATCCTCTTAGACAAGCAAGCAGTATCCGACGAAAACCCAATAGCATCAATCCACACAGGAACCTCCACTCCCAACTCCTTCACCTTCTCCTCAGAAGCCAAAACAACAGCAGCAGCACCATCCGAAATCGGACAACAATCATAAAGCTTCAAAGGCCACGCAACCACACTAGAACCAAGAACCTCCTCCACAGAAATCTCACGCTGAAGATGAGCCAAAGGATTCAAAGCACCATACTTATGATTCTTAACAGCAACCAAAGCCAAATCCTCCTCCGTAGTCCCAAACTTCTCCATATGCTGCACCGCATGAACAGCATAATACGCAGGAAAAGTCATACCAAAATTCTCAAACTCCCACAAATAATACCCAGCTCTACCAATCAACTCCAAAACAGTCGGAGTATCAATCTGCCTCATCTTCTCAAGCCCAACAACCAACGCAGAATCCATCAAACCACCAGCAATAGCAGAATACGCATTAAACGCCGCAGCACTTCCCGAAGCACAAGCCGCCTCACACCTAACCAAACCAGCACCCGTCAACCCACAATACTCAGCCACAACAACCGCAGGCAACGGCTCCTCAGACCAAACCCCCATGGAACCAACAGCCACAAAAGGAATCTCCTTAGCTGATAACCCAGAATCTTCAAGCGAAGGATGAACAGCCTCAAACGCCAACTCAGAAAGGTTAACGTCTGACCTGTCTCCGAATCTGCTGTGACCCACACCGATAATAGCTACTCTCTTCGTCTTTTCATCCCATCCAAACACTGCTAATCTGACTCACACGTCTCCCTCTTTTCTGTTTCTCCTAGACAAAAAAGCCCCCATCCGCTCTTTAGTCTCTTCACTGGCAAAAAGCAAAGCAAAAAGCTCTGTTTCTTTCTTCAACCCTTCTTCAAGGCAAATTCGAGCCACAAAATTTATGGCACGCTTCGCATGTTTCAGCGCTGTCGGCAAGCTTTCACGCAATCTTCGAGCCAGTGAATTCGCTTCAACCTCCAACCTATCCTGCGATACAACCTTATCCACCAATCCCATCCTTAACGCTTCATCAGCTTTCACCCTCTCCCCCAACATTATCAAACGCTTAGCCTCCGCAACCCCCACAGTCCACGCCAGCCTTTGGGTTCCTCCCCACCCCGGAATAATCCCCAACTTCATCTCAGGAAACCCCAACTCAGCACGGTCTGAAGCAAGCCTAAAATCACAAGCTAAAGCAAGCTCCAAACCCCCTCCCAAAGCATACCCGTTAATGGCAGCTACAACAGGCTTAGACAACCCCTCCACTTTAGAAAATACTCGCTGCCCTCTTCTAGAGAATTTGGAAGCAGTTTCTGGCGTGAGCTTCTGGAGTTCGATGATGTCGGCTCCAGCACTGAATGCCCTTTCGCCCGCCCCAGTTACTATAACACATCTAATGGTGGCGTCCTTCTCCATAGTGCCCAGTGCTTCTGACAGTTCCTCCAGCATGGTAGCGTTTATGGCATTCAGTTTATGGGGTCTATCAAGAATTATCCATGCTGTGGAATGTTCCTTCCTGATTCTTATTGTTCCGTAGGAGTTGGGCACTAGACACAACACCTCAAAGGGGGAATGTTGCTTGTGGTTATTTAAGATTTCAAAACGTCTTGATTAATTGTTTGAGGATGGCTAATCTCTGGATTTCGGATGTCCCCTCATAGATTTCTGTAACTTTCGCGTCCCTATAAATTCTTTCAACCCTGTTTTTGCCCAAGTATCCATGTCCCCCCAAGGTTTGGATAGCCGTGTCTGCTGCCTTCACAGCTGCCCTGCTTGAGTACAGTTTCGCCATCGAAGTTAACATGGGATTGACTGAGCCTTGGTCAATGCTCCACCCAGCCTTATAGGTGAGCAGTCTAGCCGCTTCGATCTCAGATGCGATATCCGCTAGTTTGGCGCCTATCTGTTGGAACCTGATTATGGGTTGTCCATTTGATTCTCGTTGTTTAGCGTATTTGATGGCAATTTCGAGGGCTCCTTGGGCTGTGCCTACGGCTTGGGCTGCAATTAGGGTTCTGCTTATGGTGAAAAATTCCATGGCGTGGCTGAAGCCTTTGTTCAGTTCGCCTAAAACATTGTTGTCATTTACTTTTGCGTCTTTGAGGGTGACTATTCCGGTTGCTATGCATCGAATCCCCATCTTGTTTGATATTTTCTTAACTAACAGTCCCTGTGTGTCTTTGGGTATTATGAAAAGGGTTTGTCCTCTGCGTGGTTTAGCTTTTGAGTCTGTCTGGCAATACAAGATGATGTAGTCGGCTAGGGGAGCGTTTGTTATGAGCGTTTTTGTTCCATTTATCCTCAATTCGTCTCCGTGTTTAGTTGCTGTGGTGTCCACGGTTGTTATGTCGGTTCCACGTTTTGGTTCTGTAAAAGCGGCGGCGGATATTGTTTCTCCGCGGCATAGAGGAGGTAGGTAACAGTTCTTTTGTTGTTCCGTTCCGTTGAGGAGGAATAGGTCGCTTCCGAACGTTCCAATCATGGAAGCTAAGCCGAGGGACGAGTCTGCTCTGCACATTTCTTCCATGGCTAGGCAAGATGCTAGGTATCCTTGTCCTCCGCCTCCGTAACGTTCAGGAATAAACAGGCTTGAGAATCCTTGTTTTGCAGCTTTTTTGTAGAGGGCTATTGGAAACTCTTCTTTCCTATCCAGCTCCAAAGCCAAGTCTGGGTCGAATTCTTTCTCGCAAAAATCTTTAACAGCACTTTTTAGGCTTAGCTGCTTCTCGGTTAGCTTGAAATCCATCGAGTTCACCAATAGGTAATCTCGGTTTTAATGGATAAAACTGTTCTTGAATTCGCAAAATGTGTGTTGAAGCAAACTCTTTTAACAAGCGAAGTTAGAAACTTGTTGATCAAAATGAAAATTAAGGGTCTCTACACTGCATTTTTTTTGTCGCTTCTTTTTGTGGGGGCTTTGATTACAGTAAAGTCTACTATTGCCTACTCAGAACCAGAAACAATTACTGTTCCAGAGGATTATCCCACTATCCAAGAGGCGGTCGTTGCTGCAGAAGAAGGCGACACTGTTTTTGTTAAGGCAGGAACGTACTATGAAGACTTTGTCAGTGTAGACAAGTCTGTTTCTTTGCTTGGGGACAACCAGCAGAGTTCGGTTTATTTTCTAAGTTCTGTAGGGTTCGTGGTTACGGCGGACGGGGTTAACATAAAAGGTCTCACGATAGCAAACAATGAAGCTAACCAAGGACATGCCATTGACATATCAAATTCAAGTGATTGCGTCGTCGAGAATAATTTGATAGAGAATAATGAGGTTGGAATCTCGGTTTATGGTTCTTCTTCGGGCAACACGATTTCTGGAAACGTTTTAGAAAACAACGAGCGGTCAATCGAGCTGATTGATTCTTGGGGCAACACGATTTCGGGAAATAACATTTCGGGGGCTTTGGTTTCTGGGATTTCTCTTGATTTGTCTCTCGATAATGTTGTTTCTGCGAACTGGATTGCTGATTTGGAGAATGAGATGGGTGCACTTATGCTTTGGAAGTCGTCGAACAATTTGGTTTCTCGGAATGTTATTTTTGGGGGGAACTTGATGCTTATGATTGATTGTTCAAGTAACGTTTTTTCGGAGAATTTCATTGTTGATAGTGAAGCTGGGGTTGTTGTGGGTGTTTCTTCGAATAACAGGTTTTTCAACAATTATTTCATTAATGTGACGGAGGCTGTGGTTGATAACGAGTTGGAGAATGGTCAAGCTTCGGTGAATTTTTGGGATAACGGTTATCCTCTTGGCGGTAATTATTGGAGTGACTACGTGGGAACGGATTTTGACGGTGACGGCATAGGAGACACGACTTATGTGCTGTACGAAAACAATCAAGACAATTATCCGCTTATTGACTACCCACCTATTACAACAGATTCTAATGAACCAACTGGGTCTTCGTCTGCAAATTCCAGTTTACCAACAGAAGTGGTAATCGGAGTTGTTGCCGTGGTGGTGATTTTGCTGTCTGCCGTAGTCGTGATGAAACTGAAGAAGCGCTGAAGCCTTTCTGCTGTTTTCGTTGGAGTTTTCGGTTTTGGTGGATGCGGTACGTTTATATGATTTCAGGTGTATATTATGTAGTAAGATTCAATTTCCTTTTTTGAGGGGGAAATAAATTGTCTAATGAAGAACGGAAACATGACTTGAAGATGCGGATAGCGTTGATGGAGAAAGAGATTCTCCGGCTGACGGGAAACGAACGAGCTAAAGCCAGAAATGAATATAATAAACTTCTGAAGTCCTACAGCAAAGAATGCGGGCTAGAAGAACCAATCTACCTCACAAGAGCCTAACCATAAAACCAACGCAAAAAGAAACTGATTTGTGTTTTGCTAGTTTTTTCAGGAAAAAAACTGTTTTCAACAATCTGCTGTTATTAGTCTTCAAATATGACCGCGGAGGGTGTTTGCTTCGAATTTTAGATCGAACGTGTGGAAAATCTTTTGTTTTTAATTGGTACTATTTACATTTGATCTGGAGAGGTTCCACTTTGAAGTTAATCTACGTAATCATAGATGGAATGGGCGACCTTCCCCTAAAAGAGTTAGATGGCAAGACCCCTCTGGAAGCTGCTGAGACACCACACATGGACTCGCTTGCAAAAACCGGAAAAACCGGACTCATGTACACACTTGGTAAAGGCATGGCGCCCGAAAGCGATGTAGCCGTCGTCTCCATCTTGGGCTACGATCCCTTCAAATATCATGTGAGCAGGGGCGCCCTTGAAGCCATTGGCGCGGGGTTGAATATGAAAAACGGTGATTTAGCCCTCAGATGTAACTTTGCAACGTTAGCGTCTGACAACTCCATCATCGACAGAAGAGCTGGGAGAAATCTAACCACTGAAGAAGCCACTGAACTAGCTCAAACAATTAATGAGCAAACCCAACTGGAATCCTATTCAGCAACTCTGGAGTTAAAAAGCACAATCAGCTATAGGGGAGCTTTGGTTATAAAAAGCGAAGAAACAGAGCTCTCAGGTAACATAAGTAACACTGATCCAGCTTACAAAAGGATTGATGGCATAGGCGTGGCAGATACAGAAGCGGAAATGGTTCTCAAAACATGCACTCCCCTTGACGGAACCAAGGAGGCGAAAATTTCAGCGAATCTCGTCAACGAATTCACTCGGAAGACCATACCCGTTCTGGATCAACATGAAGTAAACATAAAACGCGTCAAAGAGGGAAAACTAAAAGCTAATGTTGTTCTCGCCAGAGATGCAGGTCATTTGGTGCCAAAGTTTCCTCTCCTCAGCCAACAGTATGGTCTCAGCTTCGTCTGTTTAGCTGACATGAATGTTGAAAGAGGAATATCGAAGCTGGCGGGAATGAGTTTAGTTGCTCTTCCTCTTCCCTCGAAGAACCTTGAAAATGATTGTAAATTGAGGGTGAAAAAACTGTTAGAGGTTCTGCCCTTTTATGACTGCTTTTACATACACATTAAGGGTCCAGATGAACCAGGTCACGACGGAGACTGCGACCTTAAATCTCAACTTGTCGCCACAATTGACAAACACTTCGTAGGAAACATGCTGCAACAGATAAAACTGGAAGACAACATAATCTGTATCACAGCAGACCATTCAACACCGTGCGCATTGAAAGCTCACAGTGACGATCCCGTGCCCCTTCTTATTGCGGGAAACAATGTGCAAGGTGACAATGTTCAAAGATTTTCTGAAAAAGAATGCAAAAATGGAGAATTAGGGATTCTACTAAACGGAACTGAACTTATGCCGAGACTGGTCAAGTTTCTGAAGGGCTAGCGTTAAGTTTAATGCCTTTTGACGACACTAGGCAAAGGTTTTTCCGCAATGTGGACAATACTTCATGTCGAGAGGCACTTTTCTGCCACACTGAGTACAGAGTCGGGTAGCTGTTTTTTCGCTTGCTTCAAGTGTGCTTTCCATAACGACTTTGACTATAGATGCGTATGTGCCTATGCTAGCAATCAACATGCCCAGTATGGTGCCTCCCAATATGCCTGCAAAGGCTCCCAAGACTGCTTCGTATGTTCCTGCTGCAATAGCTGCAATAAGTGCGCCTCCGCTAACTGCGATCGCGATTATTCCGCCGAGGAATCCCCACAAAATAGTCCATAAGAATATGATAAAGCCCTTTTTGAAAGCAAAACCCCATGACACCATCTTTTTTCACCTTTTAAGCATAGGGATTCGTTGTGTTTATAATATTTTCCAAGTGTAATTTTGATATTGAACATTTTGGGCTAAAATTCAGCCATTATACACTTTACTTTCTTTAACCTATTCTTTAACTATTAAAACTGGACATTTTGCTTTGTCAGCAACTCTGTCACTGACGCTTCCCAAAAAGAACTCTTTGATTCCGCCTAAGCCTCGGCTTCCTATAACTATTAGGTCAAAACCCCCCTTGTTAGCTGTTTCAACTATTTTGTCCGCAGCCCTTCCTTTCAGCAATTTCTTTGAAACATTTATTTCTGATTTCAATTTCTTTGCGTTCCTCAACGCTTTCTCAAGGACTTTTTTGTAGAACGCCTCAAGTTCTTCCAAATATTTGGTTGTGCTTGTAGGGGTGAAAACCATTCCTCGGGCTACCAAAGATGAGGATACAGTATCCAACACGCTAACTATCAACACCTCAGCTGAATATTTTGTTGCTAAGTCAAGACCAAAATTTAACGCCGAATCTGCGGTTTTGGAACCATCGATAGCTATCAAAATTTTGTTGATCAGAACATTTCCCCAGAGTAGTATTTTTTGTTCTGAGCGTATATGATTTGTGCATGTTTAGGTTTGAGGTTAAATTTTAACCTCAGGTTCAATAAAATTATCTATTTGTAGAAGAAGCTCTGGGAAATTAAAGAAAAGGGAAGAACTGAGCACTAGTAAAGTGTCAGTTAGTATCTTCTGTATCCTATGAATAAACCAGCGATGAAGCTAGCTACGAAAGGGACACTGGAAGCCAGAGTAGCAAGCCCTAGTGGACCAAGAACGTTGAAGAACTGTCCTATGTTCGAAGCTATAGAATCGAAATTAACGTCAAAGGTGCCAATGTAGACAAAGCATATTATGAGAAAAGCGAAAATTCCGATGGTCAGCATCATACCAGAAACCCTCTTGAATATGTGTCCTGCGAGGTAACCAGCAGCCCCGCCTATGATAAGCATCAAAATCATTGGAGGTATCAAACTTTCCATTTTTCTTTTTCACCTCTCAAATTTCTATTGATACATTACCGTTCCACATTTTTTGCAGTGGCGGAAATTTCCTTTCAGACTGGATTGTCTCTCGGTCATTTCCCCCTTACAGTTGGGACACTCCATCATCTCAACCCCCATGTTCCTTTCACCAAGACGTAATCGCGCCTCATTGGTCGGTCATAACATGGAAGCATCAGACAGTCACCGATCTTCCAATTTGGATTCTATTTATTAAAATCAGTTATGAATTCAAAAGATGAATTTTGAATACATATTTTCACTTCATAATCGCTTTTTATTCAAACCGCCAATGGTGATTTGGAGTTCAAAATGAGCACAAAAATTCGAGAGATTCGACGAAAACTTGCGAAGCTTGAGAAAGAAGCAGAGGAGCTTCGGCGTCTCAAATCAGATGTTAATTATGCAAGGAAATTCCGCAAATTGCTAGTTAAGGAAGAGGTCGATTAAAACAAACTTTAAATCGGCGGCTTGGAAAGTTTTCTTTTCGGCAACGGCATTCTCAACCACTTTTCAAAATCAGAACTTGGCGGCTCCGTTTCAAAGAGTTGCCTTCTGCGAAACTCCAGGAAATTGTTTTTTGTTCCCAAAAATTCGGCTGCAGTGAGTAGCTTATTCCCCTTATCTGTTGCAGCTTCAAATATTGGTTGGGTGAGGCTTCTCCATTTCTCATCCCTGAGAATGTGGTGTTCAAGAATGGTTGTTGGCACGCTCTCAACAAGTCTCTTCAGGTTTCGCATTCCCGATTCTATATGTTCATCTTTGACTCGGAATCCAGCTAAGTATGTTGGAGGTCCACCTATAATTACTAGGTGAGGTTCTTCAGCCAAGATTTTGGTTAATGTGGGAATGTATATAGGTCCTTGAACATCAGATGCGAACACAACTTTCTCGCCTGTAAAATCAATCGTCACCATAACTAACCATCCTAACTCCGAGTTTTCTGATCCGTGGAAGACCGGTTCCGAAAACCTCAGTTTCGTTTCTCCAAACTCGAAGGTTCTGCCGTCTGCTGTCTCCAACTTTTTCGCGTGGCTGCCTCCTGTTTTTTTGAACATCCATCCTCTGCGTCTCTGGCTGGCGTTAACCATGGAACGGTAGCTCTTGGCGATGACAAGTTTATCCTCGTAGATTCTTTTTGCGGTTTCTGCTGAAGACCAATTAGTGAACCAGTCAGTGTAGGAGGGTGTGTGGTGGTCAAAATGGTAGTGGCTTATAGTTATGATGTCGGCTTTTTCTGCTGTTTTGCTTATTCTTTCGCGACATTCAACTAGGGCTTGGTATTCTCTGGGATGAGGCGGATACCCCCACCTTTTTGGAGCTAAGGAAGCGCCTGCGTCTAGGAGAATCTTTGTATCTGAGGTTTCCACGTAAGTGCACATGGATCTCACTCCGAAACTCTCCTCGGCTAGGGGGACAACTTTGATCTTTTTCGGCACTGTAGTTCATCACGTTGCTCTTTAGCGATACTTTTATGCTGGAGAGGCATTTAATTTTGTTTGGTGGGCGATGACGACTCTGGCCCCGCTGACCAGTGATTGAGATCTTGAGAAAAGTTGACGGTTTGTCGCTTTCAAGAATGCGCGAGCCCACCTACACTCTTGATTTTTCGGTTGAATCTCACATCTTTGCGTGTTTTAGTTGGTGTGGGCGGTTTTTGGGTTCTGAATGGCTGGAGTCATAAGAGTCGTCGAATGTGTGACCAGAATTATGTCAAAAATCGTAATATAAAGTTAAATATGCTAAAACGATAGAAATTATGTTTCGCGGAGAACGGTTGGATTTAAGTTGGTTGAAGAAAAGATTCGGAACATTCTTACCGACGAGAAGCTTTCCTCTATTAAAGCGGTTTTGGAGAAGGATCATGCTATTGATTGTCTCTTTCTTTTGCTTTTGGGGAAGGGCAGATGGAAGAATGCCAAGGAGTTCATGCAGGAGTTGGGTCTCACACTCAGTGATGGGACGTTTAGGTCTCGGATGATAGAGATGGAAAGTTTGGGTTTGGCTGAGAGCGTTAAAATTGATCCGCTTAAGAAGTATTATGTGAAAACTGAACTCGGTGAAAAGATGGCGGAACTTCTTCTGGATTTGTTTGCTGAGTTAGAGTAGTTAGCTGGTTGTTTGTGGGTCTGCTCTAATCTTTTCTTCTTTTCGAATATGTTGTCTTAAGTCGTAAGATTTAAATCTGTGGATTGTGTAGTCAGTTTGTGAACTCAAAGGAGGGAAGTAACCAAAAATGAAGAAACTCCTTAAGAGTAAGAAAGCTCTAAGCCCAGTAGTCGCAGCAATCATACTCATCGCAGTAACCGTCGCAGTCTCCATCGCCGTCGCAGTCTGGATGGGATCACTCTCATTCAACTTCATGGCAACAGAAAACCTATCCATTACCAAAGTTTCATTCGCATCTAACAACGCTACTCACAGCACTGCAACCGTGAGCGTTCGGAACACCGGAACAACTGACGTTATAATTATTGACGCCTCAGTGATTGGCTATAACGTAACAGCCGCCTCCGTCAGTAGTACAACAATTGGTGAAGGCACTTCGGGAACCGTCACTATAACCATGACCGGATATTATGTTGCAGGCAACCTTTACAATATAGAACTGCTATCTTCGAAGGGCAACCAGTTCTCATACAGCAAAACTGCTTAGCACTACAGCGCAGAGCTTACTTAGAACATTGGGGGTTGGTAACACCGCCCTCTTTCTCCATCTTTGGAGGTTGAACTATGGTAATTGAACTAAAAGAATATGAATCCGCAATAGACATAGCAAAATTCATGGATACCGAAATATCCAAAACAAAAAGCATGCTCGGCGAATACCTACGCAGGCTCGACGAAATACGGAACCTAACTGAAAGATCAAAAAAGATACGCGAAGTCGTCTTCAAACTCGCAGGAAAAAAGTCAGCTCAAAATAGTCTCGGAGAGATAAACGTCGGCGACCTAAGCATAATCCTAGACGCCAACCCATTCCACGAACTAACCGCCATCGAACAGGTCGTCCGAAGCCAGCAAGACAGACTGTTGATTCTCCAAAAGGCACGCGAGGCACTAAACTGGGTAGACCAAATAGGAGACACTGACGGACTCAGGTATCTAGTATTGGAAAGCGACGGGGTTCCAGAAAAAATACTGCTCAAGATCTCTTAGACCTGACAGGGCGTGAAAACTAATGAATAGGGACCCTTACGCCGTTGCTTTAAACAATGCTCTGAACGAAGTTAAAAAGGCGTACCCTGACATCCACCATTCTTTTATTTTTTCAGAAAAAGGAGCACTAATCACAGGCGACCTCGAAACCGATGAAGAAACCATGAGAGAAGTAATAACGTATTTTGAAACCGTAAGAGAAAAAGCAGAAGCCATCGGCAATCTAGAAGGCCTCCAAATTAACGGAAAAAATGGCAAAATAATTCTATCCAACATAAAAGACATATACCTGGCACTAGCAACTTCTAAAAAAGTCGAGAAAGCTCACATCTACGCCATAACACACCTGATAATTCCAACAGTCCTAAAAACCTTGGAAATCATCACTCCCACTCCCCAAGACACACCATCCAAAGAACTAGTGGTTGACACCTTAAGCGGATTCTTTGCTGGAAACACAGTACAAATTGACGCAAAGACACTAATGTATTGGACAAAAAACAACAATCCAGATGCCCCAACAGAAAGACAGAACATACAAAAAATCATCAACCAAGTTCGAATCGAAACTCTTGGCGGCAATACAACCTGGTGCAAAGTAAAGAAGATCGACGATGTCAAACTGAAAGGTAAAAACATAATCAGAATACCGCAGAAACTCTGTAAGAGCTTAAAAATCAAAAAAGGAGACTTGGTGAAAGTCAAACCAGCATTATAGAGGGATTCATATGATTGACAAAAAACCTAAAACCGAAGATGAAATCCTGCAAGAAAAACTGCAGGAAATCAAGGATCAGAAAGGAATCCTTGGATACATTTTAAGAGGTTCAAAATCAGCATCCGTAAATATTAACGACCCCACAAAAATAATCGACTATGCAATTTTTTCCGCCACAGCCCTTGAAGCAGGAAACAAAATTGCAGAGCCACTACAGATAGGCGAAGTAGACACAATAGTTGTGGAGACTGAAGAAGCGAAACTCCTGTCAATGAACATCAACAACAACCACCTGAGCCTCTTCATGGAAAGAAACGTCGACCACGACAAACTATACAAAAGCCTAACCTAAACTCCCCCCTCTCTAGCACTCTTCTTTTTTTAAAATTTTAGCTTTGATGAGAATTAGACCCCACTCAAAAGCATCTTGAACTAAATTCTCTACATTTGCGCTCTACTTTTGGTTCCAACTCCATAATTGGCAATCTCAACTTTCAAAACGGATTAAACATGTGGCTAGTCAGAGATAAATCTAAAAGCATCATGATTATAACTGGTCTCTACAGCGTAACACAGCTATCATATTTGGATTTTACAAGATGCTGAGTGAGGTAAAATGGGCAAACTAATGGGACTCCTGCGGTTAATAAGACCGTTAAACTGCCTAATGATGGGCTTCGCAGTTATTGTGGGGGCTTCTCTGGTTTCCGACCTCAACTTTACTTTCAACCTAATCTTAGGTTTCATAACCTCATTTACTTTGACAGCGGCTTCCATGGCAATAAACGATTACTACGACCGAAAAATAGATGCCATAAACGAGCCGAACCGCCCGATTCCACAAGGTGAAGTTAGCCCAAAAGAAGCCTTACTTTCAGCTCTCGTCTTAAGCACCATCGGATTGGCAACAGCATTTGCAACTAATCCGCCAAACACCCTTATAGTAGCAGTCATAGCGTACATCATATCCATAACCTACATAACAAAAGGAAAGGGAACAGGACTCCCCGGCAATTTCTTAGTCAGCGCATCTGTAGTAATCCCATTCATCTACGGAGGCTTCACAGTAGGACAAATCGAAGCACCCATCTTCCTGTTCGCCGCCATCGCTTTTCTCTCAAACACAGGAAGAGAAATCACAAAAGGAATAGTGGATGTTGAAGGAGACAGGTCCCACAACATAAAAACAATCGCAGTAACTTACGGAGACAAAACCGCAGTAGTTGCAGCAACAATTTTCTCTCTTTTAGCGGTAATCCTCAGCCCCTTACCTTGGTTGTGGGGGCTAGTTTCAGACTGGTTCCTTCCCCCAGTCATCTTAACTGATATCGGACTGATAATGTCCTCTGTTATGCTTCTCCGAAACTATTCCAGAAAAAACGCTAAAAAAATAAAAAACTTGAATCTAGTCTGGTTTACGACTGGACTAGTAGCTTTCATTCTGGGAAGGTTGTGAAACTACCTAGCGTATTCGGCTTCCTACTGCAATGTCCTTTTCTGGTCCTAACAGAATAACGTGCCCTTCATTATCTTCGGCGGCGAGGACCATGCACTGAGATTCTATGCCCATCATTTTTCTTCGCTGGAGGTTCAGAAGAAAAGCGAATTTTTTTCCTACAAGTTCTTCTGGCTTGTAATATTGTAGCAGACCAGCCACGGACTGCCTCTTCTCAGAACCAAAATCAACAATTAACTTCATCAGATTTCTTGAACCTGGAATCAGCGTTGCCTCTTCAACTTTGCCGATACGCATGTCAAGATTCATGAAATCGTTAAACGATATCTCCATTCCAGTCACCTACGACCTTTCAATTCACGCACTCAAAATTTTAAGCTTTGTTGTCAAATCTTATTAGAGTAGAAAGAGACGAATCGTTCAATGGGCCTGTCATAGGTCTTCTCGATTTCCGGAGGAAACACGCAAGCAGACTAGGTTACTGTAGTTTGATAGTTTATTTCCTTGTTTCTGCTCTTTTTTGGGATTTTTATTGTGAATTGCGCTCCTTTGCCGGGTGTGCCTGTTTCTTGGATTGTCCAACCGTAAGATTCGCATATCTTCTTTATTAGGTAGAGTCCATAGCCAGTGCCTTTTCCGTAGCCTTCCTTGAAAATTTTCTCTTTCTCGTCTGTGGGTATGCCAACGCCGTTATCTTCGTAAACCAGCTTCAGTTGGTCTTTTCCAATGTTGTAGTAAATTCTGATTTGGCTAACGTTTTTGCCGTGTTTTAACGAGTTGTTAATCAGATTGTAGAAAATTTGCCTCAATTGTGAATCTGCCAGCACCATCAAGCCGTGACATTTGTTCACGACCTTTGTGTCGCCTAAACCTGAATGTAGCATAACTGCTTCGTTAGCACTCGTTTCTACATCTATGGAAGAACGTTCTTCCACGCCAACCATTTCGTAGGTTCTTGCGAAATCAAAAATCTTCTCTATCTGTTCAACAGCCGATTCGACATCGTCCAAACATCCTAAGGCGTTATGATTGCCAGCCAGTTTCTGTTTGGCCAGATAAACGTTGTTTGTGATGACTGAGAGTTTGTTTCGGGCATCATGCCTGGTTGCTTTGCCAACAACACGCAGCTTTTCAATAACCTTCTCCAATTCATTCATTATATTGTCTACCGCATCCTCTGCTTGTTGGCGGTCGGTGACGTCTATATCTGCTCCTCGGTATCCTAGAAGGTTCCCTCCATCATCCAATATCGGAACTCCACTCGTCGACAACCACACAGTATTGCCGTTCTTGTGCACATTTCGGTTGATGAAATCGCGGAAGGAACTTTTTTCTTTAAAGGCCGAAAATGCTACTTTTTTTAGGTTTTCGCGGTCTTCTGGATGGAACATCTCATAAAAGTGCTTTTTTCCAATGATTTCTTCGGGTTTGTATCCAAGCAACTTTTCAACTGCTGGACTTGCATAAGTGTACAACCCATCAGAATCTACTTCCCAAATCCACTCCAAAGCATTTTCCGCCACCTGCCTGAACCGTTCCTCGCTCTCCTGTAAAGCCTTTTCTAGCCGTTTGCGTTCTGTGATGTTCCGTGCAATGCTCAATATCGCCTGTTTTCCCTGATAGGTCACAAGACTTGAGCTAATCTCTACCGGAATCGTCTTTCCATCTTTGGTGGTGTGTGCTGTTTGAAAAACCTGTATTTCGTCTGCTGGCATTCCTTTAACAAGAGCTTTTATTTCTTCTGGGTCTAGAGTAAAATCAATATCAAAGACATTCATAGAAAGCAATTCTTCTCTAGAATACCCTAGAACCTTAACAGCAGCATCATTTACATCAATAAAGCTACAATCAAAATCAATGACCCAAGCCGTGTCATTCATGCCGTTAATTAATTCTCTATACTTTTTCTCACTCGCTCTCAACTCCTCCTCAGCCTTCTTCTGTTCCGTGATGTCCCGGAATGTTCCTTGAATCAATCGTTTACCACTCAGTTCAAGGATGTTAGCTTTGATCGCAACCTCTCTGATTCTTCCGCTTTTAGTAATGACTCGCGCTTCCAGAACTTTTCCTTCCTTTTCTTTGAGATGTTGTTTGAAAGTTCTGGTAAAATCTCCATTACTTTCTTCTGAGGGATGAAGAATCCGCTGATGTTTACCAACTATCTCTGATTTCTTTCTGTCAACCAATTCTGTTGCTGCAAGGTTACAGTCAACCACTATTCCTGTTTCAGCATCAGCCACGAAAATAGCGTCCAGCGACTGCTCAAACTGCATCCGGTATTTCTCCTCAGATTCCTTGAGCCGTTCCGCCATCCGCTTGCGTTCAGTTATGTCTCTTAGAACGGCTTGAATTCCAACATTCTTTCCATCCTTTTTAATAAAACTGAAGTGTGCGTCACCCCAACGATGGCTTCCATCTTTTCGTACATAAGCAAATTCGTCAATGGAGGGTGGTTTCCCAGTGAGAAATCCTGCAAAGAGTTTCGTGTATTTGGGAAGGTCCTTGGCTCTAAGAGTTCCAAGCTTTGAGAAGTGTTTCCCAACAATTTCAGCTTCAGAGAAGCCCGTCAAGTCCAAGAACGCCTTATTGATTGAAGTTACGGTGCCTTGCATGTTCATAGTTATAATGCCGTCAGGCGAAAGCTCCACAATAGTTCTATACTCTTCCTCAGATTTTTCTAAAGCTTCTTCTGCTTTCTTGCGTTCTGTGATGTCTTCTCCTGAGCTGAGGGTTCTAATGATCTTTCCGTTTTCGTCTTTCAGGAGAATATTGTGCCAAGCTATAATCCGTTCTTCTCCCTGCTTGGTTAAGATCGGATTTTCATACCGCTCCACTGGTTTGACGTTCCCCGACATCAGTTTCTTGAAAACCGCTTCTGTTTTTGATCTAATTCGTTTTGGAAGGAACTTTGAGAACCAATTCTTTCCAACTATCTCCTCTTCCTTACTTTCCAGTACTTCACAGCATTTTTTGTTAGCATACGTAATCGTGCCGTTAGTGTCTAGAGCGACCATAATGACGCCCGCAAGATTCAGATAAGTCTCAAACCTGTTCTTCGCCTCTTTCAACGCTTTTTCTGCCTTTTTGCGTTCAGTTATGTCTGTTGACAGTTCCAAGGCGGCTGTGACGTTTCCTTTTTTGTCTCTGATTGGAGTAGCAGTTATCTCTAACCATGCGGGCTCACCATCTGCCCTCAGGACTAATTGTTCGTGAACAACCCTGTTCTCTCCTTTTTCAAAAATTTCTTTGACTCCGCATCCCGGGCAACGATGGGATAGGTGATTGAGGGTTGAGTAGCAGTCCTTTCCTTTTACGTTGCCTAGGTAGTCTTTGAGAAGCTTGTTTGTCCATAAAATCTTGTAATCTCTTGAAATAACTACGAGCCCAGCGCTAACATTTTGTGTAACAACTTCAAGCATTTCTGTTTCTCTGCGGAGCGCTTCCTCTGCCCTTTTCTTTTCAAAAACTTGTTGTATGCTATACGCCAGTTCTCCATACACAGTTTGAGGTTTGCCCGTCTTGTTGCAATACAAGCTAGCGCCAAGGTTCAAGGCTTCAATCGCCACTTCTTCTCTGCCTTTCCCAGTGAACAGAATTAAAGGAATGTTGTTTTCGTTTTCCCGCAGTTCTCTCAGAAAATCTAAACCATTCTTTCTAGGCATCTG
Organism: uncultured Candidatus Bathyarchaeia archaeon; assembly: GCA_964618695.1. Lineage (GTDB taxonomy): Archaea > Thermoproteota > Bathyarchaeia > Bathyarchaeales > Bathyarchaeaceae > Bathyarchaeum. The sequence goes on along the minus strand of CAZUDX010000001.1, from coordinate 136,318 downwards.
ATAATCAGTAACAACGGCATCAAACTCTTTTTCCTCTAATTTCTGCATAGCCTCCTTAACCGACAACGCTGTTTCAACTTGGAAAGAACCCATTGCTTCCAAGATTTGTTTCGTGGTTTTTAGCAACCCAGGTTCGTCATCCACATGCAAAACACGAATTAAAGTTTCCTCTGGAGTGGCTGATGTTGGTTTGGGTTTCAATTTCGCAACTGGAGTTGCCATGTTGAGTATGCCTCTATCTTCCCCTGTTAATGATTTTTGCCTTTGAGGTTTGCGAATAAAACATTTAACGATTATGGACTTGAAGTATGAATCAACAATCAAGTAATTCGGAATCAGAATATACGCACTCCAATGAATCAACAGCGTTCAGTCACTTTTTGTACCATCCGATTACACATCAACTGTTTTAAGCTCAGCAAAGCCAATATACATACAAAACAGGTAATACTGTGTGAAGACACATGCTTGTCACAAATAAGGAAGTTTTAACCGTTGCTGCGGCTGAAGGCTATGCAGTTGGAGCATTCAACATCAACAACATGGAAATTTTGCAGGCAATTGTAGAGACAGCCACAGAAGAAAAGTCACCAGTAATAATATCCGCAAGCCCAAGCGCCATCAAATATGCTGGCCTAGAATACTTAACTGCCATGGTTAAAGCCGCTGCTAAAACAAACCCCATACCCATAACCCTACACCTAGACCATGGAAAAGACATAGAAACAGCCGCAATGTGCATTAACGGCGGGTTCACCTCCGTCATGATCGACGGGTCCCACTTAAGTTATGAAGAAAACATTTCCATGACAAAACATGTTGTAGAACTAGCGCGTCCCAAAGAAGTTTCTGTTGAAGCAGAACTTGGAAAACTTGTCTCGCAAGAATCCGCTGCCCAAGGAACGGAAGACCCTTACACTGACCCTGACTCTGCCGTGGAGTTTGTTGACCGAACTGGTGTAGACTCTTTAGCCGTTGCCATAGGCACATCTCATGGTGCATACAAATTCAAGGGAGAACCGAAACTAGATTTTGAAAGGTTAAAAATCATCAGAAAAAAGGTCAACATTCCATTAGTTTTGCACGGAGCTTCCGGAGTCCCCCAGTGGATAGTTGAAAAAGCCACAAAATATGGTGCAGAATGGAAGGGAGCCAAAGGAATTCCAGATGAACACATCAAAAAAGCAGTTTCTATGGGAATAGCAAAAATCAACATTGACACTGACCTAAGATTGGGATTCACAGGCGCAGTTCGCGAAGTCTTAGCCACATCACCTGAAGTGTATGATCCACGAAAGATTTTGGGACCAGCAAAAGAGACGATGGAAGAGGTTGTTAAAGCCAAGATGCGCCTCTTCGGAAGCTCGGGGAGAGCTCTATAGAAGGGAGAAAACTTGAAGATTGGAGTATTAAGTGGGGGAGGCGATGCTCCGGGAATCAACGCCGTAATCAGAGCGGTCGTGAGAAAGGGCATCAAAATTTACGGCTACGAGATGATCGGGATACGAGACGGGTGGCGGGGACTAGTTGAAGGCTCATATATGCCGCTGAATTTGGAAACAATTTCTGGGTTACTTCCTCGTGGCGGATCAATTCTAGGAACCTCTAGAACTAATCCTTTTAAACGTGAAGGAGGTCCCCAACAGGTCTTAGACAATGTCAAAGAGACAGGCATAGATGCTGTGGTTGTTATAGGAGGAGATGACACGTTGGGAGTAGCCCACAAAATGGGTGAAATTGGACTCCAATGTGTCGGAGTGCCTAAAACAATCGATAACGACTTGGGATTAACCGACTATACTTTCGGTTTCCACACTGCTGTTGACATAGCGTGTGAAGCTATCGACAGACTTCACACCACAGCGGAGTCTCACCACAGGGTAATAATACTTGAGGTAATGGGCAGGTATACCGGATGGATTGCCCTAGAAGCTGGAATCGCAGGAGGAGCAGATGTTGTCTTGATTCCAGAGGAACCCTTCGGAATAGATGAAGTGTGCAAGTATATTGAGCAAAGGCTGGAGAGCGGCAAAACCTTCAGTCTTGTGATTGTTGCAGAGGGAGCAAAGCCCAAAGGCGCCAACAAAATCGTTTATGGAACCGGTGTAGACGAGTTTGGACATCCTAGGCTCGGTGGCGTAGGTTACTATCTTGGAAAGGAGATTGAAAGGTGTCTAGATATTGAAACGCGGGTTGTCGTTCTTGGGCATCTTCAACGTGGTGGCTCGCCAACAGCCTACGATAGAGTGTTGGCAACAAGATACGGAATCGCTGCCATAGACTTGGTTCATGAAGGTCAGTTCGGAAAGATGGTTGCCCTCAAGGGAAACAAGATTGTTTCTTTCCTATTGAAGGATGTAATTGGTAAACGAAAGACTGTGGATTTGGAACTCTACGAAATAGCTAAAGTGTTCTCCGGTTAACAGTTTAGAGCTATCGAGAGTATTTGCAGAGTTAAATGAAGTTATCAAAATAAAGTATAGTAGGGTTGAGGCGACATCGTCTAATCGATCCTGTTTCGTTATCCTTCTTCAGCATTTTCCACGTGAATCGATGCCACCATACAATCTCCCAATCTTCGGCAAACAAAGCACTCCTGAGGAACGGGAGAATCCTTGGGACGACTTGCCAAATACCCAAAATGGTAAGGGCATCCTCCTTTAGTGAGGCTTTCTTTAGGTGCCTCCTCGTTCTCGCTCCTCTCTAAAGATTTGACTGTGAAATCTGCTTCCATCCCTTCTTTTTCATTTGCTCTTTGGGGTTGTATCGACGTGAAATGTCTTGGTTTCGTAGTTTCGATACGTTTTCTTAGAGTGATACGTTTTCTTAGAAAGAGGAATAACGCCGAGGCAAGGAGTACTATGCCGATTACGAAGTAGTAGATGATTCTCATCCCTATTCCTAAGCTCAGCCCTTCACCTGTCCTTGCGCCGAAAAATATGCTGCCGATATCCTTGTTCCATTCCGCCAGATCATACCATGTGAGCCAGCCGACCCATCCAAGAATGATCACCGCTGAGGCGAATAGAGCCAAAACAATTAAGTTCGGTATGAAACGAGCAAGACCTAATTGTGAATGGTGTATTTTCTTTGGCAACTGTCCCACTGCTCTTTCTTCGGATGCTTAAACTTTGTTTTAACATCTATTTAGTTTTGATGAATTAAGAATAAGTTTCACGAATTCAGAATATTCAACTTCCCTGAATGTTGCTTGGCTCGCCGAAAAAGAGGATAAACCCGTCAATAGTTGTAGAATGGCTTTTATAGCTAAATTGTTGAAAGCGTTTATGGAGTGGGGGAAGTGTGGTGTACTGTACTAAGTGTGGCACAAAAAATGCTGATGCTGCGGTGTATTGTATCCAATGTGGCGCAAAACTTGAAGAAGTTCCCAAAAAAGAAACTTGGGATAAACGCATGGAGAAATGGGGAGAAGAATTAGGAAAACATGCTGAAGAGTGGGGCGAAGAAGTTGGGAAACGTGCTGAAGAATGGGGAAAGGATTTAGGCAAGCGAGTGGAAAACGAGTGTTTTGGGCTACCTAATGGAGGATTGATCTTCGGGCTACTCATTGGTGTAGTAATACTTCTGGTCGGAGTCACCGCGTTACTGACGGGAACAGAACTAATACGTTATTTCTGGTCGTTATTTTGGGCACTAATAATAATCGTTTTTGGAGTGCTAATCACTGCCGGAGCAATATACAGCTTAACCCGAAGACGCTAACCATTCACATATTCCTTCCATTAATATCTTGAAGACTAACGAAAATGTAATCTACATAAAGTCCGAATCTTGTTTAGACGGTGGTTACAGCTGAAAATTCTCTTTGTGGAGCCTCCAAAGGACTACTGGTTTGTAATGGGAGAATATTTGCCACCCCCATACGGAATTCTTCAACTAGCCGCTTATCTCGAACAAAGAAACAAGAACGCAGAAATCCAAGTTTTAGATTGCAACGCAGAGGAACTAGACTGGAAAGGATTAGAAAAACGCCTAGCATCATTTAACCCAGATGTGGTGGCTTCAAGCGCTCTTGCCACCTGCAACACCTACGCTGCCGCCAGAACCTTGGAGATTGCAAAAAAAGTGAACCCAGACATCTTAACTGTTGCTGGGGGACAACACTTCACTGTTATGGCTCAAGAGAGTTTAGAGGCATATCCCGAGATAGACGTAATTGTTCGGGGAGAAGGAGAAGAGACTCTTGTAGAACTGGTGCAAAGATCAGCTGACAGAATGCCGTTTTCATCTGTGGATGGAATATCATTTAGAAAAAGGAGAAGAATCAGACACAACCCTCCGAGACCTCTGATCCAAAACCTTGACAACCTACCTTTTCCCGGATACAAATATGTTGAGAATCTGGTTCAGAAATATCACTTCACTGCCATGGCAGGTTCCAAAACCAGATATGCATTAGTTGAAGGGTCTAGAGGTTGTCCTCACCGTTGTGTCTTTTGTACTCAATGGAGGCACTGGCAGGGGAAGTGGCGAATCAAATCGCCGAAACGAATTGCAGACGAGTTTGAATTCTGTTACGAAAATTATGGCAGCAAATTCCTCTGGCTCACGGACGACAACTATGGATTAGGCAAGCGTGCAAGCAGTCTAGCTGATGAACTTATTCAGCGTGGTTTCTCAGAGGATATTATGTGGTTTATGCAGGTTAGATGTGATGATGTGGTGAAAAATCCTGATGTTTTGCCTAAGATGCGAAAGGCTGGACTCCGCTGGGTGCTATTGGGAGTGGAGAGCCACAGTTCATCTACCCTAGAATCATTCAAAAAAGAGACAACCCCTGAAGAGGCAAAAAAAGCAGTGAAGCTATTGAAAGAGAATGACATCTTTGCCCAAGCCATGTTCATCATCGGAGAACGGAAAGACACTGCACAATCTATAGCGAACCTGAGGGAGTTCGCAAATGACTTGGACCCTGGCTTGGCGATTTTTGCGATTCTCACTCCATTTCCTGGAACAGCCGTGTATGAGGAAGCTAAACGGAACGGGTGGATAGAAGACTGGAATTGGGCAAACTATGACATGGTTCACGCAATCATGCCCACGGAAACTCTGTCCACAAAAGAAGTGCAAGAGGAACTGTACAATTGCTACAGAAGCTTCTTCGGTTCTTGGAGCAGAAGACTCGGTGGAATCTTCTCAAGGAAAGCACTGAAAAGAAAACTCTACCGTTACATGGCTTCCCAAGGCATCGTAAAGCAGGTTAAAACATTATTCTGAGTAGCGGTCAACATGTCCCCCGAAAATTATCGCAACTCTAACGTGACTTATCTAGTTATCATCTCATTCCTAGGCTTACTTCTCATTGCGCTTCTGACAATATTTCCACCAGCAGCCACTGGAAACCTTCCTTGGCGAAAACCATTAATCGGTTCAATCTTCAGCTCGATCTGCGTCTTAGGAATTCTTGCAGTTTTTTCCCCTGCTCAATGCTCAAAAATCCTTAAACTCGGAAAAAAAGAGAGCCTCAACAAGTCCATTTCAGCCAAGCTTATTTCTCATGGCATGTCTTCTTCTCTGCAGGGACACCATCCCAACTGTGGAAAATACTCTGCCCACATTTTTCAAATAAGAAACAAGACATTCTGTGCTGCGTGTGTAGGTCTGCTGCTCGGAGGACTCATAGCCTTAACTGGATCACTCCTATACTTCTTCGGTAACTGGCGTATTTTTGGGCAAAACAGTTCTTTGATGGTGTTAGTCGGCATTCTAGGGGTTGGTCTTGGATTGTTCCAGTTCAAATTCAGGAATCTTGTGCGCCTGTCTCTGAACACTTTCTTTGTTCTGGGAACTTTTTTTATCTTGGTTGGGATCGATGAATTTGTTTACAGTTTAATGGTTGATTTGTTCGTAGTTAGTTTGATTCTCTTTTGGCTTTTCACTAGAATCTCTCTTTCCCAGTGGGATCATGAACAGATTTGTTCAAAATGCAATGTTGTTGGCTGTGAATTTGCTGGCTAAAAAAGAGAGAAGGGAAGTTTAGCGTCTACGACTGACTTGGTATATGGCTCCGGCAACTATCAGGGTTCCAAAGATAATTACTATGAGAGGCCAGAAGTATTCTCCAAAGTCTATTTCTTCAACAAAATGAGATACGCCCCAAAGGATAATTATTATGCCGATAATTAAGCCTACAATTGAGCCGCCATGGGGTAATCCGAAGCACTCATCCTCTTTTCGACGTCGTTCACGTCTAGTAGGTTGATAACTGCCTAGCGGTTGTTGGCATTTAACACAAACAGTTGCGTCCTCATCGTTTTTGGTACCACACTTAGTACAATAAACCATTATCTTCACCATTACCTATCTCTTTTACAATCCATCCAATAATGCTGGAGGCTGTAACATCCCAGAAAAGCTATTTCGCATGTTGAGTATAAAAGATATTCCATCGAAACTTGTTCATATAAGAAATTCGATGTTATGTGCGTTCCACTGGAAATATTCGGGTTCAGATATATATAAGCATAATATGTTAACCGTTTATCAACTAAAACCTCTGAATTTTTTGTTCTGTTTCTATTGAATTATATTCCAAACATCATTTGAAGGATTATTTTCACGTTTTTTTGGTTTTGGGAAAATGTTTAAGTAGACAAATGGACATTACTTAGAACCGCCTCAAAAAATTGAGGAGAGAAAAAAAGATGAACGTTTGGAAAAAAAGATCCAAAGCTACTGCTATTGCTTTCGTTCTGTTGTTGACTTTCGCTACTGTGATTGCAATTTTGCCTATTGTTAGTGCGCATGACCCCCCATGGGAGATTCCTTCATGGGCATACATGAGCGTTTCACCAAACCCCATAGGTGTCAATCAGGAAGCCTTAATCGTCTTTTGGCTTAATGACTACCCGATTACGGCAGTTGGCGCTTACGGTGACAGGTGGGACAACATGTATATTGACATCACAACTCCCACCAACGATGAAATCACTCTTGGACCGTATACGTCTGATCCTGTGGGATCATGCTACACTCAATTCACACCTACTGAAGTTGGTGTTTATACTTTAGTGTTCAGATTTGAAGGAGACGTATATACTGGTTTACCCGTACCTCCAGGTGGCTACTATGTCGGCGGAGATGCTTACATCGGTGATACTTATTTGCCCAGTCAAAGCGATCCTGTTTACCTTACCGTACAGTCGGACCCGGTAGAACCTTACCGGGAGACTCCTCTTCCTGAAGGTTACTGGACCCGTCCAATAAGCGGAATTAACAGGAATTGGTGGCAGATTTCAGGAAACTGGTTGCAAGCTGGTGATAATCCGGGTCGATTCAATCGTTACAGTGATGGACCCGGTAGTTCTCACATAATGTGGACCAGACAGTATTGGGATGGAGGCATCATGGGTGGACAGTTTGGTTCAATTGGATACTACACTGGGCGATCATACGAACCCTTCGGTACAGGCTTAATAGCTCTGAATGGAAGGCTCTACTACAATGTTCAGGTGCCTCCTAGGTATGGCTGGTACGCAATTGATCTGCGAACAGGAGAAGAACTATACTACCACAATACAACAGGTGACGTAACGTTCGAGAACCCACCTTTCGGTTTCGACTACTCAGGCGCTATCAGAGGCGACTACCTCTCATTCGGTCAAATATACAACTATGAATCGCCTAACCAACACGGCGGCTTCCCATACCTATGGTCCAATACGCCAGATGACCCAACTAACATGAGATTGTTTGACGCATTCACAGGAAACTACATCTGCAGCATAGCCAATGCATCCACTTCCGGTACACTAGTTTACGGCAAAGATGGAAGCCTAACATGGTACAGCATTGCAGGTTCACCGAACCCAATGGGCCCGTTCTTCCCAGATGTAGCTCCCTTTTATCTGCAAATCTGGAACACAAGCAGAGCCATATGGTACGAAGATCAATTCATAACTAATGAATATTGGATGTGGAGACCTGACCTTGGCGCAACATTCGACGGCAACAATGGCTACTCATTAAACGTTTCAATACCTGATGTGTCGGGAAGCATCGAAGCTGTTATTGAAGGAGAATACTTAATCGGCAGCACATCAGGACAAAACGACCAAAACGGACTTGTCCCAGGCACAATATGGGCCTTAAGTCTGGCACCAGGAGAAGAAGGAACACTGCTATGGAACAACACCTTTATACCTCCATACAATGAAATTGGAGGAACAGGAGGCGGCGGTGTCTTCGGATTTGGAGCGCCAGCTGGTCCAATTGTGGATGTTGGAAGTGCTGTCTTCTGGTTCTCGGATTCACTGAACAGGAAACTCTATGTCTACGACATGGGAACAATGCAACAGATATGGGAAACTGATCCCGGACCACACTGGAACTATTATGGCATGAGCCAATCAGTTGCTTATGGCATGCTCTTTAACTATGGCTGGGGCGGAGTAATTGAAGCCTACAACATTACCACTGGAGACCTCTTGTGGAACTACACTAGTGGGACGCTCGGCTTCGAAACTGCATACGAAAATTCTCCACTCTCTCTGGCTGCAATTGCTGACGAAAAACTCTTCATGTATTCGACTGAGCACTCTCCCACTATGCCTCTGGCTCGTGGTAGAGGTTTGAGATGTATCGACGTAAACACCGGAGAGGAATTATGGCAAATACACCACTGGGGTAGCGACCCAGTTATCGCAGATGGATACTTGGTCGACCTCAACTTGTATGACAACCAGATATACTGCTATGGCAAGGGACCAAGCGCTACAACAGTCACAGTAGCACCTAAAGTCGTGCAAGATGGAAGTAGCGTAATGATAGAAGGCTATGTGACTGATGAGTGTGCAGGTGCAAAAGGATTAGTAGCAGAGGGCAAATTCAGCATGATACCCGCCATCTCTGACGCAGACATGGACGAATGGATGGAATACCTCTACATGCAAAGACCAATGCCCCAAGACATAGAAGGAGTCACAGTAAAATTAGCCACCATTGATCCAAACGGCAACTGGATCGATATCGACACGGTCAAAAGCGACGAAACTGGCATGTTCAAGAAACTTTGGGAACCAGAACATCCAGGCGAATACACTGTAATTGCCATGTTTGAAGGTTCCGAAGCATACGCTGCCTCATCTGCTCATTGCGCCGTAGGCGTAGAAGAAGCGCCTTCACCTGCAGGACCACTAGAGCCTGAACAGCCAACTGAGCAGCCGACTGAAACTCCAACTGAGCAACCGACAGAGCAACCAACTGAGCAGCCGACTGAAACTCCAACTGAGCAACCGACAGGTGAAGAACCTTCTGGTGAAGCACCGTTGATCAGTACAGAAATGGCTATCGTAGCAGCTGTTGCAGTTGCCAGCGTAATAGGTGTAGCTGCCTACTGGGTACTCAGAAGGCGAAAATAGAATAATCTCCCCTTTTTCTTTTTTCTTTCATTTTGACTGTGCTAGCACTAACGAAAACAAATGAGATTGCGCAAGTTGCGAAATGAAAAAAGAATAAGCTTGCGAGGCCTTCACGTTGGCAACAACTGGTGTTTTTCCATTTTTTCTACAAAAATTGTGAGGGATTCAGCACACATTTTCACCAACCCAGTGAGTTAATTGGCGGTGCAATTTCAAATTGTATTAGAGGATTTGAGGAAGGTTTTGTGTATCAACTTGTAGTTTAGGTGTAGGGCTTTTAGTTTTCGTTTTCAGTCTTGATTCTTCTTTTGGCTCTTGTGTCGATAACGTAGGCTTTTTTGCACTTTTACTGTAACGGGGAAATGCTTAAGTATAGAAAAATTCCACATATAAAAACCGTATTGACTAATTGAGGAAAACACATATGAAAATTCTAAAAAACAAATCAAAAGCTACTACTATTGCTTTGCTTCTAGTTCTGACTGCTTCTGTGCTAGCAACTTTGCCTATTGCCAGTCCAAGGGAGATTCAGGTTTGGATGTACCTTCATATTGCTCCTAATCCAACAGGAGTAAATCAACAAACGGTAGTTTACACATGGGTTTCTCAAAACACACCAACAGCAACAGCAGGGACAGGTGTGGGTGAAAAATGGCAAGACATTACAATAACTGTAACAAAGCCTAACAACGACGTAGAAACCTTAGGGCCGTACACAGCTGATCCCGTAGGCTTTGTTTTCGTTTATTACACGCCCGACCAACTCGGGACATATAAATTCCAAAGCAACTTCCCAGGACAAACACTCGCAAGTGGAGATTACTATCCACCTGCAGACAGCACCGTAGAGGATCTTGAGGTTCAGGAAGATATGGTAGAGCCAGAGGCTGGTGTACCGTTTACAAGCGACTATTGGGAACGTCCAATATACGGCGAGAACAGAGACTGGTACCACTCTACAGGCAACTGGCTAATGGCAGGCGCCGAAACCCAGTTCAGATTCTTTGACCAAGGCAGTGCCTATGCTCCAAACAACGATGGACCAGACACCCCACACATTATGTGGACACGACCGATAACGGATGGTGGCCTCATAGGCGGGGAAGAATACGGGTCCGCATCCTTCTACACTGGAATGTCATACGAAATGAAACTAACTGGAATGACAGTCATCAATGGAAAATACTACTATAACCTGTTTCCAGCAGGACAGGGACCAGGCTTTGCTTGTCTAGATCTACAGACTGGAGAAGAGCTGTGGCGAAACGAAGAAGATACGATTAGTTGCGGCTGGATCCCTCAATTCGAATCACCTAACCAACATGGTGGACAAACATTTCTATGGAATCTTGGTGGGACGTACAAATTGTTCGACGCGTTCACAGGAGAACTTGTCACCGAAATAGTTAACGTAACGTCAGGCACACCCAGATTCGCAACATATACCTTCGAATCACAGTATGTCATAGGCGACCTCCAAACATACACCTTAGCTGGCGGCAATCTTACCCTATGGAGCGCAAGCAAATGCCTCCCGAGGGCAGGTGATACGCCAGGCACAACTGAATTTGACCAATGGCGACCCTGGAGTGAATCACAGGTTGACTGGAACGATGGAGTCATATGGAGCGTTCCAGTACCTGCGCATCCGGGAATAGGAGCCATCAATGAAGGAATAGTGCATCCAGATGTACTCGTTGTCCGCTATTACCAACCAAACTTCGCCGTTTCCATCTATAACGGGCTGGGATGGTTCTTGAACGTAGGTTACAACACAACAACAGGAGAAGAAATGTGGGTCCAAAACCGCACTATGCAAGGCAGCACCTACTTGGTTTGGCAAATGCTTGACTACAGCCATGTCGGACAGAAAGACCTTGGTATGTACACTTACACCGTGAGAGATCAACTGAAAACCTACGCTTTTGACATCTATACTGGAGCACAGAAATGGGTTAGCCCCGCCAGAGAAGACGCTTGGGGCGAGTTCCCATCAGGTCAACTCATCGCATACGACCACGTCTACATAACTGGTTTTGACGGAAAAGTATACGCCCACGACCCCACTGACGGTAGCGTTGACTGGGTATACTCTAGCGGCAACGCTGGCGCAGACACTCCTTACGGCACTTGGCCCTACTACAGCGGAATCGTCGCTGCAGACGGCAAAATCTGGGCATCCACCGGTGAACACTCTCCACAAACACCCTTATGGCGAGGAGAGAAACTTCACGTCATTAACGCCGAAAACGGACAACCCGTATGGAACATCTCTGGATGGTTCATATCCCACGGCAACGTAGTCGCAGACGGCTACTTTGTAGGACTCAACGCCTACGACAACCAACTATACTGTTTCGGTAAAGGAAAAAGCCAAACAACAATCAGCGCACCAAAGACTGCCGTAGCAGTGGGACAAAAAGTGCTTATAGAAGGCACAGTTCTAGACATGACACCAGCTCAGGAAGGAACTCCATGTGTTGCTCCAGAAAGCATGACAGCATGGATGGAATACTTGCACATGCAACAAGAATGCCCAGCTGCAGTTAACGGTGTTCCAGTTGATTTGATGGCTATGAAGCAAGATGGAACAGTAGTTAACCTCGGCACAAAATGGACAGATGGATTCTATGGTATCTTCGACTTCGAATGGACTCCTGAGGAAGAGGGACAATACACTCTTATCGCCACCTTCATGGGTGACGGCTCCTATGGCAGTTCATCCGCAGCAACTGGCATAATAGTTGGTCCAGCACCAGCAGAAGCAGAACCTGAACCAGAACCAGCAGCCTACACCACTATTGAGTTAGCTATCCTAGCGGCTGTTATCATACTCATAATAATAGCCCTAATTGGCATCATAGTGCTCAGGAAATAATAACCCCCTCAATTCCCCCCTTTTTCTTTTTTTCTCTCAACTAGGATACCGTATAACTGACTAATGTAAAGAAGCGGTCACTGTAATCTTGAATAAAAGAAGAGTGAGAAGACCTGCGGAACCTCTACATTAGCAAAACTTGGAAATTTGTTCTCAGAACTTTTTCCAAGTAATTTTTTAGCGAGTCCAGCATCGCACCGTAACTAGTTGGGCTTTCCCTTAACTTATTTTATTGGAGATTTCTTGGGCTTCAAAGAGAATTTGTTGATTTTTATGAACAAGCGGTCGTCGTGTTTTTCTTTGCTGAATTCTGAAATGTTGATGGCTTCTTTGAAGAGTGGTCCATCAATGACCATGGTGTGGTATTCTCCTTTCTCTCCGCAGGGGTCCATACCCGATTCTTTTGCTAATGCCTCCAACTCTTTGACAGAAGTTGCATTAAGTTCTCGTCCGAGCCATTCTTCGCTGAACCACTGCTGTCCCAAACAGGTGAAGATGGATTTGAATCCTGAACCCACTTCTTCCTTCAAAACTTTGCTTGTGTCCTGATCCCACAGAGGCATGATTACAGATATGTCTAAGCCTTCAGTTACTTTGTCCATCCATCGTCCATGCAAATCATCTACAACATAGATGTCTCCGGTTACAATGCCCTCGATGCCCTCCGACTTTATTAAACCAGAAATGGCTTCTCTGTAGCTTTTTTCGTACGGTTCTTTGACTTTAAGTTTCAGCAGAGGGATTCCTAAGGCTTTAGATTGGAGTTCCATTATGGGAAGTGGGTGACAAAAACGGGGCCATGTTTCGGCGACGAAAACAACGAGGTAGGCGACATCATAACCTTCTTTCAATACCCTGTGAAGTGCCAAGCATGATTCCATGCCTCCACTCCAAGAAACGGCAACTTTCATCTTCAAAGCTCCTATTTTAGTTCAAACGTGTGTCGAAAGTTTTTGTTCAATTAGCATCCAAATAATGGGAGATTCATATATAAACATTTCCGTAACCATGAAAATTTAGTCATGAAAAGCAAAAAAAATTGAATATATGTTCATGAAGGAGAAAAATCGGCAAGTTTTTACCTCACTTTTACACGTATTCATCCGCTTTCGCCAGTGAGTCATTGAAACACAATATAAAAGAAAGGCGAAGATAAACCTAGTTCATAGACGTGAGTTGATGAAAAACATGACCGTGTGCACGCTGTGTGGAAAGAAAGACGCTGTTTTTGGTCGCAGTTATTCAGGGGAGAAACTTTGTGGGCGATGCTTCTGCAAAACCATAGAAGACAAGGTGCGAAGAACCATCTCCAAATATGAAATGTTGGATCAGAGGGACAGAATAATGGTGGCTGTCTCCGGAGGCAAAGACAGCGTCACTCTGCTTCACATACTGGCGAAGATCGAAAGGGCTTTCCCTGCTGTAGTTCTGAGTGCAGGCACGGTTGATGAGGGTGTAAAAGGCTACAGAGACGAGGCTTTGAGAATTGCTGAGAGGAACTGCAGAAAGCTTGGAGTAGACCATGTGGTCACGTCATTCAAGGAATTGTTTGGGTACGAATTGGATGAAATCGTGGAGTTGCTCCGAAAGAGAGGAGAAAAGGGGTTAACACCCTGCAGCTACTGTGGAGTACTCAGAAGGAAAGCTCTCAACACGATGGCGCGCGATGCTGGCGTGGACAAGCTTGTCACAGCCCATAGTCTAGACGATGAAACCCAAACTATGCTCCTCAACATCGTTCACGGTGACCCTCTGCGGATAGCGCGTTCAAAGCCTGTTTTAACTGTGATTCATCCGAAACTTGTGCAGCGGGTGAAGCCTCTTTGTCAGGTGCCGGAAAAGGAGATTGCCTTCTATGCTTATTTGAAGGGGATAGAGTTTCAGAGTATCACTTGTCCTTACGCTCAAACTGCCTTGAGAAACGACATACGGTCAATGCTTAATTCTATGGAGCACAAACATGCTGGAACCTTATACACTATTTTCAATTCTATGGAGAGGCTCAGACCAGCGTTGGAGAGTTTTGCGGAGGAAATTAAGTTGCAGAATTGTAAGCTGTGTGGGGAACCAACTGTTGGAGACTTGTGCAGACCCTGTGAATTGTTGCAGGAGCTTGGTGTTTTATAGAAAGATTCTTTTTTGTGCGGTTATCTATTGGAAGGCTGTGAAGTTCGTTGACTGTGCTTTCTGACGAGGAGATACTGGAACATATTAAAACTGGAGAAGTTAAGCTTGAACCCTTTGAGCTTTCTGGCTTGAATCCTGCAGGTTATGATTTGAGAATCTCCAAGAAAGTTGTGTTGAAGCCGAAAGATTACGAGTTGGTGGCTACGTTGGAGACTGTTGAGTTGGGGTTAAGCGTGACAGCCTATATGTTCATTCGGTCGTCTTTGGCTCGGGAAGGTGTGGTTGGCAGTTTTGCTGTTGTGGATCCGGGGTTTCGTGGGCAGTTGACGCTTAATCTGCATAATGTTAGCGAAAAGGCGATTACTTTGGAAAAGGGGGAGCGTATAGTGCAGATAGTTTTTCATGAACTCGGGGGCACAGCCAAGAAAGGTTACAACGGGTCATACCAAAACAGCAAAGGCGTCGTGTCAAGCAAGAGAAACAAAGCAGTCAAACAGACAACTGAAAAATGATTTTTGTTTTTGGTTGTTTTTCTGAAAAAATTTTGTTTTCACCATACTGCTGTTATTAGTCTCCTACTATGATTGCCGAATTTGGAGAGGCTATCTCGTTAGCTTTCGTGGTTGCTCTAATGTTTAATAGCGTATTGTTGTATTGGTTACTGTTTGAGGCACTGAAATGGGCGTTTGGAGGCTTCTTAAACTCGAAGTTAGGGACGCTTTCGCAAACATGGCTGTCGACGAAGCAATCATGAGAGCCAGAATCGAAGGTAAAGTGCCTAACACCCTACGTTTCTATATGTGGAAGCCTTCAGCCGTCTCCATAGGACGCTTCCAAAACCTCAACAACGAGGTTCACGTGCAAAACTGCAGGAAACATGGCGTAGACATCGTGAGAAGAATCTCAGGTGGCGGGGCTGTATATCACGACTCGGAGGGCGAAATAACCTATTGTGTAGTTGCAAAAACAGCCGACTTGGGTTGCGGGGCCTTAAACATGCTTCCTGCATACCAAAAAATATGCAGTGGACTCAACGAAGCGGTTAAAATCCTTGGAGCCAAAGCCGAGTTCCAGCCCCCAGACCCGAAACGATGTCCCAACCTCACTATAGGTGGAAAAAAAATCTCTGGAAACGCTCAATCCGTAAAAAAAGGCGTCTTGCTACAGCACGGAACATTCCTACTGGATATAGACCACGAAAAAATGTTCACCTTCCTTAAGGTTCCATGGGCAAAAACACTCAACGATGTGCTGGAAGTCTCTAAGAGAAAATTGACCTCTGCCAGACAAGAGCTTGAGTCCCAGTTTACAACAGACGAAGCTTACCACGCATTAGTTAAAGGATTCGAGAAAGTGCTAAACGTGCAGCTAGTGGAAGAAGAACTCACAGAATACGAACAGAAACTGGCTAAAAAATTAAGAAAAGAGAGATTTGTGACCGAGGATTGGACTCTCCCCGGCAAAGCAGCCATCTAACTGCTACTTCTATAGTAAGGCATACAAGACGATTGTCTCAGCAAACACCGAGGCTACCAGAGACATCACAGTTATCATCGTGTTCAATGAAGGTCCTGCAGTGTCCTTGAAAGGATCTCCCACCGTGTCACCTACAACAGCAGCCTTGTGGGGCTCTGAACCTTTTCCTCCAAAAGCTCCAGCTTCTATGTATTTTTTGGCGTTGTCCCATAATCCACCAGCGTTCGACATCAACAGGGCAAAGATTAGTCCTGAGAAGATGCTGCCTGCAAGATAACCACCGAGAGCTTGTATGCCTCCGATGAATCCCACAGCCAACGTAACCACTATAGTCATGACGCTTGGGATAAGAAGCTCTTTCAATGCTCCTTTTGTGGCTATGTCTACGCACGCTTTGTAGTCTGGTTTCGCTCCCTCTTTTCCTTCTTTTAGACCCGGAATCTCTCTGAACTGTCTCCTGATTTCCTCTATCATACGGAAGGAGTTTTTGCCCACGCTAAGCATAACCAAAGCTGAGAACACAGCTGGTATAGCGATGCCGATAAGTGCTCCAGTCAAAACTAACGGGTCCATAAGGTTGAAGCTGATTATTTGCTGAGTTGCTTCTTGAACTATATCTTGGAATGCTGCAAGCAACGCAATTACTGTTAATCCTGCTGCTCCTATCGCGAATCCTTTTGTTATGGCTTTAGCTGTATTTCCAGCTGCGTCAAGCCTAGCCGTAATATCTAGAACTTCCTCTTCTAAACCTGCCTGCTCTGCGATTCCGCCTGCGTTGTCTGCGATGGGACCGTAAGCGTCTCCAGCAACGATCATCCCAACGATAGATAACATCCCAACTGCTGCCATGCCAATTCCGTAAACGCCTGAAACTCCATATGCTTCTGCTACAGTGAAGGCTCCAAAAGAAGCCAACGCGATTCCCAGAAGCGGCGGAAACATGCTTAGAAGTCCATAAGAAAAGCCTGTTATGATGTTGACGGCAGCGCCAGTTTGTGAGGCTTCGGCTGTTTTTATGGCTGGGGCTTTGTCTATTGAAGTGAAGTAGTCTGTTGTGATTCCTATAATGACTCCTGCAGCTAATCCGATGACCGCTGCTCCCCAGATGCCGAAATTAATGTCTAAATAATATGTTACCGCGAGCGTTATGACACCGAAAAGAATGCATGTTAAGTATGTTCCCCAGTTGAGGGCTTTTCCAGGATTGCCTTGTTTGCCGACTCGAACTATGGCAACTCCCAAGATCGATGCCACAACTCCTAATCCCGCAAATATCAGTGGCACATTCACCATAATGTTTTCGAAAGAAGCTAAACCTGGGATAACACCCAATATCATTACTGCCACGATGCTGGCTACGTAGGAGTCAAAAAGGTCGGCTCCCATGCCTGCCACGTCACCTACATTGTCTCCAACGTTGTCCGCTATTACCGCAGGGTTTCTGGGGTCATCTTCGGGAATGTTCATTTCCACCTTGCCCACAAGGTCTGCGCCAACATCAGCGGTTTTTGTGTAGATTCCCCCTCCCACTTTTGCGAAGAGTGCCATGGCGCTTGCGCCGAAGCTGAATCCTAAAACTATGTTTGGGTCTTCGGTGAGCGCGTAAACAGCGCTTAAGCCAAGAAGGGCTAATCCAACCACGGCTAACCCCATGACTGCTCCTCCGCGGAAAGCTATGGGAAATGCTTTATTTAGTCCCTTTTTTGCTGCATTGGCTGATTTGACGTTTGCTTTTAATGCAACTGTCATTCCCAAGTAGCCTGACAATGCGGAACATATTGAGCCGAAAACGTAGGCTACTCCCATAATTGGGTCTAAAAATATAGCCAATGCGATAGCTACGACTGCAACGAAGGCTGCGAGATATTTGAATTCTACTTTCAGGAATGCTCTGGCGCCTTCTTGTATTGCGCTTGCGATTTCCTTCATTTTTTCTGTTCCGCTACTTTGCTTGTTTATGTAGAAGTAAAGGTAAATTGCAACTAGTACTGAGGCTGTTGCTGCAATTGGTGCAATTGTCCAATCTATCATCAATGTAATTCACACACCAGTGTTTAGACTTAATACGAATTTTACATGTTTGTTTTAAGTTTTTCGCCGCATCGTTAGGAGAACGCAGTTCACATCCTTAGTTTTGTCAGCTGAGCTCAAACTCTGAGTCTTGATTCTAATATTTCTTGTAGATACAGAAAATTTTCACATCACTAGTAAGAAACGCTTTTTAATAGCAAAACACCTTAAACTCCAAATCTTCCAGTCAGTAAGACAGGCGGTTGACATGAGCAACGAATGGCACTCCATGGAAAAGGAGAACCTCCTAAAATCTCTAAAAGCCACTGAAGCAGGCTTGAGCACTGAAGAGGCTGAACGTCGGCTGCAAGAGTTCGGACCCAACGAGCTTGTGACCAAGAAGGGAGTAAGCCCCATTCAGATATTCTTTGGTCAATTCAAGGACATATTCGTTATCATGCTTCTAATCGCAATAGTCATCTCAGTTGCAATAAACGAGATCGTAGACGCCGCAACCATAGGTACCATAGTAGTCCTCAACGCCCTAGTCGGTTTTGTACAAGAATACCGATCGGAAAAGGCAATGGAAGCAATGAAAAAACTTACTGCCCCAAAGGCTCGGGTTCTGAGGAACGGGAAAGAACTGCTTATTCCCTCACGAGAGGTTGTGCCCGGAGACATCGCTCTCTTGGAAGCTGGAGACCGTATCCCCGCTGACGCTCGACTCCTCAATGTTGTGGACCTGAAAACCGACGAAGCGATTTTAACTGGTGAATCCACAGCCGTGTCCAAACTGGACGGCGTTCTTGACGAAAAAACGCCTGTAGCTGACAGAAAAAACTCAGTTTTCATGGCAACCCACATAACTTACGGCAGAGGCAAAGCAGTAATCACCTCCACTGGCATGGGAACGGAATTCGGCAAAGTCGCCAAACTGGTTCAGTCCGTGGAAAAGGTGGACACGCCCCTCAAGCAGAAACTGGCAAAGTTCGCCAAAAAACTGGGAATAATAATTGTGGCTATGTGTATTATCATCTTCTTTCTTGAATTGTATGAACTTTTTGTTCTCGGAACAAGCGGGATAAGTGAGATAATAAACGCCTTTGAAGTCGCAATCGCACTTGCTGTATCAGCGGTTCCAGAAGGTTTGCCTGCTGTTGTAACTGTGTCCCTTGCCCTAGGCGCCAGAGAACTCGCAAAACGTAATGCACTCATAAGAAAACTTTCATCCGCAGAAACTTTAGGCGCCACAGACATCATCTGCTCCGACAAAACAGGCACCCTAACAAAGGGCGAAATGACCGTGCGCAAAATCTACGTCAACAATAAAATGATTGACGTGACAGGTGCCGGCTACGAACCAAAAGGAGACTTCCTCCTAAATGGGGTTTCCATAGACCCGAAAGATGACATACATCTTAATCTGCTGTTGAAAGCCAGCACATTATGCTCCAACGCCAGTTACGACGGACAAAAAGTACTCGGAGACACCACTGAGGGAGCGCTGATCGTAGCAGCCGCAAAGGCGGGAATTACAAAAACAAACCTCGATAACAGTTATCCCCGCCTTCAGGAAGTCCCCTTCACCTCCGAGAGAAAACGTATGACGACAGTCCACAGGTCACCTGAAGGAGAGGTCTTCACATACGTTAAAGGAGCCGTCGAAATCCTCTTAGACCGCTCAGAAAGCATCCTCAAGGATGGCAAAACAGTTACGCTAACCAGTAAAGAAAAAGAAAAAATCTTGAAGACAAACGAGGAGATGGCAAAGCAGGCTCTCCGTGTCCTCGCCATAGCCTACAAAGAGTTACCAAAAACTGAAACTGGAAAACACAACGAAGACGAACTGGAGAGCAACTTAACTTTCATCGGTTTAGCGGGAATGATTGATCCGCCCAGAGACGAAGCGAAGGGCGCCAATGAACTGTGCCGAAAAGCAGGCATAAAAACCGTGATGATTACTGGAGACCACAAACTTACAGCAGTTGCCATAGCTAAAGAATTAACCATAATGACTGAAGGAGACTTGGCTTTAACAGGCGCAGAACTGGACAAGATGAGCGACGAAGAATTCGAGAAGATCGTGGAAAAAGCAGTTGTCTACGCGCGTGTCTCTCCGGAACACAAGCTTCGAATCGTAAAAGCCCTTAAAGATAAAGGGCACATCGTCGCCATGACCGGAGACGGAGTTAACGACGCTCCAGCCCTCAAACAGGCAGACATCGGCGTCGCAATGGGCATCACAGGAACCGACGTTACCCGAGAAGCGGCAGACATGGTGCTGGCAGACGACAACTTCGCCACAATTGTCACCGCAGTTGAAGGCGGACGAGCCATATACGACAACATACGAAAATTCTCCTTCTTCCTGCTGCGTTCCAACTTTGACGAACTTCTTGTCATAGGACTTTTTGCTTTGCTGGGTCTAGAACTGCCTTTAGCGGCTGGCATGATCCTGTGGATAAATCTGATAACCGACGGAGGTCCCGCCTTAGCTTTGAGCTTGGACCCACCACAGCCAGACTTGATGGAAAAGCCTCCCCGAGACCCGAAAGAGGGAATACTTTATGGAAGATTCGCCTCGATACTGATGAGCTTCACAACCCAATTCCTTGGAACAGGAGTCCTATTCTTTGTAATGTTCTATGTAGTGGGAGACGGCATTCCAGGAAGTCCCGATTTCCATCGTGCACAAACAATGGCTTTCACGCAAGCTACCATACGTGAATTGATGGTTGTTTGGAACTGCAGGTCAGAACGAAAGAATGCCTTCAGGGTTGGATTCACCTCAAACAAGTGGCTACTCTTTGCTGTAGTTGCCTCGGCAATTGCAACAATGCTTGTGCCTTTCACAGGCTTGTTCGACACAGTACCCTTAAGCCTTGAGGAATGGGCCATAGTTATACCCTTATCGCTATCGGGATTGCTAATATTGCCTGAAATCTTCTATGACCGAAAGATTTGGCGCTGGAAGTAGTCTCCAAAGAAAAATAATAATTCGATTACAATGACAGATTAGAAATCGTTAGTTGAATCTGTTCTTTTCAATCCGTAAACACGTTCTATATAGCGATTTCACAAGTGTAATAAAGTCTCACTTGGAGCTATTATTAGACGAACAATGAGCAAACCACCGTTGCATTGGCGCCTGTTGTTCCACAGTTTGGGTCTGGGTTGCGTAAGCAGCGCCATCTTTCTGCAAATGCTAGTCTTCTGGGACATATCCCAAACAGGGGTTTTCACTGCTACAGAGCAAAACCATCTGATACTGTCCTTCGAAATTTGTCTAACAATCTTTGCTATGATCTATTTTGTTTACATGTACCAACGTTTCGTCCGCTCCATACGATAAACCAAAAGCCAATCTGGGTCTAGATTTCTAACATTTTTTTTGCTTCAGCAATTTCCTCGGACCTCGGTTGCCTAGGACAGTTATAGATTGGACCGCCGGGTCTTTCGTTGTAGTATGGTCGGTTGCATCCTGAACATCCGGAAGTGAGAAAAGGTTCGCCAGTTTCAACGACTTCCCGTAACTGTTTCTTAGATATTCCAAAGTTGGTGACACGTCCACCTTCATCAAATTCCATGTTTTCCAGTCGTGTTTTTCTGTGGGTTAAGAGGTAGTGGGCAACTTGAACTCTTCGATATTGGCTTAGGGATGGCGGAGGGTTGTTTTCAAGAGCAGTTCCCGATATCGGTGTAAAGGCGAACAATCCCGGATAGACTCCTGAATCAACACACCATTGAATCGTTCGACAAAGCTCCTTCTCTGTCTCCCCTAAACCTACAATAAGATGTGTACTCACCGAGTCTTCTCCGAGGACGCTGACAGCATCCTTTAGAGCCTCATGCTGTTTCTCCCATCTGTAAGGTCCGCCGATGATTCTTCCCTTAACCTTGTCAAATATTTCTTCTGTGGCAGCATCCAAAGCAACACTTATGCGGTTAACACCAGCCTCTGACAAAGCCTTCAATCTCTCTGGGCTTGCGGGTTGACAAGAGACGGATACCGGAACTTGGGCTCGGGACTTTATTTCTTTAACCAGAAGCAAAACATCGTTGAAAACCTCTGGGTAGTTCAGTGTCTGGATGCAAACCCGCTTTATATCTCCCGTTTTTTCAGCTTTCTCTATTCCATCAACAACCTGTTTTGTCGGGAAGATAGGCCATGTCACTCTGGACAGCATGTCTGCTCTGCCTTTGCTCTCTCTGGCTTGGGGACAAAAACCACAGTTGGCGGAACACTTTTCGGTTCGACAAGTGAGTAGGTAAACGGTTGTGGGTTTGGCATCTAACCTACCTCGCAACAACCCAAGCACAGTAGCCGAGCCCATTGAAACTCGGATACGGTCTGGCAATTCATTAACGGAATTTTTGCCCACATCATTCACCTGACATCAAATTATCCCGTGTTCATGAGTTATTACTGTATTCTAAAGGAATGGGTATACACGTTCATCCTGTTTTTTCTGGCAAAACAGACAAGCGTCACGCCCCAATTTTCTGCGGCTATTATCCCTGAACGTATCGGAGCGGCTTTTGACACAATTATCGGAATGCCTGTTCTTGCAGCTTTCAACACCATGTCTGCGGGTTGTCTACCTGAACTAGCGAGAACACACTCAGAAAATTCTATTCCAGACCGAGCCCCACTTCCAATCACTTTATCAACACTATTATGACGTCCAACATCCTCAGCTAACGCCACAAGTCTGCCTTTGTGAAACAGGGCTGACACATGTGTTCCTCCAGTTGTCTGGAAAAAAACGGCTCTATTTTCCAGTTCCTCCATCATTTGCAGGAGTTGGCTTGCTTTAACTTGGTAATCAGACTGTATCATCTGGGTTTCTTTGGTGGATATCACTTGGTTGAATTTTGCAGTGGATAATCCGCAAGCGGTTGTGTAGAGTCTGGTTACGCCAAAAATGTTCAAATCTTTTCTGTCAAAAGAACGGTTTATGTCGACTTCTATTTCACTTTCTGAAACTGTGATGTTTTCTATTTCCGAGAAAGAGTGAATAATGCCTTCGCTTAAGAGCCAACCAATGGCGAGTTCCTTTCTCATTGTTGGAGTTGACAAAAGAGTGACCAAATATTCACCATTCAAATAGATGTTTGACGGCTCCTCAATAGCAACTGTCTCTTTTACTTTCTTTCGAGTTCGAGCCTTAAGGTTGATGGACTCTGCGTCCACGTTCACTGACATGTTTAGTTGTTAGTTGAAAGCGAAATAAAAATTACGCGCTCAGGAGGCTTGTCGTTTTTTGGGTTTTTCTGGTTTCTTGCGCCCGTCTAAAAGATGTTTTATCGCTAAGATTGGATGCTTGAATAGCATGCGAGGTCCTGAATGCTTCATCACTTCCCTTACTTTTGTTCTCATTTCTGGTTTGTAGCAATGTATTGGGCATTTGGCGCAGGTTGTTTTCTTTTCTTGGTAGGGACATTTATCTAGTCGCATCATTGCATATTCAAACAGTTCATTGCATTCCTGACAAAGTTCTCCATCGCTTTCATGATGGTTATGGCAGTAAATTTTTACCATGGCTTCAATTGTTTTTCTCTCTCTAACCATTCGAGGGTGAGTTGACATTAACAAATCTCCGTTTGCTTGAAGGAAACACAGAAAAATTGTGATTGGAATCGCCCTTCAAATAGTTTCTGGAAATGTATGTTGGCGAACAAAAACGTAACTGTTATGTCTGCAAAGACGTCTGCCTATTGCCTAGAATCATGATATTAGGTCTTTGAAGATTTGGGAGCAGCAGATGGGCGAAAACGAAATCTCTAGACCTAACGATTCTGCTAGCTTTATTGCTTCTTCGTCTGGAAAGGCGATGGCGTTGACTCCAGCTTTCACAGCCAAAGTATCTGTTTTTGTTCTGTGTTTTCCCTTCGGTCTCATGCATCCTAAGGCAACAGGCGTATTGGGCATCAGCAGTTTAGTTGTAACCAGCACTTTGGCAATGTCTTCGGGACTTGGGGGGACAACTTTTTCCATGGGTGTTCCATGAATCGGCATGAAAGCTATCAAAATAATCGCTGAGGGTGAGTGATTAGAAATAATCTTTAGGGCTTGAAGTTCACCCTTCAGTTCGCCATAGTGAAGCCCAACAAGCAAGTGAGGAACGAAAGGAATACCTGATTTGTGCAAAGCCTTCAAAGACCTATCGTAGTCTTCAACAGTGATTTTCAGTCGGTATATCTCTTGTATGGTTTGATTGGAACCAATTATGTCAAGTAGCGCAGCGTCAACACCTGCCTCCTTCAGCCTCTTCGCAGTGGACAACTCTATGACTCCAGTATGGGTTGCAATGGTTAATCCCAACTCTTTTTTCACTTTGGCTATGGCGTCTACGAAATTGTCAAGGGGAACAGAACCATCAGGAAGGCACCCTCCACTTATGAGACATCCCACTGCTCCTTTAGCCTTCAATTTCTTGCATAACTCAAAAAGTTCGTTTGGAGTAGAAACTGGATACATAGTGTTGAGAACCTTTCCGTCGCAATGTTTGCATTTCAGAGCACATGAAGACCCTGTGATTGAAATCGATGGAAAAAAAGTTTTAGATGAGCAATAGTAGCTGGTTTTGTAGTTCATGAAACTTGGAGCGTAAAACCGAATTCTTCTCTGATTGTTTCGGAAAAGTCCCTTTTCAATCATTGAAGCCAATTCTTCTCCAGAAACGCGCCAAATTTCCTCAACTTTCATCTGATATCCAAACTCACTAGCAAATGTACCCTCAAATATGTTATCATTTACTGCCGACATTCACTGTTCTGTTGTCCAGAAGAACCGTTGCGTTTTGACTTGAAACAAACGGAGTGTCACATAGAAGCAACAACGAATACTTGTATAATCAAACCTGAACACGTGTTTAGTTAATCAGCTAATGTAGGGCAGACTTAGAGGTGTGCTTTTCTTTGAGCAATCTTCGTGTTTTTGGATTGTGAACTCTATTGCTTGTGTAAGGTCTTCTTTTGCTAATGCTCCAACAACACCGTTGACTGGTCTTCCTCCGCAGAAGAACAGGAATGTTGGTGTTCCCATTATGCCATGTTTTGCTGCAAGTTTTTGGTTTTCGGGGCTATCCATGACATTGAGTTTGGTGAATTTCAGTTTGTCTCCGTATTCTAATGCAAGTTCGTCGTAAACTGGTTTGATTGCTTGGCAATGAGGACAGTATGGAGACCAAAACTCCACAACAACAAGCTTCTTTGCTTTCAATATTGTCTCTTTCCAATCTAACGCGTTTGCCTCTTCAACCGGCTCAAACATCCTAAGCAACCTCAAATTTTGACTATTTAATTAGCATAAGATATTTTCGGCTCCCAATGAAGCTGGATTGTTTTATTATTGGAGAAGTTGAGTCGAGAGTTTCTTTTTTATAACCAACGCAAACAGTGTGGCAATCAAAAACAGTGGCAAAAGTATCCATGGTGGGAACTCTGGGATTATGACTGGCTCCATGAGTGGATGGTTGTCTTGGTTTTTCTCGTTTATGATGTATGGAGTATCTCCTGTTCCATCACCGTTATTATCTATTCCTTTATAGTTCTCCCAGTAATTGCCTTTTTCTCCGTCGTCCCAAATATTCACTGGGAGTTCCTGCCAGACTTGACTGAAATCGAAAATTTCTGTCCCCCCCTGAAAGTTGTTCATAATGAATGTGTTGTTGTTGCTTTCCGGAAAAACTTCAATTGCACGCTCCTTACTGTAAAAAATGTTCTGCGTAACAGTGTTGTTTTCGCCGGAAAGCTTAATGCCCGTGTAAAAGTTTGTAACGTTGTTTCCAGTCAACACATTAAATGAACTAAACAGAACAATTCCCCAACTACCCATGTCAGTTAGTAAAGTATTCTCCAAAATTTCATTGTAGTTGGACTCTTCTCGAATGTTTATTCCTAGAGCACCAGGATCGACTAGATTTCTTTTCACTAAGTTATTTGAAGAATCCTTGAGATTTATTCCAGCACAATTTTCATTCCCTAATATCGAATTTCC
This sequence comes from uncultured Candidatus Bathyarchaeia archaeon, assembly GCA_964618695.1. Taxonomy (GTDB): domain Archaea; phylum Thermoproteota; class Bathyarchaeia; order Bathyarchaeales; family Bathyarchaeaceae; genus Bathyarchaeum. Next base: position 110,445 of record CAZUDX010000001.1, on the reverse strand, counting down.
GACAATCTGGTTATTGCTAGATGAAAGTAGACTGATACCATTGAATCCCTCAGAACCGTCGAAGCCATGTGCTATATTATTTTCAACTATCAAATTGTTATCCGAACCAGTGATCACGATCCCATTCAATTGATTATATTCCATATAATTGTGGGATATGTGGCTGTTATCCGACTTGTCAACTCGGATTCCCCAATCACTATTTGATTCAACTTCATTCTCGGAAATAACGCAGTCCTGAGAGAGTTGAACCCATATTCCGCACGTGTTATTTGATACAACGTTTTGAGTTAGTGTGCAGTTAGGTGAACCCACTAAATGTATTCCTACATAGTTGTTGGTTACTTGCAAGCTTTGAACTGTTATGCCTGTGCAGTTTATTACGAGCAAATAGCCAACATCTGGAAAGGAAGAGGGATCAATGATCAGGTTTGTTTCGTCAATAACACGATATACTCTGTTGCTGTTGATCAGGTTTGACAGATCAACATCATTGTTGTAGTGTGAAATCTCAGAGCCTAAGATTCCGAAGTTTTGGACGTTATTTAGCATGTTGTTGTCTCTAAGCATGTTGTTTTCGGAGTTTTCAATCCAGATGCCGCCCCAACCATCTGAAATCGTGTTTACAGTGATGATGTTGTTGTTGGATGACTCTAAGAGGACACCGTAGTTGTTGCCTGAAAAACTGTTTGTAATTATGTTGTTGTCTGATGACCCGTGAAGCCATACTCCTTTGCCACAGTTTACCACATTGTTTCCATATATTCTGCAGTGACGAACATCCAGCAGATGGATTCCTGCAAGTCTTCCGCGTGAATCAGAAAACGGCGGGGGGTCTTCGACATTTCTTATTTTGAAGCCTGTAACGTTGACTCCGTCGTGGCGTATGAGAATGGTTGGTCCAGTGTTGTTTCCGTCGATTACTGTTGATTCTTTGTTCTCGCCCTCAAGCGCCAAGGCTTTGTCAATTGTGACGCTTTCGATGTAGATTCCATTCTTCACAAACACGGTGTCGCCTTCAGAAGCTCCATCAATTGCCTCTTGAATCGTGGAATAATCGTCAGGAACAACAATTGTTCTAGGTTCTGCCGTAACAGTCTCAATGTTGGAAAGAATTACCAATAAGGAAGAAATAACGAGTAATACAATTAGAGTTGTCCCACTTTTTTTCACTCGTTGGGCACCAAAAAATCATTCGTCAAGGAATTTGAAAAGCATTTTTGTCAAGAAACCTTGACTAAAACACATCAGCTGCTCACAAATACAGTCTGTTTGTTGCTTCGATGAGACCGATTGGTCCAGTCATCATCATATCTCCGCCGGGGACCGCAAAATAACTGGAAAACTTTGTTGTTGTTGCCATTTTTCTGTTAGGACCAGTAACCGCAACCACATCAATCTGTGAAAATCCCGGAGGCTCTGTTAAATAAAATAGTCCATGACCACCCTCCCTGAACACATCTTCGTTCGTAACATCTCCATCAGCAAATCCGACCACGAGCTGTTCAAGTTTCTTGGGATCAAGCAAACAAGTGTGATGCTCCATCAAACCTTGAATTTTACCCTTTGAAATTATTGCACCCATTGTGTGACCGTTTCCAATATTTACTGCAATCACCTGATCTTTTTCTTCAACCACCGGGTCCTTTAAGCATCCCAACAAAGCCGCTGGCGCGGTATCCATCAACAAAACCTGAGCTTCAGGAAGCTGCCTCTTAGACGCTTGCACTGCTGACTGCATCCTCAAAAAGAATGGAGGAATCTCGTCTTCTTTGAAAGCAAGTTTTTCAGGCAAAGGCTCCTTCTTTAAGAGCGCCTTCATGTTTTGGATGCGAGACTGTCTATTACTCATTCCCTGATTAGAAATACCGTGATCCTGAACAGCAATCGCCACAAAATCTACCCCAACTAACGACTCGTTAAATTCTTGTAGGAATTTCTCCAGTTTCTGAAGGTTAACTTCCTCTAGTCGTAGTTTTATTCCGTCAAAATTTTTTGGTTCTTGGTTTTCAGGGATAATTTCGATTCCTAACTCTCTGACTTCATTCAGATCATTTCTTATTGTGAAAGCTGTTTTCTCTTTCGCAAATACCTTGAGACCTTCTTGAAGATGGTTCCGTATCGCTTTCGATAGTAGCCCTCCCCCAATAATATCTCCTGTCAAGAAAATGTCTTGGCGACGATTGGTTGCTTCTTTAACTTTTGAGGCGTAAATCTTGCTGGGTGAAGGCAAAACCATCTTGACGCAATTTTCCAAACTGCCTTTATTGTCGTCGAATAGCAGAATGTCTTCGGTTCCTGCTCCAATGTCTAAAGCTAATATCCTCATACGCATTCAGTCACAATTCATTCAACCACTCTAATAAACGTAAAACGCGGATGCGCAGTTTTTCATAAATAGCGAAATAAAAAATGGGATAGTTACATTTTTAAGATAAACAGGTATCACAATACCGTATCTGATAGAGGTGTAAAATATGGTCAAAGTAGAAGACTACGAAGTACCAGAAGGTCTATATTACCACAAGGAATACCTGTGGGCAAAAGTAGAAAACGGAAAAGTTAGAATCGGCATCTCTGACTACGCCCAAAAACAACTCCATGACATCGTCTTTGTTGAACTTCCTGGTGTCGGTGACACTATAACTCAAAACGAGCCTTTCGGAACCTTAGAATCCGTGAAAGCAGTCTCAGACCTCGTTGCCCCTGTAAGCGGTACAATTGAATCGGTGAACGAAGAGCTTGAGTCCAAACCTGAACTGTTAAACGAAGACCCCTATGGCGAGGGATGGGTAGTAACCGTAGCCCCATCAAATCTAGATGCAGACTTGAAAGCAATCATGAACTTCGAAGCAGCTGTAGAATGGCATAAAAAAGTCGCAAAAGAAGGTTAAACCAGTCACAAACAAGTGCCTAGATGCTTTCCAAGAACAACAATGAGCCTCTTAGGAGGAGTTTGTTTAAACACTCCTATTTTTTTAACAAAAGATAATTTATCTAAGAACATACAGATAAGATACCAACAAACAGGCTGGAATCCATAATGGGCAAAATCCATAAACAAATAATCTCACTGTTAGAAACCTCAGGAAAAGCTCTCAGTCTAGTTGAAATCGCGGAAAAAATCGGAAAATCAGAGAAAGCAATCTTCAAAGCTTTACGGAAACTCTTCAGTGAAGGCACAATCGACTGCGATAACAAGAGTCGCCTTTACTCACTTGTAAAAGAACAAAGCTAAAGCGTCTCTAATATAGTCCTAATCCGAGTATCCATCTTTCTATGAATAAGCTTAATATGATAAAAACCAGTTGATAATTTGACAACCAAAAAATGAGTGATAAAAATGACCCGAAAAATTATAATTATTGGAGCACACGCCGCAGGTGTTGACGCGGCATCTGCTGCCCGAAAAACCGATAGAACCGCCGAAATCACCCTAATAACCAAAGAGGCCAAAACAGCATACTCCCGCTGCGGTCTCCCCTTCGTTTTGGGCGGACACATACCCACCTTCGATGATCTAGTGGTCTTCCCTGAAAGATTCTACAAAATGATGAAACTAAACCTGAAAACTGAAACAACAGTAACAAACATTGATACTAAAGCAAAAACTGTCGAGATACAAGACAAAACTGGAAAGAAAGAAACTCTTCCGTATGACAGTTTAGTCATAACCACCGGCGCAGCTCCTTTTGTGCCCCCGATAAAGGGACGAGAAAAGAAGGGCGTGTACGTTGTCCGAACCATTAAAGACGGAGAAAAAATCAACCAAGCCCTTGAGACAGCAAAGTCAGCCGTCATTGTAGGCGCTGGACTCATTGGTCTTGAAGTTGCCGTAGCTTGCCTTGAACGAGGACTGAAAACCACAGTCGTTGAATTCCTTCCATATGTTCTCCCTGTCTTGCTGGACAAGGATATGGCTGATCGCGTTCAGAAGATGCTTGAAGAGAAAGGCATGAGAATTATTGTTGGAAAAGGAGCAGAGGAAATCCTTGGAACTGACAAAGTTAATGGAGTTCTTGTTGCTGGAGAAGAGATTTCGGCAGATGTGGTTGTGGTAGCCACTGGGGTAAGAGCAAATACTGAACTGGCAAAAAACGCTGGCGTAGCTCTGGGAGAAAAGAAGGGCATAAAAACTAACTCTAAAATGGAAACTAACATCAAAGGAATTTATGCAGCTGGAGACTGCGCTGAAACAATAAACCTAGTTACGTGTAGACCCACAATGAGCCAGCTTGGAACCACTGCTGTGAAACAGGCAAAGGTAGCGGGGACCAACGCTGCTGGCGGATACACCACGTTTTCAGGAGCCTTAGGTTCTTGGATTACAAGATTGTTTGACACTGAAATCGGCGGCACAGGACTAACAGAGTTCATGGCTGGTCGAGCAGGAATAGAAGTTGTGGCAGGAACAATACAATCAAAAACAAGGGCTGATTACTTCCCAGGAGCCTTACCAATCAGAATCAAGCTTGTCGCAGAAAAGGAGACAGGAAAACTCGTTGGGGCTCAAATAATTGGTGGAGAAGAAGTAACACAGCGCGTAAACGCTCTGTCCTTTGCTATACAAAACCAAATGACTGTCAAAGAACTAGCGAAAGCCGAGACATGCTATGCCCCTCCAGTTTGCGAAACGTGGGAGCCGATGGTTTTAGCTGCAGAAATGGTGATAAGGAAACTTCGTTAAATTCTGATAATAAAATCATTATTTACTTTCCTAGCCCAAGTGGCTAGGCACCTTTTTCCAAATATTTCAGGGGTATAAATCATTTTTTTGTGATGAAAGGAAAGCTTTATTTGCTCGCTTTATATTAATCGAGTTTCTTGCAAACGGTGATTCCTGTGGGAAAGGAGAAACTTAAGATCGCTTTTTATTGGGCGGCTAGTTGTGGAGGCTGCGAAGTAGCTGTTCTTGATGTAAACGAGAAAATCTTAGACGTCGTTGCTGCTGCTGACATCGTCTTCTGGCCTGTGGCCATGGACATAAAATATAAAGATGTCAAAGCTATGCCAGACAAAAGTATAGACGCCTGCTTCTTCAACGGCGCAATAAGAACTGAAGAAAATGAGAAGATGGCAAAACTCCTGAGACAAAAATCAAAGATACTTGTGGCCTTCGGCTCATGCGCCAACGACGGATGTGTCAAAGGTCTCGCAAATCTTTGGGACAGGAAAACCATCTTCGAGAGAGCATATTCTGAGACTCAATCGACCCAAAACCCAGAATATGTGACCCCTAAAACACATCTGAAAGTCAAAGAAGGAGAGCTTGAACTTCCAGAATTCTATGACACTGTAAAAACCCTACCCCAAACTGTGGATGTCGATTACACTATTTCTGGTTGTCCACCGCCGATTCCGGCGATTCTCAACATGTTTATGGCATTTATAACCGGCAATCTGCCTCCGAAGGGTTCAAGTTTCTTGCCAAACAAATCCATCTGCGATGAGTGTCCAAGGGAGAAGAAGGACAAACAACTCTCTCAGATAAAAAGAATCTACGAGATTGATGATGACGGAGAAACATGTTTCTTGGACCAATGCGTGATTTGTATGGGTCCAGCCACCCGAGCAGGTTGCGGCGCCCAATGCCCAAAAGTTAATATTCCATGCACTGGCTGCAACGGTCCAGGTCCTAGGGTGACCGATCAGGGTGCTGCGGCTATTAGTGCCCTTGCTTCCATTGCTACAAATCCGGATGTTGTTAAGGACATTGTGGATCCGATAGGAACCTTCTACAAGTATTCGTTAGCTCACTCTATCCTCCGAAGGAAGGTGAAGAAATGAAAGAAATAGTGATAGATCCAATAACACGGCTGGAAGGTCACGGAAAAATAACCATATTCCTAAATGACGCTGGAAACGTTGAAAATGCTTACTTCCAAGTTCCCGAACTGCGGGGCTTTGAACGGTTCTGCGAAGGAAGAAGGGTTGAAGACCTACCCATAATAACAACCAGAATCTGTGGAGTCTGCCCAGTTGCCCATCATATGGCAGGGGCAAAAGCTGCAGATATGGCAATGAATGTTGAACCGACAGAAACGGCGAAAAAACTGAGAGAAATAGAGTATTGCGGTTATTTCATTTATGACCACATACTGCACTTCTACTTCTTGGGCGGTCCAGACTTTGTTGTAGGACCTGACGCTCCCGCTGCTAAACGTAACATTCTTGGAGTAATAGAAAAAGCCGGTTTGGAAGTCGCTGGAGAAGTCATAAAACATCGTGCTTTTGGACAAAGGATCACTGGAATTCTTGGTGGAAGACCAACCCATCCGGTAAGCGCTCTTCCAGGCGGTATGGCAAAGGCAATAAACGAGGAAGAACGGCAAGAGATCGAAGATATGCTTAAAAGTTGTCACGAGTTTGCCAAGTTCTCTCTGAAACTCTTTGATGATATTGTCCTGAAAAATGCTGACTACGTGAACTTGATCACAAGCGACCCCTACAACTTGGAAACCTACTACATGGGAACCGTAGACAAGAACAACAAGGTTAACTTCTATGACGGCAAAGTCCGTGTAGTCGATACGCAGGGCAAAGAATTCGTCAAATTTGGTCCCACAGAATATTTGGACATTATAGAAGAGCATGTTGAACCGTGGACTTACGTTAAACTTCCTTACTTGAAGAAAATTGGTTGGAAAGGTCTCACTAGCGGACCAGAAACCAGTCTATACCGAGTCGGTCCACTGGGAAGACTTAACGCCGCTGATGGAATGACAACACCAGTTGCCCAAGCAGAATACGAGAGAATGTACAAAACTCTTGGCGGAAAACCAGTTCACGCTACTTTAGCGTTCCATTGGGCTAGGCTGATTGAACTTATGTACGCAACCGAAAGAGGATTAGAACTGATTACGGACAAGGACATTACAAGCAAAAACATTAGAAACAAACCTGGAAAGCCTGGCGAAGGTGTTGGGATAGTTGAAGCTGCAAGAGGCACTCTTATTCACCATTACCAGTTAGATGAGAATGCTTTGGCGAAGAAAGTCAACTTAATAGTGGCTACAACTCATAATGCTCCCAGTATCTGCATGTCCGTAAAGAACGCCGCGCAAGGTCTTATACAGAACGGTGAGGTCAGCGATGGTCTGTTGAACAAGGTAGAGATGGCCTTCAGAGCTTACGATCCATGCTTCGCCTGCGCCACCCACTTTGCAATAGGCGAGATGCCCTTAGAGGTTAACATCTTCGACAGCGACAAGCAATTAGTAAAGACACTGAGAAGATGAGCGAATGGAAAATGGAACAACCTAAAGTCGGAGTATTTCTATCTGACTGTGGCAATCAACTCTCTGAAATCTTAGACTTCAACGCTCTAACAAGCTTCGTGAAAACTGTCTCAAACGTAGTATTAATAGGCAGAGGCAGCGAGTTCTGGCGTGGCAACGGATTAAAGACCATTCTAGATGCCGTTAAAAGCGGAAAAATAAATCGAGTAGTTGTCGCTGAGAGCCTTCCTAAACTAAGCGAAGTAAAAATAGCACAAGCGGTTGAGAAAGCAGGTCTCAATTCCTACTTGGTAGAAGTAATCGACCTAAAAGACCACTGCGCATGGCCCCACCGGGAAACCCCCAAGGAAGCCACTGAAAAGGCTAAAGCCATGCTTCTATCAGCCATCGAACGCGCCAAGCTTCTTGAACCTGTCGAAAAACTCGAGTTTCCAGTCCTCAAATCCGCCTTGATTATAGGTGGAGGAATCGCTGGTATGCAGGCGGCTGGGGACTTGGCGGATTTGGGTTTCGAAGTGAACTTGGTTGAGAAGACACCATTTCTCGGTGGCTTGGCTGCCCGCGCTGGTCGTTTCTTCCCAACTGACGACTGCGCAATTTGTATCCAATCTCCGTCCTCTGACTTGAAGACCATCACCCACACATCCAGAAAGTGTGTGTATCGTTCTGGTTTCAGCGAGATTCCAAACTTGAACATCTTAACTAACGCTAGGGTTATTGGTGTTGAGGGAGTTCCTGGAAACTATAAGGTTACGATAGAGAAGAAACCGCGATACGTTAACGATAATTGTGTGCTATGTGACAAATGCACCACCGTTTGTCCAGTGGAAGTACCTGATGAATACAATGCAAAGCTGAAGACCCGTAAAGCCATCTACATGAACGTACCCAACGTTCATCCGCCAGTCTACGTCATTGACGAAAGCGCCTGCAAGTTCCATGATTGCGCCAAATGCGTTGAAGTTTGTCCAACAAACGCCATTGAACTGGATCAGAAACCTGAGCAGATAACTCTCAATGTGGGGAGCATAGTTGTCGCCACGGGCTTCCGAGAATTTGATTCCAGCGCCATAAAGGAATACCATTATGACGATTATCCTGACGTTATAACCAATCTTGAACTGGCTAGGATGATTGACGGTTTCGGTCCCACAGGCGGAGTGATTGTTAAACCTTCAGACGGCAAGCCCGCTAAGAAAATCGTTTTTATTCAATGTGCTGGTTCGCGAGACAGGAGATATAATCCTTGGTGTTCAAGCATCTGTTGCATGATCTCCCTAAAGCACGCCTCGTTGATTAAATCTGCAAATCCTGACGCAGATGTTTCCATCTGTTATATCGACATAAGGACCACAGGAAGGGAACACGAGTACTACTATGAAAGAGCCAGAGAGATGGGCATAAAGTTCGTTAAGGGGAGACCCACCGAAATCTGGAAGGACACGGAAACAGGCAAATTATTCGTAGATGTTGAGGACGCCCTTCTCAAAAGATTCTTAGACCTTGAAGCTGACCTAGTTGTCTTGGCTCCTGCCATGGTGCCAGCTGAAGGAACCGAGGAGCTTGCCGAGATTCTGGGTATTGATTTGGACGCAGACGGTTTCTTCAAGGAATACAACGCCAAACTTAGACCAACAGAAACAAAGCTTAGGGGAGTATACCTCTGCGGAGGAACAACCTTTCCAAAGGATGCACCGACATCTTCTCTGCATGCTCATTCGGCAGCTATAAAGGCTGCAAAGTTCTTGACCAACGGCAAAATTGTCAAGGATCAAAGAACAGCAATAATCAACGAGGACTACTGTGGTGATTGTGAATTCTGTCCCGTCACCTGTCCCTACGGCGCCATAAGTTTAGAACCCACAACCGAAGATCACTTCGTTGCTCGTGTTAATGACATAATATGCGAGGGATGTGGCATCTGCGTGGGAACCTGTCCTCTGAACGCCATCGAACTTAGGCACTCAAGACCAAACCAGATGTTAGCCCAAATGAAAGCCCTTATGTCGGTGAACGGAACATCGAAGCCTCTGGTATTAGCTATCTGCTGCCAAGAATGTGGTCACACAGCTGTAGATTCCTCGGGGATGGCTAAAATGCAGTATCCCGCCAACGTGAGGGTTATGAAGGTTCCATGCACCGGAATACTTCAAGTTCACCAGATTCTAGAGGCATTCAAGGCTGGTGCCCAAGGAGTGATGGTGGTGGGATGCAAGAGCGACGGTTGCCACTACGAAGTTGGCATTCAGAAAGCTGAGAAGAAGATGGATCTCGCCAAGGTATTATTGAAAGAATATGGGATAGAGCCTGAAAGGTTAGAGTTATTCAACATGGTGTTCATTGAAGGCGATCAGTTTGCAGAGGCTGCCCAGATGATGACCGAGCGGCTAACTAAACTGGGTCCCCTGAAGTTAATGTGAGTTTTCTGATGAAAAGAGGCGGAAGTATAATGACACAAAAAGTGGAAAAATCCAAGATGCCATTCTCAGATGAGGTTACAAGTCGTCATGGCGGCGAAACTTTAACCTTATGTTATCAGTGTGGGACGTGCGCTAGCAGCTGTCCAGTAGCTAAGATCACCCCCAACTTCAATCCCAGAGAAGTCATCAAGCTTTCTCTCCTAGGCGAGAAGGAAGAGGTGGTCTCCGGCGATGCTATATGGCTTTGTTGTTCATGTTTCAACTGCCAAGAAAGGTGTCCGCAGAAGGTTGAGATAGCCGATTTGATTTACGCCCTGAGAAACATTGCATTAGCTGAGGGGTACATCCCGAACATATACTCAGAGTTCGCGTCGGCTCTCATGAACGATGGACGTATAGTTCAAGTCTCCAAATTCGTGGAAAAGAAGAGAATAGCCTACGGTTTGCCACCCCTTAAGCCAACCGGAATAGACGCGCTGCGCAAAATTCTGTCTGCAACGGGTTTTGATAAGCTACAACAGAAGGAGGAGTCACAATGAAAAGCTATGCTCTGTTTCTAGGATGTACCATACCCGCGCGTCAACCAAACTATGAATTGTCGGCAAGAAAGGCTCTGACGAAACTAGGAATTGGGCTCGTCGACTTGGACGACATGACTTGTTGTTGTCCTCCACCTATTCAATCTATAGATTTGGAAACCAGTCAGGCTGTAGCTGCTTACAACATCTGTTTAGCTGAAGAAGCAGGTCTAGATATTGTTACTTTGTGTACTGGCTGTTTTGAGTCGCTCGCCATGACTAACGCGGCTCTCAAGAAGGACAAAAAACTTAGAGAAAAAGTAAATGGAATCCTGTCTAAGGCTGGAAAGGAGTTTCAGGGCACTATAGAGGTGAAACATTTCCTTCAGGTTTTGATGGATGACATCGGACTTGAATCTCTGAAAGAGAGTGTAGTTAAGCCTTTGAATAAGTTGAAAGTGGCGCCCTTCTATGGTTGTCACTCCCTCAGACCAAGCGAACTGCTAGAATTCGACGATCCAGAGCGCCCCCAAATGTTGGAAAACCTCATTGAGGCTCTGGGTGCGGAGAGCGTTGAGTATCGAAACAAGTTGAAGTGTTGTGGTGGTCTTTTGAGGGGTTATGATGACGATCTTGCCCTTAGTCTCGCTAGAGACAAACTCGTAAACACAACTAAGGCGGGTGCTGACTGCATCGGAACTCTCTGTCCTTTCTGTTTTGTCGCCTTGGACATTGGGCAAATCCAAGTGAAATCGAAGTTCAACGAAGTCTACGACATACCAGTGCTTCACTATTCAGAACTTCTAGCCTTAGCCTTGGGTGTAGACCCTAAAGAGCTAGCGCTTCGAAGCCACAAGGTGAAGACCGACAAGATTCTCGAAAAAATTTCATAGACAAAAACCGTTAACGTTTTTTCTTCGCCATTTTTCTTTTCGTGTTGTTAAATCACGCAAGATTAATATTCTCTAACTATAATTAAAGCTGTTAATCTGGAGAAAGGTGAAAGAGAATGGAAGTAAATGCAGCTATAAACGGGTTTGGAAGAATAGGGAGGCTCCTTTACCGAGCAGCCCTTGAAGAAAACGCAGACATAAACTTTGTAGCAATCAATGACCTAACAGACGCAAAAACATTAGCGCACCTACTGAAAAACGACACTACCCACGGCAAATTCCCGTTTGATGTAAAAGTCAAAGAAGGAGCACTTATCGTCGACGGAAAAGAACTGAAGGTTCTGGCACAACCAGACCCCACAAAACTACCTTGGAAAGAAATGGGCGTCTACGTAGCGGTAGAATCAACAGGAAGGTTCAGAGCCAGAGATGCAGCCGCAAAACACTTGGAAGCCGGGGCAGAGAAGGTTCTTGTTTCCGCGCCTATGAGTCCAGCAACCAGCGCTGACTTAACAGTAGTTTACGGAGTAAATGATGACCTCTACGATCCGAAAAAGCATAACATAATCTCCTTGGCATCGTGCACTACTAACTGTTTGGCGCCAACAGCAAAAGTTCTTAATGACACATTTGGCATTGAGCAAGGAATCATGACTACAGTTCACGCTGTAACCAACGACCAGAGACTTCTTGACATGCAACACAAGGACCTGAGACGAGCTAGATCAGCAGCCTTCAACATGATTCCAACAACGACCGGCGCAGCCAAAGCAGTTGGTTTAGCCCTTCCCATGCTTAATGGAAAACTGAACGGTTTGGCACTACGTGTTCCAATACCAGACGTTTCCATAGTTGACTTGGTGGCGACACTGAAAAAAGAGGCTAGCAAAGACGAAATCAACGCAGCTTTCAAGAAGGCAGCCCAAGGAAAACTGAAAGGCATCCTAGAATATAGTGAGGAACCACTGGTTTCATCGGATTTGATACACAATAGTAACTCAGCCATCATAGACGGAACCTCAACAATGGTCATAGGAAACCTAGTCAAAGTCCTTGCCTGGTATGACAACGAGTGGGGCTACTCAGCTAAGATGGCGCGGATGATCGAAAAAATCTGCAAGATGGCAGCCTAAACTGGCAAACCACAAAAAATCTCAAATCCAACCCTTTTCCTTTTCTAAGTAGGTGATAGAATGCCAAAATTCTTGACAATGGATGATTTCGACTTGAAAGGCAAGACGGTTCTTGTTAGAGTAGACTTTAACTCGCCGCTTGACCCGAAAACTAAGCAGATTATTAATGATAAAAGAATTCGTGCCCACGCAGATGCAACAATCAGTGAACTGGTAGAAAAAGGCGCAAAAACCGTGATCTTAGCACATCAAGGCAGACCTGGGGAACCCGACTTCATTCCCCTCGATCAGCACGCCAAGCTTCTCGGCAAAGCATTAAACATGACCGTGAAATATGTGGATGATGTTTTTGGAGAGAAAGCGCAGAAAGCCATTAAGGCATTGAAGAGCGGAGAAGTTCTGGTCTTAGGAAACGTTAGAAGTGTCTCAAACGAGCAAAAGAAAGCTTCACCTGAAGAGCATTCTAAAACTGAGTTTGTGAAGAACTTAGCCCCTCTAGCAGACTTGTTCATTAATGACGCCTTCGCTGCGGCTCACAGGGCTCACATTTCAATGGTTGGTTTCACAGCTGTTTTGCCCAGTGCTGCTGGAAGAATCATGGAACGCGAACTCAAAGCTCTTGGGAAGGTTCTGGAGGCTCCTGAGAAGCCCTCTGTCTTCGTGATTGGGGGAGCGAAGGGAGACGACTCGTTGGATATATCTCGTTATGTGCTTAAGAACGACATAGCTGACTACGTTTTAACTGGCGGGGTTATAGGTCACATTTTTCTTGTAGCCAAGAATGTGGACTTGGGAGAACCGAACATGCAGTTCTTGGAAAAGAAGGACCTGATGGGTTTAGTTCCGGGCATAAAAGAGCTAATGAATGAATATCCGGGAGCTATTATTGTTCCCGTGGATCTGGCAATGCAAGTGAACGACAAAAGACAAGAGATAACTGTTGATGACCTTCCAACAAACAATCCAATCCTTGACATCGGAACTGAGACAGGCAAAAAATTCGGCGATATAATACTGAAAGCTAAGACAATAGTTGTCAGCGGTCCTGTGGGTGTCTTCGAAAATCCGGAGTTCAAGAAAGGCTCTCAAATGGTTCTTGAGGCGGTAGCCGATTCTGATGGTTTCTCCTTGGTTGGCGGAGGACACACAGTTGCTGCCGTGGAAAAATTGGGATTGGCTGACAAAATGTCCTATGTCAGCACTGCAGGAGGCGCCTTGATAGAGTTTCTTATTGGGAAGCAGCTGCCCGGAGTTGTTGCTCTGGAGAAAGCAGCTGCCAGAACCTAATCTCCACCCTTTTTTTGGGTATGTTTGTTGTAGATTATCAGTTTTAGCAAAGCATATGTAACTCCAATTAACAGAATAACTCGGGTTTATCCAAGTGATTGATGACCTCATAGTTCAAGTGCTGATATTCGCTGCCTCATTAGTTATTTTAGCTGCAGCTAGCCATTACACTATAAAATCTATAGAGAAACTGATTGCAGTCACGGGCTTAAGCGAGATGTCTGCTGGGTTTATACTTCTCGCAGTGTTGACGTCGACGCCTGAGATAATTGTAGCCCTCTTCTCTGTTCTTCAGGGGGAGCCTGGAATAAGCGTAGGAGACATTCTGGGCTCGAACGTCTTCAACATAGGCGCAGTTTTAGGTTTATTAGGAATGCTGGGATACCTCAAAACGTGTTGCACAGACCTTTTGACAGACCTCACCGACATTCTTGTCATCACATCTTTGATTCCGTTGCTCCTTGTAGTATTCAACGTAGCAAGTCCACTAGTTGGCGTAATGCTTTTGGGAACTTTTGTAGTGAACACGTATTTTATGGCAAAAAAGAGAACGCCTAGAGTGGAAGCGAACAACTCTGAAGTGGTTGTAAAGGGAAGCAAAACAAAAGTTATCGGACTTTTGATCCTCGGCTTAGCCGGTGTAATCATAGCCGCCCGTCTTGTTGTTTCCTCCGGAGTCAATATAGCCGTCATTTTGGGTGCTCCACCAATCCTGCTTGGAGCAAAGGTTATTGCAATCGGCACATCTCTTCCAGAACTCACCACAGATTTTGCAGCCGTCAGACGAGGACATGTTCACTTGGCAATAGGAGGAATTATTGGTTCTAACCTTACTAATCTAACTCTCGTTTTGGGGTTGGTGCTTCTCGCTTCTCCCTTCGCAGTTGACATAACGATCTTCACAGAGCTTCTTCCGTTCTTGCTGATAACCACAGTTATCTTCTGGCGTTTTCTCACAAGAGGCGGAATCTCCAAAACAGGCGGCATAATCTTGATAATGGCATACATTCTGTTTCAAGCCATAATCCAGCCAGTTTAAAATTGACTTGTTAAGTTTTAAGAATACGGAACTTTTTACATCGCCAAAAGTTATATATCAACGCGCGAGCGAGACTATTCGCTAGTTTGAATTGAAGAAGACATTGTTTGAAAAAACTGTTCATTTGAGGAGAAATGCTGACATGTCCACGTCCTTCGTAGTAATCACCGCCACCGGAAAGGACAAACCCGGTTTGACAGCTGAAATAACCGAAATGATAGCCAAAGCAAACGGCAACATCGTTGACATTGAAGCATTCAGCATGAGAGGACTCTTCGCCATATTCATAATACTAGATTGTTGCACCATTTCCGTACCCCTTGAAAGCCTCAAAAATCAGCTTCTATCCCTTGGAAAAAAGATAGGTCTCGAAGTCAGCATAGACTCCATTGAATCCGGACGACGAAAGATAGGCAAAAAACTTGTGCTCTTAACAACCCTTGGGAAGGATAGACCAGGAATTGTGGCAAAGGTTTCACGGTTTCTTTCCCAGAACAACGCAAACATCGAACGGATACGGATGATCGCCTATGGAGAATTGAACGCCATGGAATTGCTCATCGACATCAACGACGTCTCCGTTCCCATCGAGGATTTCAAGGAAGAATTGAGCAGAGAGTGCAAAGAGGTTGGACAAGACGTCGTCTTTCAAAAGGACACAGTTTTCCGAAGACCCAAACGGCTGATAGTCTTTGACGTAGACGGCACTTTAATCGACGCTGAGATGATTGACGAATTGGCAAAGGCTGCTGGGGTCGGCAGAAAAGTTAGCGAAATCACTTCGCGAGCCATGAATGGAGAGATCGAATTCAAACAAGCCCTCAAGGAAAGAGTACGACTCCTGAAGGGCTTAGATGCCACGGTTATCCAGTCTATAGTCGAAAACTTGGATGTGACTCTAGGCGCGGAGGAACTAATAACAGCCCTAAAAGCCCTAGGTTACAAAATTGCCCTGATCTCAGGAGGCTTCATCCAGTTTGTTGAAAAGATAAAAGAAAAACTTGGTATCGACTATGTTTATGCCAACAAGCTAGTGATAAAAGATGGGAAACTGACTGGGGAGTTGGTGGAGCCCATAATTGATGCGGAGCGAAAGGCTGAGTTGATGAGGGAGATTGCTGAGAAAGAAAATCTTTTGATGGAGCAGGTTGTTGCGGTTGGTGATGGGGCGAACGACAGGTTTATGCTCCAAAATTCAGGGTTAGGAATCGCTCTCTATCCTAAAGAAGTTCTGCAGAAAGTGGCGGCTGGCGTCATAACAAAAGAAAACCTAGCTGGAATCCTATACTGTCTGGGCGCACCAGAAGAAAAACTAAAAGAATTAGTTCCAGACGAAAAATCTCAGTCTTGACTATAACACAGTTTTGTTCAGAAGAACGTTACAAAATTGCTAAATTAGTTCTTGTCTGATTTTTAGCAGGTTCTTGTTCATGTCTTGGAACGTTCTGCAAACATCTTCCATATGTAAACTTGACTTTTTGATTCTGTTCTGGACCAACCCCAATGCTAGGACAGTGGCGCCTAAACTCTCGCTTATGGGAGTGGGTTCTGGAAAAGTTATCAGAGCAAACGCGAGTTTGACGAGTTTAGACTTGTGGCCATCCCGCCATAACTTTTTCGTGTGGCGTAAATCTTTAGAAACTCCACTCATAACTTCAAGAGTCTCAGTGTAACTTAGCCCCAACTCCTGCAGCACAGCAGCCATAGTCTTCAATTCTTTCGGTTCCAAAGTGAACCCCATTTTTCTGACAAATGTTAAGGTAGAGTGTAAGGCTGTTCTAGCAGAAAAGCTTTAACACGCTGGAAATGCGCAAAAAATCGTCTCTTTAAGATTCTGACATCAGAAAGTTTCAACAAATTATGCAAAAATGGTTCCGTCAAAATCGATTTGTTAGCTGAAACCAGAGAAGATTTTCATCGATTTCAACGGCGGGTCTACAATTAAATGCAGTTTTAATCTTGTCTTTATATCATGGAAGAGAAACTGATGTATCACTGATTAGCCCCTAAGAATAAAAAACAGAAAAAGCTGGAGTTTTCTCTTCCAAATCTTTATTTTTCTTTTCTATCAATAAATGTTGAAGTGTATTTGATGATAAAGCTATAGATGCAATTTGTATTCATTTTTTTAAATTTTTTGTCGAGAGTCACCAGTCACTCGTTCGCATGACATCGTAGCGTTAATATTTATGAAATGTCAAAACATACGGCGAAGTTATTGAGGGATAGACGGTTGGTGGGGAAACATGTTGGTGACGAGATTCGGCAGAGATTTCCTCGGTTAACGATGAGCTTGGTCATAGCGGTTATCTTTTATTTGGTGAACATTTTTGTCCCGCCATTGATGGGCGACATAATGCTTCCAGGTATCAACATAAACGCCGGCACATTAGTAGGAACTATTGCGTTAATCTTCACAGCAATCTTTGTGATACGGGTATTGGCGGATGCGTTGGTGCTGAGTGACATTCTGACAGACGTCTTTGTGAAACGCTTGGGGATTAAACAAGAAAGGTCTCCGAAGAGAGCCGTGAGAGACGCTATTTATATTATCGCTATTATCTTGGTGACTACCGCGCTTCAGCCTCTGATAACAACTCTGGAGCCTAATGTCAGTGACCTCTTAGGAAAAGTCACTATATATGTTGCTCTCGGAATAATTCTCGTCCTAATCTACGATATTGGGCGAATCCTCTACAGAATAGTTGAACGAAAAGCAGAATCCGTAGCAAACATTCTCGCAAAAATGGCTGAGCGAAGAAAAAACAGTGAATGAAAATGGACCAAATACAAATACTCTTCCTTCTCATCTATCTGTTAACTATTCTCCTTTCAGCCACTGAAATCGTTCCCATGTCAGTCGGTGCATTGATCGGAGCTTTGCTAACAGTTGCGTTCGGTCTACTCTACAATGTGTTCTCATACGATCAAGCTGTCGGCTTCATCGACTTCCGGCTACTTGGTCTGCTGCTGGGTGTCATGATAGTGGTGGAGGTGGCGAGACGTAGCGGACTCTTTAATTTCGGAGCCCTATATGCCGTTAAACTCTCTAAAGGAAATCCAGGTAGGCTCTTCGTCCTTATTTGCGTAGTCGCTGCAACTGTTTCATTGTTTCTCAGTGACCCGATGGCGATGCTTCTTATAGCCGCTGCCGTGGCGACGATAACTAAACTGTTACGTTACGATCCGGTGCCTTACTTCATTTCTGCTATGATGATGATAAATCTGGGGGGAACAAGCACTCTGATAGGCTCTGTGGCGAATATGATAATTGGGGTTGAAGCGGAAATAAGCTTCAACGCGTTCCTCAGCTTCTTAGCCCTTGGTGAAATTGCTTTATGGGCACTAAGCATCTTCGTCTTGTATATGCTTTTCAAGTCGAGGCTCGGAGAAAAAACGGAACTGCCTGAATATAATCCGTGGGAGAGCGTAGAAGACAAGAAAATTTTTTACCGCTCCATACTAATCCTCGTCCTTCTAATGGTGCTCTTTTTGACGCTGGAGAACTTCGGTATTGGACCAGAGGCTGTAGCTTTGGGTTGCGCCATTCTTGCCTTGGCTCTGAGCAGTTTTGATCCGACAGAGATCTTCAGAAAACTAGACTGGGAGACAGTGTTTTTCCTAGCAGCCTTCATGGTCGTGGTTCGCGGTCTAGAAAGCACTGGAATATTAACCGAAATATCAACGCAACTATTCCAAACCTTCGGAGGAAGCCCCTTGGCAGCAAGTATAGTAATCCTATGGTTTAGCGGCATCACAAGTGCAGTGGTAAGTAACATGGCAGTTGCACTAACTTTTGTTCCAATGATCCGCGGAATTTACGGTTCAAATTCAGCAGCTGTGTGGTCAGCACTAGTCCTTGGAAGTAATCTGGGAGGCGCCACTACTCCATTAAGTGGTACCGTGGCTATTATGGCCATAGGCGCCCTCAAACGTGAAGGGCTCACTCTGAGTTTCGCCGAATTCACGAAAACAGGTGTGATACTATCTTTCCTTCAGTTAGGCTTCGCCAGCATTTATTTGATTGCAAGATTTGGTTTATGGATGTGAAAAAATTTGGTTAAAAAGTGGTTGGTGTCCAGAAAAAGAAAACCTGAATCCGAGTATGAAGAAGCTAAGAGAAAATTCGAGATGGCTATGGGAAAACCTTTCATTACCCTGAAATTGGAGCTTCCGTCAGGAGTCGAAGACCTATACAATGAATTCCTCAAACTGGAAAAGGATGCCCAATTTCATGAAGAGGTTAAGGACCTGATAAAAAAGCATCTCCTGCTGGACAAGCGTCGCAAAAAGCGTTCAAAGCCGAAATAAGTTGGGCTACTCAGTGGCTGGTTTTCTAAATTTTCACGTTATCGTCTTTTCGTAGCTTTCTTAAAAGTAAACTGGCAGCGAGAAATCCACAAGCTAAACTAAAGAAAAAGTTGCTCTGGACCAATAATTGCCAGTGTTCCTACGATTAGGCTAAGGTGCCTTCCACTGTTGTTATTCGAGGTCGCTTAGTACTTGTTTGAGTGACTCTGCTTCTTCTCTTAGTGAGGCTATCTCTTTCTCCAGAGCGCGAGCTTTCTTTTCTCCCGCTTTTTTAAGTTTCTCAATCTGATCCAGAAGTCCTGCTTTCTCACTTTTCAGTTTCTCAATTTTTTCCTTTAAATCACCCAAAGTCTGCACAAGCCCCCTTTCAATTCCTTTAATCTCATCAATCATGCCTTTAAGAGTTACCCTCTCTTTCTCTTTCCCTACAACCGCCCGGAATCGTCTTCCACATTGAGGACAAGTGAAGATTCCTAACGTAAGCTTGAATCGTTCACCCGTTTTGCTGGGTTTGCCAACCATCACCCACTTTTTAGTCGGGTTTGTTACCTCGGTTCCGCATCCGGGGCACACTGACAACTTCAAGCCTCAATATGAATTGAAGCTAATCGTTAAAAGTGTTTTTAACTGTCCAAAGTTCAATTTAGAAAACTTCTGACTTGACTAACAGTGCAAAAAATGAAATTTGGGGTGTGTTAGAGGAAGATGATGAACTGTAAGCGTTCAACCAGTTCTTTATAGCGGTTCCGTATGGTTACTTCCGTCACCTGAGCAATCTCTGCAATCTCTCTCTGCGTTTTCCTTTCTCCAGTCAAAACAGACGCAATGTAACTGGCTGCCGCAGCTATGCCCGTCGGCCCCCTTCCTGATGTCAGTTTCAACTCTTTAGCTGAAGCAAGAATTTTGTGGGCAATCTCCTCAACCTTTCCCTGCATGGTCAATTGGTTAGAAAACTTCGTGATATATTGACCAGGCTTCAGGGGAGGAATGAAATAGTCAAGTTCTTTTATCAGAAACCGGTAGCTTCGTCCAATCTCTTTTTTGTTTACAGGAGAAGCCTGAGCAATCTCGTCCAAGGTCCTAGCTACACCGCACTGTCGACAAGCAACATAAATAGCCGCAGCAGTTACGCCCTGAATCGATCTTCCCCGAATGAGACGCTCCTTAACCGCTTTACGATAAATAACTGAAGCAGTCTCAAGAATGTTTTTGGGCAAATTAAGGTTGTTAGCTATCTTAGAAATCTCAGAAAGGGCAAAAGCAAGGTTCCTCTCCGTGGCATCAGAAACCCTGATACGACGTTGCCACTTTCGTAGCCTGTAAATCTGCGCCTTCTGACCCGGAGAAAGCCTTTTCCCGTAAACGTCCCGATCATGCCAATCAATCATAGTTGAGAGGCCTTTATCATGAATTGTGAATGTGAGGGGAGCACCTGCTCTGGCACGTTTAGCGCGTTGCTCATCGTCAAATGCCCGCCATTCTGGTCCTTGGTCAGCGAGTTTGGCGGCGACGACGAAGCCACAGCTCATGCACACTATTTCAGCGCATTCATAGTCTCGCATGAGGCGGTTGCTGCCACATTCTGGGCACCTCCTGATCATCGGAGGTTGTGGGAGATTTTCTTTTTTCATTTTTTCTTCCTCTTTTTTCTACCGGCTTTAGAGGGGGTTGAGTAAAGAACATTGTTAACAAACTGTTCTGGGTTCTGAACAAAGGGTTTCACAGCCACATATGGGGCGGATGTGGGACCGAAAACGTCAAAAACTGTTCCTACAGGCTTTAAGTTTTCGTTTATCACCTTATCGCCTATGCGGGGGATATTTTCAGCTTTAAGAATCATGTTTCTAGTGGAGCTTAGGTGTAGCACATGACCTATTCTATGCAAAACCCCTTTTCCCCTCACAAAACCTATTGTTCAACCGAGCCGCTTTATTTAAACGTTTCTGAGGATGTTCCCACTTTACACAAACGATTCCCATTTTTGAAATTTCCAAACTGGTAAAAGAATTGTAAATGAAACTTTAAATTAAAAATATTGAATTACTTGCATCTTTAGCAAGAAAACTCTCACCCGACGCACCTGACCCAAAATTTTCAGAGGACAAAAAGCGACTACCACAACTAATAAAATGCTCTAAATCGATAGCAGAGCAGATTGAAATGCGGAAACAAAACAAGATTTTGCTTTGGTCAGTTTACTTCGACGCAAACAAGACCCGAACAGAAGGACGGAGGGTTCCGAAAAAACTCGCCGTATCTGCACCAAAACTGGAGGAACTTCACAGAGCAGCAAAAAGGCTTGGTTTGCAACCTGAAGCAGTGTTTGACGCTGCGCATCCAAGTTCTCCATGGCTAAAAACTGGGCTACTTATTATCCCCAAAAAAGAATCTAAAGGAAAAACATTGAAAAATATCGCGAAAGAACTTTCGAACCTACGCAAGTAAAAAAGTGTCACTCAGCTTTTTCTTTAGAGACAAGAATCGCATTTACTATTCCATCTTGCCCAGGTCGGGATGTTACACGTGCAGTTCCCAAGGGTGTTGCAATCATTGTTCCTTTTGTAATTACGCCCCGTCTGTCATAGTCCACATTAGCTGGGTTCTCTATTACGCGAAGTATCTCTACTTTTGAGGTGTTTCCAGAAGAATCGGAGACGTTTGCTTGGTTCACTGATAAAAGAGAGACCTTTTGGTTACCTCCATGTTTCCGAATGATTCTGTTCTTAGGTTTGCCCAACGTCGTTTCCGCTGGGAAAAAGCCTTTTTCGAACCTTCTTTTCTTTCGGTATCGTCGTTTCTTTCCGCCCGAATCTTTTCGTTTATGTTGATCTCCGTGCCATACAGACAAGCTCACATCATCTCATAGAGTCTGATGAGACTAACAAAACTCGACATATAAGCTTATCTTTACAAATTATTCTTCAGTATTCTTTTTAGCCTCTGCTTCGGGTTTGGCGAAATCTTCGAATACGCTTTTAAGCTGTCGTTTCATCCCTCGCAAATCGTGACTTAAGCCAAAGAAGTCGGCGAAAAATTCTGTTGTTCTTATCATCTTTTTTCTTCCAACTCCTTCGCGAACAATCAACTCCATCTCTTCTAGCTGCTTAAGATGCCCGTAAGCATGGTGACCTCTAACATTGATAACTTGGGGCTGGGAAACTGGCTGCCTAAAAGCGATATACGATAATGTTTTCAGTGGACCTGAAGAAAGAAGCGGTTTTGTCGCCAACCTTCTGACTTTAGCGGTGTAATCAGCTTTCAGTTGCATAACAAATCTTTCGCCCTCAAGTTCAAGGACTTCAAGGGCTGTGTCACGATTCGCATAATTCTCCACTAGAGCCTGAGCTAGTTTTCTTACTTTTCTTTTAGAACGGATTCTAGTTACACTTCCCAAGGTCTTTAGATCAAGGGGACGTCCTGCCACATAAAGCCCAGCCTCTAGTAAAGCTAATTTCCGCGTGAGCCTCTCCTTTTTCGGTTCATTAGATGATTCCTGTTCCGTTTCCTTCAAAAGTAGGGTCTCCTGAGACGGTTATGTACAGCTCGCTGATATCGTCCTCCTGCCACAACCCTATCTTTCCTCTTTGAGCAAGAAAGAGAAGGATGATAAAGGTTTTAACCGCTTCAAGCCTTTCTAATCCAGCCACAAGCTTGGAAAATCCTATCAACTCAGCTTTGCCTGCAAGTTGGCAGAGCTGTCTGTAAAGGGATTTCATGCGTTTCTCGATTTCCATCAAATAGAGGTCGATTGGAGGAAGGATTTCGGGGGTGGGCAAGAGCGGTGGTGGAGGTTGTGGTATAGGACTTAGGCGCTCGCCTTTCAACACTTCATCCAATACGTTCAACAGGTTTTCTAAGGTAGTTGAAGATAACTCGTAACGCAAAGGAAGGAACATGGGTGGAGGAAGAAAATCTGGTGTGCTCTTGGGTGGTGGAGGAGGCTCCTCAAGTTTCAGCAATAGTTTGGATTTCATGAGGTAAATTGTGGTGGAGGACTCTAATGCTACGCCTGAAGCTCTGAAGTCTATTTCTCCTCTGTGCTCCATCTCCTCTAAGAAAGTGGTTAAAAGATATGAGATGTTAACGTCCCAAGGCATGATCTTTTCTAATCTGTGAATCTCAAAGAGTATGCTCAAGGGAGGCTGAAAATAGAAAGGCTTTTCCATGGGCTGGGGCATCATGCAATCTCCTTTATGTTGGTTGAGACCACATGAGAGAAACCGCCGCGTTCGTAGATTCCCCAAACCTTCTTGGCTTTGCTGATCATCTCTGGCTTCAATGTAATAACTACGAACTGGGACTTCATGGACTCCTCAGAAAGAAGGTCCCCAAGTCGGGATACGTGGAAAGAATCAAGGTGTGCGTCGATTTCGTCAAACAGGTAGAAAGCAGCGGGCATAAAGTCCTGCAGAGCGAAAATGAAGGCAACCGCAGATACGGACCTTTCTCCGCTGCTGGCTCCGCTTACGAGGATAGAGGCTTTCCCTCGGAATTGAACATTCATATCCATTCCTCCTGCGAATGGATCTTCCGGATTCTCCAGTATCAGAGTACCTTCTCCGCCGCCTGTTAGCTTGGTGAAGTATTTGATGAAGCTTTCATGAATCTTGTCGAAAGCTTCCATGAAGACTGCGCGTTTTTTCCTCTCGATTTCGTCCATGAAGGAGAGTATTGCTTGTTTTTCTTTCTCAAGTTCATTCATGCGTATGGACAGTTCTTTGTATCTGGAAGCTTGCTCCATGTAGTGGTCCAGAGCCAACTGATTTACAGCGCCTAGGCGGTTCAGTTCAAAACGTAGCAGCTTTAGAGATGCTTCAGTTGTCTCTAACTGTTCTGGAGAAATCTGCATAGGCTCTTCGTAGCCTAGTTCCTCTAACCGTTGAGAATATTGTTCCAGTTTCATCTCGCATGTTTGGAGGCTAAACTGCAGTTCGTTATACAACCTGTCTGACCGCTCATACACGGCATCCAAGCGTTGCAACCTTTTGTCAATGTCATCGATTTCTGAAGTGAATTTTTTGGATTCTTCTTTGGCGTTCAAAACGGTTCGAGACAATTCTTTCTTGGAGTTTTCCAGTTCCAGAAGCTCCTTTTCAAGGGCTTCCTTTTCTTTACTGGATTTTTCAACTTCCTCTTCCACTGCTGATATTTGTCCTTTCAGCTTTCGTAGCTGAATTCTGATGTTATCTGCACCTATTTTGAGAACGTTTCCATACGTGGATTCGAGAGTGGCAAGGTTTGTTTCTGTGCTGCCCATCATCTGACGGGACACAATTATTTCCTCTCCTAATTTTTCCCGTTGAATCTCCATCTCTTGAATCCTAGCCGGATCCGTTTTCAGACGTAATTCCGCTAATTCCTCGCGGAAATCTTCCATCTCTTTTTTGAGAGCGTTACGCTGTCCCCTTAAAACCCCTAAATGAGTCTTCTCTTCTTCTCTTTTTTCGTTTATTCTCGAAACGTGGTTTTCGATGCGCTTTATATTATGTCTTGTTTGCTTAACGTTTCGTCGTACTCTTCCGATCTCGCCCTCAAGAGTTACGATAGCTTCAGCTAACCTGGCGAGTTCAACTCGGGTTAGGTCGATTTCTTCTCTGAAACCGCTTATGTCGCTCTCCCTTTTTGTTAGATGTCGCTGAAGAGCTCCCACGGCTTCGTCTAGACTCTTAACAGCTGTCTCGCTGGGAATAATTGAAGAATAGTCGACTGGGGCACGATAATACCCGCTTTCGAAGCCACCGTGAGCTTCGTAAAGGTCTCCGTTGAGGGTGACTGTTCGGTGACCGCTTCGCGAACCCGCAAAGGCAGTTTTTTCGTTTTTTGTTACAAGGGTGTCTCCGAAAACAAAGATTACTGCTGGCTCATATTTTTTGGCGTGTTTGACAAAATGGGAAGCGGGTCCCCTTGATCCTCTAAAGTTTGAGGGGTTGATGGATTTGATTGCGGACATTTCTTCAAGGGGGATTATTTTGATTCTGCCCAATTTCATCCGTTTCAGGGTCTCAGCGCACATGAAGGCTGCGTCATAGTTCTGAACAACCATGGCGTCGAGCCAACCGGCTGCGGTTGCTTCTATGGCTTGCCTATATCCTTTCTCGATTGTGATCAGATTTTTGAGGCGTCCGTGAACGCCCGTAATCACGCCTAAATCTGCTAACTCTTCGATGTTTCGCAGAGCGTTTTCTTCGGTTGCAACTTTTTCAGCCATTTCCCTTTGAGTGGCAAACTCTACTACTGCCTCGCGTGCGGATTCAGCGATCTTTTCTGCTTGGGCTATCTCTAGTTTCACAGATTCTTTTTGTGCGAGTCGGCGCTCTAAGGTTCTTTCAAGATTTTTGGAGCGGCTTATTTGTTCTCGTTGAACCGTCTTGAGGTCTGCGTATGATTTTTTGAGGGCGGTGAGGTTGGACTCGAATTTCTCCTTTCGACTTTCGAGATCGTTTCGGCGCCGTGTAAGAACCTTTAGTGATGTTCGGGTTTGGATAAACTCGGTGCGAAGCTCAACGAGTTCTTGAGTAAGCTTTTCTATTTTTTCTTCAAAGTTCCTGATTTTTTTGCTGTTTTCTCCCAAGTTGGATCGCATTTGTGATACTTCGTTTGCAACCGTGTCATATTGGGATTGTTTCTGGGTAATTTCCGCTAAGAGCCGTTCTTTGTCTCGTTTTGATCTTCGGATTTCTTTTCTGTTGTCTTTTATCTCGTTTTTGATGGCTTCCAATTTTTGCAGGTTGTTTTCCGTCACTTTTCTGAGACCTTCGAGACTTGCGGTTCCGGCTCCAATCTTAGTTGAAAGTTCGCTTATCTTCGACCTAACTTCCCCTATGTTGTATTGAACTTCGAGAAGCCGTGTTCCCCGTTCTTCAATCATTTCTGAACCGAGTTTTCTCCACTCTGTTTCAACTACGTGACGTTGAGACCTAAGTTGTTCCCTTAGCTGTCTTGATTTTTCAACCTTGCTCCGAACCGCCTCGATTTTTGAAGTCACATCCTCTGCTTTCTTCTGGACTTCCAAGATTTCTCCAAAAATTTTCATAGCTTCGAGTCGGTTAATCTCTTTTTTAAGAAACGTGTAACGAAGCAGTTCGTTGCGTTCTCTCTCCAGATCATCAACCCGTTTCTGCACCTCATCTATTCGACCCATGGCTGTCCGGATAGAAATTTCAGCCGCCCGAAGTTTATCTTCTGCCTCAGCCTTCTCAGCGTCGTACTGGGCTATGCCAACTAGGTCAGATATCATTTTTCTTCGTTCATGAGAAGAGATTTCGGCTAGCCGTGTGATGGCTCCTTGCAAAACAACGTTGTGGCCTGTCGGGCTGATTCCTGCCATGGAAAGGATGTTAAGAATATTAGTTCTTGAAATTCTTCTTCCATTGAGACGATAGATGCTTTGACCTGCCCTGTTGATTTCGCGGGAAACAGTTACTGTGCTTGTG
Organism: uncultured Candidatus Bathyarchaeia archaeon; assembly: GCA_964618695.1. Lineage (GTDB taxonomy): Archaea > Thermoproteota > Bathyarchaeia > Bathyarchaeales > Bathyarchaeaceae > Bathyarchaeum. The sequence continues at coordinate 84,173 of CAZUDX010000001.1, read as the reverse complement.
TCTACGGGTAGCCTGTTGTCAGAGTTGTCGAACTGGATAACGACTTTGGCGGTCTTCGCTTTTTTTACTCCTAATTCGGGGTAACCGTGATAAACTAGTTTGGAGAGGCTTGCAGCGCGCATTCTTCTGGCGCTGAGTTCGCCTAAACCAAAGAGGACCGCGTCTGCAATATTGGTTTTTCCGCTTCCGTTCGGTCCAGTGACGGCAGTGAAGCCTTTGTCTAAAGTGACTGTGGCGGTTTTGGGACCGAAGGACTTGAAGCCTTTAAGTTCTATTTTCTTAATGCAAGGCATCTTTTTCTGATCTGCCCCAGATTTTTGCTTAGCTAGGAATTAACCCGTTCTATTCACATCTTTTCTATAATACCTTCTATAAATAAGCTATGCTCAGAAAAGAAGTTTAAACTAAATAGTACAAAAGTTTCGAGGCTGTTTTCACCCATTTCTGGCGCCGCGAAACTTCGCTGTCATCAATTTGACAAAGGATTTTATGTTTTTGCCATTGCCGTAAACAATCATGTGCCCGTTTTCCTGCATTTTATAAGAAAGTTCACTCGTTTCAACGAGTTTCATCACATCTTCTTTAGGTGTATCTTCCGAAATTTGGATTCGCACCCAAGTTTTGTCTCGGGGGATCCCAGGGATAAATCTGGAAGCGGTCTCCTTTTCTTTGTTCTTAACTATTTTTTCTATTTTGAGTTTTTTCAGCCACTTTTCCACATTTTCTTTTCCACGTTTTTCTGCGGCGAAGATAGCGAATGATTCTACAGTTCTCAGGTATGTGTCGATTCTAGAAATGTTTTCTGTGTGTGTTGGGTCAGCTTTTAGAACTTGGATCATGGTCTTGGCGGAGCGTAAGTCATGCATTACGTCTGCCGGAATTTTTTCGCCCCTTTCTTGAAGTTCTATGAGGATGTCGGCTAAAACTTTCCATTTGTCTTCGTAACTCATTTTTTCCTCTCCTTTCTATGGGGGGCTTCAGAGACTTGCCTATTGACTGAAGAACATTTTAATCCTCGTATAGTGTAAAAGGTTATCCCCGTTAAACGAGTTTTATTGAGAAATTGTTGTTTTGGGGAAGGTGAAGTTTCTTGCTATTCTTCGGGTTCCAGTTGGCGTGCTCTTGTTTTTATCCAGTCTGTGACTTTGTTTTCTGTCATCTTCTCTGCTTGGCGTTGTTCTTCCAGTTTCTCTTTTATTAGATCTAGCAGTTTCGCTGGTTTAACGGGTTTTGTCACGTAGGCGTCTGCTCCTTGGTTCAGGGCTTCCATGGCGTTTTCTAGGCTAGGGTAGCCTGTGACCATTATCTTGACCATCTTTGGCGTTTTCTCCTGCAGTTTCACGAGTAGTTGTGTGCCCTCCATGTCTGGTAATTTAATGTCCAGTAAAGCCAAGTTGTAGAATTTTTTCTTGGCTTTATGTTCGCCTTCTCGTCCGGTCTTAGCTGTATCTGTTTTGTATCCGTTCTGTTCAAGTATGTTCTTCATGGTTTCTCTTATGTTCTCGTCGTCCTCCACTATGAGGATTCTTGGTTTGCTTTCAGTCAAGTTTTACACCTCCATTCCTCTGGATAGGTAAATTAACCGTGAAGACTGAGCCTTCACCTTCTCTGCTTTCTACCGTGATGTCGCCGTTATGAAGCTCGGCAAACCTCTTGGAGATTGTCAAGCCTACACCCATCCCTTGAGCCTTCGTTGTAAAGAACGGGGTAAAGATCTTTCTTAAGTTTTCTTCTTTTATGCCAACTCCTGTGTCTTTGAAGCTGACCTCAATTGCGCCTTTTGTTTTTTTGGTTGAGATTTTCAGGATTCCTCCTTTCCCCTCCATTGCCTGTATTCCGTTAATAGCTAGGTTCACAAAAATGCGTTTCACCATCTCTTTGTCAACCTCTATTTTCGGAAGCTGACCTGTTTCTATTATAGTTTTCACGTTTTCTGGTGTTTTGACCTGTGAGAAAGCTTCTTTAAGTGTAGCATTGATGTCGGTCATCTTGAATAGGGGTTTTCTTGTTGATGCGAATCTTTGCAGGTCTTTTACTATGTGGTCTGCGTATTCAATCGAATTATGGATGGCTTGCAGTGTTTCTGTGGTTTTTTGGGAAACTGGTAAAGTTGTCAGTTCATTGTTTAGGAAGAATATTCCGTTTTCTATTGCTTGCAAAGGATTTCTGAGGTCATGACCTACCATAGTTGCTGCTTGCCCGATTGCAGCTAATCTCTCGGATTTGACAAGCAGTTCTTGGGATTGCTTCAATGCTCTAGTTCTTTGCTCTACTAGTTCTTCTAAGTGTTCAGAATAATTCCTGAGGTCATTCTCCATTCTCTTCCGTTCGGTGATGTCTTCGATTATAGTTACAAAACCTATAGGTTTGCCTGATGGGTCTTCAATTGTACTTGCAGAGAATTCAGCTGGGAATTCGGTACTTTCTTTATTTAAAGCCATGTATTCTACGTTTGTCACTGAGCCCATTTCGAGAACGTTCTTCATGGTTTTTATTACTTTTTTTCTGTCCGTTTTTGCAACGAAAGTTAAACTGTTTTTGCCGATTATTTCATCTTTTGTTGAAAGCCCAAGGAGGTCTAAGGTTGCTTGGTTGCATTCAATTATGTTTCCTTTCAAGTCAGAAACTGCGATTGCATCTGGAGACGAATTAAATATGCTTCGAAGTTTTTCTTCGTTTTCTCTCAGAATCTTGGTTCGTTCTTTCACCGCTTTCTCTAACTGCTCAGCGTATTTCTCACGTTTCTCTTCAAGCAGTTTTCTTTCTGTGATGTCGTGGAATACGACTAAATCTGCGCTTTTGTTTTCGTATTCAATTTTCTTCGCAATCACTTCAGTATACAGTGGCTCACCGTTTTTTCGGTTGACCTCAATTTCGTATGGTTTAACGTGGATTCCCATCATTCTTTTTGCCAGATTCTTAATCAGAATCGCTTTGCTCTTAGTCGGGACAATGTCTGATTTCAAAAAGTTTTTTCCAAGCAATTCCTCTTTGCTGAATCCAGTTAATTCTACTACCTTGTCGTTGATTTCCAAAAACCGACCTTTATTATCAACAATCACCACAGGTTCGGCGATGAGGTCCACCAGAGATTTGAAGTTGTATTCTGCTTTCGCTAATTGCTTCTGTGAGATTTCAAGTTCTTTTTGGGTCTTTTGAAATTCTTTTCTAAGAGAAAAAAACGTAGCGATACCGCCGGGTACACTTACCTTTGAAGCCAAGAATACAAGAGCCATTAATACGTAAGCAAGAGTGTATGAAAATGCAATGAATGAAACATCTAAGTCGAACCCCATTCCCAAACCTGCAGAAGTGAAGCATACCATGGCGAGTAAGAATATAAAATCTGAAAGTTCCCTTCTAGCTATGAACAAATAACTTGATACTGCAATCACGATAATAGAAATCGTTGGGAATACTAGTATGTGAAGGGAGTCCACAGGAAGTGGCACGGTCATCAGTATTATGGACCCTGCTAGTGTGAATAGGAAGATTGTGAATGGTTTCTCGAAATGTTTCAACTTTAAAAGAGTGGTGAAAACTGCAATCGAGATTGCACACAGCATAGGCATAATACTCCATGTGAAAAATCTTTCTAAAGCCTGTATTCCTTCCCAACTAGGTTGCAACTCTCTTAGAAAGGCAAAGGATGCGAAAGCGAAAGCCAACGTGAACATCAGTTTACGTTTATCTCTATCCTGAAAATATACGAAGCCATAGGCTATTGCAAAAAGTATTCCAAGAATAGTTAAAAAGCTCCACGAAAACAATGTGAGCAATCACTCAATTCCCCCTCAGCTCTCTTATGTAGTCTGGAAATTCGTAACCCTTCTTTTCTTCAAACTCTTTTCCTAGCCTAGAGTACAAATTCTTTAGGATCACTTGTTCTATAACTCGCGCTGCTGAAACCATTAGCCTCTCTAAGCTAGCGGAAAAGACTTCGGGTTTGGCAGCAGCCTCTTTTAACTCTAGTTCCGCGTTGTTCATCAAAAAATCGTAAATAGCCTTAGCGCCCTCTTCTTTGAAAATCTGTTTCAGTGTCTCGTCTACAACTTCCGCAAAGAAACTGTTCCAGTTTTCACTTTTTTCCACGACGTCAAGTCGATTGGACACTTTGCTTTTCTTCCACTACCCACTTTTTGCCTAGATGATGTTTTTTGGTTATTGCATTTAAATCATATGAAAGTGCAATCTGTATTGCCGTTAAAAACATCTCTTCGGATTCAGAATCAAAATACACAAATAAAACATGCCATTATGCTTCAAACAACCACCTACGAACACACTATTCAACAAAATTCAAAAAACACACACAAAACATGACCCATCTAAACAAGTAATAGCAACTAAAGATAAATTGGTAGCGGGGAGTTGATTTGAACAACCGATCTCTGGGTTATGAGCCCAGCGGGTTCACCTGGCTACCCCACCCCGCTACATTCAGGCTAAAAACTTTTGCCAGAATAATTTTCTAGCCCGGTATGATACCTTTATCGCACTCTTTCTTAAGCTTTGCTTTAACCAATATTCAAATCACACTCATCAGACTCACAAAAATAACAACATAGTCTAAGCACTAACCCGATTTCCTTAACAACCCTTAAATCCGATGATTTAAAAACCAAAATATATGACAAAGAAATTAACTGCGGAAAAACTTCTTGAAAAAGCAAAAAAACCCGCCAAACTGGCGTTAGCATACCATCCCTTCTACGAAGGCAAGGTTCAAGTTATGCCAAAATGTCCAATACGCGGTCCCTACGACTTCGCAATTTGGTACACTCCTGGTGTTGCTGCCTCCTGCAAAGCCATAAAAGACGACCCAGAGTTGGTCTTCAGCCACACTAGCCGATGGAATTACGTGGCTATAGTGAGCGACGGAACCCGTGTCCTAGGCTTGGGTGACATAGGTCCAGAAGCTGCTATGCCAGTTATGGAGGGAAAAGCTTTGCTCTTCAAATATCTGGGCGGAGTAGACGCCTTCCCAATATGCTTGGCAACAAAAAACCAAGACGACCTAGTCACAGCATGTAAATGGCTGGAACCCACCTTCGGAGGCATAAACTTGGAAGACATATCCAAGCCAAAATGCTTCCATGTTCTAAACCGTACCCGAGAACAGCTCAACATTCCAGTCTGGCATGACGATCAGCAGGGAACAGCCACAGTCATTTTAGCTGGGCTCATCAACGCCCTGAAGCTGGTTGGAAAAAAGATGAGCCAAACAAAGATAGCTATGTTGGGCGTGGGCGCAGCAAACACTAGAACGGCTCTGGTTCTCATGAGAGCAGGAGTCAAAGTCGGAAACATCGTTATGGTGGATAGGCAAGGAATTCTTCAACCAAACAGGAAGGACGTTGAAGCTGAAAAGGAGGAGAATCCTTGGAAGTGGAATTTCTGTCTCGAAACCAACAGTGAAGGGATTACTGGCGGTGTTGCTGAAGCGCTGACAGGAGCAGATGTGTGTATTGCCGCTGCTAAGCCGGGTCCGGACACAATCAAGAAGCCTTGGGTCAGTAGTATGGCGTCTGATTCGATAGTTTTTGCCTGCGCGAACCCTGTCCCTGAGATATGGCCTTGGGATGCGAAGGAGGCGGGAGCAAAGATTGTAGCCACTGGTCGTTCTGACTTCGCTAATCAGATAAATAATTCTCTGGGTTTCCCAGCTATCTTCAGGGGAGTTCTAGACGTGAAAGCCAAGACTGTAACGGACGACATGTGCATAGCGGCAGCAAACGAGTTGGCAAGTTTTGCAGAAGAACGGGGTATCCATGAGGAAGACATAGTTCCGAGGATGGACGAGTGGGAGGTCTTCCCCAGAGAGGCAGTGGCTTGCGCCCTTGAATCAATCAAGGAAGGAGTTGCCAGAGTAAAACTGAGTAGACAAGAACTCTGGGACAGGGCAACACTCATAATCAAAAATGCTCGCGAATCCACAAATCTGCTGATGAAAAAGGGGCTTATCTCACCGCCCCCAAAAGACCTGTGAAAAAGGGAGAAATGGAAAAGATGCTGCTGGGGGACCTCGAGGACGTCCAAGCGCTCTTTTTGAGTGTAGTTAAGATCATATCTATAACACCGTTATAGATAAATATGGGGGAAACTATTTTAATTATATGAAGAAATCTTTCTGTTTATTGGAGGTTCGTAGTTGGGTGACCAGATTAAACCTGACAGAGAACTTGACTGTTTAGGTCTTTACTGTCCTGAACCAGTTTTCAGGACCCGCCAAGAGATTGACAAATTGGAGGCAGGTCAAGTTCTAGAGGTAATTGCGGACGATCCGGCTGCTGAGGAAGACATACCGCGGCTGGTTAAGAGACTTGGGCTTAAACTACTTAAAATGCGTAAAGAAAATGACCAGTTGCATTTCATCATCAAGAAAGTTGAATAGGAAGTATTTTGACTATTGAAAAAAGTGTATATGGACTACGGAGCTGGAATGCCCCTAGATTCAAGGGTCTTAGAAGCCATGAGACCGTATTTTATTGAGAACTACGGAAACCCCTCTTCTTCCCACTCTTTTGGAAACAGCGCCAAAAAAGCTTTGGCGGATTCAAGAGAGAAGGTTGCTCAGCTTGTGGGGGCAGAGAAATCTCAAGAAATTACCTTTACTTCGGGAGGCACCGAATCCAACAATCTGGCAATAAAAGGGGTTGCCTACCGTAACAAAAAGAAAGGAAACCACATAATCACCACTGCCATCGAACATATGTCCGTGATAAACATCTGCAAATACCTCCAAAAGCAAGGCTTCGAAGTAACTTATGTTCCTGTGGACAAACAAGGTGTAGTTGACCTCGAAAAACTCAAAGCCGCAATAACCGACCAAACAATCCTAATCTCAATCATGTACGCTAATGGCGAAATTGGAACAATTCAACCGATAAAGGAGATTGGAACGATCACCCGCGAAAACAACATCATTTTTCATGTGGACGCCGTGGCTGCAGCAGGAAAAGTACCAATCAACGTTCAAGAGGAAAACATTGACCTTTTGTCTCTCTCTTCCAATGACATGTATGGACCAAAAGGTGTGGGAGCCCTCTACGTCAGAAAGGGAACAAAAATTCAGCCAATCAATCAAGGCGGAGGTCAAGAGAGGGGATTACGTTCGGGCACAGAAAACATTCCGGGCATAGTTGGTATAGCGAAGGCGGCTGAGATTGCCCAAAAAGAGTTGAAAAAAGAAGGCAAACGTTTGACTGGATTGAGGGATAAGCTGATTAATGGTGTTTTGGACAAGATTGATTATTCTTTTCTGAATGGTCACCCAGTTGAAAGGCTTCCCAACAACGCCAATCTCAGGTTCAGTTATATAGAAGGTGAGTCTCTCATTTTAGGTCTGGATATGTATGGAATTCAGGTGTCCTCGGGTTCCGCGTGCACGTCAAAAACTTTGGAGCCCTCTCATGTGTTGTTGGCCATAGGTTTAGCCCACGAAGAGGCTCACGGGTCATTGGTGTTCACCATGGGGAAACAGAACTCAGAGGAGGACGTGGATTACGTGCTAGAAGTGTTGCCGGACGTGGTGAAGAGGTTGAGAGCGCTTTCACCGTTAACCCCAAAGGAAATCTTGAGGTGATGTAATGTATAGCGAGAAAGTAATGGATCATTTCATGCATCCCCGAAACGTAGGTGAGATTCCGGACGCGGACGGTGTTGGAACCGTTGGTAATCCGGTTTGTGGAGATCTCATGACGATGTATATCAAAGTTAAAGACAACAAGTTGGTGGATGTTAAGTTCAAAACTTTTGGTTGTGGCGCAGCCATAGCCACTAGCAGCATGACCACTGAACTTGCAATTGGGAAGACCATTGAAGAAGCGATGAAGATCACTAGGGCTGATGTGGCGAAGAATCTTGGGGGTCTTCCTCCAATAAAGATGCACTGTTCCAACCTTGCTGCAGACGCCTTACATGAAGCCATAAAAGACTATCAAAAGAAGAAAGAAGCAAAGAAATAATCTCTGAAAAAAGAAGAGATGGAAACCCTCTTCGTTTTCGGAGAGTGAAACGCTTTTTGCTAGCTGAGTAGCTAAACAGTTTTTTGTTGGTTCTAGTTATTTTGCTGTAACCACAACCTTTGATAAAAGATAGTCAAGAAACTTTGACCAAATGAATGATACATACGCTTTTCTTTAGTCAATGTTTCTTGACAAAAACGCTTTTTCAGTCATTTTAGAAAAGGTGTTGCAGGTGCCTGTGATGAAGAAAAAAGTGGCGGTCACAGTTGCTCTTTTTTGTTTGTTCATTTTTGCGTTAGCAATTCCGGTTAGGGCGTCCTTTGTAGTGTGGGACAAGACGTATGGAGGAGCTGATACTGACATTGCTGAGGCTGTTATTCAAACCAGCGATGGGGGCTATGTGCTAGCAAGCACAATCATAATACTAGTTGATGACATTCCATATGACAATGACGCGTGGCTTATCAAAACAGACTCGGAAGGAATCATCCCAGAGTTTCCATCATGGCTCCTTATCTCACTATTCATAGTATCAACACTGCTAGCCGTCATCAGCTACAGAAAACTGTCAAAAAAGACCGGTAAGCCATAACACACGCAAAGCGAACCTCGGTTCATAGTAGGAGATTAATAACAGCAGATTGTTGAAAACAAAATTTTTTCTGGAAAAGTCAGCGTAATTGCTATTTTTTCAGTAATTTGATGGCTGCCATTTTTGCTCCGATTTCTGCGAGTTCTCTGTTTTCTCCGCTTCCCACTATTATGACATCGTTTTCTTTTGGTTTAAATTTGGTTATCAGTTTGTTGTAGAGAGAAGGCATGCTCCTGGAAATGTCTTCCTCACGGGTTGGCATGGACAGCTTGTTGCTGGAAAAAATCAGTGTGGTTGCTCCTGACGCTCCGCTCTTAATCGCGATATCCCGTTGTTCCATACCGCTTTTCACAGATTGAGCTGAGTCCCTGACAAGGACAGCAATGTTGAAGTCTCCAATAGTTAGGCGGCTGCTGGGAACCTCCACTCCTTCGCTGAGTTTACTTCGCAGATTAGAAAACAGCTTCTTTCCCGTTTCAGAAAGACTGATTCCGCTTCTTGAACTCTCAGTTATTCCCTCCTTTTTCAGGTGTTTCAGAAGGGTTCTCGTTGTGCCCTCTCCCAATCCAAGTTCTTTCGACAGCCTTATTCTGCCCACAGTTCGGTAATCACCGATTATCTCCAATGCCTTAACCACGTGAGCCTCATTAAACGCTGGAGCAGGTCCAGGTGCAATCTTTCGCGTAACTCGCTCAATAACCTCTAATGAGTTCAAAGACGAAATCCCACTACACACTAACTTATTACAAGAATCTGTTTATAATAATAACCTAAACTCTCTGGAACAAGATGAAGAAGCATGAAGAAGTTCAGGAAAATCATTCTGGTAACAGGCACTCCAGGCGTTGGAAAAACTACTATCTCCCAAATTCTAGCCGCTAAACTTGATGCCATTTACATCGGTGTAACTGAACTTGTTAAGAAAGAGAAGTTAATCATCGGTATAGACGATGTTAGAAGAACTTTGGTTGCAGACACCGAAAAAGTGTCAAAACGGCTTCAAGAAATCCTAGAGAATTCAGAAGGCAGCATCGTGATTGAGGGGCATTACGTTGTTGATGTTGTGCCGAAGAAAGTTGTGGAAAATGTTTTTGTCCTCAGGCGTGACCCCGCTGAACTCAAGGATGTGTTAGAGAAGCGTGGGTTTGAGGGAAAGAAACTTTGGGAGAATTTAACCGCCGAAATATTGGATGTTTGTCTCGTTGACGCCCTATCAGCCTGTGGCAACGACAAAGTTTGCGAAATCGATGTTAGCGGAAAAACAGTGGAAGCGGTAGTTGAAGAGATAATTCTTGTGCTGGAGAAAAAGAAAGAATGCCAATCTGGAGTAGTTGATTGGTTAGGAAAATTGGATAATGAAGGACGATTGGGAGAGTTTTTGAGAGATTTCTAAATTATCCAAGCATTCTTAGAATCTGCTGTTTCGATAGCAAGATGATGCCGCGGCGGTTGGCGTAGGCTTTGGCGTGACCGCTAAATTTTTCGGCTATGATTATGGGTTTGGGAAATCCTACATCTTCTGAAGCTTTGTCGATGTTTATGACCATGTTGACTCCAACTGTTCTCTTCCAATCTTTAATCCAAACTGAACGCTTTTCTCTGCCTTTCCGAAGAATTAAATCAAACTTTCGCGAAAGCCCAGATACACCTTCCAGAATCGCGTCTTTTTCGATTTTATAGCCGTTTTGCCGGAAATATTTCATGGCAAGATTTGATAAGGAAAGCCGACTCATTTATCTGTGTCCTCTTACAGCACATTAGGTCGTTCTAGGAAAAAGCTTTTCGCTTAATGAGGTGCGCATAAAATGTATGTGGTGTTTGTCTGTTACCGTTGCGGGCGATTTTTACTGGCTAACAGTAAACAGAAAACCAGAAGATGCCCATACTGCGAAACTCGACTAACACTAAATAAAACAAAAAAAGTAGCACACGTCAAAACTGCTCAAGAAGCATCAAACTACCTTCGAGCTTTAAAAGAAAAAGCAACCTCTGAGTTTCGTGGATTAACATAATGGGAATAGTTAAAGTTAATATGGTTTAGTGAGGCAGAAGATTTAATATTGTAGGTAAGCATCTGTTTCTGTATCGTGGAGGTCCAAATTATGAAAGATAACGCACTAACCATCGCATATGCAATTCTCTTCACAGGCATCGGCTTACTAGCCTTCACCTTCATAAGCGCCTACATATTCCTCATCAGCAACTCACCCATAACCGGATCATCCGACCTGATAGACACTTTCGGCGAGTCCTTGGCTCCCCTAATTGAAGCATCTATTCGAATAATGTTTCTCGGAGTCATGGGCTGGATTAGTTCAATAATAACTATGCGCGGAGTGCAACTTCTTACGCAACTCAAACGGATAGCCAGACTTGAATCCCAATCAGCAACCCAACCAGCCGCAGGATCTACGGGATCTGCAAGAGCTAAAGAAACTAGAACAAGCTAAGCTTGGTCCGCGAAAACGAGGTTACATTTAAGGAAAGCAAGATAGATGAAGATCGCTATTAGGACGCTTGGTATAGTCACACTAATTCTCTGGGTAACAATTATCTTCTTCTCTGTCACTGCTGCCTACTCAGTCATGCAACTGGGTCTAAACATTGGACAAGTTCAAATTCTCCCATCCAGCGAAGGCATCAACTTTTCCTTACCTTTTTCAATAACAAACAACGGCTACTACGAACTTGCCGATTTAAACTTAACAACCCAAGTCAAAGACGGCAACGGAACAATACTGGATCATTCCGAAACCCTTATCCCATCAATACCCTCAGGCACCACGGTTAATGCAACCCACACAATTCCCATAGACCTAAACACCATCATGTCAGCAGATCATGTGCCCCTACTTTTGAACGACAGTTATTTTGAGATCGAAATCTTTGCAGGCCTCAATTTCGCCCGAGCTATCCCTGTTCAACTCTCGACTAACTATTCTATACCTTGGGGTGCTCCATTATCCGACTTCAATGTTGGAGAATTCGCAGTTTCTCCACATAACAGCACCCATGGCAAAGGCACTATACCATTAAGTTTCAGAAATCACGCGGTTCTTGACCTAATGGGAACTTTAAAAGTGGAGATCTTCAGCGATTCACAAGAATTGATTGCCTTTGGGGAGACTCCCATCAATGTTCCTGCTGGGGAGAGCTATGATGGTGAAGTTAACGTTTACCCGAGGCTGGAAGATGTCCCCAAATTAAGCGGTAGCGGAACTATTCATGTGATTTTCGAGACTCCATTATTTGTAGTCGACTGGGATGAACCATATGGTTGAATTAAACGCGAAATTGATCATGAAAAAATCGCTTCCCAGAGTTCTCAAGGCTGCAGTGTGGGGTACATTAACACTTATTTCGGTGTATTACTTGCCGTTGATGCTGATTCCTCAAGAATTAACCCAAAATGTGCTTCCTTTTGATTATAATGCTCAGTTGATAGAATTCACGATCATAGCAGTCTTCTTCTCTGTGGCAACAACGCTATTTGCCGAAACCCTTCTAGGATACAGCTTTGGCATAGCAAGGTCACTTGTTATAATCGCTTACTTTTTCGCTATCTCAGACGGAGGTATTATCGACTTGACGGTACCATTTTCGGAAATTACGATAAACTTAACAGTTGATATAACTGTGCTTCTTTTGATGCTTGTATCAGTGAGTCTGTTGGATATTGCAAGAAATCTTCTTCACGTCATAAACCACCTTACCAGTAAGTCAAATGACCCCAGCATCGTATAAATCAGAAGAGAAAAACTTGGTCTTGACTCTGTGGTGAAGTATGAGAAAACTAAAAAAATCGTTAACTTTGTCGTTAATTCTCCTTCTGACATTCGAGGCTCTTGCTTTTCCTGTTTCTTCTTTTGCCTTCAATGAAAACTTTGAAGCCGTTTCTGAATTTCCTGCCTTCCAAGAAGCTGAGGTATCTGATGGGAACCCTGTTTTCCAGAAGGGGCTATCTTACACCACTTGGTCTAGTGACGCTTTCAGCCGTCCTGAATCCGACGAGTCTCTGCAGTTCTTAACTGAAACAAATGCAGAGTGGATAGCGGTTTGCCTCTCTTGGGCTCAAACTAACACCACATCACATGACATACACCCTATTCCAAATCATACCCCAAACAACGATTCAGTTAAGCATGTTATTGCACTAGCTCACAGTTTAGGTTTGAAGGTTTTGTTGAAACCTATGGTTGACACGTTGGAAGAGGAAACAACTCAGCCGTATCCGGTCGTGTGGAGAGGTGAAATTCAGCCGTCTGATGAATGGTTTGACAGTTATTCCAATTTTATCAACTTTTTCGCCGAGTTCGCTGAAGAAAATGATGTGGAACTCTTATCAGTTGGATGCGAATTCAAAGCGACAACCCATGAGAAAGAGCAGTGGGAACGAGTTATTGCGGGGGTGCGGGAACGGTACTCTGGTCCCATAACATACGCTGCTGACTGGACCAACTACAAAAACATCGAGTGGTGGGACTCTGTGGATTATGTGGGAATTGACGCTTACTTTCCGTTGTCGATATTTAATTATGATCCCACATTTGAGGAGCTGAAGAACGCTTGGACCAGCCATGCAAACGAGATTGAAGCGTGGCTTTCAACGGTTAACAAGCCGGTAATCTTAACGGAGATCGGCTATCGAAGCGGTGACGGAACAAACATGGCGCCATCAAATTACTGGTCTGAAATGTCCGTTGATCTTCAAGAACAGAGGGACTGTTATGAAGCCGCCTTTCAGGTGCTATGGAACCGAAGTTGGTTCTACGGTTTCTATTGGTGGACTTGGATATCCGACCCCCAAAAAGGTGGACCCGATGACCCCAACCACACACCACAAAATAAGCCCGCTCAAGACCTAATCACCTATTGGTATTCTCTTGAAAGGCAAGTTGCTGTCGTAGATCAAACATTCACCAGTTCCGCGAAGTGCAGCGTCAACGATGTCCAGTCAGTGGGTTTTCACGTCAGCTGGGAACAAGACAGCACAGATGTGGCTGCTGCTCGGGTCTACGTGAACGGAACAGAATACATAACGAACGGAACCGGATGGACGAGCTTCAACATTGCATATGATTCTGTTGGCAAACGCTCATGGGTCATCACTGATCTGCAGCATCCGGATGCGACCAGCTACCGAATGACTGCTGAAAGCCCATCCATTGTCTGGGACAAAGTTGTCTTCAATGTGCAAGTCAACTCGGCTACTTTTGGGGTGTCAAAGGTGCAGGTGAGAGTCACTCACGCTTATGACGGGGCTTCAGTGGCGGACGTAGCTACATTTGTTAATGGCAAATTATGTGAAGAGATCGAAGCCGGAGTCTACGAAACCACAATTGATACTTGGAGTCCCTATCAGCAGGTCACAGTTCAAGTTGACACTGCAGCATTGTCTGGGGAAACTTACACGATCTCAACATTTCACGTTCTAAATATTGTCCTATATCTTGCACTCTTCATAGCAGTGATTGCAATAGTGGTCTTGGTCTTGAAATTCCAAAACCGGAGTTCCAATCAGATTCCCGAAAGCACTGATGAAAATAATATCCTTCCTTAATCCACCCTTTTTACTGTGATTATATCAGTAAGTCGCTGTAAGAATGAGTCTCAAGGTTGCTCTTGTCTATTGCCAACTTTTCCATTAATTTTTCTAGAATCCGACGATCTTTTTCAACCGCTTTTTGGTCGTCAGAAGTTTTTCTTTCGAATTCAACGAATTTCCCAAGTTTCTTCACAGTGTCCAGATGAATTTGTGTTTCTTGATATTGGTAGATTTCTCTGACTTTTTCGACGGTGATGAGGGGAGTTAACATCTTTTTGAGGGTCTTTTTCAGATCTTTTGGTTCTTTGATTTTAAGAATGAAGGCTTCGTCTCTTTTCGGTCCCGCGATGTTCTCTCTTTCATAATAAATCAATTCCGCTGTGCGGTCATCCTTGACTTCTCTCAGCTTCAATCTTCCTTCAGGCACTTTGAAGTAGAGGTCCGTTTGAAGAAAGGTTCCCACATATTGCGCTTCCAAAGCAGACAAAGTTTTCCTCAAAATTTTGTGATCGCCTACTTTTGCCTTCAACTCTATCATTTTGTGCTTGAAGCTGTGGTGCGCCTCTATCTTCAATGTTCCGTCAACTCTTGCAGAAAGAATCGTGGCAATCACTATTTTGGTTTTCTATAAGCCGAAACAGAGAAGAAGGTTACTGTTTTCTTAACCTTGAATGAAACAGTTTCTTTTTGATGGCTACAGCGAATAAGGTGACTGTCAACATCAATGGAAGAATAGCCCATGAGGAAAACTCAGGAATATTTCCCAGCTCATCAGTTTTAATCAACCACAAATCGCTTTTTCCAGCACCTGTTGAGTACGTGTAACCTGCTATTGCGTATCCACCATCCGATGCCTCAACCAACGAAGACGCAATGTCAAACTCTACATCTCCGTAGGTTCGGTTCCACTCCATGTTCCCGGAATCGTCGGTCTTGATTAACCAAAAATCTCCGCTGCCAGCACCAAACGATTCCGTGCTGCCTGACAATGCATACCCGCCGTCAGATGTCTGAATCAGAGAAGTGGTGCCGTCTGCCTCTGTTCCACCGTATGTTTGGTTCCACTCCATGTTTCCAGAACTATCCGTCTTGACGAGCCATGAGTCATGGTTTCCAGCGCCAAACGAACATGTGCTGCCAGCGAAGGCGTATCCGCCATCAGAGGTTTGAACCAGAGAGAAACTATATTCACGGATTGTTCCTCCGTACGTCTGATTCCACTCCATGTTTCCAGAACTATCCGTTTTTACAAGCCAAAAATCGTCGCGGTCGCTTCCATGCCCAAAAGACTCTGTCATTCCAGCAAGCGCATAACCTCCATCAGAGCAGAGAACCAAAGAAATTATGCCTTCATCATCCCATCCACCGTACGTTCTGTTCCACTCGGCACTTCCAGAAGAATCGGTTTTGACCAGCCAGAAGTCGTCGCGTCCAGCACCATACGACCGAGTGTAGCCTGCTATTGTGTATCCTCCATCAGCTGCCTCAACTAAAGAACAAGCGTAGTCATCGCCGTTTCCTCCGTACGTCTGATTCCACTCCATGTTTCCTGACGCATCCGTCTTGACCAGCCAGAAGTCGTCGTCTCCACCGCCAAACGAATCCGTGTAGCCCGTTAACGCGTATCCGCCATCAGAAGTTTCGATCAGAGACAAAGCTATGTCAGATTCTGCGCCGCCGTAGGTTCTGTTCCAAACCATGCTGCCTGAATCGTCTGTTTTGATGAGCCAGAAATCGTATTCTCCAGCACCGAAGGAACGCGTGTATCCTGCTAAGGTGTATCCGCCATCGGATGTTATAATGAGGGAGAGGGCGCCGTCCTCCTCTGCTCCGCCGACAGTTCGGCTCCACATCGAAGATGCCTCAACTGAGGTGGTGGCTAATGAAAGCATGATTAAACTGAAGAAGGCAACTGCTGTTTTAATTTTCATACAGTTCCCTTCCGTCTTTGACAGCGCAGTTTTTGTTTGTAAACAACTCCAATAATCAATACAGTCAGCAACAGAATCAACAATAAATTCACTGAGGGAAACTCTGGAACTTCAACGACCGGATTTCCGTACGGTTCCATACGTGGATAATCATCTGTGAAGAGAAACAACGTGTCGATTACGTATGGTGTGTCCCCTATTTTGTCTTCGTCTGTGTCTGTTCCGTTGTATTTGTACCAAAAGTTTCCTTGCGTGCCGCTGTTGAAGCTTATTGTGGAGTTGGGGATGTGGGTACCGCTTGTGATAGAAAATTCAATGTCAAAATCATTGTAGAAGTTGTTGTTGTAGACTAAAACTTCTATGGGTATGAAGGTTTCAAAGTCTATTCTGTTGCTTAGTGTTAATCCTTTTTGGTTGTGTGCAAGGGTGTTTCCTGCAATAACATTTGAGTTTCCGCCAATTATTCGGATGCCTGCTTCGTTGGTTTGGAATGTGGTTCCTGTTATAGTGTTGTTGAGGATGGTGATTTGAGAAGAATTTTTCACGTCGATTCCGGAGATGGCTACGTTGATGTCGTGGGTGCCATAATAGGTGTCGTTGATGTACATGTTCTCCACCGTTATGTTGCTCAAGTCCGATATGACAAGCCTCGCATTCTGAAACATGTGCCCGTTTCCGTCAACCACTATGTTGCTTTTCTGCACAACTATGTCACCATCGATAACCGCGTCCGATGTGAAGGTGTAGACATCTCCACCTCGTTGAATTATGTTGGTTCCTTCAACTGTTCCATCAGCCCTGATGTAAATTGTGCCCTGTGCTTCCACGATACCGATTTCTGAAAAAGAAACAGACATAGAACAGAGGATAAGTAACAGAATAATAGCTGCCCTTCTTTTTTCCACTCTTGGGCACCTGCAATAGTCTATATTAAAACAACTGAAAAGCATTTTTGTCAAGAAATCTTGACCACCCCACTCCACCTCCATAGCCTCGTTGGGAAAAGTAGCAGTCAAAAAGTTATCTTATGTTCAAAAATGGAAGTTTTTTGTGCCGTCTATCCGAACTCTTTCTGCGGCTAGGGTAAGGTTAATAGGTTAGCGTTTCATCTAGCATGCTGTCCAATATGACTAGGAGAACAATAAGGTGCCCAAATTCAGGCAAACGAGCGACATTGTGAAGCTCATGAGCAAAAAAGAAGACATAAGAGACATCGGCATAATCGCCCACATAGACCATGGAAAAACAACAATGTCAGACTCCCTGCTAGCCGAAGCAGGACTCCTCTCACCAAAAATCGCAGGAGCCGCAAGAGCCCTCGACTACCTAGAGGAAGAACAAAAACGAGGAATCACAATCAAAACAGCAAACATCTCCCTCCTCCACGAGATCGACAAAAAATCACACGTCGTTAACTTGATAGACACCCCTGGGCACGTAGACTTCACAGGCAAAGTAACACGCGCCCTGAGAGCCATCGACGGCGCAGTCGTAGTAGTGGACGCCGTCGAAGAAGTGATGGTTCAAACAGAAACCGTCACCCGCCAAGCCCTCAACGAACGAGTCAAACCCGTTCTCTTCATCAACAAAGTTGACCGCCTAATCAAAGAACTGAAACTATCCGCAGACCAGATGCAAACAAAACTTCTCCGAATAATCAGAGACTTCAACAACCTGATTTCATTGTACGGAGAAAAAGAACACAGAGAACAATGGAAAGTCGACCCAACTAAAGGAACAGTGGCTTTTGGGTCTGCACTGCACAAATGGGGTTTCACGCTTGACATAGCCCAGCAGAAAGGAATAAAATTCAGCGACGTTGTGGAAGCCTACAAGAATGGGCGCCATGAAGAGCTTGCAGAAACTGTTCCTCTTCACAATGCAATACTGGAGATGGCAGTCAGAAATCTTCCAAATCCTGTAGTTGCCCAGAAGTATCGTGTTCCCAAAATCTGGAAGGGCGAGTTGGATTCCGAGATTGGAAAGGCTATGATTAACTGTGACGAGAATGGACCCACAGTAATCTGTTTGACTTCAGCCCAGATGGACCCTCATGCAGGATTAGTTGCTACGGGACGCGCCTTTTCGGGTTGCATTAACGAAGGCGATCGAGTTTATTTGGTGGGCGCCAAAAAGGATTACCGTGTTCAGCAGGTCTCCATGTATATGGGCGCATACAGAGAGGTTGTTGGCAAGATAGGCGCCGGAAACATAGCTGCAGTGCTGGGATTGGATCTTGCTAGGGCAGGAGAAACCCTTGTTGACATCGACCACAAAGACGCTATGGTTCCCTTTGAGAACATACAATACGTTTCCGAGCCAGTCATCACCATCGCCATAGAACCTAAACATCCCAGGGAGCTGCCGCGCCTCATCGAATTAATGGACCGATTAGCCATCGACGACCCCAACTTGGTTACCACCATTAACAAAGAAACTGGCGAATATCTTCTCAGCGGAATGGGTGAACTCCACCTTGAGATAGCCGTCAAGTTCCTCAAAGAATACGGCGGAGGCTTAGAACTCATAACTTCCAAGCCACTGGTTGTCTACAGAGAAACTGCATCTACGCAAGGTGTAGTGGCGATGGCGAAGAGCCCCAACAAGCACAGCAGATTCTGGGTTCAAGTGGAACCTCTTGACCAAAATGTTATTGACCTTATGGAAAAGGGGTCCCTGTTTGAAGCAATGGGAAACAAGCGGATCAACACCACTTTGCGTGAGGATGCAGGTTGGTCGGCTAAAGAAGCCAAAAACGTGTGGACTCTAGAGGAACACAGAAACATTTTGGTGGATATGACCAAAGGTATCCAGTACCTCCGAGAAGTGAAGGAGACGGTCAGTTCAGGCTTCAGGTGGGCAGCCAAAAACGGCCCCCTCTGCGATGAACCGATAAGAGGGGTCAAGGTAACGCTTTTGGATGCAAAGTTGCACGAAGACCCTGTGCACCGTGGACCCGCGCAGATTATGCCAGCAATGAAAAGAGCATTCTGGGGATCATTCCTTACAGCTAAACCAGTTCTCATCGAACCCATCTACAAAATCGGCGTTTCTGTTCCTCACCAGTTTGTCGGCGAAGTAACTGGGCTAATAACCCGTAAAAGAGGCAGAGTAACTGCTTCAGACCAGAAGGGACCGATAACCAACGTCAAGGGATTTCTTCCGGTTGCCGAGACTTTCGGGCTCTCCGCTGACATGAGATCAGCAACATCTGGTCACGCATTCTGGCAGACGCAGTTCGACCATTGGGAAAAGGTTCCTGAAAGCATATCAATGGAAGTTATAGCGGAGATACGGAAGAGAAGGGGACTGCCCGAGGAGATACCCAAAGCAAACAAGTTCATCGACGAAAAATAAACACGACAACAGCACACAACAAAAACAGGCACTAGCAAACAATGTTGGATGCCTTTTTCATCGCCATATCCGTCTGTTAGCGGGTCATTGCTCTTTTGAACACTGGCACAGCTATTGCTATCATAACGGTTCCGAAGCCTATCAGTATCGCCAGTTCATTTGTTAACATGGGTATATCCGCGCCAAGAACCATAACTTTCCTCAACGAGTCGGCAACGTAGGTCAATGGAAGAACCTTTGAGATAGCTTGCATGAACCATGGCATCTGCTCTATCGGGAAGAACACTCCGCTGAGGAACATCATGGGGAACATTATTGTAGTCATCATCATCACGGCTGTCTCCTGCTCCTTCGCAAAAGACGTTAACACCACGCCTAAGCCAACAAAGCTGAACACGCCCAGCAGCAGCAGAGCAAAGACCAGTAGTATGTTTCCGTGGACTGTAACTCCGAATAAGAGTGTAGCTAACACAAGTATGAGGGTGCCCTGAAGTATGCCACGAGCCATCTGGGCAAGGGTTTTTCCAAGTATCACCGACAGCCGGTTGATTGGAGCCACCATCATCCCATCCAGCGTACCCACCTCCCTCTCATGAGAGATAGCCGCAGGAAGCCCGGTCATAACGCTCATCATAACCGTCATCGCCATAATTCCGGGAGCAATAAAATCGAAGTAACTGAAGTCACCCTCAATCGACCCCTTAACCTGAACATTGAACGGCTCCACAACCGCCAAAGCGTTGTCAGGATCAATATCCAACTGCTCCGCAACATTCTGTTGAGCCAATGCTGTGCCCATCTGTTCAATCACCTCGCCCAGCACAGTCTGTATTATCGCTGACATTTGGGGATTAGACTGGTCAGTTACGATTGTGATTGTTCCCTGCTGTCCACTCATGATGTTCGCTGTGAAGTCACTGGAGATTACTATGCCTCCTGCTGCATCTCCTGCTTGAATCATCTCTCGTACGTCTTCGAGGCTGGAAGCGTCCTTAAGCTTCATCATGTCAGCTTCGTCGTTTATGCTGTTTAACGTCGTGATGAATGTTGAACTGAAATTGTAGCCGCCAAATCCTGTGTCCTCGTTCACCAGTGCAATGGGTGCATTGTTCATGGAGGTTTCTGAGGGATAGATGAAGCCGACCATGGTCATCATGAATATGGGCATCAGTATAAGCAGAACCAGCCCCATGCGGTTCCTGAACAGCTCCATCAGGTCCTTCCATGCAATCCTGAGACTATGCGAAATCAGTGTCTTTGCTCCCATTCTGATCACCTTATCCTCCGTTGGGGCATAGCAGGTCTGCGATTACGCACCGGTATCTTGTTGTCTGCTTTGTCTCTCATTTCCCGTCCCGTGATATGCAAGAAAACGTCTTCAAGTGTAGGCTGCAGATTCTCAACCGAGTTTACTTTTGTCTTCTCTGCTCTTAAAGCATCAATTATGGTGTCGAATGCATTGTCGCCGGTTGCGTGAATCTTGAGGTGAGAGGCGTTCTCCTGAGACACAGACTTGACACAGTCCAAAGATTTCATTGCGGTGACCAGCTTTTTGGTGAGGTTCGGAATCTCCAGCTTCAGCACAGTTGAGTCATTTCCCGAAACAAGCTTTTTCAGGTTCGTTGATGTGTCAAGCGCGGCGATTTTTCCGTGGTCTATTATGCCTATGCGGTCGCAGAGGCGGTCAGCCTCGGTCATCATGTGTGTGGTGAGTATGATGGTTGTTTTGTTTTCTCGGTTGACTTTCTTGATGAACTCTCGGACCTCAACTGTGGATTGTGGGTCTAACCCTAATGTTGGTTCGTCAAGGAACAGCACTTTGGGCATGTTAAGCAACGCCCTTATCACGTTCATTCTCTGCCTCATACCAGTTGAGAATGTGCCCACTTTGGAGTCCTTCCACTTGCCGAGTTGAACCAACTCCAGCAACTCATCGATTCTCTGGTTGAGAATGTTTTTTGGTAGATTGTAGAGTTTCCCAAAAAACCTGAGGTTCTCCTCTGCTGTCAGCCGGTCATACATTATCATCTTTTCAGAAACCAGACCAATCTGTTGCCTAACCTTGTTGTCGTGCTTCACTATATCGTATCCGCCGATTGTGGCTGTGCCCTCCGTGGGTCTACTTAATGTGGAAAGCATCCGAATAGTTGTGGTTTTTCCTGCACCGTTTGGACCCAGCAACCCAAAAATTTCACTTTCTTTCACATCAAAGCTAACGTGATCCACGGCTGTGAATCCGTTGAACTTCTTTGTGAGGTTTTTTACTTCTATCATGACTCTTTTTTCCAATAGTTCATCACCCTCGGCTTGGGTAGCTGTAATCTTTTCTTCACTGTTCACCTGTTTCACCTGCCAAAAAATACGAGCGCCCGAAACTACGAGCAATCGTAACTTTTACTTTGCGCCGCATCATATAAACCTTCCCATCATATATATTTCACTGCAATATATCGCACTAAAATATAAATATTACTTTTACATCTAGAAGGTTGAAGACCATGCATCCCCACCACGAAGAAAAGACAGTTGCGAAGTGGCTTAAAGAGTCACAAAAAGGTTACATGCGCATCGCGTTACTGATTCTTTTGGGCAAAAAACCTTGTCACGGCTACGAAATGATGAAAGAGGTCGAAGACAGAACCGAGGGCTTCTGGAAACCAACTGCCGGAGGCGTCTATCCGATACTTCAGAGCCTAGAAAAGGCGGGATACATAAGGGGCAAGTGGGGTCCTCAGAAAAGAAAACGTAAAATCTATCACCTCACCGAGTCTGGAAAGCTCATTCTTGACCGAGCGCTCCTGAAGCACAGCCAGATCGCTGAAAGCATGAACACCCTGTTCGAGGAGTATGCACAAGTGGTGTTGGATTTGGACCCTAAGGCAGTGACGATACCGCGAATGCCGAACCCCTTCTCAATCTTCCTTGAAGAAGAACCCAAGAGTAGGCTGGAAGCTCTGGAAACGAAACGAAACCGATTCCAGCACATGATCAAGATGCTGCAAAACGAGCTGCAGACCGTAGATGACAGGTTAGCTGCTTTGAGCAAGCAAAAACAGAAACGTGATGATGATTCAGTTTCAGTGGGAGAATAACAAGAAAGGAGATTTGTTGATTTTGGATTCAAACATTTTAACCTACATTGTAAGTATCGTTTACCTCGTGTTTGTGTTCGGTTTCTCCTTTTTCTCCCAGAAACTGCAGCTCAATATTGTGCTGAGTCGGATATCCAAATCTTTAAACAAGCTGCAGTATATGCGCGACAAAGCCAAAGACGAGGCGCTGTCAGCCATTATCGAGCTTGGAAAACCTGAAAGTGACCCGAAGCCTAGACTTGAAGCCCTTCTTCAATTCTTCATCATTCACCCAAACAGCATGGACCCATCAGGAGTAGTCCATAGGCTGGAGCATCTGGTTGACACCGCGGACGCTAGGGTCAAAGAAGAGATTAAGGTGTTGGCTCCTTCCGCTGACGAGAAGCAGATACAGAATCTGCAGAATCTGGTGGAAACAGCTAGGGGCTTGAATTCTCTTTATCGCACTGTTAGGCACCATTATTTGGTGGGGAAAAAGGGCGGCTCTATCTATAGTACGATGCAGATTCAGATGGAGTTGCCCCTTATTATGGAGGAGGCGGAAGCCTATTTCTCGTTCCTAGACGCTTTCAAGCAGGGTAAGCCGATCGGCGACGGTGTGGGTCCGTTGGTTGCCTCTAAGCTGATGGTTGATGCTGGCCTGCGTGAAGTGGCAGAGGATATGGTTGCCGCGGAGGTGGCTGTTGATGGCAGAAGGGTTGTTGTTACTAGGGCTAAGGGTCCGGGTGGAACTGTTGGGAAGCCTGGGGATGCTGTGGCTAAGCTGATTGAGGAGTATGATGGTGAGATTTCGTTGGTTGTGATGGTTGACGCTGGGCTGAAGTTGGAGGGTGAAGACTCCGGTTACGTTGTGGAGGGAGTTGGGGCGGCGATTGGCGGGGTTGGGGTTGAACGGTTCAAGATAGAGGAGCTTGCCACCAAACATGAGATTCCAGTTTATGCAATGATTGTCCGGCAGTCCATGAAGGAGGTGTTGTCGCCGATGACCGATGCGCTGATCAATTCTGTTGACGAGGTTGTTAAGAGGCTTAGGCGGGTTATCAGGGAGCGAACAAAAGAAGGAGACACTGTGCTTGTGGTTGGCGTTGGCAACACAATCGGCATAGCCTAACCTTTTGGGTTGTTTCCATTCTTTGTGCTCACGCGATGGCGTAGGTAGGTAAATCAGAAATATAAGGCTCTGCCTAGTTATTTTTTGTTGTTGGAAATTAGGTTATGTTGCTTACTGTTTTTGACCCATGGAAATCCCAGTTGTGCACGTGTCCTAGCAAGTTGACTTTTAACCCTTACACTGGGTGTGATCATGGTTGTCTCTATTGCTACGCTTCCTCGTATATCCCCCGTTTCCATGATTGTAGACCCAAAAAGAACCTGATTCCTAGAATAAAGAGAGAAGCTGCCAGACTGGAGGGAGAGTTAATTTCTATATCTAACTCTTCGGACCCTTATCCCCAACTGGAACAGAAGACTGGTTTGACAAGAAAATGCTTGGAGATATTGGCTGACAGCAACTGCAGGCTTCAGATAGTTACAAAATCTGACTTGGTGGTCAGAGACATTGACATCTTACGTGAACTTCCTTGTGCAGTTTCTGTCACTGTTCTCACCTATGATGATAAACTGTCTGAGAGACTTGAGCCAGCCGCTCCTGTTTCTTCAAGGCGACTTAGGGCGATTGAAACTCTTGTTAAGGAAGGTATCTCCACCACTGTGAGAATTGACCCAATCATTCCTTTTCTTAATGATGATTTCGCTGGTCTTGTGGAAGCCGTTGCCAGTTTAGGTGTGAAGCATATAACCTCTTCAACATACAAGGTGAAACCTGACAATTGGAGGAGATTAACCGCAGGATTTCCTGAAGTCTCGGAGAGATTGCGACCTTTATATTTTGAAAAGGGGGAGAGAATTGGGCGTTCATTGTATTTGCCTAAGAATCTTAGGTTTAGTCTGATGAAAGAAGTGAAAGAGTTGGCTGAAAAGTACAACTTGAAATTTGGTTGTTGCAGAGAAGGATTCAACTTGAATTCCGCAGTTTGTGACGGTTCTTGGACAATAGAGAAAAATGTGTAGCGGATGGTTTTGGTGGAGCAAGGTTTACAAAAAAAACCTATAAGAACAGTTTTTCAATAGAGAGCTTGAGGAATTTAGATGCCTGATATTGAAGAATTAGGTATAGAACGGGGAGACAATCTTCCAAGAATCTTAGAAAAAGCAAGTGTGAGAAGGGATTTGTTTCTGTCAAAAGCGGGTTCTACACAGGACGAGGTTGCTAATGCACTTTTGCACCTTAGTGCCGAGATGTGCGAGTTAGAAAAACTGTTAGCTAATCTGTTACCAATGTTAGAGCGTTAGTAATCTTTGGGCGGAAAACTCGAAGAACAAAATGGCGCCTTCTCCCTATTTTCTTAAGCTTCTTTCAAGTATTTTCGCTTTCGTTCAATTTACTTTTGAAGAATAATTTGCTCCCAATTGTTCCCAAATAATTGCGTAACGCGTGTGCCCGCTGTTTTGTTTTCTCTACCAACTTGAACTTCTCGATGCAGGTAATCAGTAAAATGTAGAAGAGAATCCATAGGACAGAATATAATTCTCCATAGATGTCGTGGAAAGTCTGTGCAGCACTAGTTCCTTTGTCGACTATAAGAACGAAATAAGTAACTATCCTCAAAACGTTGAAGAAGTATGTTCCAACGGCTCCAATAATGAAATAGATTGCTTTACGAAAACTTGAGATGGTAGCCTTTCGGAATAACAACAAAATAATCAACGTGTAAAGGAAGAGGCTGTGAACACCTGCACATGGCCAAGCAATACTTACATCACTTATTGAACCATTGGAGTATATTCTTATAATTGGCGTAGATTCTAGCCCCGGCGAAAAGGCTAGAGTGAAAGTATAACCCATAATTTCAAGTAAAGCAGCTGCACACGCCGCTGTGGGTAGCGCTAACATTTGGAGGGGTTTGAACACTCCGTAGGGGTATATAGTGTCTATCATGTACATGACACTCATGCCCGAGACGAGACCCAGTGTGATGGAAAAGGTTTTCAAACCAACTTTTCCATAGGCCAACAGCACAGTAGCTAGGAAAGAAATTGTGAACACAAGATATTCAAGTACTAGTGGCCAGTCTCCTTCAAGAATCAGCCTCCAATAAAGGGAATGTGCTCTCCAGTATTCACCGCGAAGCGCTTCACCAACGTTTGTGACCATTTGATCTAAGCCCAAAAAGTTTACGCTGATGATGTAAATTAGTGGAATGATTGCGCATATGAAAATGACTAGAATCTTGAGGTGGTTTTTAGGGCTGTTTTTCCACTTTTTTTCTAATGTTTTGAGGTTTATTGAAGTTTCTAAGACAAAAAGCCACAAGAAGAATAGGAGAAACAGTCTTCCTTTCCAGGTGTAGTCAAAGTAGAAACCTCTTTCGTTAAACAAAGCGATGCTTTCAAGGTTGAAATAATCCAGAAACACCAACAAAGCTATTGCTGCGATGAAACAGGCTATTAAAGAAACATGGAGCCAATATTTCTTTATCCCTTCAATGTACAGACTTATTGTTATCACCTTTATTTGTTCATGAGCTTGGTGAGTTCAAAATTATGTTGATGGAATTAACCAATTATAATTTGCTATTTAAAGTTAAAGACGAACTATCTTGTTCAAGCCGCTTGAAATTACCCGATATAAGACGGTAAAGTATCAATTTCTTAAGGATAATCATGAAAAGAACCAAAAATATTATTGACTAGAAAGTTGAATTAAGATTTCAATCACGCGGCTCCACCCAAAATTGACATGAGGAAATTTAGGCTGGTTGATGTTTAGTTGAGAATCGTGACACCGCGAAGAATGGTAGTTCTTTGTTGCATTAATATTGGAACATCTTTCTTGGTTCGGGTGAAAATGTGCTAATAAACATATCAATTCTAACAATTGCTACAACGATATTTACTACAATTTATTATTTCCTCTGGTTGTCTCTCTCTGTTGTCCATGTTATCAAAAAAGATGAACCTCTCCCAGAGACGAAATTTAATCCACACCCTCCACTAGTAAGCGTACTCCTCCCTTGCAGAAATGAAGAGTCTGTAATCTCTACTGTAATCGAACAAACATTAAACCAAACTCATAAGAACACAGAAATAATTGTAATTGCACACAATTGCTCGGACAAGACGGCACATATCTCAAAGCAGTTTAAAGATCCAAGAGTTAAAGTTTTTGAGTTAACAACTCAAGAAGTTGGCAAAGGCTTGGGTTTGAATTATGGATTTAAATTTGCTACTGGAGAGATTATCATCTACTTTGATGCCGATAGCATAATACCTGAGGATTATGTCGAGAAAATTGTAAAGTTAATGGATTCAAAAGGTTACGATCTCGTCCAAGGAAAAATTATCGGAGCAAATCCAGACTATAACAGACTTTGTTTTCTACAGCATATGGAAAACCAAATATTTCTGAGCATGTTTTGGGCTGGAAAACAAAAACTTGGATTGCCAGGTGGTCTTGGAGGAACTGGTGTTGCGATAAGGAAGAAGGCTTTAGAGAATATTGGTGGATTTAGAAATATTCTGATTGAAGACTTTGACTTGTGTTTACGCGCCCAAATGGCTGGACATAAAATTGGTTACTGTAAAGACGCAGTAATCTATGATGAAAAAGTACCTCATTATGACATGATGATTAGACAGAGGAGTCGCTGGATTGCAGGACATTTCCAAATAATTTCTGACCTAGCAAAAAAGAGAACCCTCCCAAAATTATTTTTTAAAAACCCCGTAGATTTTTTCCAACTAATGTCCCCGTTCTATACGCTTTGCTTGTGGCTTGGGGTGTTTCTCGGCATTATAAGCATATCTGTAAACACTCTCAGCCAGTTGGGATACCTTAATTTCTGGATAACTTCTTGGTACATACCGCTAGAAATTTACGTTTTCCAAACAATACTCTTGCAGTTGTTCTTCGTATTGATCTTAAGAAAGGAATGTAAGACAAGCCAAGAACTCATAAAGTCTATTATAAATCTACCGTTGTTTTATATTTATTCAGTGCATTGGTTCTGGGTACTCGTGAGAACTGTGCTATTCAGACGGAAAGCAACATGGGCTTTTACCAAAACAGAACATGGGTTTAGGCGATGAGTGCATGGGGAAATACTTTGAGAAGAAACGCGGTTATTTATGGGCTATATTGACAATCCTGTTATTTCTGTTTATATTTGGAGGAGTAGAGCCATTTATAACAAATAACGTATCCAGTTGGGATTTTACAATAGTGAGGCTCAGCTTAGCATTTATTGCAGTAATAGTTGTAGGTATTATCATTTGGTGTATAGAGATTTTTAGAAAACGGGTATCTATCAAATAAAGAGTACCGATCTAATATCCGTGGCTGTTAGTTTATGACACAAGCTTTTCGAAGTCCAGCGTCTAAATTGAGTTGAATGTTCATTTGGTTTTGATTCTTCATAGTGCACGCATTCCTAGAGAAATAACAATGCAAAATGATATGATTAATTTGATGATAAATTTTTGTCCAATCAAATAACATAAAAAATTCTTATTGTCTATCAAATTTATATTCCTTAGAAAACTGTATGTGTTAATGGAGAGGGGAGGTGATAAAATGTCTGGGATGGCAACTTTAAAGAAAGCGGTTCCCATAATTGTTGTAACTTGGATTCTCTCTTTAGTCACCACATTAGTTGTGGTTTACGTTGCACCAAATATCCTGCCAATACAAACTTCACAAATCAGCGATAAAGCAGTTACTTCAGAAAAGTTAGTTGACAGCGCTATCGTAACTGCTAAATTAGCTGATGGTAGTGTAACGTCAGCAAAAATAGAGGATGGAACATTAAGGGCTGTGGACTTGGCTGACGGCTCCATTATGTCAATCACGATTGCTGACGGAGCAGTAACAACCGCCAAGATTGCCGATGGTGCAGTAACAACCCCTAAAATTGAAGACAGCGCTATCGTAACTGCTAAATTAGCTGATGGTAGTGTAACGTCAGCAAAAA
>CAZUDX010000001.1:0-55560 GCA_964618695.1 uncultured Candidatus Bathyarchaeia archaeon | reverse complement strand
CTAAAATTGAAGACAGCGCTATCGTAACTGCTAAATTAGCTGATGGTAGTGTAACATCACCAAAGATGGCGTATGGAACACTGAAAGCTGCCTTCAGCTTTCTAATTTGGAAAGACGGCTCAACATATTATGCAAGGAACGGTACAACTGGAGAAATACACTATTCTGGAACCAACGCAACAACGGTCATAAACAACGCAATCTCAAGCATACCTACCGGCGGTCTAGTTTTCCTCTGTGACGGAACCTACAATATAGACGGCACGATTAATGTTGTAGAAAAACTCAACATCAACATAATCGGAGAAAGCTGGGAAACAAAACTCAATCTCACGCAAAATTCAAACACAGACATGATGAAAATTACTAACTCGAATTTCACTACTATTAAATCACTTCATTTTCAAGGGAACAGAGACTCACAAACAAGCGGCAAAGGGATAGTTGTAAATAGTTCAACGAGAGTTTTGATTGAAAGGTGCCTTTTCTATGAAATCAAACAAACTGCTATACACATCTTTGGTACACAGCAGATGAGCAGCCTTCAACCTTGGATAAACAAGAATTGGATCGAAAAAATCGGCAACAGTAGCTCGGATCACGGAATATGGATAAGCGACGACGCTTCCGATGCTCACATAACAGACAATGATGTTGGACGTGTAACAGGAAGTGCCATATACATTACTTCAGGCGGATTTCAAACTATATCAAACACTTGCTGGGATTCACTGTACGGCTTAACTGCTTACTTGGTGATTAGTGGAGGAATCACTGGAAACCTGTTTGATGGCAACGAGAAAGATGGAATCAACATCGACTCATGCAAAAACCTACTAGTAGTAGGCAATATCGCAAAACTGAATAGCAATAACCTATGGAATTCATCGAGCGGGATTTATCTATACAATAGTAGTTACACAATCATAACTGGAAACAGAGCCGGGTCTGTTGATGACTACCAAAACGAAACTCAACAATATGGAATCAAAGAATACGGTGTATACTCTGATTACAATTTGATCACTGGAAACCATGTCTACGGTAATCTAGGCTATGAAGACATCTACTCTTCGGGACCAAACACTGTTGTTTCAAGCAACTTGGGAAGATATACGCCTAAGAACAATGGCTAATCGTTATCTCCAATTTTTTTATTCAAGTCTATTCGAATGTGTTCATGAACCAAAAACAACCCCAAAATTGTAGGTGAAACAATCTTCACAAAATAGACTAACATGTAAGCAACTAAGATCTAATGAATTATTTCAGATGTTAACTCGCACGCGGGCTCTTCATGCATTGTATGGAAATTCTTTTAAGCTAATCGAACGAAGTATTGAATTGGTAATAAAATGGAGAGTTATTAAGAATGAAGAAAATTTTCTTGGTAACTTTATGTTTAATGCTACTGTGCAGTATTGGCTTGTTGATGAAAACAGGAACCGTTAATGCCTATCAAACTGGATACGAAGTAATTGACTACCAAGTGACAACAATTCCCACTATGGATGGAAACTGGACTACCGCTGAAGAATGGACGGACACTGATGTAAAACAACTGGACGGCGACCTTAATGCTACTTTCAGATTAAAATATTTCATGGCCCCCGACTTCTCCTATGTCAACCAATACTACCTTATTGAATTCTTCGATGACACCACCGACAATGCAACCGACTACGTTCAAATATGCTATGCCGCAGCAACCTCACTATTTGGCACTCCAATTGGTGGCACCACTCCTCAAACAGACTGCTTCAGGTGGGATTATGTAGGACACAACGCTACGGGATTCACGTTTTACAAAGGCGATGGACAAGTATGGGTAGAAGAAACTACTGCTTTAGGAACCGCTGTCATTATAAATAATACGCTAGGAACGTCGCCGATGTCAGACACTCCACATTGGATCGTTGAAGTCATGATAGAACACATGGGCTATAACATAAATCCTGAATTTTGGATTCGAATAGCAGCATACGACGCAAATAATGATACTGCTGGGGTTCAAGCGTGGCCAGACTCAAGTGTTGATGTTCCCGACGATTGGGGATTAATGACCTCGGCGCAGCAGCCTATTCCAGAGGGTTTAACTGTCGGAGTTATGGTGTTGCTGTCATCTGTTTCTGTGCTAGTTGGTTCCCACTATCTCTGGCGACGGTCAAAGAAACGAGAGAACTAAGTTAAGCTAACAAATCTTCGTGGTTCGGGTCTAAATCGTAGACCCTTCCGTTTACCCAGTTGAATTACCAGAAGGAACTCGCACAAATTCACAGTAAAAAGGGGGTGTGCATGACCATTTTTTTGGCAGTATTAGTGTATGGAAATTCTTTTAAGGTAATCTAAGCAAGTATTGGATTGGTAATAAAATGGAGAGTTATTAAGGATGAAGAAAGTTTTCTTGGTAACTTTATGTATAATTCTGTTGTGCAGTATTTGCTTGCTAATAAATGTTGGAACCACCACAGCGGGAAACCCAGCCTACGCAATCATAGAGTACCCAAGTATCGCAACAGCCACCGTTGATGGAACCTGGACCGCTGCCGATGAATGGACCGACACCATACCTACTGAAATGTCTGGCAATGCCACAGGAATGTTCGGATATAACATACAGGACATGACCAATTTGGGTTTAGAATGGATTGTCGAAATTTTCACCGACAACACCACTGATGCTGAAGACTACTGGCAAATCTGTCTCGACGACCTCAATGGCGGAGGCACTGCTCCTCAGCCTGGTGACTACATGATAGAAATTGTTGGTCACACTACTCTGAAAGCGTATGAAGGAAATGGCCAAGGCTGGAGCGAAATAACACCAGCACAAGGCGAACTGACATGGAATAACACAATGGACACTTCCCCATGGAATGACACATCCCACTGGATTCTGGAAATCGTTGATTCAAGCAAAACAGCAGGCAAC
The DNA here is from genome assembly GCA_964618695.1 of uncultured Candidatus Bathyarchaeia archaeon. GTDB lineage: Archaea > Thermoproteota > Bathyarchaeia > Bathyarchaeales > Bathyarchaeaceae > Bathyarchaeum. The sequence continues at coordinate 52,628 of CAZUDX010000001.1, read as the reverse complement.
ATTCAGGTTCCTAATCCGCCGGACCCAGGAACTGGAATGAGAGTTGCAGCTTACGACGCAAACACCAGCACACTTGCAGCATGGGCGCCAAACAGTAGTGCGAACGTTCCAGATGAGTGGGGAGTAATCTCGGGATATTCAATGACCCCAATACCAGAGGGTTTAACTGTCGGAGTTATGGTGTTGCTGTCGTCTATTTCGGTGATAGTTGGTTCCCACTATCTCTGGAAACGCTCAAAGAAACACGAGAAATAAGTCACAGCCAACGAGGCTTACGCAGGTCGGGGAAAAATCCCCCTCCTTCCATAAATATGGTAATCCTATCTGAGACCCTTTCGAAGAACCGGACTTGAACCACTCAGGTTCACCTCGGCATGATTTATTAAGCCTCTTAGGAATTTTTGCTCCTGAACGGTCCTAGAGAACCAAATAACGCACGTGTTTTCTCGATCAACCTAAACTTTTGGATACAGTTGATCAATAAAACGTAGAAAAGAATCCACACAACCGAAAAAAGCTCCCCATAAACATCATGAAAAGTCTGTGCAGCATTCATTCCTTGGTTAACCAGAACCGAAAAGAAGGAAACAATTCTTAAAATGTTAACAAAATATGTGCCAATTGCTCCAACTACAAAGTAAATCACTTTACGAAAACTTGAGATGTTAGACCTTCTGAACAGCAACAAAACAATCAACGTATAAAGAAATAGGCTGTGAACACCTGCACAAGGCCAAGCAATACTCACAGCCTTAGCTGAATCGTTCGCGCTCATTCTGATAATTGGTGCAGATTCTAGTCCAGGCGAAAAAGACAGAGTGAAGCTGTAACCCAAAATTTCTAGCAAGGCAGCTGCACATGCGGCTGTGGGTAGCGCTAACATTTGTAGGGGTTTGAACACTCCGTAGGGAAAAATGGTGTCTATCATATATACGGTGCTAATTCCTGCGATAAGAGCAAGTGTGATAGAGAAAGTTTTGAAACTCTCCTTTCCGTAAGCTAACAGCATAGTGGCAAGGAAAGAAACTGTGAACATAAGATATTCGATTGACAGGGGCCAAGCTGCGTTAAGAATGTGATTCCAATCAGCGAAGTTTGCTCTCCAGTATTTGCCGCGAAGTGCATCGCCAATTTGTATTACGGTTTGATCTAAACCAAAAAAATTAACACTTAAGATGTAGACTATTGGAATGATTGCGCATATGAAAATGGCTAGAATTTTGAAGTAGCTTCTAGGTCTACTTTTCTGTTCTTTTTCTAGCAGTGTTTCCGAGTTTAATGAAGTTTCTAAGACAAAAAGCCACAAGAAGAATAGGATGAAGAGTCTTCCTTTCCAAGTGTAGTCAAAGTAGAAACCTCTGTCATTAAACGCGGCGATGCTTTCAAGGTTGAAATAATCCAGAAACACCAGCAAAGCCACTGCCGCGGTAAAACATGCTAGTAAAGAAATGGAGAACCATGATTTCTTTAGTCCTTCATAGTTCAGGCGTATGAAAATCACCTTACTTTCGTTTTCTAAGCTTTTTGATTAAGACTACCACAAATCCAATCCAAAAGAGTAGTATGCCCCCTATCATGAACAAGAACGGAAATATGATGTGTGTGAGTTCGATGGGAAGCATGGTGTAATGAAGTAGTAAACCCATTACCCCCAAAATTGTGCCAATGAGCCCGAAGAAGAGTAGTGGTCGAATGTCAAACATTAACCGCAAAGTGATTCCAAGTATTCTGCCTCCGTCTTTTATGGGATTAAGTTTTGTTTCTCCCACTCTTGGCATGTAACTTATGGGCACCTCACATATTCTGGCGTCAACGGAACGGGCTTCTGCCAGCATTTCCATCGCTAAGGGCATGCCTACAGCCACTAAATTCATGTTGTCTAGGAGTTCAGATTTGAAGGCTCTCATGCCGCTTTGCGTGTCGTAGACGTTAAGTCCTAAAGCTAGCTTTGCGACTAGAGCAAGCACTCTGTTCCCTATTTTGTTGACGAAAGGCATTGCGCCCTTCTGCATTCCCGCAAACCTGTTGCCCACCACCAATTCAGCTTGATCTTCCAAAATAGGTGAGACCAATTTGGGGATGTCTTTGGGGTCATAAGTGAAGTCGGCGTCCATCATTACAATTATTTTTGCGTTCAGTCGTTTTCTGGCATGGAAGAAACCTGTTTTTAAAGCGTCTCCGTAACCTTTGCCTTGTTGGTAAATGACTTTGGCGCCCAAGTCTTTGGCAATCTTGTCTGTGCCGTCAGTGGAGTGCCCATCTACAACCAATATGCGGTATTCGTAGCTGTCCATGAAGTTTTTTATTTTTGTTATCACTTTGCCTATGGCTTTGCATTCGTTTAAAGTAGGAATTACGATGGCAATTCTTGTTGCGGAACGTTTAGCTTCGATAGCTTCTTCCTCCAATGGAGCTGATGAACCGTATATTCACACTTCAACTTAGCATTTACGCAACAAACAAAAATCAAATCCACAAACACCCTGATAAGCGGCGATGTTTCTCGGGATCATATTTTTTAGATGTTTTTTGAAGAATTTAACTAACGTAGGTGTTCTTTCGGTAGAATTATAAGTTCAAGAGTGTTTTTATTGTTTGGTTGTGTATGCGCAGGTACGCTGCCTCGGGTTTTCCCAACTCTTAATAAATGGAACTAACCACCACATTGGAATCAGACTGAGAGTGGGAAGAAATAACTATTGAAAGAAAAAGCGTTGAAAACCTATTCGATGCTGATTTTGCTAGCGGCTAGCTTAATCTTGGTGGTTGGCTTTTCCGCTGGGTTAGCCGAAAACAACGTTCTTGATATGCCTCCAGTGTCTTCTGTTCCTCCAGAAGTAGAATGGGAACAAACGTATGAGGGTCCTTTAGATTCGGCGTCTTGGGTTATCCAGACAAGCGACGATGGGTACGCGTTGGTTGGCACAATCGGCGGATATCGAGTGCGGCTCATCAAAACGGATGCGACAGGAAACATGCATTGGAATCAAACCTATGAAGCCTCAAATGTTAGAACTGTTGTGCAAGTCCAAGACGGCGGATACGTTCTGGCGTGCAACGGCAGGGACGGAGCGTTACTTGTTAAAACCGATTCGGAAGGCGTTGCAGAGTGGAACCAAAGCTACCCTATGGGTTCAGTTAATTCTATGGTGTTAACCGCTGATGAAGGTTATATGCTAGCTGGATTGACAGGTTCGGAAAGCTCAGACTCGATTGATTTTTGGCTGGCAAAAGTTGACAAAAATGGGCAGCTGGAGTGGAGTAAAGCGTACGGGGGAATAGGCGATGATGAAGCGCTTTCAGTTATTCAGACAGGTGATGGAGGCTATGTAGCGGCAGGGTACACTGAGTCTTTTGGATTTGGTGGCAGACCTGCCCACTATTCAAACATTGACATACGACACAATTTCTGGCTCGTCAAAGTTGATTCAGCAGGGGATTTGCAGTGGAGTAGCGCGTTTGGGGAAACAGGCACCAACGAAGCAACTTCCCTTGTCCAAACAAGTGATGGCGGCTACGTAATAGCAGGAGTCACAAAACCAACAGGATTGTACGGTTATGTTACTTGGCTGATTAAAGCTGATTCTTTGGGCAGGGAAGTTTGGAATAAAACTCATGGAGTGCTTGAAACGGTTGGACCAGGAGATGTAGCTAACTCGTTGATTAGGACAAGCGACGGCGGGTTCGCTTTTGCGGGGTCAACTCTTCGTCGACCCGTTCACGATAGCAGTTCTTTTTTTTGGTTTGTTAAGACGGATGAGGCGGGAGAACTTGAGTGGAATCAAACGTTTTCTAGAACGACGGGCTTGGTAAACACTTGGGAGGCTGAGTGTCTGGTTCAGACGCGTGACGGTGGATTCGCGATTTTGGGTTCGGGAAAGATGGGTGGAAGTCGTAATATCGGAAGTAACTACTTTTATTTGGTTAAAACGGAATCTGTGTTGCCTCCGCCTTCTCCGTTTCCTGATCCGCCTCTGCCACCTGCACCAGATTATGTTCCCTCTCTAGCATTCCCGACAACAACCATTAAATCTGATGGAAGTGTTGAGCCTTCGTCATCGCCAATTCTGCGTGACGGAAATGTTTACTCTTTCACTGGAAACTTGAATGGTTCGTTGATAGTGGAAAAGGACGGGATTGTTGTTGACGGTGCGGGTTTTGCTCTTTTTGGTAACGGCACCATTGGAGAGTTGTATATTCGCATCAGCGGAACTGGAATCAGTTTGGCGGGTAGAAGCGATGTGACGTTTAAGAACCTGACTATTGAAGAGTATTTGGTTGGAATTAACGTTAGCAGTTGTAGTTACGTTACTGTTGAAGGCTGCGCGGTAAGTCGGAACCTTAAAGGAATCTATGCGTCTGGTGAATGTGCGAAGCTTAGGATAAGCAACAATACTATTCAGGCGAATGACCTTCATGGCATTTGGCTCAGCGATATAAATGGTAGCTTGATTTCTGGAAACAAAGTATTGGATAACAGTCATTTTGGTGGCAGTGCAGCTATAATTGTGGTTTCTGGGTGTGACAACGTTATTGTTGGAAATTTGGTGGAAGCTGGCGGAGGCGGCATTTCTCTGAGTCGTTCCTTGAATAATGTTGTTGTTGGAAACACTGTAGCCAACAATTACGCGGCTGGTCCAACTTATCATGTTCAGAGTGAAGGATTGTATGTGTCCGCTTATTCTGAAGGTAACATTTTTTATTTGAACAATTTTGTGAACAACACGGTAGTGCTTTCGGATCAGGTTGGAAGCCACAATTTTTGGGACAACGGCACGGTTGGAAACTATTGGAGCAACTATTTGGAGAGGTATCCTAACGCGACTGAGATAGGTGGTTCTGGGGTGGGTGACACTCTTTATGTTCTTGAGAGTGTTGAGGGAACCGATTTGAGGCTGCTCAGCGTAGAGAACACGGATCATTATCCTTTGTTGTCGCCAGTTTCTAGCGCTGAGGCTGAGGCTTTGCAGTTGGTTTTAGAGCAGGAGTGGGAGTTGAAACAGTTATCATCAGGTTCGAATCTCTTTGTAATTGCTGCAGTGGCAATAGCTTTGGCGTTTGTAATTTTTATGATTGCTGTGGTGTTGGGAACTCGGAGAAGGGGCAGGAGAAGCTACAGGAGATACTACTGAAAACAACAAAGAAATCGTGTCTATAATGAGAAACAAAAACAACTAGAAAAGACTTTTATGCGGTTGCTGGGTTTTCAGAAAAAAGGCTGTTTTCAACATACTGCTGTTATTAGTCTTCAAATATGAACGGGAGATCTTTGAAATAGGTAGAATTTTAGTGTTCATGACGGTTATACAACAGTATTCTGGGTATAAGATTCTCCAAAAGTACTGTTCCCGTAGTGACTCATGATTTGTCAATATTTCTTGACTAGAATGAGGAGGAGTCAATTATTTTTAGTCAAGTTTTCTTGACAAAAACGCTTATTTTATTCATTAAAGAAGATATTAGTGGTGCCCATAATGGGAGAAAAAAGGGCGACCATACTTCTGTTGCTAGTTTTTTATTCTTTCTTAATTTCTACCCAAGAAATTGATACTGCAACCGCAAATCCTTATTATCCTATTCCACCAAGTCTACCAAGTATTTTTATTAGAAGCGATGGAACCATTGACCCTTCAACTGCACCTATCCAACAAGTTGGAAATGTCTACATTTTCAAGAACAACATTGCAAATTATACTATCAATGTTCAGTGTGACAACGTAACGGTTGACGGAGCAGGTTACACTCTTCAAGGATACGGAATTGGAATAGGAGTAAATCTCACAGATAGAAAAGGCGTAACAATCAGAAATATTGAAATCACAAAGGTCCGCATAGGTATCCTACTAACTAGATCGTCAAATAATACCATCTCGGATAACACAGTAATAGGCAACGAGGAAGGGATTTTACTTTCTTCATCTTTCAACAATACATTTAGAGACAACGTTATTGCGAATAACCGTTGGAATTTCGAGGTTTCAGCTAGACAGCTATCATATTTTGTTAATGACATCGATACTTCAAATACAGTTGATGAAAAACCAATCTATTACTGGGTCAACATGCATAACAGAGTCCTTCCCTCTGATGCTGGATACATAGCTCTTATAAATTGTACAAACATACTTGTCCAAAACTCTAATCTAACAAACAACAAGCACGACGTTTTACTTGTTCATACCGAAAGCTCAACAATTACAAATAATACCTTCCTTAATGCTGAGCAGGGCATTAAGATTTTCTCAAGCAATTTCAATCGTATAGTTAGAAATAACGTAGTTAACTGTAGTTATGGCATTAGTTGCTTTGAGGCTCAATATACCAATATAGAATTTAATAACCTAACGGGTTTCCGATACGGTGTCTCTCTTCAAAATTCATCAAAGAACCAATTGACTGGAAACAACTTTTTCCGAGGCTCACATGGGATATATGTGTTTACTTCCAACAACAACAGCATAGTTAACAATAACCTAACTAAATTATATACGGGAATCTTAGTCCAATCCTCCCATTATAACAGTATAATCGGAAACAATGTAACCGACAATAATGGTAAAGGTATCTGGTTGCACTATTACTGTAAAAACAACAATATTTTTCATAACTTAATAAAAGGTAATCATTATGGTCTCAAGTTCTATGGTGTTGAAGTAATCAACAATACTATAAGTGGAAACAATATACTGACAAACGACTACGGCGTTACTATCGACACTGATTCACAAACCCTCTTTTCTTATGGAACAATAATAGAAAACAACCTTTTTTATCACAATAATTTCATTGGAAATGATATTCACATCCACACATGGGGGGATCCAATCTGGGAAAGAAATATTTGGGATAATGGCTTTCTGTCCGGAGGAAATTACTGGAGTTATTATACCTTTATTAGAGAAGACATTTTCAATGGGAAGTTTCAAAATATAACTGGAAGCGATGGTTTTGGGGATCGCAAAAATAATTCTGATGGATATCCCCTTGTGGCACCCATTAAAATCTTTGATGCTGGCATTTGGGAATGGAAAAACTACTACATTAGTATCATAAGCAATTCTACTGTTTCAGATTTCAGTTTTAACCCTGACCCAATCGATTCAATACAATTTAAGGTGGAGGGTGAAGAGGTAACAACTGGTTTCTGTCGAGTGATAATCCCAAAAGACCTGCTATATACTGAGGGAGATTGGATCGTTCTAGTAGATGGCATTTCTATAGCTCCAAAGGTTAACGAAGACACAAGCAACACATACCTATACTTCACTTATTCTCACAGTACCAAAAATGTAGAAATAATCGGAACAACCGCAATCCCAGAGTTTCCTTCATGGATTATTCTACCGTTACTTATTGTGGCAACGTTGGTTGGTGTTATTATCAGAAATAAAATTATAAAGAAAGGGTTAGAATGAGAAAGCTCTCAACATTCATTTTGATTCTCTTTCTCTGTTCTGTATGGTTACCTATTCCACAAATCGAGATAGTAAAAGCAGACAGTACTACCATCTACATAAGAGCTGATGGAAGTGTTGAGGGAACAGATAAGATTCAAAGAGAAGGAGATGTCTACAGCTTCACTGATAGCATTTTCAATCAAACCATCTATGTAGAAAGAAGCAATATCATAATTGATGGTTGTGGCTTTACACTTGAAGGAACAAGAAAAGCCTCTGGAGTATACCTACCACAAAGAATGAAATATGTCACAATCAAGAATTTAACATTAACAAATTGTTATTATGCTATTAACCTCGATTTCTTTGCTGAAAACATCACAATCACTGGTAACACTATAACCAACAACGATTTCGGAATACGTATCCGAAGGAATTCAGGCAATGAAATTGTTGGAAACAATATAACGAATAATGGATATGGTATACAACTCTTGAATAGAGCAAATTACCATATTCTAGTTGATAATAATATTGTAAACAACACTTGGGGAATATTTGTCTACATTTCAAGATATGCTACTCTTCGCAACAATTTTATGAACAGCAACGAGAACAGTCTAGTAATTAGTGGGACAGGTGAGCAGGCTGACCTATCTACTCAACTCTCATATTTTATTCATGATATAGATACTTCAAACACAATAAACGGTAAACCTGTTTATTATTGGGTTAACCAGAAAGATAGAATAGTTCCATCTGATGCTGGATATGTTGGTCTCATAAATTGTACAAAAATTACGGTACAAAATCTCACCCTTTCCAACCTTTATCTAGGTGTATTGCTTGTTTTTTCTACGAATTCAGTGTTAAGGGATAATGACATTAGAAATTGTTCAATTGGAATGCGGTTATGGTATGCTCATAATAACACTTTTATTGGCAACTTTTTGAGTGGAAATGAACTCGGAATTTTAAACACTGGAGGGCTTTCCATTAATATTATTGGAAACCAAATTCTAAATGCTGATAAAGGTATCGAGCTGAGGTGTTCAAATTGCAGTGTTTTAGGAAATATAATAGCGAACAACACATATGGCTTGAGGCTACTTGGTTATTCAAATAACAGCATTATCAAGAACAATTTTATGGATAACAATTATGCTTTATCCATTCATGAATCACACAATAACACCTTTTTCCACAACAACTTCATCAACAACACAAACCAAGTCTTGGATGCTGCTATGAACCAAAACATACCATTTTATTTTATTCCATTCTCAAGAAATATTTGGAATAATGCTTCTGAGGGTAACTACTGGAGCGACTATAATGGTACAGACAATGATGGTGATGGAATTGGGGACACAGCATATTTCCTATACGAAAAGAATCAAGACAATTACCCTCTTATGACTCCAGTTGATATTCCAGTAAAACTTGAAATTACCAATTGGATAACTTCTAGTCTTTCTATTGAAAGAGGCTTCGATTCTGGAGAACTCACCATAGAATTTACTAACGGAGGAAATGACTTCATGTATGATGTGAAGGTTTCAGTCTTAGATTCAGCAGGATTGACGATTGACCCTCAAACACGAGATTTAGGGACCATAAATGAGGGAGGTACAAAAACAGCAGTATTTTCAGTTCAAGCTAGCAAGGATAAAAGTCCAACGGATTATCAAATAATTTTGGAAGTTGCCTATAATGACATACTTGGTGTTACTCATAAAGAAACATATCAAACTGATGTCACTGTAACATCCAATTTCCTAAAAGAGAATTCAAACATGTTACTCATTGTTATTGCAATTATAGTAATTCTACTCACTCTAGTCATCATTTTCATTAAAAGAGGAAAGTCTAACAAAGACCTCACAGAACAATTGTGAAAGTACAATATTTCTACTGTAATAAAATTACTACTTCCATCCTACTCTCTAAAAGTACTGTTCCCGTAGTGACTCATGATTAGTCAATATTTCTTGACTAACAAAACGGCTCTTTAGTCAAACTTCCTTGACAAAAAACCTTTTTTTATCAATTCTCGAAGGCAATAGCAGTGCATATCTAAGGGATTGAAAGTGAAGCAAGTATTAACGCATAAAATTGATTTAATAGAGCTAGAAGGAAAAGGCGATTTTTTGTGTCCTTGCTGTGGGACAAAGATTTCGCCTGATGATGAAACAGAAGAGGCTTATTCAATTTTAGAGCCAAAAGTCAGTAACAATGCATTAGAGTGTTTGTTGATTAAATGCAACAAGTGCTCAAATAAAATTCTACTCAATGGATTTTCTCTTCTAGAAACAATTTAGAACAATAGCTAATTAAATCCATGGGAAATTCTTCTATCTTGTCAAACTTGGAAATTATAATCTAATGTTATTCTTTTGTTTTCCATGTAGTGAGAAGTTCTTTCTTGCTTTCATGCATGGCTTGTGCTTGTTCTTTCCCCCTTTTAATTAACAAGTCTAATGCTTCTTCAAAAGGTAAAGCAGAAAATATTGTACGATCCTTGGTAATTAGTCCTTTAGTTATCAAAGTCTTTAGACTTGAATGGATTTGGTGTCGAGTGCAATTCAATGCACTAGCTAATGTAACTGCTTCAAGTGAACCCTTTTTGGCTAAATATGTATATACGTCAGCCTCTAAACTTGATAATCCAAGACTGGTTAATGCTTTTATTATTCGATTCAAGCTCAAATTTCTCCACTCTCGTAGTTTTGAAGTAGAAAAAAAGGGGAAAAGGTTTCACAGTTTTTAGAGAAGCAACTAATTAGGTACAAGAAGGTAGCCTTCTATTGGGTCATCTCCTGAAGTATACTGAAGAACCAGTGTCCATCCCTGATATTCTCCATCCCCATGCCAAACTCCCTTCTGAGTTATGTCAGATGGAAATGGCAAACCAAAAGGCATAATTCCCAAAACGAAAACACCTTTTGAAATTATTACTCCCTTGAATGTTCCACCAGCAAAAGTTAGAATCCCCTCAGATATTGCCATTCCTTCTCCAGTGATTGAGTTTAATCTATAGGTAGTAATGCCTAGAGGTCCAGATTGTTTTTCTAAATATATGCCATCCCCTTCTACAATAAAGGTTCCAAATGCAAGTTCAGCCTTGACAATGTATAAAGCGCCTTTAGTACATGTCTCTATTTCTCCAAAGATCATTGGTGGTCCTCGTGTGAAAGTAACAGGTATTTTCTTTATTCCATTAGAGCTATATGCTTGAACCGAACATGCTAGTGAAGCCATCATCATAATTGCTAGTAAGTAAAATGTCACCGCCAATACTTTTCGCTTCAAATTTTTCACCTCCCTCTTGATGGTTATCCTTCAGATGGGCTGATTGAAAATCTAGACCCATTCGTCGAAAAATTGTTAAAGGCAGTAATCGTACATTAAATTGGGCTAGATACAAAGGTAGGTACTAACTGAGTTTAGATGTGAACGCCTTGGATCAAATCATGCTAGAAAATGCACTTAAAAATTTTGGAGTGACAGAAAAAGAGACTGAAGTTTATATTTTCCTTTCTAAAAGAGGGTTTCAAAAGACTGGTTATATCGCTAAGCAACTTAGGACAAACAGTGGCTTGATTTATCGCATTCTAAAGAGCCTTCAAAAGAAAGGATTAGTAGAAGCAACTCTTGAATATCCAACTCGATATACTGCAGTTCCTCTTCAGAAAGTAATTGATGCATTTGTTAAATCTAAACGAGAGGAAGTCGCTCAGATAGAAGAGGCGAAAAATGATTTACTTTCAATATGGAATGAAATTAGCCAAAGTGAACTTGATACTTCAGTAGAAAAATTTTCTGTAATTGAAGGAAACAAAAAAATATTTCAGAAAATTTCTCAGATGATTAAACAAACTAAAAATCAATTCTCAATGGTTTCAAGTATATCTAATTTATTAAGGGCTGAACATTTTGAAATCTTTGATTTAATCAAGAATCATATTCTGAAATCAAACATTCACTTTAGAATTCTCACTCAAACTTTGGAGAATGATTTAAAGGCAATAACTCTTCTTCAAAAGAAATTGAAAATTTTAAAAGACTTTCGATCTATTAATCCAAGTTATAAATCCTCTACTTTTTCCAGAATGGTCATTAGAGATAAAGAAGAAATTATTTTATTTATTTCAAGTGAAGGAAAAAAAGAAGTTGGTCTTTGTACTAATTGTAGGTCAATTATCGAATCTTTCTCTATGGTGTTTCAAGATTATTGGAAGGATTCTGTTGATATTCAAAAAAGAATTGATGAAATTAAGACTGGAAAATTACCTTCAGAAATGAGAATCATCAAAAATCCTGAAACCGCCAAGAAAACCTACTATAAGAAATTAGATTCAGCCAAAGAAGAAGTTCTTTTCGTCACTTCTTCAAAAGGTTTGATTCACTTAGAAAAGATGTTGGAAGGGAACAAATGGGTTGAAAAGGGTATTAAAATTAGGTTTTTAGCTCCCATTACTACTGAGAATTTAAATGTAGTAAAGAAATTGTTAGAGTATAGTGAAGTTCGGCATGTGCCTTTAGGTTATCTAGAAACTACAATTATCGACAATAGCCAAATCTTCCAGTTTAAACATCAAATAGAAGATTCCGAATTAGATGATTCGTCTTATTTTGACAACACTTTCTATTCGAATGATCTTTCCTTTGTTAACAAAACGAAGAACATGTTATATGATATTTGGAAAAAAACTCGAACTCCCTCTTCAGAAAACATTCGATCAATAACAAGAATTCATCCTACAATTCCAAAGGCAGGACATCATTCTCTTTTTAAAAAAACAATTGTCAGTAAAAATATGAAATATCAACAAATGGGAAAAATTACTGAGAAGGATGTTCTAAATAAAATTGTTGAAGAAAAGAAGATATCCTTTCAAAGTTCAAATTGGTTTGATTTTTGGTGGTATTTTGGTAGTAGAGCATTTGCTGTTATCCATCCTCCAGAGGATTTTTCTCTTCCAGATTTAGTAATTGGCATATTTCATAATGAAGAAGAATCCACTTTTGGAAATGAAAATAGATTAATTATTGATATAAAAAAAGAGACAGAAAAGGGGTACTCCTATGTGCCAGTAACATTTGTTCAAGACAACTCAAAGTCATTCGAAACTAAGAAAAAAGCATTTGGAGATTATGCTGAAAAGATTAATTTTCTTATTTTTAAAAAAACTGAGTTTTATGTTCAAATAAAAGGAAACACACTTTTTGCTGGATGGACTAAGCCAATACCCATTGGTTTCTCTAATTACGTTTTACCTCCATCTTGCCTACTTTTTGAAGGATATGGTGAAGTAAAACCTGGATTATTAACTAACAGTATTCCAAGAGGGCGTAGGCAAGAAATCTGGTTCAATTCATTCGATGCTTTTGTTACATATTTCCATCCCAAATCAAAATATATTGGATCAGGTTCAGATGGATTCATTGAGAGAGACTCACTTTTCATGTCAGTTCCCACTGGGACATAAGATCAATTAAAAATCGGGAACAATCAAAGGTTGATAACAGTATTCTAGTTAAATTGTTTATTGAATATTTTTAACTCTTCTGTAGATTTGATATCCTATATATCCTCCAATAATAGTCTCGATTAATGTTACTGGAAATAGCAAAACGTAGACTGAAATGTACGAATTCAAAGCTTGAGGAGGATAAAATAAGAACATATTTAATGATACGAATACGGGCAGAATTAGCATATATCCAATAACAACTAAGAGTGCCAACCAATTCAGCTTATTTTGATTCTCAAAACGGCTGTAAAAACTGTTAAAGATCAAATCTCCAAAAAATGAAGTAAGAATCATTGGAATCTTAGATACGATATCAAATGGTGCCCCAGATAAAAAGGTAGTTAATGTGAGTAATGCAGCTAAAATCCCTTGTAATAATAATCTCCATCTTCTTCCTCCATAAATTAGAAATCCAAAACTGACGAATATCATGTGACCGATAATGAAGAAGTAATTGAATCCCTGTATTCCAGTTACTAAGTTACCTAATTGCCCAATTAATTGGGTATAGATAAAACTGACAACTGCAAGAAGAATCACAAGTGTAAGGTCTCTAGTACCCCACATCTGCACTATGCACCTTCAAAATTGTGAACTTGTAGTTTGTATTTACTAATAATTAAAGACTTATGGAACACTCTTCTATCTTGTCAAACTATTGAAAACAGCAAGTCAGCAACACTCTATACCAGTTATTTCGTAATTCCGTATATTACCCAAGTTTGTAGTCTAAGAACTTCATTCTTCTTTAGTTATTGTGACTAAAACTTTTACGGATTGCACTAAACGGAGATAATCATCTGGTGGTTTATGGATTCCTATCCCTTTCACTTTATAACGATTCCCATTTTTCAATGTTACAGCACTATTTATTGGTGGAATAAAATCCGTACTTTTCCAAGTCTCTACCAGAGTACCACCTTCCATGAATCTCAACTCAAAAACCATCCCTTCACCCCCATTAATACCTCAATAATAATTAAAGAAATACAGGTTGTACTAAAGATTTGAGATAGTGAATTCTAGGAACCTGTTAAGGTATATGTGTTATTATCTTTCCACATTTTGGGCAATGAATATGCCTTAGACTAGACTGAGAACCATAATGGTGACAGAAACAGAATCTTTTTGTATGGTGCGGGGGGTGGGATTCGAACCCACGAACCCCTACGGGACAGCATATTAGTAGTAGAATCTTTGTTTGTAGTCTTTGACATCTTTCTTTTCTCCCGTTTGGGTACAATTAAGTTGTCACATGATGGTTATAAGATCTTTGAAGTAGGCAGAATTCTAGTGCATACTAGAGATATTCAAATTGTACATTTTCAGAGACGATTATTGCAAAACAGTATGTTTTAGAGTTTTTAAAGAGATATCAACGAATATCATCATGTTCAAATGCTTCCTTTTCAATTCTTTTTTGTACTTCAACTGCTTTCATTCCTATTTCTCTTTCATAAAGAATCATTACATGCATTTGTATGATGTTATTCAAGTCTGGTTTACCTAAACTTAAAAGGCAGACTGTGATTTGGGATAAAGAAATTGCGGTATTTTGTAAGGGGTCAGCTAAGCCATAATCGCTTCCGCCTACAAGGTGGATTTTGTTTTGAGCCTCAGACATTAAACCCAAACGATGAAAGCCTTTTGCTCCAGCATGAACAGAATCGCAAGAAAGATTGTAATATGGGCGCCATTTATCCAGTTTAACATTTTTTTCTAAAGCCTTAAAAGTTCTATTCTTAATTATCGAACGAGGAATCCAACCATAATCCCCTTTGAACTCGTTCCCATATTTTTTACAAAGTTTTTCTTTCTCCTTTTTTATGATATTAAATTCTTTTCTAGATAATGGAAGATAACCCAATTCTTTACAATAATCATTGTATTCCTTTGCTTCTTTGAATCTTCTTATGATTTCATGGGCTAGATATCTCTTAGACACTTCATTACTATTTTTCGATAAGAAAAAAGAAACTACCGCAAGTTCATATAAACTCCTCCATCGTGCATTAGCTCCATCTGGATAACCTGCTTTTAGAAGCACTAGAATTTCATTAGAAATTTGTAAAGCTCTCGCATGAATCTTGATTAGAGCTGAATGTTTGAAGTCGTTTTTTCCATTTGATATCTTGCGGAGTCGTTTAACTTTCTCTTCTCCAGATTCTAAAGAAATTTTGATTAAACATTCTAGCAAATCTATAGGTTCTTTCCATCTTTCATATATTCGCCTTTCAAATTCTTCTTGGAACTTTCTTTGATGAGAAAGCATATCTATGCTGTCTGCCTTTAGGCTTTTCATCACTTCTTGTGGAAAAATCTGGATAAATTTTTCTGCAACAACTTTAAATAATTTGTCAAATCTCCCGCCACCAATTGGCAAGTGTTTTTCTTTTTGAATATATAATTCCATAACTTTGGTCATGAAAATAACATTCAAGTCTTCACGTGCTTTTCCTAACTTTTTAATCTCTTTTGCTTTTCTTCTCAAGTAATTCTTTGCTTTTTTAAAATCAACTTCTTTTTCGATTTCTTCAATTATCTTGTGAAATTGTGGGAAGTGTTTTCTGATTCTTATTTTGAAATCGTAATAAAATTTACTATTAATGTCATTATTCTTCATTGATAAAGTCAATTTTATGGCTTTTCGTAAATCTTTGTACTTCTTCTTAATAATTCCAATCTTGCCTCTTGGTAAATCTAACTCTTTCACATTTTTTATGTTGAGGTTAGTGAAAAAATTATTGATGAGGTTCGCATAGAATAATGACATGACCGAATCAATAAAATAATTTTGTAAAATTGTTGATTTGCCGAACGTATTAAGTAATTCTTCTACACTCGAATAGACTTCGTCAAACTGCCTGTAAAAATCAGTCATAAGTATCTTTTTAGCTTTAGCACCTAATTTAGTTTATGTGAAGAAATTAAAATACTCCAATTTGCCAAAAGCTTCAAGATTCTCACTGAATTTTCTATTATATAAAATTGCAATCCTATTGAAAAAATTATTTAGTGTAACATCTACCATATATCTTGGTTTCCCCTTGAAACTTAAAACCTCGTTTATCCAGCAATATATGGGCTAGAGCATTAGATGACACTTTTACGACTTCAAGTCTACCGCAACCTACTTGCTTTGCATAAGATTCCCACAATTCCACAAATTTGGTCCCATGACCGTTATTATGTGGCACCTTATCTTCGAAAATTTCAATTTGGTCAATACAACAATCACTACCATGAGCAGCTCCTATTTGTTCTCCATCAAGTTCTAAGATAAACTCTGGTGGTCTCTTTGGAACCGTTATATAACCTGATGCAGACCTATCACCATTCATACCAAGCCTGAAACAGTATCCATCATCAATTGCAGAATATGCAGGTTTTTTCTGATTGGTTCCATTCAAATTTATTCCCCCAACTAGAGTTGCTTAAAAAATAGATAAGATTTTCCAATAACACCATTACACGAAGATTTAAGATGATGAAATGTCCATCTTTATTAAGGATAGTTGAACTAATTCGATTGGGGTAAGAATGAATCCATTCGATTTCTTGGAATATCCTGAATATTTTCCGATATTCATGTTTTGGGCATCGGGATATATTTTCATTTATTGTCTTTTTGGCAAGTCTAGAGAATGGAAAAATTTTGATACTACCCTAAAACTTGTACTTTCTTTAATTGTCGGGTTAGCAATAGAAATGTGTATTATTTTACCCTTTTTTTATTTGAACCCGAACAATTTACAGGTAGCACCTTCTTTTCCTGCTTTTGAAAGGACATGGACTTTCCATTGGATGTTTACAGCTATTGTTTCTATACTCGTTAGAAATGCCAAAAGTAAAATAGGGCTTTTGAACTTCATGCATTTTGTTTTTTCAAAAGTTTTGTATTTCTTTTTCTTAGCATGGACTCTAATCAACGGAATATTGCTGACGGAATTTGTTAATCTATACCCACAAGTTATTAAAGAATCTACTTCTTACAATGTGTATTTTGCCTTGAATATTCTCTTTGGAATGTTTGGATTTGTGTTTTGTCTGTTCTTTCCAGATTATATTCAAGACCTCTCTGATGAAGAACTGTTGTATGGTGGTAGCAAAGGTTATGTAGAAGTTATAAGAAGAGAAATTCCCCCAACTTGGCATAGAATTCTTCTTTATTGGGCAAACCTGAAAAATCAAATCCTGAAATTCTCCAAATCAAGATGGAGAATCTTACCGCCAATAGTGTTTCTCCTATTTGCTCTTTCAATAATTCCCCTAGACACCCACTTTCATATTTTCACTCCTAGCGTAGAGTTTCACACAAACATAGATGATGTCTCAGAACCTAGGTTTTTTCTCTCAATAGAATCATTTTGTAGAGGTTACAATTTAGAACCTAGTGTAGAAATAACCTTTGAAAAGATTGCCTATGACATGGTTCAAATTAATCGGGGAACAGTTGACCAATTAGATGTCTTAACGATTCCTTTGCCCTCTCATTGCCTAAGAAGTAATATTGATGTAAGCAATTTTCATAGCACCTCTTACCAGCCTAATCTACTAAGAGTGGTTATTCCTGAGTCTTTAGAGGACATTGTAACTATTACACCAATCCCAGTTGATTCGAATCCTAACAAATTACAAGTTCAATTTATGGCGATGAGTGAGAAATCCTTTAACTTCACGATGAGCTATTTAGTGAGTACAGTTGTCGATAACGTCTATGTTTACCCTGAAAAAGTAAGGGGTGAGGTTTTCAATGTTACGCACGACTTGTGGATACAAGAGTTCCGAATCATAAATCAGAACGATTCCTTTGATGTTTTCCTACAGGACTTCAGTTATGACATGCTCATGGTTGAAGATGTGGATAGAGAAAGCATAACTTTAGAGTATAACGGAGCCGTAATTGACTATGTTAATCCTGTTAGCGACCTCTTTCGAGGCTTACATCTTTATGTCGGAAAAGGTCAAACGGTTATACTTACACTATCATATTTGTCTACTAACAAATTCCCTTGATAAGGAAAAAACCTAAGTTCAAAATTTTTTTACTCTGACCAAATCAAGTTGGATTTCTTGGTACCCACTAGAATAATATTTTGACCATATTCAGAATAAAGTCTGAAATCTTTGATGCCATATTGATGCAGGTAACTCCTAAGTCTTTGCTGGTCTTCAGTTCCGTAATCCTTTGCTTTTATGGGGTCAATATCCAATTCATTCGAGTCTATGAGATAGAATTTATCACAATCCTTGAAATTTTTCTCAAAATCTTCTGTTCTCCAACCAAGAACCAGCCTCATAGCATCTTCTCTAGAAATCATATCCAACAATTTCATAACTTACCACTCAATAGTAAATCCATAAGTTTCTCAACTTATGTTTTTTCACAGCCTTAATAATCCATTAATGATTTAAGACAAGAAAGACGTTTATGGTATACGTATTTAGCCTGTTATTTGGGGGATTTGATTGCTTAATAGTCTAGCCATGAAAAATTTCAGAGGAATAAAAGAAGGGAAGATAGAGGGCTTAGGTCAAGTAAATATCTTAATAGGTAAAAACAATTCAGGAAAATCAACTGTTCTAGATTTTCTTTGCTTCTTTAAAGCTTCTCTTGTCCCTAAAAATGCCTTTGGAGAACAGGTCTTAGAGAGTCTTTTACAACGAAGAGTGAAAAGGCAGGTGCTTGATGACACCGAATTTTTCCATAACTATTTGCCAGAAAACGAGGTGGCTTTTGAAGCAATATTTGAGGATAATTTCAAAGCACATTTTAAAGCCAAGAAACTTACTAATGGAATATTCTACTCATATGTAGTCCCTACTTCGGATGAACCAGTAGCCACTATGCTAATCAGATTTCAAGAACCCTATTATGTTGAAGTAGGGTCGCATAGAGGAAATATCACAGAGCCACTCGAATTCATTATTGATACTTATAAAAGGAGTTCACCTAATATGTCTCCAGTAGTAACTTCTGCAGTATTAAGTGCTAACGCCCAAAAGAATTTGGCTTTTTTGTCCAATGTTGTTCTGATAGACTCTGATTTTGTAAGAAAGATTGAGAAGATTGAGGATGTTTATTGGGCACACATTCTAAAGAGAAGGAAAGATAAAATACTTAGAGAAATACTCAACCAGACTTATGGTCTCCAAATTGAAAGCTTTTCCTTTGCTAATTATAAAGACCGACAGTCAAAAATCTTTGTAATGCTTCCTGAGATTTCGATGCACATAGATGACTACGGTGATGGATTTAGGTATGCTTTTTCAATCTTAACTGTTGCTTCTCAAATTAAGAACACAGCTCTTCTTCTGGAAGAACCTGAAGTTCATCAGCACGAGGGAGCACTTCGACAACTCTTTGAAGCACTTCTACAAATTGCTGAAAAGAACAAGTTACAACTTTTCATAACAACACATAGTTTAGATGTAATAAAGATTTGGACTCAACTAATAAAAGATGTAAAAATTTTTCACCTTACTAGAAGTGCAGAGGGGAAACTTGATATTAGGCATATAGAGGGAACAGACGCCAAACTCATGATGGATTTGGGTGTTAGTCCTCTCAGTCTTTCTGAAGACTTCTCTTATCTTGTGGTTGAAGGCAAAGAAGATAAAATCTTTCTTGAGAGCATTGCAGAAAAAATCAAAGAAAAAAGTTTAGATAAATTAGGATATGAGATTTTATGTTGCCCTCAATCTGAACAGAAAACAACAGTTGCTGCTCTTGCTTCTACAGGCAAGCAAATAACTGTCTGTAGAGATTTTGATGGAGAAAAGAGTGTCTCTGAATTAGTAAATCCGTTTAAAAATTCTTTGAATAACAAGTTCAAAGATGTGGAAGCATCTGGAGATGAAATCAAGGTGAAGGAAACTGGTTCAAAAATAACGGTTATCCCAATGGGACTCCCAAAAGATAAGGAACTTATTGAACTAGGTATTGCTCAATTTGCTATGGAAGACTTTTTGATTAGCCTTTTGAGTAAAGATGAAAAGTTGAAAGGGTGGAAAAAAATTGACCTGCAAGACCTAAGAAAAAGAGTTCAAAGTTTCAAAGACAAAGTTAATTTGAAATCAAGCAAGGCTCTTCTTATGCAGTTAGGGTCAATAATGGATGGAAAAACTATTGATGAACTAATTCCAGAAATAATCAAGAATTGTGACCCTAAAATGCTAGCTGATGTTTCAAAACCTGTTGTTGAAAAACTTCTCAGTTGAATACCAAATAAGTCAGCGACATTCTATACCAGTTATTTTGCAGAGAACACACATCAATTTTTCTTTTATAGCTGTGAAAGGAGGAGTAGAAAATATATAAACCAAATCAATGCAGGCAAAACGGCAACAAGAATCAGCATGAGAACAAATCGTTCATTAAATTTTCTTTTTCCTTCACTCGTTCCTTTAATCGAAACATGTGACAAAGGAAGGACATCGACATATTTTTTACAGTTGTCGCAGAACCATTGGCTTTCTTGTGGAATTAACCTTAAAGGCTCTCTGCACTGTGGACAGAACGGTTGCGGATACGAATCTGCAAGGCTCAATTATTCCACATCTAAAATTTCCGTTTTATTGAACCGTCGGAAGTCATTAAGAATGGTGTTTTGTATTCGTAACTTTGGATTTCATTAGGTTCCACTTGTGTAGTGAATGAAGCTGGACCAGTAGCCCGACCCATATAGGGAAATTGGACAGTGATTTTGTACGGAAGTTTCGGTTGTAAAGGAATAAATAATTCTTTGTTCCATTCCAACTTCTTTGTTTCTACATCGTTAATGATGACATATGGTTTCTCAGTTGCTAAGAATTGTCCGAATCTTTTTTTGCATTTTATCTTAATGCCACATTCCATTTTCCTACCCCCTGATAACACTTCAATACTTGATTGAAGGAACAGAGTATTAACATTTATGGAATTCTAATTTGTTCCTTAGAATCTAGAATGTTTATTCCTAAAAATGTATGAGTAATTATCTTTCCACATTTTGGGCAGTGAATATGCCTTAGACTAGACTGAGAATCATAACCAGAAACTATAGCTTCTTTCTTAGGGAGAACATATCCACAACGAGGACATACATAAGAATCTTTGGGCATAAATTATTCCTTCTCAGTAAATATTTTTAGTCGTTTTTATAGTATTTTCTATATTCAAATTTCCTAAACCCTTAAATCTATTCAATGGTATAAGAGTAGGTTATTATTCATTTGACTGGGGGAGGCACAAACTGACCGATTCAATATATACGTATGCTCTAATCAAGGCGCTATATGATGAAGGACAAGATTATATTGATTCTTTTTGGCCAATTTTAGTTCAAACAATTCCACCTAATCAAGGAGTAACTTTGAATTTTGTACAAAAAGCAATTATAGATAATTGCAATTTGGATGTGCCTTTGCACGTTATAGAAGTAATTTTAGCCCGAGCTGAAAGAAGAGGCTTATTAGTACATTGGAGAGACACAAAGATAAAGGCTACCAAGTACAAACTAACAAATGCTGGAATCTTATATTCTGCTAATCTAGAAACAAACACAGAGGTCGAGAGACGAATAAATTCATTAATCGAAAGCATTAGGCAATTCTTAAAGGAAAAGGGGCTTTCTCTTAATTTTAATGAAGTAAGCGATTTGCTAAATCGTTTTATCCAAAAAAATATTGACACCTTAATTGAATGTATAAATCCTTCTTCGCGTTTTGCAACGTCAATAGATCAAGAAGGTGTAGGCTACGATAGACAATTATTTAATTATATTATAACCGCTGAACATCAAAAACCAAACGAGTATAAAACTTTGGAAAATATGGTCTTAGGTTCAATTATTTCGGTGCTTTTATATGTTGACAATCCTTCAGAAATTACAGAAATAAGAACCAAGGAGTTCAAGGATTGTCAAATATATTTAGATACTAATTATGTATTTTCACTTTTAGGATTTGATGTTAAAGAATTTACCGAACCCGCAGAAGAACTTTTTAATTTACTTAAAAAGCAAAAATTCAAAACTAAAGTGTTTGATTTTACAATAAACGAAATTTGCAAAGTGATCAACACATATTATAGTGAGTCCTATAAATATCCCAAAACCATAAGAGTGTCTTCCATCTACACTAGCCTGAAGCTAAAGGGTTGGACAAAGACACAGGCTAGAGAATTTATTATAAATATTGAACAGATTTTACAAAATAAAGGGATAACCATTGAATGGACCAAAGAAATTAATCTGGATAGATATACTCCAGACGAGCGCTCAAAGAATTTCATAGAAATATACAAACCCAATCAAGCTGTTTTTCATCGAAATCATGATCTTGCTGCAATAGCTAAAATCAAAGAAATTAGGGGAAAACCAGTTCGACGCATAGAGGAGTCTAAAGCTATTTTTCTTAGTTCGGATTATAAATTACATAAATTTAATTTCATAGAAGAAGGACACAAAAAGAATGCCACCATATGCGAAGTAGTGCCAGATCGTTTGATGACAAATATTCTGTGGTTAAAAAACCCAACGAGTAAACTATCTTTAAGAACAATAATTGCTGCACATTCACATGGTTTATTTGTAAATAAACTCGTTTGGAATCGGTTCTATGCGATACTCCAGAAACTGAAACAAGACGGGAAAATAGAAAATGGGCACATTGCTACACTATTTTGGCACAATTATATAGAAGAAGTGTTATTACCTATTGAAGAAAACGAGGCAAATAAAATTACCCCTGCATTTGTATTTGATGAAATAGAAAAAGCTACCAAACTGCGAGAGAAAGCAATTGAAGAAAAGATCAAACTAATCAAGAGAACAAAAGACGAAGAAATGACTAAGAAACTTAGAAGGAAAGAAATTGAACTTGAAGAACTGACTAAGGAATTTAAAAAGAAAGAAACTGAATTTGCAGAAACCTTGGAAAAAAGGATTACTGATGTGGAATCAAGAAAGGATGCAGAGTGGCTATTACAAATTAACCAAATTAAAGAGAGTTTGAATGTTACTTCTCAGAAAGAAGCAAATAAGTGGTCAATTATCGGCATTTCAATTTTGACTCTCACATTCATAATTGCTATGATAATAGCCGCCTACATTTCAATTCCTTATGACCTTTTGGATCTATTTATTTCGGCCATTGGGTTTGGTGGGATCTTTGGATTATGGAAATTAAGAAATGAAATAAGAGACTGGTTATCAAAACGATTTTACACTAAAAAACTAGAAGAGGCAAAATTAGACGAAATTCAATGAGTCATTGCATCTTACATTAATTGAATTCTAACAATAGACAAGTTCCTGAGACTTGTCACGGGCGGGTGAGGGAAAGGCGAAGAGCCTTTCATCCAAAGAATACTAAGGAACTTTTTAAACTATAAATAAAGATGAGAAATTAGCTGTCCTCTTCATCAGCAATAGCATCATAATCTTCATCAATTACCGTATTTTATTCTTATCTGCTTCATGGGTTCCTGCTCTAAAAGAGTTAGAAGATTGTCTAAGATAATTACAGAAGTGAGATTGTTTATTATACAACAGCTATTTTTCTATTTCACACATTCACTTTTTCGTATCATCTCCTCTAATAAAGCAGCAACTGGAATTTTTGGTAACATATACAAATTGCTAATCAAAGTTGGATGTATAGGATTTTCAGAATAGATTTCCATATAGATGTTAAGAGTTGTTGAATGTCCATTATAGGATTTTTCAAGTCTAAAATTTAGTTTATCTTTCAATCTCATTATGTTAACTTCAATTACTATTGGCTCTCCACCAATTCTTCTTGAGGCTTCAATAGCAAAGCGTTCTGCAGCATACACACTATCTGTCAAGTAAACCATTGGGGACTTCTGTTCTTTATCTTCCTTCCAACATTGACTATACTTAGAGGGAAGTAAACCCTCTTTCAGTATTAAATTGAGAAATTTTGTTGATGTACCATGATACACTCTATTTGGTAAATCAGTAATAGCGTTAAAAACCCCCATTTCATATTTACTACAGTTTCTTAAACATCTGAAGAGGCTCCTAGTAAACCGATTAACATATGTAAATATCGAAATACTGCCTCTTTGTGTTTCCACTCTAGAGCCTTGACATCCATATCTACCGTATGAGGAATACAGATGTTTTCCCAAATGTCTCCTTGCTCTATTTAATAGATTATTACTAATAACAGGTACAGCATCTATGTACTTGGAGTCGTTTAATAGTACATCAAAGAGAATAGATATGTAGTTCCTTCTAAATCTAAAATTCATTACTAAATCTCCAAAATGTAACTAGGAAAATAAGAATCGGTGTCATACTATCAATGACCAAAAAATGGAGGCTATATTCTATCTTGAGTTTTCTAAAAGATCTAACATGTGGTTTTGAGCTTCTCTATCTTCTCTCCTCTTTCGGTTAATTTCCCCAATATCAAGATGTTCCAGTATCGAGTCGTTGATTCTTTGTCTTAGAATATCTGGAGGCAATGCATCAATTTCTACACCATAATTTACCCTGTAGGTCTCTCGGAACCAAGCGAGTTTCGTATCTGATCTCTTTAGTGGGATTGTAGGTAGATTATATTCCTGAACATCATTCACATTAACAACTACTTCTTCTACACTAACATTAGTGAAACCTAATATTGGGAACGCTTCTCTTAAGAATCTAGGCATGTCTTTACCAGTACTATCCAAATCTCCGAAATAGAGAATAATGTTATCGTCTTTTCTATTATGTTCAAAGCGATCTAAAGCAGACTTAACCTGTGCCCATGTAGGATATTTTCCAGAAACCGAAAGGTACACTCCAAGATGGTTTGTCACACTAGCAAATATCCTGCTTAAAGCCCTCTTCTCTAAGAATACTTCAACATAGACATCTTGGTTCTCGAACCAATTTGATCTATAGAAGCGAACCTGATCAAATAGATAATCTTCGATGGGATAATTGTACTGTGTATTACCTAATAGATCAGTATCATCAACTATAGAATCTAACGGTATCAAACCACCTAGTCTGCTTCTTACAGTTACGTTGCACACCGTTTGGTAAGCAGACTTTGCTCTTTCTGTGGTTGATACGTCAATACGCAAGGGAGAGCTTATGGGTTGCTCTACTAAATGATAGTAGAATTGCCTCACAGACACCTTCCCATGTAAATCAACAAAGTTTTGCAGTTCCCGATAGAAAGGCACTAAGCGACTTTGTATCCTTTTTTCAAAAGGTCTATAGACAGGTCCAACCACCTGAAGATTGTCTCTTCTACATTTTTCTATATGCCTTCGTATTACATAACTCATATTCATTCCTCCTTGTTGTTTAGACGAAAGTGAGAAAGAGAGCATCCGCTAGAACAAAGAAAGAAATCAGCAGAAACAAATTTTACAGGGTATTAGCAGTTAATCAAAGACTATTCCATATACACTATTTCTAACTCACTCTCTTTATCTAACAATAAGATAGAACCAGAATACACCTCTCTTGAATTGAATTATATCTAATATTCATGATGAAAAACATAGGTCTCGAATAATTCTTGTAGGCGTTCATGTGGTTCTTCAGGGTTAACTATTTCAATATAATATGATCCCAATGCTTTTCGATATTCCAAATAGAAATCTGCATATCTTTCTGGAACGAATATGTTCTTTGTGATTACACAGGGAATATTATAGGAATCGGCCTGTTGCTTTGCTTTTTTCAATATAAAAGAACATACAATAGCTGATACTATAGGTAGATCCCAACTTTCAAGGGCAATATCCGTTGTTAGCTTGACATCTTCCACATCATTAACATTAACAGGTTGCCTACGATTCTTAACTTCAATATTATGATAGTAATCATAGGGATGCTTTCCCCAAACGTCAATGTCTCTTCTATTGATACCGATTTTTCCTAACTTCATTTTTCTAGTTTCAACTTCATCATAACAGAGACGCTTAATAACACTTGCAACTAATTTTTCTCCGAAATATCCAATTTCTTCTGTCAATGAAGAATGTTTCATGAGGAGATCTAGTTTATAATCAATAGCATCGCTAAGGACAATAGAATCGATGTTAGGGAGATAATAGAAGTGGAAAGGTTTTCCATAAGGTGATTCAACTTTCTGTCTCCTTATTACATCTATAGAATATAGCATATCTATTGCATAAGTAACAGAGCGAGACTTTTGTTTGAAGTCAATCCATGCTCTATCAGTGATCTCATGCTGAATACACGCCTTATGCTCATTCAAGATAGTTTTCACTACTCTAATGGTATCTTCTGACAAAATTAGCTCTCCAAAAAAAGGAAGCTTATCTATAATACAGTTAAATATATAATATATAGTATAGAGAAAAGCTCTGAATATGTTTTAAATTATCACTCTAGCTTTTTGAGACAAGAACATAGACTTACCATTTACTCATCTAAGATGTACTTGTCTAATGACTCTTGTCTAATGTACTTGTACATAAATAATAACATGTGACTAAAGGTACATGGTACTAATAGATGAAATATAATGTATAATTAGAGGAGCATAATATACATTTAAATAGTGCCGACCCGCTCTCACAGTTTTGAGAGAGCCATTTTTTAGTGAAAGTGGAATCATTGATTAGCATTTTCAAAAGGTAAGTGGTGGGGGGGCTTATAAAGATTGTGCAATGCGCGCGTGTTAAGCCTCAAGTTTCTGACACTTGGAGAGCAGACGAACTTTGGATGAAATTCAAAGGCGATATGAAATACGTTTTCGCAATCATGGACGACGAAACCCGTTACTGGATTGCTCAAGAAGTTGCAGAAACCAAATACAAGCATGATGCAAAAAACTGTTCCAAATGGCTAAGAGGGTTACTGGAAAGAAACCTGAAACCATGATAACCGACGGACTTAAAAGCTACCATATCGCCTACAAGAAAGAATTTTGGACTCGCAACAACCCAAGACAAAACACATCAGACACATCAAAATACGAGGCGACATGAACAACAACAAAATGGAACGATTAAACGGAGAAATCAGAGACAGAGAAAAAACCATGCGAGGACTCAAACGAGAAGACACACCAATACTAGAAGGATACCAAATCTACCACAACTACATTAGAGAACATGAAAGATTAGATGGAAAAACACCTGCCGAAGCATGTGGAATAAAGGTAGAGGGAAAGAACAAGTGAAAAACTCTGATTCAAAATGCAAGTCAAAAATAATTTAAACGCATGAATACATATGATTCCTCGAATGTTAAATGTTAAAAACTGGACAATTATCACGTTCAACATATTTCTTAATCATACTTTCCGCTTTAGTAGAAATAGCGATTTTGCTATTAATCGCCCAACAAGCAAACCCAGTATTTATTGTTCTATTGGGATTAGTCCCTCCAATTTTAGTTATGACAAAAGAGCTCATAGAACAAAAGAAAACTGATATAGATGACGCAGACGCAAAACTAACCAAGCAAACGATGAAAGAAATTCATGAAAAAGTGATGAAAACAACTGGTGAACTAGAAAACAAACAAAAGGTAATCTCCCACTTCTTACGATATGGTGTAGTTAAAGAACAAGATTTAATCGAAGCTCTGAATCAACAATCTTTTGTAATTTTTTATCATTATAATAGAGCAATGGATGAGGATTTTGTTCCGTATTTACCTGAGAACAAGACTTTCTCTAAGGTGATACTGAAGGAGTTGGGTTTTGTCCCCGTAGGAGCAACTTATGGTAGTTATTTCTTTCACGTAATTAGTTCTAAAGCACTTCCACGACCTTTAGATGATATTGTATATCTCGAAGCGTACATCAAAAAAAGAATGTTTGATTACTGGGTAAAATTAGAGTCTAATCTGAAACAAGATCCAACGCAATATGAGAAGTTCAAAAAAAATAAGAGAAAGAAAGGAAATCTCAGTTATTTCTTAGGCAAGATTTTTCCTTCAAATCTAAGCATAGGCTACATCAATTTTTCTTCTTTTGATAAGAGATTCTTGGAATACTGTAGTCGATTTGTAAATTCAAAAGACCTTGAAATCGACACACAAGAACTCAAATCTATTATCCAGTTAGCTTCTCTAGAGGTTTTTATAGGCTCAATTGAACCTAAGGATAGGAAAAAAATTTGCCAAAACGAATCTAAAATAAAAGATGAATTGGGAATTGAAAGTTTATTCGATTATACATCTATTGATGAAGAAGTATGGAAGAAAGTGCTATTACCTTATTTTGACGAAAATAAAGCTACAAACTACAGTAAAATAATTAGTTCAAGAACAAAGGAATATTGTCCCATTATCAAAGAATTTCTATAGCTGTCAAATGACCAGTCGTAAGATAATCATAATGATAACGGTTGTCGTCACACCAAGAGAAAACCCGAATATACTCCAGTATATCTTTAACTCACGTTTTTCACTTTGACGCAATTTGCTGTGTCACATTTAATCACCTCCTTTCGATTCGAAATTAACAATAACAAAACCCATAGAGACTCTTCGTAAACGACCATCCGACGAATAAAAACAGATTTCAAATCCGACGCAGACACTACAGAACCTGCAAATCTCACCCTCAAAACCTGTTTTTTAGCCTTCAATAACTGAATTCATTCAAGTTTTCAACTTCAAACAGGATCAAGTTCAAAATACTCTGCCAAATCACCTTAAAGGTATAAGATTTTTCACTCAAGTTTGGAAATGTGGATGTTATTCTGGTTGGTAGAGATTCCATTTTGCAAAAACCGAAATATTTTTTCACAGAAGACTAAGGCATTCTTAAGGTTTTATTGTTGAATTGAACGTATAAACCTCAAATTAGACTGCTGTTTTAGAGCTGTTGCGTTACCCTTTCGCAAATAAACAAAATCCAAAGAAATCAATGGTTGAGGTTGCTCAAGTTTTGCAGAATCAAAGTCATTTTTTGCAGGGTATGAGGTATTTTCTATTCAATATTTAGTGTGACTATAAGGGACAATTCTAACTACCAAAAGAATTTTATACCCAAAGTCATGAAAATTGGAAAATAGAAGGATTTTAGGAGTGGGGGAACAGAAAATGAATAGCAAAATAGTTCCAATTGTTCTAGGGGTAATAATTGTTGCACTTGTTATCGTCATTGTTCTGATGGCGTTCAACTATATACCAACATTAGAGAGCGATGAGGAGGCACATCTTATCAATGTGGGATTAGGAGCCCGTGATTTGGCAAAAGAACCACCTGACAGTGATGAGTACGCGCGCGCACTTCGAATTAGTGGATATGTCTGCAACGTAGGAGAAAAGGCTGCTTACAGAACACAGCTTCACGTATTCGCAGACTATGCAACTGGAGGCACAGCTATAGATAGCTATGTAAATATTGGTGAAGGCGGGGTTATTTATGGCGGAGACTCGTTAAAAATAGAAATGGACATTCCATATTCTGCTACTGCTGAGCTTGGGAGCTGGACATTAACGCCTATTTGTAGCGCAACACCCTAAAACCCCATTTCTCTCTTTTTCCCTCCAGAAAACAGTAAAATTAGTTTATCATTTGTAAAGTAGGATAGTACCAAAGCACAATCTCACTTCAGTAATAATTCACACTTGATATTGGGAACAGTATTTTTAGAGAGTAAGGACGGAATAGCTAATTTTATTGTGGAATAGAAAAAAAGAAGGGTTAGGAAGTTCTCACTTCCTTTTTCTGAAGAGTTTTATACCTTCCATTTCTGTTACGTATTCAAATCCAGATTCTACTAGTTCAGTAGCTTCCTTTACGGTCTTAGCAACTTTACAAATCCATTCGTCATGTTGAGTGGACAAAGCATTAGCTAAATGGATGTACTTGAGAGTGTTCTTGATGTTCTTGTGACCTAACAACTCCTTAACATGCAGAATATCTTTGGTTTTGTGGTACTCTATGGTTGCTTTCCAGTGTCTGAATGACCTTAAGGAGATGAGTTTGATTCTTGGGTTCTTAAGTTTCTCAGCTATTCGTTTCCTCATTTTAGTGTAGTTTCTAGCAAAGTGTTCTATCTCTACAGCAAACCTTTCTTTGTTTCCAGTTGGAGAGAATACATACTGGTTCTTTCTAGGTAGGGATAATAGCATGTTCAATGTTTGTTCTTTGAGCTTGAGTTTTCTAGAGTTACTGTATTTTACTGGTGTTATGGTTACACACTTGTTCATTAGGTCAAGGTCTAACCATTTCAGCATCCATGCTTCAATGGGTCTACATCCAGTATCTTTTAGCACTCTAAGGTAGGTAGACATCTTAGTTCTGACACTATGGATTAGAGCATCTATCTCTGATTCTAAAGGTACGAATGGTAGCTTGTCTTCTCTTCGAATACGAGGTAACTTAACCTCCTTTAACCCTAGCATGTTGAGGTAGTCTCGGTAAGAATCCACAGCAATGTCCTTTGTACCACTAGCCCAATCACAAGTGTTTAGAAACATCACAAAGCTATCTGGATTAGCTAAGTCCACTCCATGTTTTATTAGACTCTTTATTGTTTTGACCTTACGTTTGATAGTAGCAGGTTTCAAAGATTTCTTGCATAACAGATGGTTGATGTATTTAGCTAAGACTTCGTTTACAAAAGTTCTGGTGTTCATCTCTGGTGCGGGGGGTGGGATTCGAACCCACGAACCCCTACGGGACAGCCGCCTCAGGGCTGCGCCTTTGACCTGGCTTGGCAACCCCCGCGTCGCAAACCAGCAAGAGATAACATACCTAACAGCCATAAATTAAATCTTATCTAGCCCTGTTCAAGAACTGAGCCGAATCTTTCACAAGCTTTTTACTTACGAACCCCTCATCTACTCCTTCAGGACTGAGCAGATTGAAAGCCATAATCCTAGCCGGAGGCGTAGGAACCCGACTGCGACCCCTCAGCTGCACCAGACCCAAACTTCTCTTCCCAATCCTAAACAAACCCCTACTGGACTGGACACTGGAAAACCTAGCAAAAACAGGAGTCAAAGAAGTCACCCTAGCAGCAAAATACATGGCAGAAGTCTTCATGCAACGCTACGGCAACCAAAAATACGGAATGAAAATCACCTACTCCAAAGAAAAGAAACCCATGCGCACAGGCGGCGCCATAAAATACGCTGAAACACTCATCGGTCACAAAGAACCCTTCTTCGTATTAAACGGAGACATATTCACCAAAATCAACTACACCGCACTACTGAAGAAACACGAAGAAAAAAACGCAATCGCAACAATAGCACTCTACAGAGTAGAAGACCCAAGCAGATACGGAACCGTAAAACTAACCGAAAAAAACCAAGTGACACAATTCACAGAAAAAGCACCCCCAGAAAAAGCCCCCAGCAACCTCATCAACGCCGGAATCTACGTGCTAGACCCCGAAATCTTCAAACAAATCCCAAGCGGACGACCAGTCTCAATCGAACACGAAACATTCCCAAAACTAGCAAAACAAAAAAAACTCTACGGTTACGAATTCAAAGAAATTTGGATGGACATCGGAAAACCCATAGACTACCTGAAAGCAAACCGAATACTGCTCGACACAAACGAAAAAAAGCGACTTCTCGGAAAAGACGTCAAGTTAGAAGAAGAAGTGAAGTTCAACGACCCAGTATTGGTTGATGCACAAGTTAACATCGGACAAAAATCAAGAATAGGTCCCTACGCAATTGTTGGAAGAAACGTTACTTTAGGCAGAGAAGTATCATTGGAGAATTCGGTGGTTTTACCCGAAGCTACTATTTCAGACCATGCTTCAGTGCAAGGAGCAATCATAGGAGAAGGAGCCACCATAGGCAAAAGCACAAAAATCAGCGAAGGATGCATAATCGGAGACTACGCAACCATCCAAGACAACATCACACTCTCCAAAAACGTAACCGTATGCCACTCAAAAGAAGTCACCGAAAACGTTCCAGAATCCACGAAAATAATCTGAATGAAACAGCTTCAAATTAACGCAAAATTTACACACTTTCTTGTTAACTTCAGCCAAGCAAGTCTTTTTCATATTTAACCTGCTTGCAACAAAAATGTTCGCCATGTATTAATAACACGATCAAACAATGAAGTGGAAGAGAAAAAATGTCTCGGATCATGAAGCTCGCCAGCAAAAACGTTGAATCGCCAGAGAAGCGCCAAGAATACACTGTCTGCATTGTAGGCTGCGGAAGAAACGGCCTAGTCACCGCCAGTCTTTTTATCGAAGCAGGCTTCAACATAATCGGTGTTGACTCCAACCGCCACACCGTTCACCTACTAAAGAGAGGAAAATCTCCTTTCACCGAGACAAATTTCCGAAAATTTATAGAAAAGCATCTAAAGAACAGCCGATTCCGAGCAACAACCAACCTCAGAAAAGCAATCACAGAAAGCGACGTAATAATAATTTGTTTCCCCCCGTCCCTTGACAGAAAGAAAAAACCCGATTACACACGGCTCGAAAAGATTTGCAGAGACATAGGCATGAGCCTAACTTCAGGTTCTCTAATAATCTTTCAGAACACGATGGGCCCAGGCATGACCGAGACCTTAGCAAAGGAAACTCTTGAAAACGCCTCCGGATTAGAGGCTGGAACAAACTTCGGTCTTGCATATTCTTCGATTCTGAGTGCTTCAAAGCAACTCTCAAAGAACATGTCAGACTGCACAAGAGTTGTTGGCGGCATCACCAAACGAAGCCTGAAAGTCGCATGCCTCATTCTGGGCACAATCACGAATGGAGAAATTGTTCGAGTGAGAGACATGAAAACTGCGGAAGCAGTGAAGTTGCTAGAAGGAGCTTACAAAGATGTTAACATCGCTTTTGCAAACGAGTTCGCCCAGTTTTGCGAGAAGGCAGAATTAGATTTTGTTAAAGTGCGGAACATAATTAATCCGCTAAAATTTTCGAGGATGGCAGGACTCTATTCAGCCAGAGATTCATATTTTCTAGTTGAAGAGGCAGAAGCAGTAGATGTGAAACTTCGCATGTTGTCACTAGCTACAAAAATAAACGATGAAACACTCGACCACACAACACGTCTGATACGGGATGCCCTGCGATCATGCCAAAAAACTTTAAAGAGAGCCAAAATCGCAATCTTCGGCATATCTTCTCTACCGAACAAGAAGAAATCAGCTAATTCTGCTGCAAAGAAACTTGTGAACCTTTTGAAAAAGAGGGGCGCAAAAGTTCAGGTTTACGATCCCTTCTTTTCTCACAACGAATTGTTGAATATGGGTTATGCTGCTGAAGCAACTTTATCGAAGACGGTTGAGGGAGCAGACTGTTTAGTTGTGGCAGTGGCGCATGATCGTTTCACGCGGTTGAATCTGAAGAGAATCCAGATTTTGATGAAAAAACCTGCAGCCATAGTGGATATGGGACAAGTTGTCGACCCAGCTAAGGCAGAACGGATAGGTTTTGTGTACCGCGGATTAGGAAGAGGCGTTTGGACAAAATAGCTTAACGTGCTAATGAAGCATTTTTCGGGGCAATGCTTAAGTCTTCAAGGCTACAGATGCTGTTTAAAACACAGGTTAGAAAGAATCCGTCAGACTATGCAGGAACCGAGGCATAACAAATGGTTGTCTTAACATTCTTCCCTTCCGCATCTGCTGTTACAACAGTTTTCACCAACAGTCTTGTAGCCAATTTTTTTGATTCTTTAATCGCTGATCCCGATGAACTAATTCTTGCTGGGCTAATACTGCTTTTGAGCTTCTTTTCAACTCTGTTTCTCACAAAAAGATGGATCAGATCATCTAAAGAAGCGAACCTCATGGGTAAAGACATGAACAAATATGAAGCTCCTCTGGTTTCTAGGTCAGGAGGATTAGTTGTCTCTCTTGTCATCTGTTTCTCGTTGCTGATCTACATCTTCTTCAAAACATTCTCTCTCTTGGGAATCCCATCAAGAAACATAATTGAAACTTTTGCTATTTCAGCCACTGTTTTGCTGGCAGCCTTCATTGGCTTCATTGACGATGTTTTGGGGTGGAAAGAGGGGCTGTCTCAGCTTCAAAAAACTTTGCTCACGGTTCCTATAGCCATTCCTTTGGTTGTGATAAACGCTGGCATCACAGTTATTGAGCTGCCGTTCTTGGGTCCCGTAGATTTGGGAATGTTGTATCCGCTGTTGGTTGTTCCGATAGGCATAATCGGCTCCACAAATGGATTCAATCTGTTGGCTGGCTATAACGGACTTGAAGCAAGCATGGCTTTAGTGATCTTTGCGTTCTTCGGTTTTACAGGTTTATTTGTTGGTAAACTGTGGATTGCGTTGATAGCCTCTGTTGTCTGTGCAAGTCTGCTGGCGTTTCTATACTTTAATTGGTATCCTGCAAAGGTTTTTCCAGGCAACTCCTTCACGTATTCTATTGGAGCTTTAATCGCCACCTTAGCCATTCTAGGAAACATGGAGACAATTGCTGTGTGGCTATTCATTCCCTACTTCATAGAAATCCTGTTGTATTTCCGAGGCAGAGTCATAGATGGGATGGGGGACGTTCAAGCGTTCGCAATACCCAACAAGGACAATTCGTTAGAGATGCCTTACAAAAAAATCTATGATACAACTCACTTTGCCATCTGGTTCCTGAAAAAGGTGAAAAGAAAAGTCTACGAGAGAGATGTTGCGCTTTTTCTCTTTTTCGTTCAGATTCTGTTCGCAGTTTCGGGAATAGTGTTGTTGTTCTGATTTGGTGGAAGAGAAAGGCTCGGCGTTTTCTTGTTTGTGTTGTTGGCTTGAAAAGGTTTAAAAATATGACTTACGTCATATTTAAGTACATACACGCGAATTAAGAGGAAATCTGAATGAGAAAGAAGTTTTTTCAGGCATCCTTTCTGTTAATAACTCTTATGATTTGGTCCAGTTTCTTAGGCAGCACTTGGGGGGTTGAGCATTCTGGCGGCACTGATGTTGTTGTAGCTGATGATTCAGAATGGAGGCTGATTGTAGATGGGGCGGTTGATCGAACTCTTAACCTAACCCTTAGCGAGCTTGCTGCAATGCCTAAAACTACGGTGAATGCTGACCTTTATTGTTACAGTAGTCTTGTCACTAATGGTGAGTGGGTTGGAGTAAGACCTTCAGTCCTACTTGAAGAGGCAGGGTTACAAAGCGACACGTCCGCTCTCACGTTTCTTGCTTCAGATGGTTACACAATTTCGGTGGATATACAAACGGCTCTGCAAGAAAATGTAATTATCGCCTACGAGTTAAACAGCCAGCCCTTGACTGAAGTTCTGCGCTTAGTTATTCCTTTAGCGAATGGTGACCGATGGATAGCGTGGATAACCCAAATTACCGTAAACACAGGATCATTTTCAGCTGCGAATCCGCGAGCATTTCGACCCCCAGAGTTACCTCAGCCTTCGTCAACGCCAGAGCCGATGCATCCAACAGAACCAGATGATCAACCTCCTGCTCCAGAAGATATTCCGCAACCACAAGATCCGGATAATTCAACAGTTCAGCAACCAGAACTCACTATTTCGAACCAGCCTTTGGATTATAGTTATGCAGTGTTAGCTGTGATGATGGTTGTAGTAGCTTCAGCCACGGGCTATCTATACTTGAAACATAAAAAAAATAAAAGCGTGGAGTATCAAATGGATTATGGTGAAAGAAATGACTCCACCATCTCAGCCAAAAGCAAGATTTATCACACGAATAAGTGAGCAAGATTATCTGAATATAGCCGTTTGGTCTGGAAAAACTGACCCAGCAGCGGAAGTTATAACCTTTCAACTTAGAAGAAATGAAGGAGAAAACTGGGAGACTGTTGGACGATTAGCGGTTTACCGGGCGTCAGACGGGTCTTATTCAAAACTTCCAGAACGGCAAGAGTGAAGACAGCGGTAACATTGTTTTTCTTTTCGTGACCAGACCTTGATGCTAAAGTAAACTAGTTCTGTTAAGTTTCTTTTCCAAGGTTGAACGGTTTACCTTCAAGAACAATTTCTTTGGGAAATTTGTTTTTCCATTTTCGCATAAAGGGCAGATCGTCTTTTTCTTCTCGCAGTTCATCCGGTAACATGCTTGCAATTTTCCCTCGGATAGGATACCAACGTGAGCATTTGGGGCATATTATTACGCCTTCTACAACCTCTTCCTCGCCTTCTACAACCTCTATCTCTTTCTCAAAAACATGGAGTTCTAGTGGATCGTATTTGTCAATGGGGCATGCCAAGTGATCCATTAATTTCTTTTTGATTTTTAGTCCCTCCCTGTTGTCAGTAGATTTTAATTAACTCTGAACCAACTGTTATCCTTTCATTTATTTTTAGGCTTTTCAATTTTTCTCTAATCGGGGTCGAGAAAGTTGTAAGTAAATGAAAGATTAACAAACCTCTAAAAGACATGATTCCACATCTCCTAACCGTTGTCTTCTGCACTAAAAGGAAAGGGTTTGCTGAGGCTCCGCACAGGCAAAATTGGGAAAAAAATGAAAACCCCAAGAGCTACTACTGTCGCTTATGGTTAGATTTCATTTTTCTGTACGGAGCCTTCTCAGCCACTATTTTTCCATTGCTTTACTCCCCATAAAAAAAGGGAGGGGGGAATTGAGGTGTTTATTATTTCCTGAGCACTATGATGCCGATTAGGGCTATTATGATGAGTATGATAACAGCCGCTAGGATCGCTAGTTCTGCAGTGGTGAAGAGTGGGGCTTCTGGTTCAGGTTCTGGCTCTGCTGGCGCTGGACCCACCGACAAACCTGTTGCGTCATATGAACTATAGTAGGAGTCTGAGCCTTCGAATGTAGCCATAATCGTGTACAATCCTTCATCTGTAGGAGTCCACTCGCACTTGAAGTCACCATAGGGATCGCTTGTTACTGTACCTATCTCAACGTAGCTGCCGTCTATACCGAAAGCCTCTAGCTTCACTGGAACTCCATTCAGGTCCATTGGGCATGGTTGCTGCATGTACAAGTATTCCATCCAGTCCTCTTGGTATTCATCACCTATGGCGGGTACAATCTTGTGTTTGCCGTCTTCTATCAGCTTCTTAGCACCTGCACACTCATCTGTAACTGTGCCCTGAATGAGTACAGTTTTTCCTTTTGTGATAACATCGTTTTTGATTGAAACTGTTGTACCGCTTGGTCCTTTGCCGAAGCAGTATATCTGGCTGTCATATTGGTTGAGACCCACTACGTAGCCATCTGCCATAACTACATATGTCCCTCCGAGACTTGCACCGCCATTAGCTCCAAAGAAGCTAATCTTCCAGAGTTCATCTCCTGAATCTGCGTCTATGCAGCGTAGGTTTGGACCACGCCACATGGGCTGAGTGATCGAGTGTTCACCTGTGATCGTGTAGAGTTTGCCGTCAGCAATAGCGGTAATGGCGATTGGATAATTACCATAGGGAGATTCATAGTTGACTTGTTCAGCTGTGTATTCCCACAAGATATCTCCTGTTGTGATGTTGTAGGCAGTTAGTACTCCGCCGTAACCACCGCTATAGAGTTTGCCGTCGTAGATGTCAGTGGAGAATCCATAGAAGTGCAGTGAGGCTTCGGGGTCAGTTGGACCCCATATTTTTTGTCCTGTTTCTAGGTCATAACCCCATCTTTGTCTAGTTATTGGTTCGGAAAAGTGGAAGATGCCATCTTCTGGATCTACGTTTGGTCCACTCATGCCTCCAAACAAGCTGGCTGCTATGTCTGGTGGTGCTTCAGGCGGTGTGAAGGTTCTGTTCCACAGCAGTGTCCCTTCTTGTCCTGGCGCTAGACTGAGACACCACAAATGACCGTCCTCAACGTAAGTGCCGTTGTTCTTTCCTGAGGTTCCACCGATTACGAATTCACCTTCACGAATGCAACGTATGCTGCCCTGCACGTCCCCTATTGAGACGTTCAATGAGTATCCGTTATTGCCATCGAAGGTTTCGTTTAGGGTGGGTCTCCACATCCAGTATTCATTGCTACTCCATGTGTCTTCGTACCAGATGGCTCGGCTCGTGTTCCAACATTGCAAATAAAAGGGAGCCACTTCTGGGAACATCGGACCCATTGGGTTCGGTGATCCTTTAAGAATGTATTGTAATAAGCTTCCGTCTTTGCCGTAGACAGCTGTGCCCGCCGTACCTACTCCGAAAAATCCTACTGCCTGCGGCACATTGTTTATGCTGCAGATGTAGTTTCCTGTTTCCGAATCGTACATCATCCAAGTGTCACCGACCACGCTCCAGATGTATGGCAAGCCTCCGTGCTGGTTAGGTGAATCATAGTTGTATATCTGACCAAATGATAGTCTCCCGACTGGGAGTTCTCCTGAGAAGTCGAACGGCGCGCCGTGAACATTTGCTAGGGGACCAGTACTATTTTGGAACCATAGCTCTTCTCCTG
The DNA here is from genome assembly GCA_964618695.1 of uncultured Candidatus Bathyarchaeia archaeon. Lineage (GTDB taxonomy): Archaea > Thermoproteota > Bathyarchaeia > Bathyarchaeales > Bathyarchaeaceae > Bathyarchaeum. The sequence continues at coordinate 14,386 of CAZUDX010000001.1, read as the reverse complement.
TATACAGATCAAGGACACGATAGCCTTCTCTTGGAAGCGACATAATATTGTAGTAAACTTTTCCGTTGAGGATTATCGGCGGAATGAAATCAGTACCTTCATAGTGTCCCGTCTGGTAGCCAGTGTTTCCAAATCGTTCGTCCATGATGCCTCCAGCCCACATCGGAGTTGCCCACATTATGTGAGCACTCTCCGGTCCTAGACCGTAGCTGAAACGAGTGGTTGGACCCACATTTTGAGCGGCACCAGACAACCAGTTTCCTGCAAGCCGATACCACTCTCTGTTCATGTTGTTTATTGGGCGAGTCCAGAATTCTGTTGGAAGTGGAGTTTCTGGATATGCTTCTATTGGTTCCTCTTGAGCGGTGAAGGTCACAGCTTCGCTAGTGCTTGCTAAATAAGTATCGTTGATATAAATACCACCGCCCATGAAATAACCGCCTGGGGGTACAGGGAGGCCAGTTATTGTGTGTTCAATCTTTCTGACTACCACAGTATATTCGCCAATTTCAGTAGGTGTGTAACTGGCATATCCACCGCCTATAGGATCGGATGTATACGGCCCCAGAGTTTCTTCTCCGCTAGGAGTTGTGATGTCTATGTAGAATGTCCACCTGTCACCATAAGCACCTACTGCTGTAGGTGGCACCGCGTTAACCCAAAAGACAATCACCGTTGGCTGGTTGACGCCTATAATGTCGTTTGTAACATAGGCGTAGCAATATGTTGGAATATCCAAAGGCGGATCATGCGCAGATACGATGGGTAATGCAGTTATGAGGGTAGCAGAGATAATTAACATTAGAATCAATGTGATTGAAGCAGATTTCAGTTTGTTTATAGGGAATTTTTTAGTAGTTGTTTTCATTTTTTTCTCCTTCGCATTTTTCATGGAGTTTGGTATATTTTATAGGAGTTAAGCTTTAGAGGGTGTACCTTTCACCGACAGTTCAGAAAGATTTATGTTCGTATGCCTATTTTTGGATAGGTATGAATGAGTCAGTTCAGGACGCAATTCAAACTTTGACCCGTTTAGGGCTTAATTTTTCTCAGGCAAAAGTTTACTTGGCTCTTGTTCAGATGGGCATATCAACGGCAAAAGAAATCTCAAAGGCTTCAGGGGTGAATCGGCAAGAAATCTATAGATTAATGCCTAAGCTACAGAAACTTGGTTTATCGGAAAAAATAATATGTACGCCAACAAAATGGAAAGCAACTCCAATACACAATGGATTATCCGTTTTGCTAGAGCGCAAAAAGAAAGAAACTTCTGAATTGGAGACAAAAGCAACAAAGATCATCAGTTACATCATAGAGAACAGTGAAAAAACAGAGTTTCAGCAAAAGGAATCTCGTTTTGTTATGATTCCTAAAAAAGAAGCGATTGTACGCTGGATAAGAAAAGCACTTGATAATACTCAAGCGAGCAATGATGTAATGGGTGATTTGAAAAGCTTGAATGAGATTATTTATTATTTGAGTAAAAATTTCAAGAAGGCAATGAAGAGAGGTGTAAAGTTCAGAATTATCCTTAATAAACTTGAAGACGAAAAAACAATAGCAGACATCGACCAACCGTTCAAGAATAACCCTAATTTTCATGTCAAGTATATTACTGGTATTCCTTCCGTTGCATTGGGGATTCATGACAAGAAAATTGCGATAATAAGCACTACACCAAAGGATCCTAATGAAGCTCCCGGTTTAACATCTGACAACCCTGTTTTTGTAGCAACCCTCGAGAACTACTTTGAACTACTATGGAAGACGGCAATTGAACAAAAAACGAAAAAGGCTTAGCACAACCGACTTCCTTAGTATTCACGAACGTGCATAAGAAGCTATTCTGTATTACTTTTTGTTTCAGAGAAAATCGTTTGTGTGTATACGAAAGTGTTGGTTAAAAAAATATATGAGGTCAGCCTTCAGTATCAGGGGATAATCAATGAAGTTGCATCATGTTGGAATCGTCACGGACGATATTGAAGCTGCGATTCGGCATCACAAAGAGTTGTTTGGTTTTGTCCCTATCACTGATGTTGTGGATGATCCCATTCAGAAAGTTTCTGTTGTTATGCTTTCAGGTCCGGAACCCGACAGTGTTCCCATCGAGCTGATTTCTCCTTTGTCTGAGGATTCACCTGTTTCTAAGATTCTGAAGGGGACAGCTCGGCTTTATCATCTATGTTTTGTGGTGGAGAACATCGAAGAAGCGCTAAAAAATTTTAGACGTAATGGAGCAATCATTATTTCTGGCCCAGTTCCCGCTGAGCTTTACGAAGGCGAAAAAATTGCTTTCGTTTATACTCCAGACAAGTATGTAGTGGAACTATTGGAGAAAACAGAATAACCAATCAAACGTGGTATGGTTGTTGTGAAAAGGGGGATTCGCGTGAGGTTCAGCGTATCGTGGCTAAAATATCTGAAGAGAAGGCGAGCCGAAAAGATATTCAGCCAAGCTCTTCGCATGTTTCGATTACACGCAATCCCCTTCGATGTCCTGTTGAGGAACATGTTTAATGCGCTGGAGTCTGGTCAGGCAAAGTTCACCTTTCCTATGGTTGCGTCTGTTGCGTCAAAGAATCCCGAGTTGACTCGTGAAATCGTAGAACGTGGACATGAGGTTGCGGTTCACGGTTTCAAACACCTGAATTATCTCTACCTCACAGAACGGCAACAGGAAGATGACATTCAGAAGGCTCTTGATGCCTTCAAAGCCATGGGGGTTCAAGTGTATGGGTTTCGGGCGCCCTACAACATGTACGCAGAAGATACGCCTAAACTAGTAGAGAAACATGGTTTTCTATGGGATATTGGAATAGGCTACAATCCAGAACACAGAGAAAGGACGTCCCCATTCAAAGTAAAAATAGATAACCATGAATCAAGTTTCGTCTGCATTCCCCTCAACAAATGGTCAGACGACCTAATGATTGACATAAAAGGCTTCAATACCAGCCAGATAGCAGAAACATTGAAGCGCGTCATCAAAGGCGCTAGTGAGAATTGTGGTGTGGTTATGTTTGACCTTCATCCCATCAGGATAGGACAGCCCAAATATGTAGATGCGCTGAAGCAGGTTGTGGAGTATGGAACAGAGTTGAACGGCTGGTTTCCATCAGTCACTGAAGCAGTAAACTACTGGAACAATCATCATGGCAAATGGAAACATGACGCCTCTTTCTGCTGCTTATTGACAGGCGACATTGACAACTTTTCCTTTTTTGACTACCTACAACGTTTGTTTTAAATATAAAATGAAACGAAGTTATGGCATGGGCAAATTATTAGGTCGACTACTTCGAATTCTCGCATGGCTTTCACCAGCCTACCAGTTCCGCGCTAGCGTCTACCGAAAATGCGGAATCAAAGTTGGCAGAAACGTCTACATCGGCTTCCTAGTTACCATGGACGGAGAATACCCTGAATACATCGAGATCGGAGATGAAGCCAGCATCGGTCCGGGAGTAAGCATTATGGCACACTCCAGCGCCAGTCCATTTCATCAAAGATTCAAAATTTACTATGAAGGACCAAAAAAAGTAACCATCAAACGGGGAGTCTGGATTGCAACTGGCGCAATAATCTTGCCGGGAGTCACGATTGGTGAGGGCGCGATTGTTGCCGCGGGAGCAGTTGTAAGCAGAGATGTTCCACCCTACACGATGGTGGCGGGAAACCCAGCGCGAGCAGTCCAGAAATTGAATAAACCCGGAGAAAAAGAGAGTTAGGCTCTTTTAACTTAAACTGTTGATAGCAATCCTTTACGTGGCAATAGATGAAGCGAAAAATCATTTGCATATTGAAGGATTAAAATTTGACCCAAAACAAACTAATTTTTCATTTCTTTCTCGATAGTCAATAGCTTGACAAGGTCTCTTTCTAAGAAATTTACCCACGCTTTCTCATAATGAAAATCAGCATTGTCACTAGTTAATCTGATATCACAAGAATACCGTCCATCAACAAATCCTTTGCAATCAGAATCTTTTTTGGGAATTTTGCCGCATTTTGCCTTGCACAATTTCTCCACGTATTTTATTATAGTTGAGTAAAGTCGGTTGATTTTGAAATTTGGTGAAATTGCCTCCGAAACTAGTTCAATATTAGCGTTTTTCATCTCTCTTTTCGCCGCATTAGTGAATTTATTTCCAACAAGTATGCCCTTATCATAATTGTTTCTTTCCAGAAAGTCAACCATCTTGCGAACAGTATCTACAGCAATATACCCTGATTTTGATTTAGGTTCAGTTATCGCACGTATCAAGATTTTCTGGTCCTCCTCGGAAGGTGAAACCGTGAAATCTATCCGCCTTTCTTTTCTGCTAGTTCTCTTCCTCTTGTAGTCTCTCATAGCCGAAATCAGATTAGCTTTTTTAACCGTTTTTTCTTCACTCATGTTTATATCACCTTGAAATTTTGTAAGGGCAAAACAAAATCGACTCATTAGTCATAATATATCAAATCTTTTTGCCCCAAGTCTTGATGAAGATTTCTAACTGTTTCGTAAACATTTTCTTCTTTTGTGGCTCCTGTGCAAACAAGTTTTCCACTGGAAAATATAAGAAATACAACTTTTGGATCATCCACCCGATAAATGAGACCAGGAAATTGTTCAGGTTCATACATGGTTCTGCCAAGAGAGTAAGCAGACCGCTCAAGATCTATCAAGCCACCTAAATTCCCCGAAGCCACTATGTTAACGATTTTAATTTTAGGTTTACTGATAATAATTATCCCGCTTTTCTTCAGTCTCCTTACAACCTTCTTGATTGCTCGTTTTGCTTCCTTGGATGATTTGGCTCCTGTACAAACCATTTTGCCCGTCCTGAAAATTAGGATTGCTGTTTTTGGTCTTTTTAACCTGTAAACTAGACCTGGAAACTTTTCAGGATCATAATCAACTATAGGATTTACTTTAACAATAGCATCAAGATCAATTTTTTGATCCAAAGTTGCAGAGGCAACAACATTTTCGATGCGAATGGAATCTTGAACATTAGCCATTTGAAGTCCCCTTTTAATAGGCGCACACAATTGGAGTTTATCTGTAAAAGCCAATCAATGACTCCAAGAGGGGGTGAATCTTGAATGAGTCAGTGTGTGCCTCAGACTGTTAATTTGTGGGATGATTTATAAACCCTCTGATTGGCTGCCATACGGATTAAATGCGCACGCACCTCGCTTTCACTTTTTTGAGTTATGTGTTCTCGCTTTAATCGAATAATGTATCCAGCTATTCTGTTTCTGAATTTTGTTGATGTAACATTGGTTAAAGCATCAACCAATTTTTTATTATTTTGAAAGTCTGTCGTAAATCTGTCTGGGAAATGTTCAACTAATTCCCGAGCTAACCTCTTCAAATGGTCAGGTCTTACTTTTACCAAGTCTCTTTTCCTCCAATGTTTAATGTAAAGGAGGGATTGAAGCCTCAGACACTCTCCTAAGATGTCATATATCCGCGTGTTTTTTCATGTTATTTGTGGAAGGGTGGATCTTTCGACAACCATTTTGGGTTGACCTCATATTCTCCCCAGTAACCCTTCTTTCACACTATTTCACATCCCCCTGTCAGAAATGGCAAACAACACCTATAGCAGAAGGGTTACAATACTCCTTTGACTCACGCTTTCTACGTCATAATATTCTCAACATATTTTATAAAGGTTAATTGAGACTTAATACATGCGCGTCTCTGCATGTTGTTTAAACTCAAAGACCTACAGAATGACTGGTTCTTGATTTAACAGGGGCGCATAGAGGCGTGTCAGTCGCGCATTGTAGAGTAGTGCCTATGAATATAGTTTGTCAACTTTGCGGCAAAAAACTCAAAAATGAACGAGGGTTACGTGTTCATCTTGCTAGAACTCATGATGTAAGAAGTTTTCGGGGAAGGCTCTCTATAAAAACTATTTACAAGCTATTTCCTTTACTGACAAAGAGGAAATGGACCCGAGCTGAGAAATTTCTAAGTTTTCTCATGAAAAAGAATCCCGAAGATGAATGGGTGAAGGGGTATTTTCACGCTTTGGACGGTATGATTACAGCACTAAAGGCACCTCACTCTTCACCTCTACCATACATAATCAAACTCAAGAGGCTTGACAGGAAAAAAATATTGAAAGCCAGAAAGAGCTTCAATGAACTAGTCCGGAACCTAACGACGAAAAGCGAGTTTGATACAGGTTATTTCCAAGCTTGGAATGATTATTTGCATTACAAACTTCATTTGATGCCTTCACATACGTCGTAGGGCTTAATACACGTTAGAAAAAGAACGTGATATCACCGATTAAGAAACTGTCAAATGACGCTTGCGTTCCGAAAATCTAGTTGGTCTGCTCGTGCTATTTACTACACAAGGTCTTTAATTGACCATCGCTTTTGCTAGTTCAATCCATTTCGAGAGTCTTCTTTCAGAGATGCCAGTTTTATGTGCCAGATCTGTTGGAGAGGAAGCTATTAGATCTGAGACATATGCGATGTTTACAGCTTCGAGTTTCGTGGCTGTTCTGTTCCCAACTCCCTTGATCTTCTCCAATTTTATCAGAGGTTTGCTTTTCTCGGTTTTCTCATTGCTTCTCGGTGCTTCATCTGAGCCTTGTTTGAATGCTTTTTCTTTTGGTTGTCTGAAGTTTTCGATGCTTTTTTTGACTATTACTGCAACAACTAGTGCGAATACTATGATAATGCTCGCAACTACACTTAAAGAACCGACTGAATCTGGTGATATTTCAAGTAAGTTTTTTTCACCAAAAGCGATGTATTGTCTAATAGTGTCAACATTTTTTGGGACTTCTTCAATTAAGTATATGCTCATGTATTAGTTCTCCTATTCATTAAAGCTTGACAATGATGAGGAGCCGGTTCATCATCTCCCGATATCTGTTTCTGATTGTGACTTCCGTTATATCTACTGCTTCAGCGATCTCCCTTTGGGTCCTCCTCTCCCCTGATACCGAGGAGGCTATGTAACATGTAGCGGCTGCAACACTTTTTGCCATCCTTCCCGAGGTCAATCTCTGTTTTTCTACACCTCTAAGAATTTTGTGAGCAATTCCCTCTGTCTTCCCGTTTAGTCCAAGTTGATTAGATAATTTGGTTACGTATTTATTTGGCCTAGTGGTTGGCGCAAAGATCTTCAGTTTTCTAATCAAGAAACGGTAGCTGGATGCAATCTCTTTTCTACTGATACCGGAAGCCTCTGATAGTTCTGTGAGAGTTCTCACGATTCTACTCTGCCGACAAGCAAGATAAATAGCGGCGGTAGCCAAAGCCCGAATAGACCTACCTCGCGTCAAACGTTTCTTAACAACTTTTCTATAGGCGATAGCTGCACTTTCACCGATGTTTCTTGGAATATTGAGACTGTCACATAATCTATTTATTTCCGACATGGCTTTCGCGAGGTTTCTTTCACCCGCGTTTGAGACGCGACTTCGCTGTTGCCACTTTTGAAGGCGAAATAATTGGGCTCTTTTTTCAGGTGAATAACCGACTATATCTCGCCAGTATATTTTTGTGGAAAGGGCTTTGTCGTGGATCGCGAAAGTTTGGGGAGCGCCAACCCGAACTTTAGCTTTGCGATCTTCAGGAGTGAATGCTCGCCATTCAGGTCCATTATCTGTAAGTTTTGTTGTTAATACAAACCCACACTTTGTGCACACAACTTCTGCGTTTTCTTCATCATGGAAAAGTAATGTTGCACCGCATTCTGAACATCTTTCAATCGAAAGGGACTCCAATTTACCAATCATCCATGCTTAATTTCTTATAGATCAACAAGCTCGACACTAAAGTTAGCTTCAGGACCTAACTAAAATGATATAGTAACTCATAATTGACCGAACTTGTTTTGTTACGAGTATGAGTATGGTGTTTTAAAAGTCTTGCGTGAGCAAACTATCGCTGCCTCACAAATTCAGGTGTCTATGATTTGGTCTCTAGCTGGAACAGTTTCGTTTCTCTCTCCGTTTTTCGTGTTTTTCTTTCGCCTAAAACATAATTCTAAACTGATGTTCTCTTTTTCCTATCTACGATATCCTTCTTATGAGAGATAGCTTTCCTAACTCTTTTCTTTTTTTCCCAGAATCTTTTTCTATAAGCTTCTTTAGATTCTTCTTTTTCATTATTCTGTTGCTTAGATTTTTCAACTATTTCGCGGTGACCGCACTTGCAGTTCCAGACTTGAGGCGATAGCTCCTTCATATCAGAGCCACAAACTGGGCAAATCATATTTGTTTCCTCCATAAAGAGCCTTCGTGATACTCGCTATTCAAATTGTAATATCGATGTTCTTTTCTGCTTGTGCCTTTTCTTACTTGTTGAGGATATCTTTAGCCCCGTCAACCCATTTTGAAACTCTCTTCTCTGAAATCTGGAGCTTCTCTGAAAGCTCTTTTGGGTCAACTTTTGCCAAGTCTTGAACAGAGTGTATGTTGTAAGCTTTCAATTTCTCCGCCCTCTTTGTTCCGACACCTTCTACGCTTGTCAGTTCTATGTCTTGAGTGGGTACAGGCTCGGTTTTGGTGTTCCTTTTTCTTTCCAATTGCTTTTTAGGAGGACTTTGTGTTAATGTGATTTCGATGGTTGAAACGTTTCTTGTTCCCCCTTCTTCTTGCTGAATTTCTTCTGTTCCAATTTTTATGTTGTTTATGTTTAGTTCTTTCATGAACCTGCGTCGAGTTATCTCAGCAGAATCAACAGCCGTTGTTATCGCTCTTCCCCTCGCCTTCAATGTAACATCTTGAGAGTCAGATCCGGTGAAACTTGTTATAATCGCCGTTACATAGTTCATGGGCGGTTTTCTTCCAATATACACAATGTTTTGCTCTTTAGACAGTGCAATACACCTCCTTATCTGTTAAGGTTTGAACAAGCTCTTCAGTAGTGAACTTTGAAGCTTTCTTACTTTGTGTGGGCTTCTCTCCGTTTAATGATTTTAACAGTTTTATCACCGTGAATAGGAATAAACGCTTAAAGGAATTATCTACGACGCCTGCGACGTCTTCTGCCAGGCTTGTATTGACCATTTCCCCGATCTAGGACAAATCGTTTGTGGTACTTATTGTGGTTACCAACCCTTGGAACAGCGGAATGTCTCTCCCTAGCCTCTACTTTAGGGGTTATAGACCGTATTTTACCCGCTTTGGATAACGAACCATGTGAAGGCACAAATTCACCTCCAAATTTACTATTACAGTAGTTTAGGGCGCACAAGATCGAGGTGTTTCTATGAACTCGTGGGCATAGCCCCTAAACCAAAAATGATTAAGGAACTGATGTGTGCCCCTAAATTTTCAGGTTCTCAGCATAGTTTATAAAGCCTTTGTTCAACCGTAACCAATAGAATAATGATATTCACATCTCATCCCAAATGCGCACGCAAAATACTTAGAAGCTTGTAACATCGAGCAAAATTTAACTGCTACAAGTTGATTTCAGAGGGGTATATTCAGTTTTTTCAGTGTTTTTTTGATGTCTGCTACTGTTTGGATTTCCATGATGTCGTCGTCATTCATGGTGACTTCGAAGGCGGATTCGATCTCGCTAACAAGCATTAGATGAGCCATGGAATCCCATTCTTTCACGCTTTTTCGCGACATATTATCATTAATGTCAGATTTGTCTATGAGCAAGACTTTTGCCAGAATATCTTTCAGTTTCTCATCTGCACTAACCATTTTTGACATACATCCACTTAGGCTTCTCTACTGTAGATTTAGTTAGGTCAAGCCACCATCTGTGGAGGTCTCCTTCATGTGGAAGCTTTTTGAAACCATGGTCAGCATAAAAGTTTTTGACAGGAGCATTCTTTGGAGTTGGAATATACTCCCCAATTAATGCAGAGACATCCTGTTTTTTTGCGTCTGCCACAATTCTGGCTAAGAGAGCAGTCTCAACTTTGCGTCCGATAACGCGGCAGCTCAGAAGGAACGAGTCTATGGCCCATATTTCTGGTTCTTTTCGGATAATAGCTACGCCGATGATTCCCTCGTCTCCTAACCTATCAGACACCTGAAGACTGTAAATGCTAAATTCTTCCTTCGCCTCTTTCATCTTTCTGATATCAACCTCAGTGTATCGGCGGGTAGTAAGGTTAAACTGGTTGGTTTTATTCACCATACTCACGATCCTCGGTATACTCATTTCGTTAGCATGTTTGATCACGACTTTCATCTCTAAAGATTTCAGAAAATCATCCAAAGAACTGATTGACTCTCGAAGTTCTTCCCGCTTCTTTCTTGCTTGGTACATTTCTCCACGCTTTTTGTCTTCTTCAGTTAACGCGAGGAGGTTGAAGTCGTTCAGGTTTTCAAGTGTCTGCCGATACAGAAACGGGGAAGAAGGCATGTCCACAACCAAAACCTGAGGTAACGCCTGTTTCATATGTGTGCGTTCACGGAGGTTATCATCCATGAAAACCATGCTGTCCAAGCCGATGTTGATTTCTTTTGCTAATTCAATCATGTTTTGGACTTTGTTTTGCCAGTTAATCCTGATGGCTGCAAAATGTTTCTCGCGTAACAGCATATGAGGATGTTCATTGATGACCTTCAAAGCTTCTTCAGGGTTATTTTTGCTGTTTATTGCCAAGAGTACTCCGCGATTGTAGTAGCTCAGCAAAGCCCTCTGAAAGTCTTTGTAAGCGTTCCCAGGTGAATCTACGCCTAATTCGATTCCCTCGATTCCGTCTTCGCCGATTATGCCGCCCCAAAGCACATTGTCCAAATCCAAAACAATGCACTTTCTTGTGTGGTTCTTCAGAGCCTTAACGTATCCCATATACTCGTCGGCAACAACTGGCAAGAAGGATTCGCTGAACAATAAAGAACCTCGATAATACATGCTGGGGTTTACGCAACGTGACTTACCGTGCTTACTAGCAACTCCTTCGAGATTAACCACGTAAACTTGATTGCTGTTCTTGTACAATTCTGCCAATCTCTGATTTAACCCATAAAAGAAACTATGCAATCCAGCATCCGCTTTGTTGTCTAGGATTCCTAAGGGAGTGAAGGCTGGAACTATGAAGTTGTTCACTAACACAAGAGCGTTTGTCCTAGAGGTTAGCATCGACAAAATCGTCTGTAGTCGACTGATAACCTCGGTCTGATACCGCTCAACATTGGATAACGTCACAAACTCTGAAAGGAAATTCTCGTTAAGCAAAACCTCTGCTTGAACCGCCAAAATAATTATGTCTGGTTTGAAAGCGTATAGTCCGCTGTTTTCGTCAAGGATTTCCTGCTGGTATTGGTTAAAGGGGGCAACGTATATTTCAGGATACAAGTTGGCGAGGCGGCTTTTGACATCAAGATATATCCCCAACTGGTCGATTGTGAAGGAGCTCAACAGAGCCACCTTTATCTTCTCTTCGTCCGAGATGTTAAGGGACTTTAAGTCGAGTTTTTGAATTAGTTTGTAGACATTCCAGTAGTTCAAATGAGTTGGCTCTTCTCGAACCTGATTCAACAATTTTGTTAGCTGTAAACGAACCGTTTCGCTAGTTTTTTTCTGTGAAGATTTTTCAGAATCCATGAGGCAATACCACCTCTGTTCCTATGTTATATTCGTTCGCTGCTTTAGCTGGTCTCTGTACTACAGCAAAAGCGATAGCATGGGACATTGAGTGGGACAAGCTAACTTTTACATCAAGAGGTATGCTCTTTTCTTCGTGGCTTAAATTAAGGTTGACTTTGGGTGCTCCATCCTTGTCTCTGATAATCTCAATATTGTGAAGTTTAACATTGCAGAACCTGTTAATTGCCTTGTAAACCGCTTCTTTTCCAGCAAAATTTACAGCAAAATGTGGCGCTGAGTTGCTGAAGGATAAGCAGTATTCAATCTCTTTCGGAGTGAAGACTCGATTGTAAAATTGCTTGTTACTTTTGTATGTCAATCGCGCGAAACGGGCAATTTCTACAATGTCAACTCCGATGTTCCATTCGCTCATAAACTCACCACATCAATGGAAGTGATCAGTTATACAGTCTACTATGTCACAAAAAATTGTGCAAGTTACTTATAGCTTCTGTTGTCTACACTCCAACAACCGCGTTAACCTTCCACGTGAATGTCAAGTACAACTTGGTACCAACGGGGTCCAATCGGTCTCACAATTCGTTTAGATTCTATCTGAAAATTAGCTCCTAAGCGGTGCAACTTTTCAGAGACTTTCTCTTCGACTTTTTTTAAGGGATTTTCAGCCTTTTTTGCGTGTTCAAAAGCATAATAGTGTATCCATCCTCCTTCCGGCTTTAGAGCCAAATGGGCAGAGTCGAGATATTCGTAGGCTCTTTCGGGTAGTGGCATGAGAACTCTGTCAGCGACGTTTTGCAGTTCTTTTTCTATTACTTTTTTAGCGTCTCCTAGGATAGAAACAATTTTGTCTGCAACTCTGTTGAGCCTAATGTTTTCGTGCAGGAATTGGATGGCAACTGGATTGATGTCTATCGAATAGACCTTCATAGGCTCTGAATGTTTCGCGATGCATATGGAGTAGCAGCCTACACCCGCAAACATGTTCAAAACCACTTCTCTTAGTTGGGTCAGCTTTGCGATTCGTAATCTTTCATAGGAGAGCCTTGGCGAAAAGTATGTTTTGTCTAAATCGATTTTGAAGATGCAACCATACTCTTTGTATGTTGTTTCTGTTTTTCTTTCGCCTAAAACAAATTTCAACTTTCGTAGTCTGTAATCGCCTGAGACCGGGCTGGATTGGCGCCACACAGCCTTCACTTCCCTGTGAATATCCATGATGGCTTCAGCGATGATTCGGCTGTGTTGATGGAGGCCTTCTGGTACTCGGATAACTGCGATATCGCCGATAATGTCGTAGGTTTTGTACAGTTGTGTTAGTCGTTGGGGGTCAAGTTTGTCGGCGAGAATGTTTTTCAGGTTTTTCTTCAGTTAGACCCACTCCATTAGGTAGGAACTGAGGTTATGCGGGGTCTTTTTGTTTGTATTTTCCTCTCCCTTTGTATTTGCCACTGTATCGTCTGCTCTTAACCCTTTTTCGAATGGCCTTTTCTTCAGCTTTTTTTTCATCCATACGACTCTTCGCCTTTTTCCCAAAATTCCTCCTTTCGTGAAAGCATATAAGCATTAAGCTAAGCCGAGCGAAGGGAGTCTCACTCATCTTGTCAACTTTTGTTATTGAAAACGGTTCATGGATTTTTCTATATATCTTTTTAATGTAGAAAAAACTAGCTGGGGGTCGCCAGACTTTCCTACGAATCCGTTGGCGCCTAAGTTAAAGGCGGTTAGGGCTTTCTCTTTGTCTTCGGTTATAGTGAGTACGATGAATGGAACGTTGTTGTTGGTTTCTCGGAGTGTTTTGAGAAATTCGAAACCGTTTATGCTGGGCATGTTGATGTCACAGATTATTGCATCAGGTTTCTTCTTCTTCATCTTTTTCATGGCTTCGTCAACCGAAGAGGCTGATTCTATTTCAAAGTCACCTTGCAGTTTTAGACATTGTTCTGCACTTTTCAGGAATTCTACATCGTCATCCACGAATAGAACTTTGATCCGTTTTTTATTTTTGGAAGTTTGCATTGTGGTTCATGTTGTTTTCTTTAACGTTAAAACTGTGACGGACACAATGGGTCACTAATAAGTTAAAAAGTGTTAAATAATAATACATTGTAACACTTTTTTTCTGGGGAAGGGAACACATGACGTTTCTTAACAAAAAACGGAAGACAATTGGGCGTTCATTCAGAATAGACGAACAGTGGCTTCAAGTGTTGAATGAAGAAGCTGAGAGAGAAGATATTAGTGTCAACGCTCTTTTGAACAGGCTGCTCCAACAATACGCTTATCTCAGATTCATGTTACGTTATGGCGCAATAACCTTAACACGGAAAGGTTTCGCAGCCATAATTAATTCTTGCCCAGAGGAGAGCGTAAGAGAAAACGGCAGAAATGCAGGTTCAACAATTGCTAATGATCTTGGGCGGACGATGGGAGCCCCAACTAGCTTAAGCTTCTTGGTTTTTTTGGTTGAAAAGCTTGTTTCTGGGTTTGCAGGGTGGTTCGAATGTGACCATCACATTAGAAAGGATAAAGAGTATTTTCATTTGCGCCACGACCTCGGCCCCAAATGGAGCATCTACCTTGCTGAAGTAGCAAATGAAATGTTCAAAGCCGTAGTGAAAGACAAGGTAACAACCGAGATTTTAGGCGATTCCGTAACAATAACAATTCACAGATAATACGTGAACAGTTTTTCAAGATGGAGCCTCGGGCGGGATTCGAACCCGCGACCTCCGCCTTACCAAGGCGATGCCCTAGCCGGCTAGGCCACCGAGGCTTACGTTACAATTTAGATTTCCGCAATTCGACATGTTTCTTCCTGTTTTTATGCTTTCTGCTTCAAGAC